>NZ_JBFTHI010000012.1:0-130058 GCF_056394165.1 Arthrobacter sp. 10T416 | reverse complement strand
ATAGCCATGTGACAATCTCCTTAGTTCACCGGACCCGATCACTGTCGGCATCCCCAACGGCCTCCGGCTGATCCGGAAGATCCAATACCTAGAACCTACCCTGCCCCGGAAAACACTGTCGATGGGCAGCACTCCCCATCCCGCCGCCGCCCCTGTTTAGCTGCCGAACCGCCGCAGCCGCAGCGAGTTGGCCACCACCAGGACGGAACTGGCCGCCATGGCCGCGCCTGCAATCATCGGGTTGAGCAGCCCCAACGCGGCGACCGGGATGCCCACGGCGTTATAGAAGAAGGCCCAGAAAAGGTTGGTCTTGATGGTGGCCAGAGTCCGGCGGGAGAGCTCGATGGCCTGGGCGACCTGTCCCAGTTCGTTGCCCATCACGGTCAGGTCCGCGGCTTCGATGGCGACGTCGGTGCCCGATCCCATGGCGATGCCGAGGTCCGCCTGGGCCAGCGCGGCAGCGTCATTCACGCCGTCGCCTGCCATCGCCACGGTGGCGCCGCCGGCCTGCAGCGTGCGCACGGCGTCCACCTTGCCCTGCGGTGAAACCCCCGCAAACACGTCCTCCGGCGCAATCCCGACCGCGGCGGCCACCTGGCCGGCCACGGCGGCGTTGTCCCCGGTCAGCAGGACAGGCCGCAGTCCCAGTTCGCGAAGCCGGGCGATGGCTGTCGCCGATCCCGGCTTGAGGGTGTCCCGCAGGCTGATAATTCCGGCAGGCGCGCCGTCCACGGCCACCCAGATGGCGGTCGCCCCGGTCTGTTCGGCGGCGGCCAGGGCCTCCTGCTGGGCTGCGGAAATGGTGGCGCCGTTTTCCCGCAGCCAGCCGGCGCGGCCCGCGGTGATGCGCCGCCCCTCCACGGTGCCGCTGACGCCGCCGCCGGGAGCTGAATGGAAACCGGCGACGGCGGGCAGCCGCGCGTCGTCGTCGTCCGCCTGAGCCGCGGTGAGCGCCGCCGCGGCGATGGCTCGCGCGATCGGATGCTCGGACGCGGCCTCCACCGCGCCGCCGAGCCGCAGGACGTCCGTCCCGCTGAACGGGGCGAGGGGGGTGACGCCGGAAACTGCCAGGTGCCCCGAGGTGACGGTGCCGGTCTTGTCCAGCAGGATAGTGTCCACGGTGCGGGTGTCCTCGAGGACCTGCGGGCCCTTGATCAGGATGCCCAGCTGGGCGCCCCGGCCTGTCCCGGTGAGCAGCCCCACCGGTGTGGCCAGGCCGAGGGCGCAGGGGCAGGCGATGACCAGGACGGCGACGGCGGCCGTAAAGGCGGCGCGCAGTTCGGTGCCGCTGATGTTGGGGCCGGCCGCGAGCAGCCATGCCCCGAACGTGACGACGGCCAGGGCGAGAACCACGGGAACGAATACGGCGCTGATGCGGTCTGCGAGACGCGCGATAGGGGCCTTGCCGGACTGTGCCTGGGACACCAGCCGGCCCATGTGGGCGAGGGTGGTGTCGGCGCCGACGCGCGTCGCACGGACAAGGATCCGGCCCGCAGTATTGATGGTGGCGCCGGTGACAGGACTGTCCGGGCCGACCTCGACGGGAACGGATTCCCCGGTCACCAGCGAGGCGTCGACCGCTGAGGAGCCTTCGACGACCACACCGTCGGCGGCAATTTTCTCGCCCGGGCGGACCACAATGATGTCGCCGGTCCGGAGCCGGTCCGCGGGGACCTGGAACTCCATACCGTCCGCGAGGACGGTGGCTTCCTTGGCGCCGAGGTCCAGCAGGGCCCTGAGTGCGTCGCCGGCCTTCTGCTTGGCGTTGGCCTCCAGGTAGCGGCCGAGCAGCAGGAAGGTGGTGACAACGGACGCGACTTCAAAGTACAGCCCGGCAGAGCCCGTGCCCTCCATGCCGGGGTGCTCGGTCAGGAGCGGATCGGCGATGAGTTGCCACGCCGAGAAGAGGTACGCGGCCGCCACTCCGATCGAGACCAGGGTGTCCATGGTGGACGCGAGGTGCCGGGCATTGATTGCGGCGGCGCGGTGGAACGGCCATGCCGCCCAGGTGACCACAGGCAGGGCCAGCAGGCCGGCGACCCAGCCCCAGTGCGGGAACTGGGCGGCCGGGATCATGGAGAAGGCGAAGACCGGGACGGTGAGGACCGCCGCGGCAACAAGCCGGGGTTTGAGGGCCGCGGCGTGGCCCGGGGCGGGCTCCCCGCCGGTGGCGGCGGGTTTCTGTGGCGGCCGGACAGTTGCCTTGTAGCCGGCGGCGTTGACGGTTGCGGTGATCTGGTCATCCGAGATGGCGTCCGGCACGGTGACCCGGGCGGATTCCAGCGGCAGGTTGACCACGGCCTGGACGCCGTCGAGCTTGCCGAGCTTCCGTTCGACGCGCCCGACGCAGGAGGCGCAGGTCATGCCCTCGATGTCGAGTTCGATCACCCTGGATCCGGGCACGTCCAGTAGTTCGGCGTTGCTCACGGTGGTCCCTTTCGGTCCGGCAGCCTCAGGCCTCGTTTGCGACCACCAGGTACCCGGCCTCGGCGACGGCCTCGCCGATTTCGGCGGCGGACAGGGCTTTGTCGGAGGTGATGGTGACTGTGGAGATGCCGCCGGCGTTGAGGGCGACGTCGACGCTTTCGACGCCGGCCAGCGCCTCGAGTTCCTCGGAGACCGAAGAGACGCAGTGCCCGCAGGTCATGCCGGATACCTCGACGATGGTGGAAACGGTGCTCATGGGGTCCTCCTCTGTGCGGGACTGGACGGGGTGCGCCAGTCCGATGGTGTGGTGGGTGGTGGTGCCGCTACCGCAGCAGGCGCCCGATGGCATCGGTGGCCTCCTTGACTTTGAGGTCAATGGCCTCGGCCCGCAACCCGGGATCCGGCTCTGCCGCCGCCCCCACGACGCAGTGGCCGATGTGCTCTTCGACGAGCCCCAGGCTGACCGCGTGCAGGGCCTTCGTGACGGCAGCGACCTGGGTGAGGACGTCGATGCAGTACTTGTCCTCATCGACCATCCGGGCGATGCCGCGGACCTGCCCCTCGATCCTCTTCAGCCGTTTCAGGTACGCGTCCTTGTTGGCCGTATACCCGTGCTGGTGCGGGACGGCACCCTGTTCCGGCTCGGTGATGGTGGGGTCGGGCGTGCTCATGCCACCAACATATACCCCCTAGGGGTATCAGGCAACCGTCTGCCGGGACGGAGCGCCGGCCGGAAAGTCCCCGGAAATTAAAGAGCTCCGGAGTGCGTTATTGGGGGATACGCACTCCGGAGCAGCTTATGGGGTAGGGGTTTCCCGCCTACGGATACAACCTTACTCGGCAGTAGAGACGATGCGCCAGCACCTCGAATAACTACTTTCGCTTTACTTTCTCCGGGGCCTTCACGGGCCCCCGTGGCGGTGGCCGGGCGCGGCGTCCCGCACCGGAACGATCAGGACCGGGCGCTCCTGGTGGTGGCTGAGCCACGCCGCCACCGAGCCGTTGAGGGCCGCGGTGAGCCGGTGTCCCAGGCCAGGCGCCGGCGTGCCCACAACGATCATTACGGCGCCTGCGTCGGCGGCCAGCCGGCCAAGGGCCCTGGCCGGATCCCCGGCAAGGGTCCGCAGGCTCCAATCCACACCGCGGCCCTCGCACACGTCGGCCACAACAGCGCGCAGCCGCTCCGTGGTGGCGAGGATTTCCGCGCTGTCGGCGCCCGGATGGAGGGAAAGGCGGTGGGCGGAGCGGGCCGGATCCCACTCGACGAGGTAGCTGGCCTCGTCCACGAAGGCGCAAACCAGCGGGGCGGCAAGGCGCGTGGCCAGGGTCGCGGCGGTTTCGAGCACCTCCGGAGGCTGGCCGGGGAGGACGCCGACCACCAGCGGAGCGGTGCCCGTTGGCTCGGCGGGCATGCCCCATTGTGGCTCGCGCCCTCCGGCCCGGGCTAGGGCCTTCCTGCCCGGTCGGGTCCCGCCCTCGAACGCCCAGGACCAGTGGCCCTTGCCCGGCCCAGGCGCCGGCTTTACCGTCGGGAAACAGGGGCACGGCAACGGAGAGGTGGCGGCGGTGGACATCTATATGTGGTGGCTGGACCTGGATCTTTCCAGCAAGGAGTGGCTGCGGGAGAACCTGCGCGCCGATGAACTCCCGCTGCAGGTTCTGCAGGGCATCGCGGAGGCCGGCGGCCCGCATCCGGACCGGCCCACCGGGGTGCTCAGTGCCGCGGACTGGGACTTCGTGGAGATCCAGTCCGAATTCGTCGATTGAATCCCCGCAAACCATTGCGGCCGCGGGACCCCGGTGGTTGCATGTAGGGCATGGCAACCGCAGAAAGTTATGTCCTGGCGATCGGCACCAAAAAAGGCCTCTGGCTGGCTACCAGCCCGGACCGCCGCACCTGGTCGCTGACCGGTCCGCATTTCCTCATGAGCGAGGTCCCCAGCATCGCCATCGACACACGCGAAGGCCGGACCCGCATCCTGGTGGGCGTCCGCTCGGAACACTGGGGACCCACTGTCTTCCACTCCGATGACCTCGGCGAAACGTGGACGGAGCCCGAGAACGGGGCCATCCAGTTCCCCCAGGGTACTGACGCGGCGCTCGAGCGCGTCTGGCAGCTGTACCCGGACGCGGAATCCCGGCCCGGCGTCGTCTGGGCCGGCTGCGAGCCTATTTCGGTCTGGAAATCGACCGACGGCGGCGAGCACTTTGAACTGAACCGTGGGCTGTGGGACCACCCGCATCGCAGCGAGTGGGGGGCCGGCTACGGCGGCGCCGCGGCCCACTCCATTGTTGTGAACCCCGACGGCGAAAAGGTGCACATCGCGATGAGTACCGGCGGGGTATACCGCTCACTCGACGGCGGCACGTCCTGGGAGGCGCGGAACAAGGGGATCTCTGCCCGCTTCAACCCCGACCCCTACCCTGAATTCGGCCAGTGTGTGCATAAGATCGCCGCCGACGCCTCCGTGGAAGGCCGCCTGTACGCGCAAAACCACCACGGCGTCTACAGGACTGACGACAACGCCGAGACATGGGAGTCGATCGCCGACGGGCTGCCGGCGGACTTCGGTTTCGTGATGCTGACGCACCCGCGGCGCGCGGGGACCGCATGGGTGATCCCACTGAAGGCCGACGGCGAAAGGATCCCGCCGGAGGGCAAACTTGCCGTGCACCGGACCGACGACGCCGGCGCCACCTGGAAGCGGCTGGACGCGGGCCTGCCGGAGTCCGAATACAACGTTGTTCTCCGTGATGCTGCCTGCGTCGACGGGGGAGAGCCCGCCGGGGTCTACTTCGGAACCCGCGGGGGTAGCGTCTACGCCAGTCATGACGAAGGCGAACACTTCACTGAGGTGGCCTCCCACCTGCCGGACGTACTCTGCGTCCGGGCCGCCGCCGTCGTCGGGGCACCCCTCGCCGGAGCCCAGCGGTCCGACGCCGCCTTTTCCGCCTAGGCGTTCCGTGGAGATTAGCGTCTTGTTGCCCAGCGTCCTCCAGCCGCTGGCCGGCGGGCAGTCCATCCTGACTGCACCCGCGGACAGTGCCGTGACGGTTCGGTGGCTGCTGGATTCGGTGGCGGGAGAGTTTCCCGCGTTGGCCAGGCGCCTGCGGGACGAAACCGGATCCGTACGCCGTTACGTGAATATATACGTCAACGGGAATGAAATCCGGCGGCTGCAGGGCCTGGCAACGGAAGTGGCGCCGGGCCAGGAGGTCCTGATCATCCAGTCCGTCGCCGGCGGTTAAGGCTCAGGCGACCCGCCAGAGGCTGCACTCATCCGTGTTGACCACTTTGCGGGTGCCCGACTGCCGGTCCAGGATCCACACGACGCCGATCCCCGGTGCCGTCTCCTGGACGCGGCCGCGGCGGATCACGACGTCGTCGTAGTTCGGGCCGATCCGCAGCCGGGCTTCGATCTCATCGCCGCGATGCAGCTGGTCGAGGGCACGGATCCGGGTTATCTGGGCTTTGGCTTCCTTCAACATGGGGGCCTCCTGGACTGGAGCTGGCGCCTGCTCTTGCCGGCACTTCCAGTGTCCGGCGCTAATGTTGCCGCCGCGTTTCGGCCCGGTAAGGACCCGGTTAGTTTTCCGTGCCAGGGGATCGACGCCGGCGCCGGGCCACGCCAGAATGGGGCCTATGCAACTGCCCCTGATGCCCCCTGTCGCGCCGATGCTGGCGAAAGCCGTCCGCGACCTGCCCGAGGGGCCCATGAGCTTCGAGCCCAAATGGGACGGCTTCCGCTCCATCATCTTCCGCGACGGCGACGAGGTGGAGATCGGCAGCCGCAACGGAAAACCCCTGACCAGATACTTCCCGGAGCTGGTCGAGGCCCTGAAAATAAACCTGCCGCAGCGCTGTGTGCTCGACGGCGAGATCATCCTCGTGGGACGGGGCGGGGACCGGCTGGACTTCGATGCACTCCAGCAGCGGATCCACCCGGCGGCGAGCCGTGTCCGGCTCCTGGCCGGAGAAACGCCCGCCAGTTTCGTCGCGTTCGACCTGCTGGCCCTTGACGCCGAGGACCTTACCGCCCGGCCCTTCGAGGAGCGCCGGTCGACCCTGGAGCAGGTTCTGGCGGGCAGTGCTGCGCCTGTGCACCTGACCGCCGCGACCAGGGACCGGGACACTGCGGCGCAGTGGTTCCGGCAGTTCGAGGGCGCCGGCCTGGACGGAATCGTGGCCAAGGCCCTGGGCTCCAGCTACCAGCCGGACAAACGCACCATGTTCAAGGTCAAACACGAACGCACCGCTGACTGTGTGCTCGCCGGCTACCGGGTGCACACCTCCGGCCCGGACCGGATCGGCTCCCTGCTCTTAGGGCTGTACGACGACGACGGGAGCCTCGCCAACGTGGGCGTGGTGGGCGCGTTCCCCATGCAGCGCCGGCAGGAGCTGTTCGAGGAGCTCCAGCCGCTGGTCACCGATCTTGCCGGCCATCCCTGGGCGCCGGCCCAGCAGGAGGAGGGCGTCCGGACGCCGCGCAACGCCGAGGCAAGCCGCTGGAGTGCGGGCAAGAGCCTGGATTTCACGCCGCTGCGGCCGGAGCGGGTGGTGGAGGTGAAGTACGACCACATGGAGGGGCCCCGGTTCCGGCACACCACGCAGTTTGTCCGCTGGCGGCCGGACCGGGAGCCGGAGTCCTGTACCTACGCGCAGCTCGAAGAGCCGGTCAACTATGACCTCGCGGCTGTGCTGGGGGCGGGACGCGGCTAGCCGCGGCGTGACTGGGCGAAGAGCTGCCGCAGGGTGAAAAAGCAGCCCAGCGCGCTGAACAGCAACGCCATCAGGAACTCCCCCTTGTAGCCCTCGACGAGGTCGGCGTTGTTCGCCAGATTGTCGCCCAGCAGCGCCCAGGCCCCGGGCTCGAACAGGAGTTCCACCGGTGATCCGCCAAGGTAGTCGGCCAGATCCAGCCAGATGCTGCCCAGGAACGACGCGAGCACGGTCACCGCGGTCACAACAACCACCACCCACGCACCACGCCGGGTGATGGTGCCGCCGCGGCCCGCGGTACTGCCGGCGATGTACAGCCGAGCGGCCCCTGCAGCGGTCAGGAAGGCAACGATCGAGGCCATCCAGCCCAGCTTCCAGAGGACCAGCCAAAGGGCGACGCCGGCCGGCGCCATCGCCAGGGCAAAGACCACTCCGCGCACGGTGTTTTCCGGGGGAGTGGCACGGATGGCGGGAATCGGGAACGCGGGCGCCTGTGCCCGGCGGTGGTCGGGGGAATCCGGCCATGGGGCCCCGTCCGGCCAGTGCTGGCCGTGCGCCGGCTGGGCGCCTCCAACGGATCCGGATTCATTTCTGGCGTCAAAATCTGCGCGCTCTGTCATCATTCCCCCAAATGAGATGAGTGATCCCGGTCCCCTCTGGGCCGGTAAATCCCGCTTAGTCTGGCACAACCCGGCCCGGAAATGATGATTTGCCCCGCAGCTATTACGGGACTGGCTACGCAGGGGCAGGCGGCACCGTCCATGCAGTGCACTGCCGGGCCGGTAAAACCGCTCTCTCGCTATAGGATTTCCCTGCGGGACCCATCCCGCCCACACGCCCGAAGGACACCATGCCACAGACCAATGCCGCGCAGGACGAATCCGTCCAGGCCGATGCCGCACAGGACTCCTCCGTCCAGCTCAAGCGTGCCGCCGTGATCATCAACCCCATGAAGTCCTCCGGCGAGGATTTCAAGGCCTCCTTCTACCGCCTCTGCGAGACGCAGGGCTGGGCGGAACCGCTCTGGCTGGAGACCACGGCCGAGGACACCGGCCTGGGCCAGGCGCGCGAGGCGCTCGAGGCAGGGGCCGACGTCGTTATTGCCGCCGGCGGCGACGGAACCGTGCGCTGTGTGGCCGAGGTCCTTGCGGGCACCGGGACCCCGATGGGCCTGGTCCCGATGGGCACGGGCAACCTGCTGGCCCGCAACATCGGGGTCGACATCACCGATCCCGTGGCCGCCAGCTACGACGTCCTGAACGGCTCCGACATCAAGGTGGACGTGGTGAAGGCACGCCTTGACCACTCCGAGGACGAGCAGGTCTTCCTGGTCATGGCCGGCCTTGGCTACGACGCGGCGATCATGGCGAACACCGTGGACGAACTCAAGGACCGTGTGGGCTGGCTCGCCTACGTGGAGGCCGGTATCCGGCACCTGCCCGGCAAGCCGGTGAAAGCCAGGATCAGCATCGACGGACAGCACCCGGTGCGCCGCCGGATCCGCAGCGTTATGGTGGGCAACTGCGGCAAGATCACCGGCGGCATCGAAGTCTTCCCCGACGCCAAGATCGATGACAACATCCTGGACGTCCTGCTCCTGGCCCCGGTAGGCAGGTTCGGCTGGTTCAACGTCCTCGCCGGCATGTTCGGCCGCAAGAAGGGCAAGAGCAAGGCCGTGGAGTACTTCGCCGGGAAGTCCGCGGAAATCAGCCTCGACCACGAGCAGGAGTTCCAGCTCGACGGCGACCACATTGGCAAGGCCAAGCACCTCATGGTCGAGGTGGAGCACGAAGCCCTGACGATCAGGATGACGAAGGCGGCCTAGCCCTCACCGCCGGGCCGGCCGCGCGCACCGCTGCCGCGCCCGGCCCGGTTAGCGGGAGCGTCCGCCGGTGAACTCCGCCGTCCGGCCGGGCTCTGCTCCCTCACGAGACCCCGCTCCCTCGCGAGACTCTGCGGCGGCGCCGTCGCTATCCGTCGCGGCGCCAGCGCCGTCCGCGCTGCCGCGATCCGCCGCGCCCGCTCCGCTGCCGGCCAGCGACGCCAGCAGGTCCCGGATCTCCGCCAGCAACGCGGTGTCCGCCGGGATGGGCTTCTCCTCGGGTTCCGGGGCGGCCAGCCGGTGCTTGACCATCCGGTTGATCCTGTTCATCGGGGCCACAAAGATGAAGTACACCACCCCGGCCGTGATGAGGAACGTCACGAACGCCGTCATCACAGCTCCGATGTTCACGAAGGTCTTGGCGTTGCCGGGCCATACGGAAAAACCGAGGCCTTGGGTCTCCACGCCGCCCGCTGCCGCGATGATCGGGTTGACGATGTTGGTGGTGAACGCGGTGACCAGGGCCGTGAAGGCGGTACCGACGACGACGGCGATGGACAGTTCGATCACGTTGCCGCGAAGGATGAAGTCTTTGAATCCTTTGAGCATGGGTCCTCCGGAGTGAGCCGTACGGGTGGTTCAACCGATAGACGCTACCACCTCCGCCGCCGGCCCCGCCCTTCCGTTGAACGGAAGCCAAGGGGCCGCAGGCCACCGGGAAAGCATACGATTCAGCTGGATGCCAGTGCCGCCGTCGATTCCAACCGACTGCCAGGAAAGGCCGTTCCCGTCCGTGAAGGCTGCTAACTTCTTCGCCGAAATGTTCTCCGTGGCGCCAGCCAACAAGGACCACCAGGCCGCGATCCGCTGCGCCGTCGGTGTCTTCGTGCCGCTGATCACCCTGGTGCTGCTTGGCCGGCTGGATCTGGCCATTTTCGCTTCGTTCGGCGCCTTCACCGGTATCTACGGACGCAACGAGCCCCACGGCCGGCGGTTTGTCCTGCAGCTGCGCGCCGGCACCCTCATGCTGGCCGTGATGCTGCTCAGCGCGCTGACGGCCCGCGCCGGCACGGCCCTGGCGCTGACCCCCGGCGGCACCATCTGGCTGCAGGTCCTGGCGACCACCCTGGTGGCCGGCGGCTGCTCGCTGGTGGTGGCGTGGTGGCGGTTGCGCCCCGCGGGGTCACTGTTCCATATCTTCGCGTTCGCGGCCATCGCCTCGATCCCCAGCCAGCCGCCGCTGTGGCAGGGCATGCTGGTGGCTGTCCTGACGGTGGTGTTCTCGCTGCTGATCGGTTTGTCCGCCCGCGTCGCGCCCAGCCGGCGGCAGCCGTGGGTGTGGTCGCCGCCGCCGCGCCTGAACGCCGCCGAACGCCGCGTCGCGGGCCTGGAAGCTGTGGGGTATCTGGTCGCCGCGGGCCTGGCCGGCAGCCTGGCCACGCTGGTGGGCGGAAGCCTCGGGTTCGGCCACAACTACTGGGCCATGGTGGCGGCCGTTGTGCCGTTGGTCGGGCACAGCACCCGGCACCGGATCAGCCGCGGGGTGCAGCGCATCATCGGCACGGCGTTGGGACTCGTGCTGCTGGCGGCGATCCTGCTGCTGCAGCCGGCCCCCTGGCAGACCGTCCTGGTGATCGCCGCGTGCCAGTTCGGCGCCGAGATGTTCATTGCCCGGCAGTACATGCTGGCCCAGTTGTTCGTCACCCCACTCGCGCTGATCTCGACCCTCCTGGTGGCCCCGGTGCCCGCCGGAACGCTGTTGCGGGACCGCCTGCTGGAGACCCTCATCGGAGCCGCCGTCGGCGTCGGCGTTGTGCTGGCACCCGCGCTGTGGCAGCGGATGGGCCCGCCGTCACGCAGGCGCGCCTGACCGTTCAATGGAAGACTGGCACCGTTAGGCACCAGTCAGGGCGGTCAACAGTGCGGAGGCGGGGAGCGTGGCAAATTCCGGGTCGGGGGATTCCGTGGTGGACCGCGTTGTCCGCCTGCTGGAGTCGTTCTCCGAGGGTTCGGCCCTGCCACTCTCCGATCTCGCCGACCGGGCCGGCCTTCCACTGACCTCGGCCCACCGGCTGGTCCGGCAACTGGCCGGGCACGGGCTGCTGGAACTCGGCGCCGGCGGGTCCGTCCGGCTGGGGCTGCGGCTGTGGGAACTCGTGAACCGGAATTCGCCCACCCTGGCCCTGCGGCAGGCTGCCATGCCGTTTATGGAAGACATCCAGCAGGTGCTGCACCAGAATGTGAACCTCGCCGTGCTGGACGGCTGGGATGCCTTGTTCGTCGAGCGCCTATCGCGCCGCGGCTCAGTGGTGAACCGGGCGAAGGTCGCCGGCCGGATGCCCGTGCACCTGTCCTCGGCCGGGCTGGCCCTGATGGCCCACCAGCCGGCCGCGGTCCAGGCGGAGTATCTTCGCCAGTTCAAGGATCCGGCCGGCGCCCTCCGTCCCGGTGACGTCCGGCGCCTGCTGGGCGGAGCCGCCGCCGACGGGTTCGCCCAGTTGGCCGGGGTGGTCGACGCCGATACGTGGGGGATCGCAGTACCCGTGCGGGACGCCCGGAAGCGGACCGTCGCGGCCCTCGGCGTCGTGGTTCCACTGCAGGAAATGCGGCTGCAGGCGCTGGTGCCGGCACTGCAGACCGCGGCCCGCGGAATCGGGCGCCGGCTGGCCGATTCGCCATCGACAGCACCCCGGGCCGGGACTAGCCTTTAACCGTCCCAGCATGACCCGCCAAGGACGGTAGAGAGGTGTCCGATCATGGGAAACGCAGAGAATGTTGAATTGGTCCGGCGAGGATACGAGGCCTTCAATTCAGGGGATATGGCGACTCTTGTCGAGATCTTCGCGGAGGACGCAGTCTGGCACGTTGCGGGGAGCGGCGTGCTGTCAGGAACCAAGCAGGGCCGGGATGCCGTCCTGGCGTACTTCGGCGAGCTGGGCGCCCGCACGCAGGGCAATTTCCGGGCCGACGTTGAGGACATTGTTGGCGGTGACAAGCATACGGTAGCGATCCAGCGCACCCACGGCGAAGCCAACGGCAAGACCCTCGACATGGGAACCATCATCACGTTTGTGCTCCGCGACGGAAAAGTCGCTGAAGGCCGGGAGTATTTCGAGGACACGGCCAAAGCGGACGATTTCTGGACCTGAGCGAACCCCTAGGCCATGGCCGTGTGGGCGGCGCTGTGCGAGTCGATCGCCTTGGCGAAGCAGTACGAGTGGTCCAGGCCCACGTACGGCCCGAAGTTGGGAACCGGAGTGAAGCCTGAATTTTGGTAGAACTGCCGGCCGTCGGTCTGCACCGATCCTGCCTCGGCAGTCAGCGTGGTGATGCCCAGGGCGTGGGCGTGGCCTTCCAGGGCGGCCAGGATGGAGCTGGCCACACCGGAGCCCCGCGTGTACGGCAGTACGTAGAGCCGCTTGATCTCGGCGGTGTGCTCATCAAGCAGCCGGAGGCCGCCGCAGCCGACGGGCTGGCCGGACGCCTTGTCGTGCGCCACGAGGAAGACCGCCGAGTCGGCTTCCGACGGCGGCGCCCCGGCCTCGTGTTCACCGTGGCCAAAGCGTGCATCCAGTTCCGCCTGCTGGGCAGCCCGCAGGTCGGCGCCCACCGGGTGCGACCAGGGGACCTGCCTGATGTTGAGACGCGGGTTGGTCTGCATCATTGCCTCGATTCGCCGAAGGGTTATGCAGACCTAGGCTAGGCAGGCGCCGTTTCCGTGGTGTTTCCGCCGCGTAAGGGGTGCGAGAATTCCCGTCCCCCGGCCGTGGGCACGTGGCCCCGGCTCACTCAGGCGGGGCGGCCCGTGGGGTCTTCGGCCGTCGGGTCCGCCAGGGCAAGGCCGCCCACCGGGCTGTCGTCCCAGTGGATCAGCCGCCACCCGGCGTCGGGATCCCCTTCGAGGGCCACGATGCCGGTGTTGGCGAGCACGTGCCGCGCGGCGAACTCTGCCTCGACATTGGTGGCGCGCAAACCGGTCCAGACGCGGATTGCAGCGCCGTGGCTGACGACGGCGACGGCGTCGTCGTCCCCGCCCCCGGCGGCAGCCGCCGCGATCCTGGCGATGGACGCGTCGTAGCGTTCGAAGAAGTCATGGCCGCTGGGCCCCGCTGGCATCCGCCGGTCGAGGTCGCCTGCGGCCCAGGCAAACACGGTGCCCAGGTAGCGCAGGTGGGATTCGCGGTCGGTGAGTTTCTCCAGCGCACCGGCCTCGATTTCCCGCAGGCCTTCCAGCACCTCGATCTCCAGGCCGCGGGCGGCAGCGAGCGGCGTGGCGGTGAGCTGGGTGCGCAGCAGGGTCGAGGCGTAGAGCAGGCCTATCCGCTGGGTGGCCAGGGAGCGGGCCAGGGCGGCCGCCTGGCGTTCACCGAGTTCCGTCAGGCCGGGCCCGGGGTGGGCCGTATCCAGTTGCCCCAGGACGTTGCCCGGAGTCTGCCCATGGCGGATCAGCAAAAGCCTCATGCCAGCGAGTTTACCGGCGGGGAAGCGGGCCCGGGCGGGCATTACCTAGGGGATCAGGACGGTGGCCTGGATCGGGGCGTGGTCGCTGGGATAACGGTCGCCGAGCCGGAACGTGTTGACGGCGGCCTCGGCAACGTGGATGTCAGGGGTGACGGCGATCCAGTCGATGCGCCGTTCGCCCACCACCGGGTCCTTGTAGTTGGGGAAAGTACCGTAGGCCGGGGTCAGGCGTTCCTGCGCGACCGTCCACGAGTCACGGAACGCGCCGCTGTCCACCAGTGTGCTGTACGCCCCGGAGGCGCCGGCGTCGGCGTTGAAATCGCCCATCAGGACGGTGGGGAGGCCCTGGTCAAAGCGCGTGGCGTGGTCCACGAGGGCCTCGGCGCTGCGCAGCTGGGCGTTCTCCGATTCGTGGTCGAAGTGGGTATTGACCACCATCAGCTCGCGGCCGGTGCGGTTGTCCTCGAACCGGCCCCACGTGGCGATCCGGGTGACGTTGTTCCCCCAGGTCGCCGAGCCGACCACCGCGGGGGTGTCCGACAGCCAGAACTGGTCCCAGTCCCGCAGCGTGAGGCGGCGGGAATCGAAGAAGATGCTGGAGTGCTCGCCGGCGCTGCCGCCGTCGCGGCCATGGCCGATCATCCGGTAATGCTCGGGAAGGGCCTCATCGATGACGGCCAGCTGGTGCTCGAGGCCCTCCTGGATGCCCAGCACGTCGGGCAGCTCCTCGGCCAGGACGGCCTGCAGGGCGGGAATGCGCTCCGGCCAGTAGTCCGCCTCGCCGGGAAGGGCCGCCGGGATGTCGCAGCGGATGTTGAAGCTCATCAGGCTCAGCCCGGCCGCGCGGGGGTCGTCGGGATCCGGGCGTGGGCCTGGTCCGGGGTCCGTGTCGGCGGCCGGACGGGGGCCGGCCGGAATAGTCCGTGCTCTCGACTCAGTGTCGGTCGGCAAGGGGTCTCCTCGTGTCGGTAACAGTCCCAGCTTTCCCCCGGAAGCTGGCCGGTCCTCGACGGCCGCGTAAACGGCGGCCTGCCGGAAGGTTAAATCCGAGTGGCTGCGGCTACGCCAGGTGGTCGACCAGCTTCTCCGCGATGCCGGTGTACTTGCCCGGGGTCAGGGCCAGGAGCCGGGCTTCGGCGTCCGCGGACAGCCCCAGGCCCTGCACGAATTCCTGCATCCGGGCGGCGTCGACGCGCTGGCCGCGGGTCAGGTCCTTGAGCCGTTCGTACGGGTTTTCCATGCCTTCGACGCCGGCGATCGCCTCGGCGCGCATCACCATCTGGATGGCCTCGCCGAGGACCTCCCAGTTGGTGTCCAGGTCCTTGGCCAGCACGGCCTCCGCGACGTCCAGGCGGTCCAGTCCCTTGGCCACGTTGGAGATGGCCAGCAGGGAGTGGCCGAATGCCACACCGATATTGCGCTGCGAGGAGGAGTCCGTGAGGTCGCGCTGCCAGCGCGAGGTCACCAGGGTGGAGCCCAGCACGTCCAGGAGCCCGGAGGAAATCTCCAGGTTGGCCTCGGCGTTCTCGAAGCGGATCGGGTTGACCTTGTGCGGCATGGTCGAAGACCCGGTGGCTCCGGCGACCGGAATCTGCGCGAAGTAGCCGATCGAGATGTAGCTCCAGATGTCGGTGCAGACATTGTGCAGGATGCGGTTGAAGCGTGCGACGTCGGCGTACAGCTCGGCCTGCCAGTCGTGGCTTTCGATCTGGGTGGTCAGCGGGTTCCAGTCCAGGCCGAGCGTCTCCACGAAGCTCTTGGCGACTTGCTCCCAGTCGGCGCCCGGTACGGAGGCGACGTGTGCGGCGTAGGTGCCGGTGGCGCCGTTGATTTTGCCGAGGTATTCGGTCCGGGCGATGCGGTCCAGCTGGCGGGTCAGCCGGTGGGCGATCACGGCCAGCTCCTTGCCCAGCGTGGTGGGGGTCGCCGGCTGGCCGTGCGTGCGGGAGAGCATCGGAACCGCACGGTTGGCTTCGGCCATCGAGCTGATCTGGGCGACGAGCTTGCGGGCTGCGGGCAGCCACACGTCCTCGACGGCGCCCTTGACCCCGAGCGCGTAGGAAAGGTTGTTGATGTCCTCCGAGGTGCAGCCGAAGTGCACCATGGCCGTCAGGTGTTCGATCCCGATGCCCGGCAGCCGCCGGCCGATGTAGTACTCCACCGCCTTGACGTCATGCACGGTGACAGCCTCGATCTCGGCCAGCTCGGACACAGACGCGGCGTCGAATTCGGTAACAATGGCGCGCAGCTGATCCTGCTGGGCGCTTGTCAGCGGGCCGGCTCCGGGCAGCACGTTGTTGCTGGTCAGGTGGATGAGCCATTCAACTTCGACGGCGACCCGGTCACGGTTCAGGGCGGCCTCGGACAGGTAGTCAACCAGCGGGGCGACCGCCGACTGGTAGCGGCCGTCCAGCGGGCCGAGCGCGATCTGGTGGTCGGACGCGGCAAGGGCCAGGCGTCCGGAAGGCGTGCGGGTCTCAGCTGTGGCGGCAGTTTCAGGCATGGTCCGATTCTTTCACGAAGTCCCGCCGGGCCTGAAGCGGGCCGTTGCGTATGACATCCAGCAGAGTGCTTTCCGCTCCCCAACCCCCGCTCGAGGAAGGTTTTCCACATAGTGTCCCGGCCGCCTTATCCCGGCCCTCACCCGGGACCTAACGTCGAATCATCAATAAGACGGCGAGGGAAGGTAGATGACCATGAGCGCCACAGTTACGGCCGCAGAGGCTGCAGCGTGCGCCTCCCGAGGGTACGAGGTGCAGGAACTGGCGGCCAGGACGGTGTCCTGCGCCGAGCAGGCCGGGGAGGCCCTGGCCCGGCTCAGCCAGCTTGAACTTCACGGCTGGCAATCTCCGGCCGGCCGCGCCTACCGCGTCACGATGTCACTGGAGGCGGCCTCGTTGCGCCGGGCACGTGACCGCCTGCAGGACGCGGCCGGCGTGGTCCTGCGGCATGCCGGGAACGTGGTGCTCTCCTCCGGACGTGCGGGCTACTGATGGCGGAAGTAACGCCGTCCGGGTCCGGCGAGGTTCCACGTCCTGCTCCGCCGCGGCCCGACGGGATGCTGCAGATCCGGGGCGGAATCGGCGGCGTGAGTTTCCAGTTCGAGGAGCTGCTGGCGGGCGCGGCTGCCCTGGATGGCATTGTGCGCCAGCTTTACGCCGTGGAGGCCGGAGCCGACGCCGTGCGCCGGGCGCTCTTCGACTACCAGCAGGATTCCTACCGCAGCGGCAGCGATGCCATCATCGCGGTAGGCGAGGCCGGGCGGGACGTCGGCGCCGTGCGGGCCGAGCTGGAACACATCGCGAATGGGGTCCGGGCCAGTCACCGGGAGTACGAATACACCGAGTCCCGTAATGCCCTGCTGCTCCGGCTGGGCATCTCCGCCCCGGGCTACGGCTCTGCGCCCGGGCTCTTCGAACTCCCGGGAGTCCGCGACCAAGTGGAACGCGGCGTTGCGATGGCGCCGCGTGGGCTGGCGCTGCTCCTGGGCCTGCAGTTCCCGCTCGCCGGTGCCATCTATGCGCTCGGCGGCCCCGCCGACGTCCGGTCAGCCGTCCGGGACCTCGCCAACACGCCGGGGCTGGGATTCCTGAAACCACGCCCGGTCACCGTCGTGGGCAGCGATACAACGGTGGCCGACGTCGACGTCTCCCCGGCCGGATTGCTGCGGCGGGCCGGGGCTGTGGGCCGGAACAGCGGTGACATCGAGGTGATTCGGATCGACGGCGGGATCCGGCGCGCCTGGGTGCTCATCATCCCCGGGACGCAACTGGGCGGACTGCCGGCGGGATCAAACCCCTTCGACACGGCCGGTATCGCCGAGGGGCTTGGCTACGACTCGGAAGCGACCAGCGTGGCCATCCGGCAGGCTATGCGGGAGGCAGGAGCGGAAGCTGGCGAGCAGATCGCAGTGGTCGGCTACAGCCAGGGCGGAATTCACGCCATGAACCTCAGCCGGGACAAGGCATTCCTGTCCGAATTCGACCTCAAGTACGTCCTGACCGCCGGCTCACCGGTGGGCGGCATTACCCCGGAGCCGGGGATCAGCAGCCTGCACCTTGAACACCAGCACGACTGGGTGCCGGGGGCCGACGGGCAAGCCAACGCCGACACAAAGGACCGTGTCACGGTCACGCTGACCAACGACCTCGCACTGCCTCCGGAGCAGGGGTTTGGCCTCGGGCCGGGCCACAACCTTGAAAACTACGCAGAAGGGGCCGAAGCCGTTTCGGCCAGTACGGATCCCTCGTTGCAGGCTTCCACTGCCGCGCTCGCCGGTGTGGTGGGTGCGGGTGGCCGCGCGACCGTGACGCGCTTTTCCCTGCGGCGCGAACTGCCGCCCGCGAAGGGCGTCGTGACGGCTCCGGGCCCGGGCCCGGGCCGCGTTGTCACCGGCCCGTCCTTGGCACCGCCGGCGGCGCGGCCTGGCCTGCCCTCGGCCCGTCCCGCGCCGCGCTCCGGGCAGGCCCCGCAGCCTGTGCCGGCCGGGGTGCCGGGTTAGCGCCGGCGGCCGCCCGGAAGCCGGCCTGCCACTAGGGAGACCACCGTGATGATGATGGCAGCGAGGACAGCGGTCCAGAAGAACGAATCAATGGTGAAGTGGACCGGAGTGTAGGCGCTCAGCCAGGAGGTGATGTAAAGCATCGCGGCGTTGATGACAATCGTGAACAGGCCCAGGGTGAGGATGGTGAGTGGCAGCGAGAGCAGGCTGACCAAGGGCTTGACCAAGGCATTGACCAGCCCGAAGATGAGCCCGATGAACAGATACGCCAGGATGATCCCGATCGTGTCCGTGCCCTGGGTGACGCCGCTTTTGGCCACGGCACCCGTGGTTGCGGTGGTGGAGATGTCCAGGCCGGGGAGGATCCAGCTGGCGATCCACAGGGCCAGTGCATTGACGATGACCCGCACGAAAAGTGAGCGCATGGCCCCATGCTGTCACATGATCCGTCGTGCCGGCAGGAGGGCGAAGTAGGCTAAGAAGCATGACTTCATCAGACAACCAGGCCGGCGGGATCCGCCCGCGGCCGGTAGTAGACCTCCTTCCCCGCTACGCGGCCGGCAAACCCCCGGTTCCGGTCGAGGGGCTCGTGAGCTACAAACTTTCCTCCAATGAAAACCCCCTGCCCCCGATTCCTGCAGTGCAGCAGGCCATCGCAGCGCAGACAGACTTCAACCGGTACCCGGACCCCCTGAGCAGCAAGTTGCGCGGGGCGCTGGCAAGCTTCCTGGACGTTCCCGCCGAGGACATCGTCACGGGTGCCGGCAGCCTCGGCGCCCTGAACCAGCTTCTGGCCACGTTCGCAGGCCAGAACGACGACGGCAAGGCCGACGAGGTGATCTACGCCTGGCGGTCCTTCGAGGCTTATCCAATCAGCGTTGGTCTTGCCGGTGCCGAGAGTGTCCAGGTCCCGTTGCTGGCAGACGGCCGGCACGACCTCGACGCGATGGCTGCTGCCGTGACCGCGCGCACGAGGGTGATCCTGCTGTGCACCCCGAACAACCCCACCGGGCCCATCCTCACCACGGGGGAGACCGAGCGTTTCCTGGCAACCGTCCCGTCGGACGTTGTGGTGGTCATTGACGAGGCCTACCAGGAGTTTGTCCGGGCCCAGGACGCCGTCGACGGCATCGCGATGTACCGCAAACACCCGAACGTCGTGGTGCTCCGCACGTTCTCCAAAGCGCACGGCCTGGCCGGCCTGCGCGTGGGTTACAGCGTGTCGCGCCCCGAGCTCACCCAGCACCTGCGCGTCACGGCTACACCCTTCGCGGTATCCCAGATTGCCGAAGTCGCCGCCGTCACCTCGCTGGAGCATTTTGACGAGGTTGTAGAAAGGGTACAAAGCCTGGTGGAGGAGCGCGATCGCGTGACGGCCGGGCTGCGGGATCTGGGATGGTTCGTTCCTGACGCCCAGGGGAACTTCGTCTGGCTCAATCTCGGCGAAAACAGCGCCGAATTCGCCGCACTGGCGGGGGAGCGGGCGCTGTCCGTGCGGGCCTTCGGCAACGAAGGGGTCCGCGTTAGCATCGGCGAATCCGAGGCCAACACGCGCTTCCTGGAATTGTGTGCGATCTATACAAAAGGCCCGCGGCGTTCCTAGCGCTTAACATGACGCCCGCCGGGAACCCGCTACGGATAAAGTAGGGACGAGTAAGCCAAAATATATGCCGGATCAGGAATGTATTCCTGATCCGGCATATATCCCAGCTATTGCGACGCATGCGAGTGCGGCAGGCAAGGAGACGGTATGGGCGCCACACATCTGCCCGCTACCGAGTTCGATGGAACCGACGTGGACGACCAGCGCGAGGCGCAGGCCGAGGCTGTGCTGGGCGACCCGGACGTGCCGATGGTCCAGCTCCTGGGCCCGGACGGGACCCTCGGCTCCGATCCGGTGTTTTCCGAGTACGCAGCCCGCCTTGATGCCGGCAAACTCCGCGGTTTCTACGCCGATATGGCCAAGATCCGGCGGTTCGACGTCGAAGCCACCGCGCTGCAGCGGCAGGGCCAGCTGGCGCTCTGGGTGCCGCTGACCGGCCAGGAGGCGGCGCAGATCGGTTCCGGGCGGGCGAGCCAGCCGCAGGACTACATCTTCCCCACTTACCGGGAGCATGGGGTGGCGCTGACCCGCGACGTCGATCTCGCCGAGCTGCTCCGGCAATTCCGGGGTGTGTCCAACGGCGGCTGGAACCCCAAAGACACCAACTTCCATCTCTACACGCTGGTCCTCGCCGCGCAGACCCCGCACGCCGTCGGCTACGCCATGGGCATCCAGCGCGACCAGAAGCTGGCCGCAGCCAACGCGGCCGCCGGGGATGGTGCGCCGGCCGCGGCGGCACCCAAGGCCGCCGTTATGGTCTACTTCGGCGACGGCGCCAGCTCCGAGGGCGACGTCCACGAGTCCATGGTTTTCGCTTCCTCGTACAACGCCCCTGTTGTGTTCTTCTGCCAGAACAACCACTGGGCCATCTCCGTGCCCACAGCCGTGCAGACCCGCATTCCGCTCTCCAACCGCGCCAAGGGCTACGGCTTCCCGGGCATCCGGGTGGACGGCAACGACGTGATCGCCGTCCATGCCGTGACCGAATGGGCCCTGGAGCGCGCCCGCGAAGGCAAGAGCCCGGTGCTGATCGAGGCCTTCACCTACCGCGTCGGCGCCCACACCACGGCCGATGACCCCACGAAGTACCGCCCCTCGGAGGAAGAGGACAGCTGGCGCGCCAAGGACCCGCTGGAGCGCCTGGAAAAGTACCTTCGGGCCCAGGGCCTGGCCGATGACGCGTTCTTCGAACAGGTAAAGGCCGACGGCGACGAACTCGCAGCTTATGTGCGCCGGACCATCCATGACCTCGGAACCCCGGACATCCGGACGGCCTTCGCCAACACCTATGCCGAGGCCCACCCGCTGGTGGCCGAAGAGCTGGCGTGGTTCGAGGAATACAGTGCAGGTTTTGCCGATGAGACCGGCGCCCCCGGGCAGCAAGCAGCCGAGGCCGACACGGAGGGGGCGCAGCGATGACCACCATGACCATTGCCAAGGCCATCAACGAGGGCCTGCGCGCGACCCTGGCCAACAACCCCCGCACCCTGCTGATGGGCGAGGACATCGGCCCGCTGGGCGGCGTTTACCGGGTTACCGACGGACTCATCGGCGAATTCGGTGCAGACCGCGTGGTGGACACCCCGCTGGCCGAGTCTGGCATTATCGGTACCGCGATCGGCCTGGCGCTGAGCGGCTACCGGCCGGTCTGCGAGATCCAGTTCGACGGCTTTGTCTTCCCCGGCTTCAACCAGATCACCACCCAGCTGGCCAAGATGCACTCGCGCAGCAACGGCAACCTCACCGTCCCCGTGGTGATCCGCATCCCCTACGGCGGCGGCATCGGCTCGATCGAGCACCACTCGGAGTCGCCCGAGGCGCTCTTCGCCCACACCGCCGGGCTGCGAATCATCACCCCGTCCAACCCGCAGGACGCCTACTGGATGATCCAGCAGGCCGTCGACTGCCTGGACCCCGTGATCGTCTTCGAGCCGAAACGGCGGTACTGGCTCAAGGGCGACGTCGACACCGCCTCCCCCGGCCAGTCCGACGACCCGTTCAAGGCCCACGTGCTGCGGGCCGGGACTGAGGCGACCGTCGTGGCCTACGGCCCGCTGGTGCCCGTCGCCCTCGCGGCGGCCGCAGCCGCGGCCGAGGACGGCCACAGCGTCGAAGTCATCGACCTGCGCTCCATCTCGCCCATCGATTTCGACACCGTCACGGAGTCTGTCCGGAAGACGGGACGGCTGATCGTCGCCCACGAGGCACCCACGTTCGGAGGCATCGGCGGCGAGATCGCCGCCCGGGTCAGCGAACGTGCGTTCCACTCCCTGGAAGCCCCGGTCATCCGCGTCGGCGGCTTCCATATGCCGTACCCGGTCGCCAAGGTGGAGGAAGACTACCTGCCGGACATCGACCGCATCCTAGAGGCGCTGGACCGCGCCCTCGCCTACTGACGGGGATTTCCATGACCGTGAACAAGTTCAACCTTCCCGACGTCGGCGAGGGCCTCACCGAAGCCGAAATCGTGTCCTGGAAGGTCAAGGCTGGCGACACCGTGGCCGTCAATGACGTGCTGTGCGAGATCGAGACCGCCAAGTCCCTCGTCGAGCTGCCGTCCCCGTACGCCGGAACGGTCGCCGAACTGCTGGTCGCCGAGGGTGTCACGGTGGACGTCGGCACGCCGATCATCAGTGTTTCCGACGACGCCGGTGCACCCGCCGCGCCGGCGCCCGCCGTCCAGCCCGCCGCTTCCGCCGCGCCGGCGCCCGCCGCGCCCGCCGTCGAACCTGCGCCGATGTACGGAAAGCTGGAGGCTGACACCTCCGACGCCGGTGCCCCGCCTGCCGGCGGTCCGCTGGTCGGGTCCGGACCCAAGGCCGACGCCGTCAAGCGGCGCCGCAGGATCTCCGCCGCAGCCCCAGCTCCGGCAGCCCCAGCGCCGGCCGCCGTCGAGCCCCACGCTGTCGACGCCGTCGAGGCACACGACATCCGCATCAGCCCGGAAGCATTCGCCCCGGCAGGCGCCCCGGCAGCCGTCCCGTCAGACGCCGTTGACCCGCGACCGACGCTGGGCGGCGCCATCACCGGACTCGTGAGCCGCGTCCTGGCCAAGCCCCCGGTCCGCAAGATCGCCCGGGACCTCGGCATCGATCTGGCCGACGTGGTGCCCACCGGCGCCCGCGGCGAGGTCACGCGGGAGGACCTGGTGAGCTACCAGGCGCAGCGCGACGCCGAACTGGACCAGGCGGATTCGTTCTGGGGCAAGACCGGCCGCCCCCAGGAGCAGCGGATCGAGCGAATCCCGGTCAAGGGCGTCCGCAAGGCCACCGCCCGGGCCATGGTGGAGTCGGCGTTCGCCGCCCCGCACGTGAGCATCTTTGTTGACGTCGACGCGAGCCGCACCATGGAGTTCGTTAAGCGGCTCAAGGCCTCCCGCGATTTCGAGGGCATCAAGGTCTCGCCCCTGCTGATCCTTGCGAAGGCTGTTATCTGGGCGGCGGCGCGCAACCCGAGCGTCAACGCGAGCTGGGTGGATGCCGCGGACGGCAGCGACTCGGCCGAGATCCACGTCAAGCACTTTATGAACCTCGGCATCGCCGCCGCGACGCCGCGCGGCCTGATGGTGCCGAACATCAAGAACGCGCAGGATCTCTCGCTAAAGGAACTCGCACTGGCCCTCAACCAGCTGGCCACCACGGCGCGGGCCGGGAAGACCCAGCCTGCGCAGATGAAGGGCGGCACACTCACGGTCACCAACATTGGGGCCCTGGGCATTGACACCGGCACGCCGATCATCAACCCCGGCGAGGTAGCCATCGTGGCGTTCGGGACCATCAAGCAGAAGCCCTGGGTGCTGGATGGCGAGGTGATCCCGCGCTGGATCACCACCCTTGGCGGCTCGTTCGACCACCGCGTGGTGGACGGGGACCTCTCGGCCCGCTTTATGGCCGACGTCGCCTCCATCCTGGAAGAACCAGCACTGCTGCTCGACTGACGCCGGCGCTCTTAGCCGGAATACGCCGCGAGCAGGGTGGCCATGCCGGGGCTGCCGCCCAGCCCGGCAGCCACGATGGCCGCGACGAACACCAGGCCGGCCAGGCCGAAGCTGACTGCCGTCACTCCGGTGAGGAACTTCCAGTCCTCGCGCAGGATGCTCCGGACCGTGTCCGGCATCCGCAGGGTGGGGGAGATCAGGTTGGGGGCGCTGTCGACGGATCCGTCGTCGAGGTAGGCCACCACACGGCCGGCGGCGCGGTCCACCCGCATGGTGCTGATGTGGTTTCCGTGCCGGGCCAGCAAAATGTCGTGCCCGACCAGCTGGCGGCGTTGAAGGATTGGCAAGGGCTCTCCCGGGATTAGGGCGGATAGGACTGTCCGCGCCATCGGGGGCACTCCCCATTTTACCGCCGCGCCGTGGCCCGGACGGGCCCAAAACCGGTGAGGCTGCCCACCCCGGGGCGTGACGGGAGTCAAATCGGGGCAACCCTGTCCCGAACCGGCAGGGCGGCACTAGAGTTGCACCAGCCGCCGCCGAGCCGGCGAACGCCGATCAAAGGAGATGTTGCGTGTTCTCGAGCCCGTTCCCCGCCGTTGAGATTCCCAATGTCAGCCTCTACGACTACCTCTTCGGCGGTCTGGCGGAGGAGGACCTGGACCGCGTCGCCGTCGTGGACGGAGCCAGCGGTGCGGAAACAAGCTACCGTGTCCTCCGGGACCGGGTGGACGCGCTGGCCGGAGCCGTGGCCGCCCAGGGGCTTGGCATCAACGGCGTGGCCGCTGTTCTTTGCCCGAACATTCCGGCCTTCACCGTGGTCTTCCACGGCCTCCTCCGGTCCGGAGCCACCGTCACCACGGTCAACTCGCTGTACACCGCCGATGAGATCGAAAAACAGCTCACCGACGCCGGAGCCAGCTGGCTGTTCACCATCTCGGCCCTGCTGCCCGCCGCCAGCGAGGCCGCCGGCCGGGTCGGCATCCCCGCCAGCCGCCTGGTGGTGCTCGACGGCGCCGAGGGCCACCCGTCGCTTGCGGACTTGCTGGCCAGCGGCGCGCCCGCGCCGGACATCAACTTCGATCCGGCCACCCACATCGCCGTCCTGCCCTACTCCTCCGGAACCACCGGCCGGCCCAAGGGTGTCATGCTGAGCCACCGGAACCTTATGGCCAATGTGGAGCAATCCCGCGGGCTGCTCCGGGTCAGTCCGGATGACCGCCTCCTGGCCCTGCTGCCGTTCTTCCACATCTACGGGCTCACGGTGCTCCTGAACCTGGCCCTGAGGGAACGCGCCCGGCTGGTCACCATGCCCAAGTTTGATCTGGCGGAGTTCCTCCGGATAGTCCAGGACCACCGGTGCAGCTACCTCTTTATTGCCCCGCCGGTGGCGGTCGCGTTGTCCAAGCACCCTTTAGTGGCCGATTACGACCTCAGCTCGGTCCACACCACGCTCTCCGGCGCCGCGCCGCTGGACGGCGAACTGGGGACGCGGCTGGCTGAACGGCTCGGCTGCCGGGTGCTCCAGGGCTACGGGATGACCGAGATGAGTCCCGTTTCGCACCTCATTCCGGTCGATGCCACGGACGTGCCCGTCAGTTCCGTGGGGTACACGGTGCCCAACATGGAGTGCCGGCTCATCGACCC
The DNA here is from genome assembly GCF_056394165.1 of Arthrobacter sp. 10T416. NCBI lineage: Bacteria > Bacillati > Actinomycetota > Actinomycetes > Micrococcales > Micrococcaceae > Arthrobacter > Arthrobacter sp. 10T416. Next base: position 104,943 of record NZ_JBFTHI010000012.1, on the reverse strand, counting down.
GGCCACCGGCGGCGAGATCGAGGTACCGGCCGAGGGGACAAGCGACCCCGGCCACTTGCTGTGCCGCGGGCCCAACATAATGCTGGGCTACCTGAACAGGCCCGAGGAAACGGCAGACACCCTCGATTCCGACGGCTACCTGCACACCGGCGACATCGCCACTGTCCGGGCAGACGGGGTGGTGACGATCGTGGACCGGCTCAAAGAGCTCATCAAATACAAGGGCTACCAAATCGCCCCCGCCGAACTTGAGGCCCTCCTGCTCACGCACCCGGGCATTGCCGACGCGGCGGTGATCGGAACCCTCGACGCCGACGGCCAGGAAGTGCCGATGGCCTTTGTGGTGCGCCAGCCTTCGCCCGACGGCGAGCACCTGGACGAGGCGGCAGTGGAGGAATTCGTGGCTGCAAGGGTGGCGCCGTTCAAAAAGATCCGGCGTGTCGAGTTCATCGATGCCGTGCCCAAGTCGGCCTCCGGGAAGATCCTGCGCCGGATGCTTAAAACGGCAGAGCCGGCGCCGCAGCCCTAGGGCCGCGGCGCCGGCTCTCCGGCCGGTCCCTTCCTAGTCGGAAGTGTCGGTCTTGGCGATGTAGACGTCGCAGGGGGCGTTGTGGGCCACGCTGTTCGCAACGCTGCCCAGGACTCGGCCCAGGCCGCGCATCCGGCGGTTACCGACCACGATCATCCGGGCGCCGGCACGCTCGGCCTCCTGGATCAGGGCTTCCGCCGGCTTGCCGCGGGCGGCGGTGTAGGTGACCTTGATGTCGTCTGACCGCAGCGTTGCGGCGACGCCCTTGGCGACCTTTTCCGCCTCGTCGGCGTCAGAGACAATAAAACGGTCGCTGCCGCTGCCGAACACCTCGGTCCGGTCACTGTCGAAGGCGCTGACCACATGCAGGGTGGCGCCCAGCGACACCGCCAGGTCACGGGCCGAGTGGGCTGCCTTGAGGGCAGTTTCACTGCCATCGACGCCGACAACGATGATTCCGGTCATTAAGGGTCTCCTCTGGTCAAGCACGGTTCAGGGCACAACAATGATTCAGGCTACAACGCCTCGATGGCTTCCCGCAGCACCGGCGCCAGGCGGCGGACGCCTTCCTCGATGGCATCCGGCGGCACCGCACTGAAGGCGAGCCGGAGTTTGTTGGACGGCTCGTCCGAGTGCGCGAAAGCTGCCCCGGGGATGAAGACGACGCCGGCGTCGATGGCCTTCTGCAGGAGCGGATAGGTGTCGACCCCCTCCGGCAGCGTGACCCACACGAAGAAGCCACCCTCCGGCCGGGTCCAGCTAAGGCCCTCGGGCATGTGCTTCGCCAGGGCCGCCAGCATGGCCTCGCACCGCTCCTGGTACAGGCCGCGGTAGGTGGCGATCTGGCCGCGCCAGTCGTAGTCGCGCAGGTAGGCGGAGACGAGCATCTGGTTCAGCGTGGGCGGGCAGAGGGTGACGGCCTCGGAGGCGAGGTAGTAGCGGCGCTGCAGGTGCGCCGGAACCAGGGCCCAACCGATCCGGAGGCCCGGGGCGAAGATCTTTGAGAACGAACCCATGTAGATGACGTCGTCGGGGTTCTCGGCCCGCAGGGGCGTCAGCGGCTGCCCGTCGAAGCGCAGCAGGCCGTACGGGTTGTCCTCGAGCACCAGGATATTCGCATTGCGGCATATGTCGACCACCTGCTGGCGGCGCTCGGCCGAGAGGGTGATCCCGGACGGGTTGTTGAAGCTCGGGATGGTGTAGAGGAATTTGATGTTTTTGCCGGCCGTCTGCAGGGCCGCGATCTTGGCCTCGAGCAGCTCCGGAATAATTCCGTCGCCGTCCATCGGCACCGTGCCCACCTCCACCTGGTAGGCCTCGAAGGTGTTCAGCGCGCCCACATAGGTGGGATCCTCGACCAGGACGACGTCGCCCGGGTTGCAGAAGACCTTCGTGGCCACGTCCTGCGCGGACTGCGAACCGGCAGTGATGATGACGTTCTCGGGCTTGGCGTCCAGGATCCCCTCGGCCGCCATCACCTCGCAGATCTGGGTGCGGAGCTCCTCCGTACCCTGACCGCCGCCGTACTGCAGTGCCGTCATGCCCTGCTCGGCGATGATCCTCGCCGCGGACTGGCCAAGCCGCTCCAAGGGGAGTGACTGGAGGTAGGGACTGCCGCCGGCGAGGGACACGAGGCCCGGGCGCAGGGAGATGTCGAAGACGTCCCGGACGGCCGACTGCTTGATATTTGCTGCGCGCTCCGAGAAGAGACTCTCGTGGCGGTGGGCGGACGTAGCCGCACGTTCGATTGCGTCAATTGCCTCGGCCGGAAGGAACTCTGCGGCGGCATCAAGTGTTTCGTGGGTCACAATTCCAAGGATACAGGCCCGCGTTGTCACAGGGAAAACTTTTGTTCACAAAATCTGGCCACGGCGGCCCCGCCGGGCCCTGACGCAGGACGCCCCCGGCAGCGAAGGCTGCCGGGGGCGTCCTGAGGGGTTGCTGCTGCTAGGCCGCTTCGGTGCTGCGCGCGTCCGCAAGGGCATCGAAAACGCCCTTGATCTGCTCGACAACCTCGGCGTCGTCCTTCGGGTGGACCTCGGCGAAGCGGACCATCGAGCCGGGAACGGCGAGCTTGACGTCCTCGAGGACGCGGGCGCCGGCGATGCCGACGGCCTTGCGGGCCTCATCCTGGGCCCAGACGCCGCCGTACTGCCCGAAGGCGGTGCCCACGACGGCGGTGGGCTTGCCACTCAGGGCGCCGGCGCCGAAGGGGCGGGAGAGCCAGTCGATGGCGTTCTTCAGCGGCGCGGGGACGGTGCCGTTGTATTCCGGGGTGACCAGAAGCAGGGCGTCAGCCTCGTGGGCCGCGGCACGCAGCGCCGCGGCAGCGGCCGGGACCTGGCCCTCGACGTCGATGTCCTCGTTGTAGAACGGGATGTTGCCGAGGCTCTCGTGGATAACAACCTCCACCTGCTCGGGGGCGTTGAGCTGGATCGCTTCGGCGAGCTGGGCGTTGGTGGAGCCGGCGCGCAGGCTGCCGACCAGGGTGAGGACGGTGTTGGTGGTCATGGGGACTCCTTGTATCGGGCCGCGCAGGTTCGGCGGCTTGATGGTCGCGGAGGCTTTTGGGGCCTTCACCCATGCTAAACGGACTGCGGTCCGGTTAATATTCCCCGGGGCTAGAATTGGCCCTGTGAGCCTCATCCCGATCCGCCCCGGCATCCCCGCGGCCCGCCCCGGCAACGGCGGCGCCGCCGAGTCCGAACGCCGGGACGCTGCCCGCAACCGCGAGTTGCTGCTCCGGGCCGCCCGGGAGCTCATAGAGGAACACGGCGCGGACGGCCTCACCATGGCCTCCCTGGCCGGACGCGCCGGGGTGGGCAAGGGGACCGTCTTCCGGCGGTTCGGCAGCCGGGCAGGGCTCATGATGACGCTGCTCAGCGACGCGGAGGCGCAGTTCCAGAGCCGGTTCATGTTCGGGCCGCCGCCGCTGGGGCCGGGCGCGCCGGCGCTGGAGCGGCTCGTTGCCTCCGGGGCCGAGCGCGTGGGCTGGGTGCTGGAGTTCGGCGAACTGGCCCGCGCCGCCGATGTCTCTGCCTACAACCGGTTTGATGTTCCGGCCGCGGTGCTCTGGCGCCGGCACCTGGAGATGCTGCTGCGCGGCGCGGGAGTGACGGCGGACCCCTGGCTGATGGCCGGGGCCCTCAGCGTGACCCTCGAACCCGAGCGAATCCTGCACTCGGTCCGGGTGCACGGGGTGGCCCCGGACCGGCTGGTTGAGTCCTGGCGGGAGCTGGTCTCCCGGGTGGTCAGCGGCGCGTAGGCTAACCGATCTTCGCGGGCACTGCCAAGTCAAATCAATCCAAGTGAGTTATTCATAACGATCTGGTAGTGGGCATACCGTTTCGCCCTCTTTGGCGCGCCTCCACGCAATTCCTATGTGGTAGTTTCCTCTGGAATGTGACCCGCAACATAGCCCCACCGGGCTGGCCGGAAGGCGTGCGGGCGGCCAGGCACCCGCTGGCCAAGATCCTGGATCGGCAGCGGACACCCCCTGCCGCATGGGGGGACAACGGAAGGATCCATGCTGTGAATCTTGTAATGACACCGGCTCCCGGCCAGGCAGGTCCAGCCCTTCCGGCGGCGCCCGGCACCATGCAGGCACCGGCGATCCTGAACTAGTCCCATGCTCCGATACCTAGCCAAGCGTGCCGTCACGTACGCGTTCATGATCTTCTTGACCACCAGCGCCGGGTACTTCCTGGCGGTCACCAGCCTCAAGCCGGCGCTGCTGGAGCAGGAAAAAATCCCGCGTCCGACGCCGGAACAGGTTGCCAACTCCTTCCGGCTCAAGGGCCTGGACCCGGCGCAGAGCCCCTGGGAGCGGTACGTTGACTGGCTCACCGGCATCGTCACGCGCTGGGACTGGGGACGCAGCCCCAACGGCGCCTTTGTGAATGCCGAGTTCGGCGACCGGGTCTGGATCTCCACCCGGCTGTTCCTCGCCTCGATCGTCCTGACCCTGATCATCGGCGTCGCCCTGGGCGTCTACACCGCGGCCCGCCAGTACAAGTTCTCCGACCGGGCCATCACCTCCTACAGCTACCTCGTTTACATCGTGCCCGCGCCGATCGCGTACTTCCTGGTCCAGCTCGGCGCCATCAACATCAACGAGACCGTCGGCGAACGCATCTTCTTCGTCACCGGCATCTCGACGCCCGGGATGGACGGTGACGGCTGGGCGCAATTCATCGACATGCTCGCCCACTACGCCGTGCCGACCTTCGCCATCACAATCGTGGGCTGGGGCGCGTACCAGATCGCGCAGCGGCAGTACCTGCTGGATAACGTCAACGCCGACTTCGTCCGCACCGCCCGCGCCAAGGGCCTGACCCGGAACCAGGCCATCACCCGGCACGCGCTCCGCGTGTCCTTTATCCCGGTGGCGCAGAGCATCGCCTTCACCATCCCGGCCATCTTCGCCGGCGGCTTCTTCGCCGAGAAGATCTTCGCCTGGCACGGCGTCGGCTCCTGGAGCATCGATGCGATCTCCCTACAGGATGTCAACGCCGCGACGGCCACCCTGGCGTACGGCTCCGTGATCTTCGCGATCGGCGCCATCCTCGCCGACTTCGCCACCACCCTTGTCGACCCGAGAGTGCGGGTGCAGTAGCCATGACAAACCTGAACGCCATCGATCCGGCCGCCGTCGCCGAAGAAGCAAAGATCGAGAAAAACGACGTCGTGATCGCGAAGTCGACGATCATCGTGCGGCGCTTCCTCCGGAACAAAACGGCCGTCACCGGCCTGGTGATCTTCCTGCTGCTGACCGTGCTGTCCCTGATCGGCGGACTCTTCTCGAGCTGGGACAAGGAGACCATCGACCCGTTCGCCATCGGCATGGGCCCCTCCCCGGACCACCTCCTGGGCACCTCGCAGGCCGGCATCGACCTCTACGCGCTGACGGTGGAAGGCACCCGGGTCTCGATCCTGATCGGCCTCGTCGTCGGCCTGGTCTCGGTGCTGATCGCCGCGGTCTACGGCTGCACCATGGCCTACTTCGGCGGCAAGGTGGACAAGGTCATGCTGTTCATCCTCGAAGCCCTCATCATGATGCCGGCCCTCCTGGTGGTGGCCGTGGCCACCAGCGGCGGCGGCAACGGGCTGCAGCAGAACCTGCCCAGCTGGCTGCTGCTGATCATCGTCCTGCTGATCTTCAACTGGATGGGCACCGCCCGCCTGATCCGCTCGCTTTCCATGTCCCTGATGCAGCGCGACTTCGTCAAAGCCGCCCAGTACATGGGCATACCGCCGCGGCGCATCGTCTGGCGGCACCTGGTGCCGAACATCGGCTCGCTGCTGGTCCTGGACATCACCCGCGGAGTGACCGGTGCGATCCTCGCCGAGGTGGCCTTCTCCTTCATCGGCATCGGCATCAAGGTTCCGGACGTCAGCCTGGGCGTGCTGATCGGCCAGGCCACGTCCCAGGTCTCCACGTTCCCGTGGATGTTCTGGGTGCCGCTGACCGTCATGTTCCTGCTGACCGGTTCCCTCGCCATGATGAACGACGGCCTGCGGGACGCGTTCGACCCCAGCTCCAGTTCGATCGGCAGCGCCAAGAAGAAGAATGCCGCCCGGAAGAGCACCGACAGCGTAAAGAAGATGACCTCATGAGCTCCGACACCACCGCCACCGACCTGAGCACCGCGGAGCGGCTGCACGTTGCCGGACTGCACGCCCCGGCGGGCGCCGTGCTCTCCGTCCGCGACCTCAACGTCCGGTTCAATACCGAGAACGGCGTGGTCCACGCCGTCCGGGGCATTGACTTCGACCTGATGCCGGGCAAGACCCTGGGTATCGTGGGCGAATCCGGCTCGGGCAAGTCCGTCACCTCCATGGCCATCATGGGCCTCCTGCCGGAGACCGCGCAGGTCACCGGCTCCGTCCGGCTCAAAGGCACCGAACTGCTGGGCCTCAGCGACAAGGCCATGTGCCGGTTCCGCGGCAACGACATCGCCATGGTCTTCCAGGACCCGCTGTCCTCGCTGACCCCGGTCTACACCGTGGGCAACCAGATCATCGAGGCCCTCACGGTGCACAACCCCACCATGAGCAAGCAGGCGAAGGAGGCGCGCGCCGTCGAACTCCTGGCCATGGTGGGGATCCCCAGCCCCAAGGACCGGCTCAAGGCGTTCCCGCACGAATTCTCCGGCGGCATGCGCCAGCGCGTGATGATCGCCATCGCGATCGCCAACAACCCCCGCGTGCTCATCGCCGATGAGCCGACGACGGCGCTGGACGTCACCATCCAGGCGCAGGTCCTGGAGGTGCTGCACACGGCGCAGGAGGAGACCGGCGCCGCCGTCGTAATGATCACGCACGACCTCGGCGTGGTGGCCGGCATGGCGGACGACATCATGGTGATGTACGCCGGGAAACCGGTGGAGACCGGCAGCGTCGACGACATCTATTACAACGCCAGGATGCCCTACACCATGGGCCTCCTGGGCGCCGTGCCCCGGGTGGACGTGGCCGAGAAGTCCTCGCTGGTGCCCATCGAGGGCATCCCGCCGAACCTCATCCACGCGCCGACCGGCTGCTCCTTCGCCCCTCGCTGCCCGCTGGCCAGCGAAGCCTGCCTGGAAGGCGAACCCGAGCTCTGGCCCGTCAGCGGCACCGGCGGCGGAACCCTGGATCACAAGGCCGCGTGCATCAAGACCGGGTCGCTCGACGGGGACGTGGATGTCCACGAGATCTTCCACGCCCCCGAGGTGCCGGTGTCCCGGTTCGACGCCGTCCCGCGCGCCGAACGCAAGGCTGTCCTGGAGCTCAAGGACGTCAAAAAGCACTTCCCGCTGATGAAGGGCGCGCTGCTCAAGCGCCGCATCGGCACGGTCAAGGCAGTCGACGGGCTGAGTTTCGACATCCGGGAAGGCGAGTGCTTCTCCATCGTCGGCGAGTCCGGCTGCGGCAAGACCACCACACTGCTGGAAATCATGGAATTCCACCGCGACCAGGACGGCGAGGTGACCATCGGCGGGCTCAGCAACAAAGCCGCCTCCGACGCCCGGACCAAGGCCGCCATGCGCAAGGAACTCCAGATGGTGTTCCAGGACCCCACCGGTGCCCTGGACCCGCGCTTCACCGTCTACGAGGTGCTGGCCGAACCGCTCGAGAACTCCGGGATGGCCAAGCCGGCCGTCCGGAAACGGATCATGGAGCTGATGGAGCTCGTGGGCCTGCAGCCGGACCACGTCAACCGCTTCCCGAACCAGTTCTCCGGCGGACAGCGCCAGCGCATCGGCATTGCCCGGGCCCTGGCCGTCAACCCGAAACTGGTGGTCCTCGACGAGCCGGTGTCCGCGCTGGACGTCTCGGTCCAGGCCGGCGTCATCAACCTGTTGGACAAGCTCCGTGCCGAACTCGGCCTGAGCTACCTCATGGTGGCCCACGACCTCTCGGTGGTACGCCACATCTCCAACCGCGTGGCCGTGATGTACCTGGGCAAAATCGTGGAGATCGGGGACGTGGACAGTGTCTTCGACAACCCGCGCCACCCCTACACCCGCGCCCTCCTCTCCGCGATCCCGGTCCCGGACCCTCAGCTGGAGCGCACCCGCGAACGCATCATCCTGGAGGGCGACCTGCCCTCGCCGCTGGATGCCCCCAAGGGCTGCAACTTCGCCACCCGCTGCCCCGTCTTTGCCGCACTTCCCGCCGCCAAGCAGGAAAAGTGCCTCACCCTGGAGCCGCCGCTGGAAACGGCAACGGCCTCCGCTTCCCGGCCCGACGTTCCGCCGTCGGCCCCCACAGACCAGCAATTCGCCTGTTTCTATCCGGACGGCGAACTGGACGCGGACATGTTGGTTGTCCACGAGTCCCTCTGACGCACCAAACCGCACCTGCATCACTACTCGCACCAAAAATGAAGGGGATCATTATGAAGAATCTGACCAAGATCGGCGGGGTGGCTGCCGTAGTGGCAGCCCTCGCGCTGACCGGCTGCGGCGGAGGCGGCGCGACCACGACCGCTGAAAGCGCCAAGGCACAGGATGCCTCCGGCGACATCAGCAAGCTCATCAGCGTCAACGCCAAAAAGGCCGACGAACTGAAGCAGGGCGGCACCGTGACGCTGCCGGTCGGTAACATCGGCCCGGACTTCAACGGCTTCTCCAACGCGGGCAACTCGGCGGACAACACCGAGCTGCACTACCCGATCGATGAGGCCGGCTACGTTGGCTGCTGGAAGCTCGACTTCGACGGCACCGCCAACCTGAACAAGAACTTCTGCGAGGACTTCAAGAGCGAAGTCAAGGATGGCAAGCAGACCATCACCATCAAGATCAACCCGAAGGCGATGTACAACGATGGCACCCCCATCAACGCCGCGACCTTCGTGAACACCTGGAAGATGCTCAACGGCAAGAACAAGGACATCGACATCGTCTCGTCCGGCGCCTACGAGTTCATCGACTCCGTCAAGGCCGGCAGCAGCGACAAGGAAGTCGTTGTCACCACCACCCAGCCGGTCTACCCGCTGAGTGACATCTTCGGCGGTTTCATCCCGCAGACCGTCAACACCCCGGAAATCTTCAACACCGGCTTCTCCGGCCAGCTGCACCCCGAGTGGATGGCAGGCCCGTTCAAGGTGGACAAGTTCGACTCCGCCGCCAAGACCGTCACCATGGTCCCGAACGACAAGTGGTGGGGCGAAAAGCCGGTCCTCGACAAGGTGGTCTTCCGCCAGCTTGAGGCCAGCGCCGAGATCGCCGCCTTCAAGAACGGCGAAATCGATATGGCCGACGGCCGTACCCTCACCAAGTACAAGCAGCTTGAGGGCTCCAAAAACTCCGAGGTCCGCCGCGGCCAGCGTCTCTTCGCCGGCGGCCTGAACCTCAACGCCCTGAAGGCTCCACTGACCGACGTCGCCGTCCGCAAGGCGATCTTCACCGCAGTGGACCGTCCGGCCATCCGCGCCGTGCGCTTCGGCGGCCTGAACTGGCAAGAAGAGAGCTCGGGATCGATGATGCTGATGCCGTTCTCCAAGTACTACCAGGACAACTACCCGGTCAAGGATGTCGGCGCGGACGCTGCCAAGAAGGTCCTGACGGACGCCGGTTACGCCCCCAACGCCAAGGGCGTCATGGAAAAGGGCGGCAAGGCCGTCTCCTTCAAAATCACCAACTTCGGTGACGATCCCACCTCCCTGGCTACCGTGCAGACCCTGCAGAAGCAGCTCCAGGCTGCCGGCATGGAGGTCGGCATCGACCAGCGCGGCGACGCCGACTTCGGCAAGGTCGTGGGCAGCCGCGACTTCCAGCTGACCATCAGCGGCTACACCGTCGGTTCCGACGCCACCTCCGGCGTCAAGCAGTTCTACGATTCCAAGACCAACGAAAACCAGCTCGGCGACGCCGAACTGGACAAGGCCATCAAGGACCTCGCCTCCATCCAGGACGATGCCCAGCGCAACAAGGCSGCCATGGASGTYGAGAAGAAGCACATGGAGAAGTACTACTCCATGGGCGTCATCATGAACGGCCCGCAGATCTACTTCGCCCGCACCGGCCTTGCCAACTACGGCGCGTCGCTGTTCCAGACCCCGGACTGGAGCGTCGTCGGCTGGCAGAAGTAAGCCCCAGCCTGGTTCGGCCCTAGCGGCCGCCGGTCGAGGCCGGCACCCCCTGGATCCTGTCCGGGAGGTGCCGGCCTCCGCCGTTAAGCCGGGGGGCCTTGGTTACGCCGCCGGCGACTCCGCGGCCGCCGGCGCCGGGGGTAGCGTGGGTGCCATGACTTCCGCTTCCGCCACCCCCGGCACCGCCCCGATCCGCACCGCCATCGCCGGCTTCGGCCTGTCCGGCAGCGTGTTCCACGCGCCCTTCGTTGCTGCCAACCCCGCCTACTCCCTGGACGTGATTTCCACGTCCGACGCCGGCAGGAAGGCCGCGGCGGCCGCGGCGTACCCGGCCGCCGGGATCGTTGACACCCCGGCCGGAATCCTGGAGCGCGCCGACGGGCTGGACCTGCTGGTGCTGGGCACCCCGCCGGCCACGCACTACCCGCTGGCCAAGGCCGCGCTCGAGGCGGGCCTCGACGTCGTCGTTGATAAGCCGTTCGCGGTCCGCAGCGCCGAGGGCCGGGAGCTCATGGAGCTCGCCGCGCAGCGCGGCAGGGTGCTCACGGTCTTCCAGAACAGGCGCTGGGACGGGGACTTCCTGACGGTCAAGGCCCTGCTGGACAGTGGCGCCCTGGGCCAGGTGGCGCGGTTCGAATCACGCTTTGAACGCTGGGCGCCGGACGTGACGAAGGCCTGGAAGGCCGCGGCCACCGCCAACGACGGGGGCGGGGTGCTGTTTGATCTGGGCACCCACCTGATGGACCAGGCGCTGCAGCTGTTCGGCCCCGCCACAGTGACCCACGCGGAGCTGGCTGCCCGCCGGCCGGGGGAGCGGGCCGACGACGACGTGTTCATCGCCCTGCGGCACCACAGCGGGGTGGTGAGCCATCTGTGGATGAACCTGATGTGCGCCCAGCAGGGTCCGCGGTACCGGCTGCTGGGCGCGGACGGCGGCTTCACCAAGCACGGCATCGACCCGCAGGAGCCGTACATCCTGGCCGGCGGCAGCCCGCTCGATCCCGGCTACGGGGTGGAGGACAGCGCCTGGGCGGGGCTGCTGGGCCGTGACGGCCACCTGGACCGGCTGCCCACCGAACGGGGCGCGTACCCGGAGTTCTACCGGATCCTGGCGGAGAAGATCAACGACGGCGGGGCAAGCTCTCCGCTGCCGCTCCCGGTGGATCCCGCGGGGCCGGTGGAGGTCCTCCGGCTGATCGAGCAGGCACGGGAACTGGCGACGCAGAGGGCTTAACGTTGAACGGCAGCCATCCAGAAAGCGTGCGTCAAAGCGACGAAGTGGGCCCACGCCGTTCGGGTTCCCTGGCCGAGCTTGCGAGGCGAGGGGAGCGGCGGGGAGCAGCACGCGTTGGATGACTGCCGTTCAAACGGCTGACTGATCCTTATGCGGAAACCAGGGCGTGCCAGTCGGCGACGAGGGGCAGGTTGTGCGCCTCGGAGACGGAGCGGTGCGCCACCTGGCCGGCGGCGATGTTCAGGCCCGCGGCCAGGGCGGCGTCGCGTTCGAACGCGGCCTTGACGCCCAGGTTGGCCAGCGCCACCGCGTAGCGCAGGGTCACGTTGGTCAGGGCGTACGTGGAGGTGTTCGGGACGGCACCCGGCATGTTGGCCACGCAGTAGAAGATCGTGTTGTGGACCTTGTACGTCGGTTCCTGGTGCGTGGTGGGGTGGGTGTCCTCGAAGCAGCCACCCTGGTCCACGGCGATGTCGACCAGCACGGAGCCCGGCTTCATGCGGGACACGAGCTCGTTGGTGACCAGCTTCGGTGCCTTGGCGCCCGGGATCAGCACGGAGCCGATGACGAGGTCGGCGTCCACGACCGACTTTTCGATCTCGTAGGCGTTGGAGGCCACGGTCTTCAGGCGGCCCTGGTACTGGGCGTCGAGTTCGCGGAGGCGGTTGATGTTGATGTCCAGGATGGTGACGTCGGCACCGAGGCCCAGGGCCATGGCGGCGGCGTTGGTGCCGGCCACACCGGCGCCCAGCACAACCACCTTGGCCGGACGGACGCCCGGGACGCCGCCCAGCAGCACACCCTTGCCGCCGGCGGGAGCCATCAGCGAGGTGGCGCCGACCTGGACGGAGAGGCGGCCGGCCACCTCGGACATCGGGGCCAGCAGCGGCAGCGCACGGCCTTCCTGGACGGTCTCGTAGGCGATGGCGGTGACGCCGGAATTGATGAGTTCCTGCGTCAGTTCCGGCTCGGCGGCCAGGTGCAGGTAGGTGAAGAGGATCAGGCCCTTGCGGAAGCGGTGGTACTCGGCCTTCACCGGCTCCTTGACCTTCATGACCATGTCCGCGCGGGACCACACGTCATCCGCCTCGGCGACGATCTCGGCACCTGCGATGGCGTATTCCTCGTCGGTGATGCCGGAGCCCAGGCCTGCGCCGCGCTCCACCAGGACAGTGTGGCCGTGGTGGCGGAATTCGTGCACGCCGGCAGCGGTGATGGCGACGCGGAATTCGTTGTTCTTGATCTCTTTAGGGACACCGATGATCATTTTTGAGCTCCAGGGATGGCGGCCGTTTCGGGCCTGGTGTGCGGGGGAAGTCGTGATTCCAGAATAGATCCGGCTGTGAGGCAGGCGACAGGACCCGAGAGGCCGCCGCCGGCCCAGCCCCCGTGTTTCCGGGGTGCAGCGAAATCATGGTTCGACATTTGTCGAGCACCGGAGCGTCAGGTGTCGCCTGCTGTCCGTCGGGGTTCCGGTCGCGGCCGCGCCCCGCGGGGCAGTAGTGTGGCAGCATGCAGCAGCAGGACGTGGAGCAGCTCGTCGAGCGCGTGGCCCTCAGGCTGGGCCGCGGGCTCTCTCTCGAAGACCTCGACGGCGTCCTCCTTGCCTACAGCTCCAACCAGTCCCACGCCGACCGGGTCCGGGTGAACTTCCTGCTCAGCAAGCGCGTGGCCGCCGACGTCAGCGCCTGGCAGCTCTCCCACGGGATCGCGACGGCGGTGCGGCCGGTGGTGGTCCCCGCCAACGCCGAGCTGGGAATGCTCGGCCGCGTCTGCGTCCCGCTGCTGGTCCGCGGCTTCCGGGTGGGGTACCTCTGGGTCCAGCTCGACGCCGAAGAACCCACCGCCGGCTCCGTGCTCGCCCGCCTCCCCGAGGCCGCGCAGGAGCTCGAACAGCTCTCGGCCCTGCTGCTGGACTCCAACACCGCCGAATCCGAATTCCGCCGCCGGCGCGAACAGGAGTTCCTGGCTGCCTGCCGGGGCGAGGCCAACGCCGTCGCAGCCGTCGGGGGCTGGAAGGAAGTGCAGGGCCGCGGGCCGTGGCAGCTGGTCACCGTCCTGGATGCCGATGGCTGGGCCGAGGGGTCGGACCCGATCGCGGCGACCCTGATCCACCGGTCCTCCGCCCTGCAGGCCACCATCGGCGTGGACGCCGCGTTGTTCAGCGCCGGCACAGAGACGCACGCCGTGGTGCTGTTCAAGGAATCCACGGGCCGGGCCGACCACGCCCAGGTGCTGGTCCACTACCAGCTGGAACTGACCAAACGGGCAGGCCGCCCCGTCCGCCGGATCATTCTCGGCACCTCGGAGGGCTTCTCCCGGCCCCGGGAACTGGCCGAAGCGTACCGGCAGTCCCGGCAGGCCGCGCAGGCCGCGGCCGTGGACCCGCAGCTGGGCGAACTGGTGGACTGCCGGGCCACGGGTCCCTACCAGCTGCTGGCCTCCGCCGGTGGGGGCGCCGGCGCGTGGGCGGATGCGGGATCGGTGTATTTCCGGATGCTGGAGGACCATGACCGGAACGGGGAGCTACTGCCGGTGCTGGAGCTGTTCTATGACAACGACGGGTCGGTCCAGGAGGTGGCGGCCAAACTGCACCTGCACCGGAGCAGTATCTACAACCGGCTGGCCAGGATCCGCCAGCTGCTCGGTGTCGACCCGCTCAAGGGAATGGTGCGGCTGGAACTGCACGCGGCGCTGAAGGCGCGGCGCTGGGCGGCCCGGCCGAGGATCTAGTTCGGCCGGGGACCCGGTCCGGTGGGGCTACTGCTGTTCGTCGCGGAGTGCGCGGTCGGGTGCGCGGTCCGGCTCCCGGCCCGGTTCGAGGCCACGGTCCCCGCCAGGGTTTCCCGCCGCGTCCCGCTTGCGCCGGGAGAGCCGGCTCTCGGTCCACAGGGCGACGGCCACGAACGCCACGCAGGAGGACATAAAGGCTGCGGTGTTGTTCAGCCCCATGACGGTTCCGAGGATGCCGGTGAGCACCATGGCGGCGATGCCGGCCAGGATGTGCCACCCTCTGAACTTATCCACAATTCAAGCGTAACCCCGGCCTCCGCCGCGTTTCCGCGCCCGGCCGGGATCGTTGTTTGATCCTTATCACGCCGCCGCTAGGCATCGGCGGTGGCGCCGTCTCTGCCGTCGGCGGGCTCGCCGCCGCCGGACGCCGGCGCTGCGTTCGCAGCTGCATTCTCCGCGGCGGTTTTCTTCTTCTGGGTCTCGAGCCACGCCATGATGTCGGCCAGCCGGATGCGCCGGTGCGTGCCGCGGTACTCCACCGGGATCTCGCCCCGGTCGGTCATGTTGCGCAGGTAGGTGTGCGAGATCCCGGCCAACTCGGCGGCCTTGGAGGTGGTCAGCATCTCCTCAACGCTGCTGACGGTGACCGACTCACCCCGGCTGAAGCGGCCCAGCAGGTCAACGACGGCGTCCCGCGCGGCCGGCGGCAGGCGGTGGACGGTGCCATCGACGAACACTGTGACGTCGTTGCTGCCGCTGAGCGCGTACTGGAGCTTGTGTGCGTCGTCAGCCGGCAGGCCGGCCGTCACCCGGGGAGCAATCAGTGTCATGGACTGCATCCTAGCGCCCCGGGTCGCGGCAACGGCTCCGGTTACAGGCCCAGTTCCTCCAGGACGGGCAGCTTGGCCCGCACCCAGGAGCGGGCGTCCGCGGCGCTGGGCGCGGAGAGGGCCAGTTTGGCCAGCTCCTGCGCCTCGGCGAGGCTGACCGTCTTGAGTACGGCGGCGACGGCGGCGATGGACCGCGCGGTCATGGACAGGGTGGTGACCCCCAGCCCGGTCAGTACGACGGCGAGGGCGGGGTCCGCCGCAGCCTCGCCGCACACGCCGACCGGCTTGCTGTGGCCTTCCGCTGCGGAGCCTTCGACCGTGAGGCCCACCAGGCGCAGCACGGCAGGCTGCCACGGGGTGTTCAGCCCGGCGAGCGGGCCGAGCTGCCGGTCCGCGGCCATGGCGTACTGGGTGAGGTCGTTGGTGCCCAGGCTCGCGAAACCGACTTCCCGCAGGATGGCCTCCGCGGTGAGGGCTGCGGAGGGCACTTCCACCATCACGCCGGGGGTCTGAATCCCGGCGTCGGCGCACATCGCCGCGAAGCGTGCGGCTTCCTCCGCGGTGGAAATCATCGGGGCCATCACCCAGACGTCCGCGTCGGACTCCTGCTGGGCGCGGGCGATGGCCTGCAGCTGGCGCTCCAGGACACCGGGGGTGGTGAAATCGGTCCGGTAGCCGCGGACGCCCAGGGCAGGGTTGGGCTCGGTGGCGTCGGTGAGGAACGGGAGGGGCTTGTCCGCGCCGGCGTCGAGGGTGCGGAGCACCACCTTCTTGCCGGGGAAGGCGTCGAAGACACCCTTGTAGGCTGCGGCCTGTTCCTCGACGGAGGGTTCGGTGTCCCGTTCGAGGAAGCAGAATTCGGTCCGGAACAGCCCCACACCCTGGGCGTTGAGCCCGGCCGCAGCCACGGCATCCTTGGCGCCGCCGACGTTGGCCAGCAGCGGCACAAGGTGGCCGTCCGCCGTCGTGCCGGTGCCGTCAAATTCCTCCAGCAGGGAGGCGGTGGCGGCCCACTGTTCGGCCGCGGCGCGCTGGGAGTCGTCCGGCTCCGCCGTGACGGTCCCGGCAGCGCCGTCGACGTAGACCTCCGTGCCGTCCGGAACGGTGTCCACGCCGGCCGCGGCGACGACGGCGGGCAGGCCCAGCGAGCGGGCGATGATGGCGGTGTGGGACTGCGGGCCGCCGCCGGCGGTGAGCAGGGCCAATACCTTCGCGGGGTCGAGCGTTGCCGTGTCCGCCGGGGCGAGGTCCTCGGCAATGAGGATGAAGGGGGTGGGCGAGGACGGGATGCCCGGGGCCGGCACGCCGCGCAGTGCTGCGACGATCCGTGCCCGCACGTCCAGGACGTCGGTGGCCCGTTCGGCCATGTACCCGCCGAGGTTGTGCAGCATTTCCGAGACGGAGGCGCCGGCCTCCCAGATGGCGCGCTGGTTGGAGGTGCCGCGGCCGATGAGTTTGGCGGCGGATTTCAGGAGCATGGTGTCCGTGGCCATCAGTGCCGTGGCCTCCAGCACCGCCTTGCCGTCCCCGCTGACCGTCTCGGACCGGGCCTTGAGCTCGTCGTGCACAGCTTTCGCCGCGGCTTTCAGTGCCGCCGTCGCGTCCTCCGCCGAGACGCCCTCAGGGAGCTGTTCGCCGGCCGGCGGTTCGCTGACCGGTTTCGGCATCTGGCGGATGGTGCCGATGATCCGGCCGGGGCTGACGCCTACTCCTTGGAAGTTCTGCACTGAAAGTCCTCATTCTCTGCCGTGAGCCAGTAAGTCAGTCCAGGTGCCGCCACTGAACCGCTAGATCCTAGATTTCCTGCGGCTGGCCACTACGTCAACCGGCWAATTGCGGTACCTGAAAAAAGTGTATGTGATGCACTTCATATAGCGTTGCTATAGGTGCTAGGGTAGCGGTTATGAGTATCGATGGCCAGCTACCGCCCAAAACCCGGCTGCTGCGTGCAGCTGCCGGATTGCTGGCCAAGTCCGGGGGAGCGGCGGTCTCCACCCGCCAGATCACGCAGCTGGCCGGGGTCACCGCACCCACGCTCTATCACCACTTCGGCGACAAAGAGGGACTGTTCGACGCCGTCGTCGCCGCCGGTTTTGAGGAATATGTTGCCGGCGAACGCGATTTTGCCCCGTCCGGCCAGCCGCTCGTGGACATCCGCCGGATGTGGGACCAGCACGTCCAGTTCGGGCTCAAGCAGCCGGAACTGTACCTCGTGATGTTCGGCAATATCCGTCCTGAAAGCCGCCCCGCCGTCGTCGCCGACGCCGAGGCGCTGATGGAGGAGATGCTGAACAAGGCCGCCGTCGCCGGTCAGCTCAACGTCCCGCCCCGGGAGGCCGCCCGCAGCATCCTGGCAGCCAACGTCGGCGTGACGCTCATGCTGATCACGGAAAAGGCGCCGGACCGGAACCTCGAACTCTCCAGCATGACCCGCGATGCGATGATCTTCGCCGTTTCCACGGAGGAGGCGCGCGCCGCCGGTCCCGAAGACCCCGGCAAGTCCCCGGTGGTGGTGGCGGCCATCGCCCTGAACGCGGCGCTGCAGGCCTCGCACTCGGACCAGCTCTCCAGCTCCGAACTCAAGCTCTTTCTCGAATGGCTCCACCGGATCTCCACCAGCGCCACCAGCTAGCTCGTCGAAAAAATATCGGACAATCCTGCGGTGCAGCAGGAATCACGGTTAGGAAATCACATGGCAACAGAGACAGTTGCGACACCCCGGACCAGCATGCGGGTAGGTGTGCAGAAATTTGGCACTTTCCTGTCCGGAATGATCATGCCCAACATCGGTGCCTTTATCGCCTGGGGCATCATTACCGCCTTCTTCATCCCGGCGGGCTTCACCCCGAACACCGAGCTCGCCAAACTGGTGGGCCCGATGATCACCTACCTGCTGCCGCTCCTCATCGGCTACACCGGCGGCCGGATGGTCTACGGCGTCCGCGGCGGTGTGGTCGGCGCGGCCGCCACCATGGGCGTGATCGTCGGCACGGACATTCCGATGTTCATCGGCGCCATGATCATGGGCCCGCTCACGGCCTGGATCATGAAGAAGATCGAAAGCCTCTGGGAGAACAAGGTCAAGCCCGGCTTCGAAATGCTGATCGATAACTTCACCGCCGGCATCGTGGCCGCCATCATGGCCATCTTCGGCATGCTGGTGATCGGCCCGGTAGTGAAGGCCTTCAGCAACGGCGCCAGCGCCGTCGTCGAATTCCTGGTCCACAACGGCCTGCTGCCGTTCACCAGCATCTTCATCGAACCCGCGAAGGTCCTGTTCCTGAACAACGCCGTCAACCACGGCATCCTGACCCCGCTGGGCACCGAACAGGCGCTCGCCCAGGGCAAGTCCATCCTCTTCCTGCTGGAAGCCAACCCCGGCCCGGGCCTGGGCATCCTGCTCGCGTACATGGTCTTTGGCAAGGGCATGGCCAAGGCATCCGCCCCCGGTGCGGCCCTGATCCAGTTCGTCGGCGGCATCCACGAGATCTACTTCCCGTTCGTCCTGATGAAGCCGATCATCATCCTCGCCGCCATCGGCGGCGGTATGACCGGTATCTTCACCCTCGTCCTGACCGGCGCCGGCCTGCGTTCCCCGGCCGCCCCGGGCAGCATCCTCGCCGTGTTCGCCGCGACCCCGGCGGACAGCCTCCTGGGCGTGGCCCTGTCCGTGCTCCTGGCCGCCACCGTGTCCTTCCTGATCGCGTCGGTGATCCTGAAGACCAGCAAGGCCCCGGCCGAGGACGACCTCGGCGCAGCCACCACCCGGATGGAAAGCATGAAGGGCAAAAAGAGCTCCGTGTCCTCCGCCCTGGCGGGTGCCGGTGCGGGTGGCGTCGCGGTGCTGGCCGGGCCGGTCAAGAACATCGTGTTCGCGTGCGACGCCGGCATGGGCTCCAGTGCCATGGGCGCCTCGGTGCTGCGGAACAAGATCAAGGCGGCCGGCTACCCGGACGTTAAGGTCACCAACTCCGCAATCGCGAACCTCAGCGACACGTACGACGTCGTCATCACCCACCAGGACCTGACCGAGCGGGCCAAGCCCGCGACGTCCAGCGCAGTGCACGTCTCCGTGGACAACTTCATGAACTCGCCGAAGTACGACGAGATCGTGGAACTGGTCAAGAGCAGCAACGCGCCGGCCGACGCGTCCGGCGTGGGCGAGGGTACGGGGGCTGGTACGGCTGCGGCAGCTGCGGCTCCCGAGGCCGTCACCGGCGCCGCGCCGTCCGACATCCTGGTGGCTGAAAGCGTGGTCCTCAGCGGCACGGCGACCACCCGGGACGCCGCGATCGACGAGGCGGGACGGCTGCTGCTGGACCGCGGAGCCGTCGACACCGGCTACCTGGCCGCCATGCACGAGCGCGAGGAATCCGTCTCGACCTACATGGGCAGCTACCTCGCGATCCCGCACGGCACCAACGCCGCCAAGGACCACATTATGAAGTCCGCGGTATCGGTCATCCGCTACCCGAACGGCATTGACTGGAACGGCAAGGAGGTCAAGTTCGTGGTCGGCGTCGCCGGCATCAACAACGAGCACCTCCAGATCCTCTCCTCGATCGCCAAGGTCTTCACCAACAAGGCACAGGTCGCGCAGTTGGAGGCGGCCACCACCGTCGACGAAGTGCTCGACCTGTTCGGAAAGGTCAATTCCTAGTGAAGGCTGTTCATTTCGGAGCCGGAAACATCGGCCGCGGATTCGTCGGGCTGCTGCTGCACGAGGCCGGGTATGAGGTGGTGTTCGCCGATGTCGCGGACGCCCTGATCACCCAGCTCGCCGCGGCGGACAGCTACCAGGTCCACGAGGTGGGGGACAGTCCCGCCGAGCGGACCGTGGACAACTTCCGCGCGCTGAATTCCGGTACACAGGAGGCCGACGTCGTGGCTGAAATCGCGACGGCGGACATCGTCACCACCGCGGTGGGCCCGCACATCCTGAAGTTCGTGGCGCCGGTGATCGCCCGGGGGATTGCGGCACGGGCGGCCGGGCTGGCGCCGCTCCAGGTGATGGCCTGCGAGAACGCCATCAACGCGACGGACCTGCTGAAGACCGAAGTCGCCGCCCAGTGGGATCCGGCCGCCGGCTCCCTGGACGGGGCCGCCGTGTTCGCGAACACGGCGGTGGACCGGATTGTGCCCAACCAGGAGCCCGGCCAGGGCCTGGACGTCACGGTGGAGACGTTCTACGAGTGGGTGATCGACCGGACGCCGTTCGCGGGCAAGCAGCCGGTCATTCCGGGGGCGACCTTCGTGAACGACCTCGCGCCGTACATCGAACGGAAGCTCTTTACGGTCAACACCGGGCACGCCTCGGCCGCCTACTTCGGGTTCCAGGCGGGACTAGGCAAGATCTCCGAGGCCATGGCCGACCAGGACGTTGCCGCGGACGTGCGCGCCGTACTGGACGAGACCAAGGAACTCCTGGTGTCCAAGCACGGGTTCAACCGCGAGGAGCAGGAGGCCTACGTCCAGAAGATCCTCGGCCGATTCTCCAACCCGCACCTCCCGGACACCGTGAACCGGGTGGGGCGTGCGCCGCTGCGCAAGCTCAGCCGGCACGAGCGCTTCATCGGCCCCGCGGCGGAGCTTGCCGAACGCGGAATCGTCCCCGAGGCGCTGCTTGGCGCGATTGCCGCCGCGCTGCGGTTCAACGATCCCGCCGATGCGGAGGCCGTTGAGCTGGCGCAGATCCTGAACTCCTCCGCCCCGGAGGACGCCACCACCAAGATCACGGGCCTGGCCGCCGAGCACCCGCTGTTCCCGGCCGTCCGTGCCCTCGTCGAGGAGGCCAAGGCCGCCGTCTAGCGGCAACCTCCCCGGCCGCACCTGCTGCACCAGAACAACAAACCCTCCCCCGCCTGACGGTAGGGGAGGGTTTGTTGTGTCGGCCGGTGTCGTGCGTGCGGCGGGCGTCAGGCCCGGCCGGCTGCGGCCGTTTCGGCGTCGGCCATGGCCTTCCACTCGGCCACCCGCGCCTGGTGCAGCGGGGAGCGCCGGACGACGGCGTAGGCCGCGCCCAGGACCACGAACCAGACCGGGGTGACCAGGAGGGCCGCCAGGGTGTCGGCCTGCGTGGTCAGCGCCCAGACCAGGAACGCGAAGAACGCGAACACCACCCACACCATGGGGATGCCGCCGGGCATCTTGAACGTCGAGGCGGCGTGCAGCTGGGGGCGGCGTTTCCGGAACACGAGGTAGCTGGCCAGGATGATGCTCCAGACGAACATAAAGCAGACCGCGGAGACTGTGGTGACCATGTCGAAGGCCACGCCCACGTCCTTGCCCGCGTAGAGCAGGGCGACGCCTGCGAGCAGCAGCACGCAAGAGAGGAACAGGGCGTTCTGCGGGACCTTGCGGGTGGAAAGGCGGCCGAAAAGCTTGGGTGCGTCGCCGTCGTTGGCCAGGCCATAGACCATCCGGGACGTCGAGTAGATCCCGGAGTTGGCCGAGGACATTGCGGAGGTCAGCACCACCAGGTTCACCACGGTGGCGGCCATGCCGAGCCCGGCGAGGGAGAACATGGCGATGAACGGGCTCTGCCCGGCCTTGAAGCCGGTCCACGGGGTGACGGACATCAGGATGATGAGCGCGCCGACGTAGAAGAGCATGACGCGCAGCGGGATGGCGTTGATGGCCCGGGGCAGGTTGTGTTCCGGGTTCTTGGTTTCGGCCGCGGCGGTGCCCACCAATTCGATTCCTACGAACGCGAACACGGCGATCTGGAAGCCGGCCACGAAGCCCATGAACTCCTTGGGGAAGAAGCCGCCATGGTTCCACAGGTTGCTGAAGCTGGCGGTGCCGGCGTTGGACTGGAAGCCGGTGAAGATCATCACCAGGCCCACCACGATCAGCGCGACGATGGCCACGATCTTGATCAGGGCAAACCAGAATTCAGTCTCGCCGAAGGCCTTGACGGTCGGCAGGTTCAGCAGGAGCAGGATGATGATGGTGGCCAGTCCCGGGATCCAGAGCTGGATGCCCGGCCAGAGTTCCTCGGCGTAGCCGGCGATCGCGATGACGTCGGCCACCCCCGTGACCACCCAGCAGAACCAGTACGTCCAGCCGGTGAAGAAGCCGGCCCAGGGTCCCAGCAGGTCGCCGGCGAAGTCGCTGAAGGACTTGTAGTTCAGGTTGGAGAGCAGCAGCTGGCCCATGGCGCGCATCACGAAGAACAGCATGAAGCCGATAATCATGTAAACGAAGATCACGGACGGCCCGGCGACGGAGATGGTCTTGCCGGAGCCCATAAAGAGGCCGGTGCCGATGGCGCCGCCGATGGCCAGGAGCTGGATGTGCCGGTTGCTCAGCGAGCGTGCAAGGTGGGGCTCGGTGTCCCGGCTGGAGGCAGTTCTCTGCTCCGCGGTTGTCTGTTCGGACATGTCAACAATCCTTAGTGTGGTCCGCCGCATTGGGTGACGGCGGTTACAAATCAGCCTCTCTAAAGTACAGGCTTAGAAATCGTGGCGCGTTGCCGGCGGCCGCTCCGGCGTCATGGCAGGCTGGGCACGTGACTTCGACTTCAGCCGGCCCGGCCCCCCTGCTAACATTCGGCGTCGACGGCGGGAGGTTCAGCCTGCGCCCCGCTGCCCGCGCGGACCTGCCCGCCATTCTCCGGCTGCTCGCCGACGACCGGCTGGGGGCCGTACGGGAGGAAACCTCGGATCCGGCGCCCTACGAGGCCGCCTTCGAGGCGATCGACGCGGACCCCGCCCACCTGCTGCTGGTCGGGGAACTCGCCCCGGAGCAGGGCGGCCCCGCCCGGGTGGTGGCCACGTTCCAGCTCAGCTTCCTGCCGGGCCTGTCACGGCGCGGCTCGTGGCGCGCGCAGCTCGAAGCGGTCCGGGTGGCCGCCGAGTTGCGGGGCCAGGGCGTCGGGGCGGCGATGGTCGGCTGGGCACTTGAGGAATCGCGGCGTCGGGGCTGTTCGCTCGTCCAGCTGACCACCGATAAGTCCCGGACGGCCGCGCACCGCTTCTACGAACGGCTGGGCTTCGCGGCCAGCCATGAAGGCATGAAGCTCCAGCTCTGACCCAGCCCTGGCCCTACGCCGCGCCCGTGCCCGGGCGCACCATTGACTCTTAGGCACCCTAACTGTTAGGCTACCTAACTATGAGTGAGAACCCGCTGCCGGACGCCGGCCTGCTTGCCCTCGCCGGGGATTTCCGCGAGGCCCTCCGCCACAGCATCTACCTGGTCCGCCGGCTGGACGCCGATGGCGAGCTCAGCGCCGCCCAGCTCAGCACGCTCAAGATGCTCGTGGACGATTCCGGCGACAGCGCCGGCGCCGCGGGTGCGCGGGTGGGTGAAATTGCCCGCAACCTGGGCGTCAAGGTCCCCAGCGCCACCGAGCAGATCATCAAGCTCGAAGGCGCCGGACTGGTCCGGCGGGAGGCGGATCCCGAGGACTCCCGGGCCGTCCGGGTCAGGCTCACCCCCGAGGGGCATGCCGCCGTCGAATCGGCCAACCACCGCCGCAACACGGTCATGGCGGAGATCCTCGGCTCACTCACAGACGCGGACCGGCGGGCCCTCGCGGCCGCCATCCCGGTCATCGGCAGGATCAACGAGACCCTCCAGCCCTGACGGCCGCTCCCTTCGGGAAAGCCCGCCGCTGGAACCAACGAAAAGAACAAACCACAACACCTGAGGAGCGCCCTCCATGGACGGCCAGCTCACGGCCCCCGCGCCGGAAGCAACATCAACCCTCGAGGCCGAAAAGGCTTCACTACTCAAGCAGCCCAAGGCTGTCTGGGCCACCGCCCTGGCCGCAGTCTTCGCTTTTATGGGCATCGGACTGGTGGACCCCATCCTGCCCGCCATCGCCAAGAACCTCGATGCCACCCCCAGCCAGGTATCCCTGCTGTTCACCAGCTACTTCCTGGTCACGGCCATCGCCATGCTGATCACCGGGTTTGTCTCCTCCCGGATCGGCGGCAAGCGGACGCTGCTGGCCGGTCTCGCGATCATCGTGGTGTTCGCCTCTCTCTCCGGGATGTCCGGCAGCGTTACGGAACTGGTGGGCTTCCGGGCCGGCTGGGGGCTCGGCAACGCCCTGTTCGTCGCCACCGCCCTTGCCGTGATCGTCGGCGTCGCCAGCGGCGGGGCCGGAACGGCGATCATCCTCTACGAGGCTGCCCTGGGCCTGGGCATTTCGCTCGGTCCGCTGCTGGGGGCCCTGCTGGGCGGCTGGCAGTGGCGTGCCCCGTTCTTCGGCACCGCACTGCTCATGGCCTCGGCCTTCATCGCCCTGATCGCCCTGCTGCCCAAGACCCCGCTGCCGGCACGAAAGGTCCGGCTCCGGGACCCGCTGCTGGCCCTGGGCCACAAGGGACTGCGGACGACGGCGGCCAGCGGCCTGTTCTACAACTACGGCTTCTTCACCATCCTCGCCTTCACGCCCTTCATCCTGGGGATGGATGCCTACGGGATCGGCGGGGTGTTCTTCGGCTGGGGCGTCGCCGTCGCCGTCTTCTCGGTATTCGTCGCCCCCGCGCTGCAGCGGCGCTTCGGCGCCGTCCGGGTGCTGAGCGGCACGCTGGCGCTGCTGCTCCTGGACCTGGCCGGCCTTGGCCTGGCCGCCGGACACTCCGTCCCCGCCGTCGTCGTCCTGGTGGTGGTCTCGGGTGCCCTGCTGGGAATCAACAACACCATCTACACCGAACTGGCGATGGGTGTCTCGGATTCACCGCGGCCGGTGGCCTCCGCCGGGTACAACTTTGTGCGCTGGATGGGCGGTGCGCTGGCGCCATTCGCCGCGGCGCAGCTGGGTGAGCACTTCGGGCCCCAGGTTCCGTTCTTCGCGGCGGCCGGCGCCATGGCGCTGGCGATCGCGGTGGTCCTCGTCGGCCGCCGGTACCTCAGCTCACACGAGCCGCACCTGGTCTAGGGGTACGGTTCCTGCATTAACAACAGATGAGGCCCATGTTCCGTGGAACATGGGCCTCATCTGTTGTTCGAACGGCTGCCGCTACTTCTTGGCGGAGCCCTTCGGGACGAACAGCGTCTCTGCGTGCTCAAGGGACATGCCGTTGGTTTCGGGCACCTTGAACATCACAAAGAAGAACGACGCCGCCGCGAACAGGGCGTACATGGCGTAGGTCAGGGGCAGCGACGCCGCCGCCATCACCGGGAAGCTCAGCGTGATCGCGAAGTTGGCGATCCACTGGGCGGCCGCGGCCAGGCCCAGGGCGCGGGCACGGATGCGGGACGGGAAGATTTCACCCAGCAGCACCCACACCAGCGGACCCCACGAGGCGCCGAAGCTGATGACGAAGACGTTGGCTGCCACCAGGGCTGCCGGACCCCAGGCGCCGGGCAGGGTGATCGCCTCGCCGGAGCCGGTGGCCGAACCGAAGGCCACAGCCATGGTCGCCAGGGAGGCGGCCATCCCGATGGAACCTGCCAGCAGGATGGGACGGCGGCCGATCCGGTCCACCAGCGCGATGGCCACCAGGGTCACCAGGATGTTGGTGATGGCCGTGGCCACGGAAATGGTGAGGGAGTCCTTTTCCTGGAAGCCCACGGCCTTCCAGAGCGTGGTGGAGTAGTAGAAGATCACGTTGATGCCCACGAACTGCTGCAGCACCGACAGGATGATGCCGATCCAGACCACGGGCTGCAGGCCCAGGGCCTTGCCGCGCAGCGAGCCCTTCTGGCCCGCGAGCTTGTCCTCTTCGATGGCCTTTTTGATGTCCCGCAGATGCCGGTCGGTGTCACCGTCCGGGGCGATGGACTGGAACACCTTCAGGGCTTCCTCATCCTTGCCCTTGAACACGAGGTAGCGCGGCGACTCGGGCAGGGTGAAGGCGATCCAGCCGTAGACCACCGCGGGGACGGCCCCGGCGATGAACATCCAGCGCCAGGCTTCGATGCCGAGCCACAGGGTCTGGTCCGCGCCGCCGGCGACGTTGGCGAAGACCGCGTCCGAGAGCAGGGCGGCGAAGATGCCGGTGGTGATGGCGAGCTGCTGCAGCGACGCCAGGCGGCCGCGGACGTGCCGCGGCGAGATCTCGGAGATGTAGGCGGGGGCGATCACGGAGGCCAGGCCGATGCCCAGGCCGCCGATCAGACGCCAGAAGATCAGGTCCCAGACGCCGAAGGCGAAGCCGGTGCCGAACGCGCTGACCAGGAACAGGAGCGCGCCGATCTTCATCGCGGGGATGCGGCCGTACCGGTCAGCGACCTTGCCGGCGAGGTAGGCGCCGGCGGCGCAGCCCAGCAGGGCCACGGCGACAGCAAAGCCGGTCACGGCCTCGCTGAGCGCGAATTCTTCCTTGATGGCGTCGACTGCGCCGTTGACGACCGATGAGTCGAAACCGAAGAGGAAGCCGCCAACGGCGCCTGCCACGGCCAGCCAAATGACCCGCTTGGGGATCTTGGCGGCGGTCTGGTCTTGGGTGGTGGTCATGAGGCTCCCTTGGCAATTCTCGGTAGACGGCTCACGCCGCAACTACCCAGTCTTGCACTGGCGCCGCCGCGATGCATGTCACACGCTTGCCAGGTGATGTGAAACATACGGTTCGCGGCGGCGCCGGCGGGGCCCTCTGTGCCTAGTGGGCCGGGACGGATTCCGACGCCGCGGCCTTGGGGTCCGTCAGCTTCTTGTTCGGCAAAGCGAAGCTGATCAGGAACGCGACGCCGGTCAGGACGGCGGCGGTGAGCATCACGGCGTCGATCGACTGGGCGAATCCTTCGGTGATGGGCCGGGTCAGGGCGGCATTCGCCGTGTGCAGCCAGCTCGTGTCGTTGAGGGAGTCGTTGCTGGCGCCGTTCTTGAAGAACTCGTAGAGCTTGACGTTGGCCGGGTCGGCGGCCACGGCCGGATCCTTGAGGACCTTGAGGTAGTCAGCGTTCTTCACGGCGTCTTTCATCCCCGTGGCGATCTTGTCGGCGGCGAGGCTGAACAGCATCGAGATGAACACCGCGGTGCCCACGGCGCCGCCCATGGACCGGAAGAACGCGGCGGAGGACGTACCCACGCCCATATCCTTCGCGGGAACGGAGACCTGCATGGCCAGGGTGAGCGGCTGCATGCAGAAGCCCAGGCCCAGGCCGAAGAACACGGCGATGGCGCCGGGGACCCAGAGCGGGGTGTCGACGCCCAGCGAGAATCCCATAACGACGGCGGCCGCGGTCAGGACCGCGGTGCCCAGGATCGGGAAGATCCGGTACGTCCCGGACGCGGAGATGGTCCGCCCGGCGGTGATGGACCCGGTCAGGATGCCCACGGTGAAGGTGATCATCATCAGGCCGGCCTCGGTGGGGGTGAGGCCCTTGACCAGCTGCAGGTACATCGGCAGCATCGCGATGGCACCGAACATTCCAACGCCGATGATGAAGTTCAGCAGGGAGGAGAGCCCGAAGGTGATGTTCTGGAACAGCCGGAGCGGAATCAGGGCGTAGTCGCCTGCGCGCTTCTCGGCCAGCAGGAACGCGATGATGCCGAGGACGCCGAGGCCGTAGCAGAGGAAGGCGCCGGTGGAGCTCCAGCCCCATGTCCGGCCCTGCTCGGCGACGAGCAGCAGCGGCACGATGGCCAGGGTGATGGCCGCCGCGCCCCAGTAGTCGATCTTTTGCTTCAGGTGCTTGGCCGGCAGGTGCAGGTACAGGAAGACCACAGCGAGGGCAGCCAGGCCGATCGGGATGTTGATGAAGAAGACCCAGCGCCAGCCGTCAAAGCCGAGGATCGTCGCGGAACCGGCGAAGGCGCCGCCGATCACCGGACCCAGCACGGAGGAGATGCCGAAGACGGACATGAAGTAGCCCTGGAACTTGGCGCGGTCCTTGAGTGCCACGATGTCCCCGATGATGGTCAGCGCGAGGGCCAGCAGGCCGCCGGCGCCCATGCCCTGGATGCCGCGGGCCACCGCGAGCTCGGTCATGGAGTGGACCGAGCCGGCATACAGCGAGCCGGCCAGGAAGATCAGGATCGCCGCGAGGTACAGCGGGCGGCGGCCGAAGATGTCGCTGAGCTTGCCGTAGAGCGGTGTACTGACCGTGGACGTGATCAGGTACGCCGTCGTCGCCCAGGCCTGCAGCGAAAGGCCGTCGAGGTCATTAGCGATGGTGTAAATGGAGGTCGAGACGATGGTCTGGTCCAGCGACGAGAGGAACATACCGAGCATCAGGCCCACCATGACCGTGATGGTCTGGCGGTGCGTCAGGACCTCGCCGGGCAGGCGGGCGGATGTGGTTTTGGACATAACTGCTCCAAGGGGAAGAAAGTGGGGTTAAGCAGGAAGGTTGCTTTCAGTAACTATCTTACTGTGTGCTTTGTTCCCGCCCGCCCACTTTTCCGGCGGCCCGGGCCGTGGCTTAGCGTTCCAGCAGGATCCCGTCCGGGTCGCACCAGATCCGCCGGCCCGGCCGGATGGCCACGCCGTCGATCTCCAGCTCCACGTCGGTTTCCCCGGCGCCCGCCTTGGCGCTCTTGCGCGGGTTGCTGCCCAGGGCCTTGACGCCCAGCTCCAGCCCGGCCACGGCCACCCGGTCCCGGATGGCGCCGTTGATAACGACGCCGGCCCAGCCGTTCCGGACGGCGCTCGCCGCGATCAGGTCCCCCATCAGCGCGGTCCGCAGCGAGCCGCCGCCGTCCACCACCAGCACCGCTCCGTGTCCCGGCGTGGCCAGGGTTTCCTTGACCAGGGCGTTGTCTTCGAAGCAGCGGATGGTCCGGACCGGGCCGCTGAAGTGCGTGCGGCCGCCGAGTGACTGGAACTGCAGGGCGATCGAGTCCAGCTCCCCGCCGCGCTCGTCGTAGAGGTCGGCGGTGTTGACAGGGTTCGTGGGGGCATCCGGCACGGGTTCTCCTTGGAGGGGTTCAACGGCGGTCATGGGTGATGCCCACGATAGTCTGGGCCCACACTGATCATCAGTCATCCGTTCCGGGGGAACCACATGAGCCTGTCCAACACCGACGCACCGGCGCTCGCCGAACCCCGGCAGCGCGTCCGGCCGGTCTGGACCGCCGGGGTGGTCCTGGTCAACGTGGGCATCAACGCGGCGTTTTTCGGTCCGCTGCAGGTGCTGCTCGGCCAGCAGGCAGCCGCCTTCAACGAGGGCGAAAAGGAAGCCATCCTGGCCCTGGTCACCGGGGCCGGGGCAGCCGTCTCGCTGGTTGCCAACCCGTTGTTCGGGGCACTGAGCGACCGGACCACCGCCCGGCGGGGCCGGCGGGTGCCGTGGGTCCTCTTCGGCGCGATCCTCGGGGCGGCCGCGCTGGTAGCGCTGGCCGGCGCCCCGGACGTCGCCATGATGACACTGCTCTGGTGCCTCGTCCAGGCCGGCTGCAACGCCGCCTATGCCGCCGTCACCGCCGCCATCCCGGACCGGGTGCCGGTGCCCCAGCGCGGCACCGTCGGAGGGCTAGCCGCCATGGGCCAGACCGTGGGCATCCTCCTCGGTGCCGTCATCGCGGCCGTCGTTTCGGGCAACTTCGCGCTCGGGTACGTGTTCTCCGCCGTGGCGCTGCTGGCCGGCGTCGTCCTGTATTTCTTCAAGAACGACGACGTCGCGTTGCCTTCGGGGGGCAGGTCCCCCTTCCGGCTGGGCGCATTTCTCCGCAGCTTCTGGATCTCCCCGGCCCGCCACCCGGATTTCGCGTGGGCCTGGCTGACCCGGCTGCTGGTGAACATCGGCAACCATATGGTGACGCTGTACCTGCTCTTCTTCCTCACCGATGCAGTGCGCCTGCCGCAGACACAGGGCATCGGGGCGGAGCTCGGCGTGTTGATCCTGACCGGCCTTTACGCGGTGATGGTCATCATTACGAGCGTGGTCGGCGGCCGGATCAGCGACCGGATGGGCCGGCGCAAACCCCTGGTGATCCTCTCCTCCGTCGTCATCGCCGCGGCCGCCCTGATCCTGGCGTTCGCCCCCACCTGGACCGGGGCGCTGATCGGTGCCTCGGTGCTGGGTATCGGCTTCGGTTCCTACCTGGCCGTGGACTTCGCCCTCATCACCCAGGTGCTGCCGACGGCGCTTAGCCGGGGCAAGGACCTGGGCGTTATCAACATCGCCAATTCGCTGCCCCAGGTGCTCGCCCCGCTGATCGCCTATCCCTTTGTGGCCCTCTGGGGCGGCTACGTGTCGCTGTACGTGGCGGCCGCCTTTATCGGTCTGCTGGGCGCCGTTTTTGTGGTCAAAATCAAGGGTGTGGACTAGCGTCCAGCCGGACTGTATGACTGGCGGAAGGCCCTGTCCCGTGCCGTATAGTGGACGGGATTGCCGCGGCAGCGCTGTGGACTGACCCTCCCGGCTGCCGAGAAAAACGACCCCCGGAACGCTGCTGATGCCTGAATTCCCTTCGGATCTTCCGCCAATGGCCCCGCCGCCCACGCTGCCCCGGCAGCGCCGGCGTTATGCCCGGATTCTCGACGTCGCCGCCGGCTTCGCCCGGAAGGGCCTGGACTCCGTGGTCCTGTCCGAAGTGGCCGCCGGAGCGGACGTGCCGCTGGGCACCCTGTACCGCTACTTCCCTTCCTCGACTCAGCTGATGCTGGCGCTCTACCGCAAGCAACTTGGCGAACTGCACCAGGGCGAATGGCCGGCAGGCACCAAGGCACCCGCGCACGCCCTGGCGGGAGCGGCGATGGAGATCTTCCACATGCGCCTGATGCAGCCCGCCGTCGAGCAATGCCTGAACCGCACGGTGTACGCCAAGGACACAGACACCACCCGGCTGCTCCGGGACATCGACACCACCGCGGAGAAGGCTGTGACCGCCGTCAGTGGCGATCCGGCCGTCTCGCGGGTCCTGCTCCTGACCGTCACGGGCCTGGTGCAGGCCGTCCGGTGCCGCCGCCTGTCACTGTTTGAGGCGGAGGAAGACCTGAAGAAGGCCTGCTCGCTGCTGGCCCGCGGCGGCGGGAACGGGTCTCCGGTCTAGACCAGTTACCGCTATGTGTCCGGCCGAATCTTCGGCGGGCAACCGGGCTGCTTACCATGGCAGGACCGGAGCGGCGCCAGCGCCAGCACTTCCGGAAGCTCCATACCGCAGGCCCGCCACCCCGGGGCCGCCCCGGAGTTTTCCCAGACCATCCGGGGCACCGCGGTGCCCCAGCAGCCAAAGTGCCGTACGCCCACGGTGAGCCCCAGGAGACAACGACGTGTCCACTGAAACGATCAATCCCTCTGCCCGCACCTCCTCCGCAGGGGCCGCAGACGCCCCCGTCGCCGCACTCGGCGACGAGGAAATTTTCGCCTCCCACCAGGGCGGCAAGCTCTCGATCGCCAGCACCGTCCCGCTGGCCAGCAAACGCGATTTGTCCATTGCCTACACCCCCGGGGTCGCACAGGTCAGCCGCGCGATCGCGGCCGAACCGGGCCTCGCCCGGACCCTCACGTGGGCCGAGCGCCTCGTAGTGGTGGTCAGCGACGGAACGGCCGTCCTTGGCCTGGGCAACATCGGCCCCAGCGCGTCCCTGCCCGTGATGGAAGGCAAGTCGGCGCTCTTCAAAGCCTTCGGCGACCTCGACTCCATCCCGCTGGTCCTGAACACCACCGACGTGGACGAAATCGTCGAAACGCTGGTCCGCCTGCGCCCCAGCTTCGGCGCGGTCAACCTCGAGGACGTGTCGGCGCCGCGCTGCTTCGAGCTCGAGGAGAAGCTGATCGAAGCCCTCGACTGCCCCGTGATGCACGATGACCAGCACGGCACCGCCGTCGTGGTCCTGGCAGCCCTGACCGGCGCCGCCAAGGTGACCGAGCGCGAACTCGGGAGCCTCCGCGTGGTGGTCTCCGGGGCCGGCGCCGCGGGCATCGCCGTCGCCGAGATCCTGCTGGCCGCCGGAATCGACGACGTCGTCCTGCTTGACTCCCGCGGCGTGATCCACAAGGACCGCACCGACATCGCCGCAGATCCGAACAGCAAGAAGGCCGAACTCGCGGCCCGCAGCAACCCCCGCAGTGTCTCCGGCGGCCCCGGCGAGGCGCTGCTCGGCGCGGACGTCTTCATTGGTGTCTCCTCCTCGCGGCTGGATGAAGAGCACCTCAAGCTGATGAACCACAGCGCCATTGTCTTCGCCCTGTCCAACCCGGACCCGGAGGTGCTGCCGGAGGTCGCGGCCAAGTACGCCGCCGTCGTCGCGACCGGCCGCAGCGACTTCCCGAACCAGATCAACAACGTGCTGGCCTTCCCCGGGATCTTCCGCGGAGCCCTGGACGCCGGGGCGCGGCGCATCACGCCGGCCATGAAGCTGGCAGCCGCCCGCGCCATTGCAGGGTTGGCCGAAGGCGAGCTCTCCGCCGACTACATTGTCCCGAGCCCCCTGGACCCGCGCGTCGCTCCGGCCGTGGCAGCCGCCGTCGCAGAGGCCGTCGCAGCGGAGTAACGGGCCGTCGCGGCCGCCGAGCCTAGACTGGGGCCATGAACCCCGGAACCGTCGTCACGATCCTCTGCGGGCTCGCCATCCTGGTGGGCGTCGCGGGCATCATCATCCCGGTGCTGCCCGGCAGCATCCTGATCGCCCTGAGCCTGCTGGCCTGGGCGCTCTGGGGAGGGGCCGGGGCCACCGGCTGGGTGGTTTTCGGGATCGGGCTGGCGCTCGTGGCGGCCGGGATGGCAGCGTCCGCTGTCCTCACCGGCCGGAAACTCAAAGAGCACAGCGTGCCGGGCCGTTCGGTCGTCACCGGCCTCGTGTTCGGCGTGGTGGGGATGTTCGTGATCCCGGTGGTGGGGCTCTTCGTCGGGTTCGCAGCCGGCCTGCTGCTGAGCGAACTCCTCCGCACCCGGGTCTGGCGTACCGCGGTGGTTTCGAGCTGGGCCGCGCTCAAAGCCACCGGGCTGGGCATGATCACGGAATTCGGGCTGGCCTGCCTGGCGGCCAGTACCTGGGTGATCGGCGTCTGGGTCGCGGCGTCCGCCTGACCTGTCCGGGCCGCTGCGCATCAGCGGGCCCGGGTGTCAGCCGGCCGCCGCCGCGATCCTGCCAACCAGGGGAAGCAGCTGCTCGGCCAGCAGGACCAGGCCCAGGCCCACCATGATGATCCCGCTGGCGAGCGTCACCCGCCGGGCCGCCCCCGGGCGGGAATGCAGGAGCTTCCGGGACATCAGCGCCACGCAGGTGTAGATCACGGCCACCAGCACCACAAACGTCAGTCCCAGCAGGCCGGACTGCAGCGGGACCGGAAGCGCCGCATCACGGCTGACGAACTGCGGGACCAGGGCCACGAAAAAGAGCAGCCCCTTAGGGTTGATCCCGCTGGTGCCCATGCCCTGGAGGAAGACCCGGAACTGGTTGTCCCGGACAGGATCGCCCGGCCGGACACCGAAGCTTGCCCCGCGCCAGGAACGCACCGTGCTGACACCAAGCCACAGCAGGTAGGCCGCGCCGGCCACGGTGAGCCAGCCCATCAGCCCTGGCAGCCCGGTGATCACGGCCGCCAGCCCCGCAACCAGCAGCGCGGTGTGCACAACGTACCCGCCACACAGCCCGGCGACTGCCGGGACAAAGCTGCGTTCCCGGAGTCCGGCGCTGATGGAGTAGGCCCAGTCCACCCCGGGGGTGCAGGCCAGGGCAACGGCCACACCAATAAAGGCAAGAAACAACTGGGGGTTCACGGCTTACTCCTGTCCAACGGGTGACAGGAGTAAGCCTAGGAATTCGTGGCCCAAAAGTGCTCCCTCTTTTTGCCCTCCTTTCCGCGTCGACGATACGATATTTGCGTGATAGACCATATTGACCGAAGTATTTTGCGCTACCTTCGTGAAGACGGCCGGATGACCGCGACAGCGCTCGCGGCCAAGGTGGGACTGACCGTGGCGCCCTGCCACCGCCGGCTCCGTGAACTGGAGGCCTCCGGCGTCATCCGCGGCTACCGGGCCGATATTGATCCAGCCTCCGTGGGGCTGGGTTTCGAGGCGATAGTCTTCGTGACGCTGCGGCAGGTGGACCGTGCCACCATGGAAATCTTCGAGAACCGCGTCGCCGAAAACCCCAACATCGTCGAGGCCCAGCGGCTGTTCGGGGAACCGGACTACCTGCTGAAGGTTATTGCCGAGGACCTGCCCGCCTACCAGCGCTTCTACGACGCCGAACTGACCTCGCTGCCCGGCGTCGAGCGACTGACCTCAACCCTGGTGATGAAGAACCTCAAGGCGAACGCCGGCCCGCCCGTCTGAGCCGCCGGCTCAGCCGCCCAGCAGCCCCGTGGTCCGGTACGGGATGACCTCGCGCAGGAACATGCTGGTGGAGGTCCGCACAATCCCGGGACACAGCCGGATCTCCTCGGACACCCGGTAGAGATCGTCCGGGCTGGTGGCCACCACCCGGATCAGGAGGTCCGTGTCGCCGGCGGGCGCATGGCATTCGAGCACCTCGGGGATGTTCCGCAGCGCGGCGATCGCCTCATCCAGGTGGCTCTGGTCCAGTTCGGCGCTGACGGCCGCGGCCACCCCGCGCCCCAGCGCGGACGGCAGCACCCGGCTGCTGTTGGCACGCAGGGCGCCCGACGCTGTCATGCGCTCGAGGCGGGACTGGACGGTGCCGCGGGCCAGGCCAAGTTTCTGCGCCAGCACCATGATGGGAACCCGGGGGTCGGCATCAAGGGCCAGGAGAATCCGGCGATCCGTCGGGTCGAGCTGCTGCAATCTGACCACTTCCTGCTAGTCTCCCGGACTGCCATTGGTCAGTCTGACCAATCAGCTGCCTGTCCGTTGCACCAACTGTATGACTGCTGCTCAAATAGTGGCAACACGGGACCCTGGCCACCGCCGGGGACCCGCAAGGCTACAGATCCCCCGGTACACCTCCCGGACTCTGGATGAGGCGCCCCGCAAGGAGCCCGCCGCTGAATGACTCTTGTTCACGCATCGTCTTTCCGCACCCCTTTACGGCAAGAGCCCCTGAGCCCCCGACGTCGGATGTCCGAAGTCATCGGTGGCTGAGGGGCTCTTGCGTTGGCCCGCATAGGCTTATCCCATGACCCCTGCCGGACGTTTCGCCCCCAGCCCCTCCGGTGAGCTCCACGTCGGCAACCTTCGTACCGCCATGCTCGCGTGGCTCTTCGCCCGGTCCACGGGCCGCAGCTTCCTGATGCGCGTCGAGGACCTGGACCGCGCACGCGCCGGTGCCGAGGCCGGGCAGCTCCGGGACCTCGCGGCGATCGGCGTGACCTGGGACGGCGGCATTGTCCGGCAGACGGCGCGCGAGGCGCACTACACCGCGGCGATCGGGCGGCTCACCGCGGCCGGGCTGACCTACGAATGCTTCTGTACGCGCCGTGAAATCCAGGAAGCCCCCTCCGCCCCGCATGCCCCGCAGGGCGCGTACCCCGGCACCTGCCGCGGCCTCGATGCGGCCGGGCGCGCCCGCAAACGGGCGGTCCGGCCCGCGGCAGTCCGGCTCCGCGCGGGCGTGGCCGAAGCCACGGTCCAGGACGTGCTGCACGGAACCTACACCGGCGTGGTGGACGACTTCGTGCTGCGCAGGAACGACGGGGTGGCTGCCTACAACCTGGCCGTGGTGGTGGACGACGCAGCCCAGGGAATCGACCAGGTGGTCCGTGGCGATGACCTCCTGCCCTCCACACCCCGGCAGGCCTACCTCGCCTCCCTCCTGAATATTCCCGTTCCGGAATATGCCCATGTCCCCCTGGTGGTCAACGCCGACGGCGCCCGGCTCGCCAAACGCGACGGTGCGGTGACCCTGGCCGACCTCGCCGCCGCCGGTACCGCCGTCGGGCAGGTCCGCGACATCCTACTGGGGTCCCTGGGCCTGCCCCCGGGCACCCTGGAGGAGGCCCTGCGGGTCTTCGATCCGGCCACGCTGCCCCGGGAGCCCTGGGTGTGGCCCGGCGCCGGGGGCTCCGCCGCGTAGGCTGGAACCATGTCAGAACCAGAGTCAAACGAAGCGTCCGTGCCGCAAGCAGGCTTCACCGTCGACACGGCGCGGGTCCTTGCCGAAGTGGCCCACAACCGCCAGAAGGACAAGCTCAAGCGCCCCTACCGCGAGCACGTGCTGGCCGTCGGAGATGCGCTGGCCGACTTCGATGACAATGTCCGGATCGCCGGATACCTGCACGACATCGCGGAAGACACGCCCATGACGCGGCAGGCACTGCTGGAAATGGGCGTCCCGGAACGGGCCGTGGACATCATCGAGCGGGTCACCACGCGTCTGCACGAGAACCCGGATGACTACCAGTCAGGCATCCGCTACATCGCCGAGGACCACGACGCCACCCTGGTCAAAATCGCCGACAATGCCCACAACTCCCTGCCGGAACGGGTTAAGGCGCTGGCCGAGAAATGGCCGGACAAGCCCCCGGTCACCCGTTACGCCGACGCCCGGCCGGTCCTCTACGCCGCGGTGCCGGTGGAAGAAACCCGCAAGATCCTGGCCCGGATCAACCCCTGGCTGCTGGACGAGCTCGACGACATGCTCGACGAGGCCGACGAGACCGACTACGAAAACCTCTCGTACGGCGACGGGTCCGAAGACTAGACCCGGCCCAGCAGGTCAATGTCCTCCAGGAACTCCTGCTGCACCTCGGCGCTGACGGTGGTCCGGGTGTCCGCGATGGCATCCAGGTAATCCTGAGTGGCGGGCCCCTTCCGGACGGCGTCGCGGACAGCTGCCGGGCCGCGGGAGGCCGCACCACCGTCGTCGTACACTGCCTTCTCAAGCGCACGCTGGGAGGCGCTGCGGGCGGCGTATTCGATGTCCGCGGGGGAGAAACCCTCGGTGCGGTCCACGAGCAGCTCAACGTCTACGTCGTCCACCACGGTGGCCGGGATGAACCGCTGCCACATGGCCTCGCGGGCCAGCCGGTCCGGCAGGCCGATCGGGATGACGTAGTCGAACCGGCCGTGGCGCAGGAACGCGGAGTCCAGCGCGCGGATGAAGTTGGTGGCGCAGACCAGGAGCCGGCCGGGCTGTTCGCGGAACGCCGGGATGATCTTCAGGAGTTCGTTGGTGACACCCTGCAGCGGCGACGGCGGATCCCCGGCGCGCTGCGAGGCGATCTCTTCCACCTCGTCAATGAAGACGACGGCGTGCTCGAGCTCGGCGATCTCCAGGAACGTCTCACGCAGGGCGCCGGCCAGGCCCAGCGGATCCGCGGCCAGCCGGGAGGGAAACACTTCCACAAAGGGCCACTCCAGGCGGGACGCTATGGCCTTGGCGAACGTCGTTTTCCCGGTCCCGGGCGGGCCGAACAGCACCACAGCCCGCGGGGGGACCACCCCGTACTCGTCGGCGAGGTCCGCCTCGGCGAGGGGCAACACCAGTCGGCGTTCCAGGAGTTCCTTCTCGTTGCGCATCCCGGCGACGTTTTCCCACAGGTCACGGGCCAGGATCCGGCCGCCCAGCTGGCTCAGCGGTTCGAGTTCCTGGCGCTGGACCGGGATCTTGCGTTCGAAATAGCGGAGGTTCTGCTTCAGGACAAAGCCCCGGCTCAGGAACGCCTCCACCCGGGTCTCGGATTCCGGCATCAGCGCGGAGAGCTTGTTCAGCCCGTGCGGGGCCATCCGGTTTTCGACGGCGGCCAGCAGCGACGTGCCGATGCCGCGGCCGCGGAATTCGGGGAGGGTGGCCAGGAAGACGATCCAGCCCTGGTCGTGCGCGGCACGGCCGACGGCGGCGCCCACCACCTGCTCGCCCTGGACTGCCACGACGGCGTGGTCCTTTTCGCAGGAGGCCAGGACCTCGGACAGGGCGTACACCGGCTCGACATTGGTGGCCTTGAGGGACTCCCACAGGTGCAGGATCCCGTCCAGGTCGGCGGAATGAAAATCCCTGATTCGCCAGGTGGTCATGAGGAGTCTCCCGGGTGGTTCGTCGCTGAGCCAGGTGGAACGGTTCCTCCGAGCTTAGGCGAACGGTGCCCGGCGGCGGCGAACCGGTTACCCGCGTTACGCCGCCGCCGGGTTTGCCCGCGGGCTACTCGGTGCCGGAAGTGCCGGAGCTGCCGGCGTTTCCGGAGCGCCCGGAGGGACGGTTGGCCACCAGCGGGTACGGGCCGGTGAAACCGTCACGGACCGCCGCGATTTCCAGGATTCGGTGTCGGCAGAGGCGCCAGCCGAGCATCAGGAGCGGGACGATGATAACAAGCGACGCGATGGTCCAGGTGCCGACGGGGGAGTCGAAGGCCATCAGGACTAGGACCGCCAGCAGGAAGGCCAGGGTGATCCATCCGGTGACCGGGGCGCCGGGCATCCGGAAGGACGGGCGGAGGAGTTCGCCGCGTGCCGCGAGCCGGGCGAGCTGCATCTGGCACAGCACGATCATGGCCCAGGTGCTGATGATGCCCAGCGACGCGACGTTCAGGACGATCTCGAAGGCCTCGGCGGGGACCACGGCGTTCAGGATGACACCCAGGACGGCCACGCCGGCGGTGAGGGCGATGCCGCCGTAGGGCACACCCGCCTTGTTCATCCGGGCGGCGAATTTCGGTGCGGACCCCGAGACGGACATGGACCGCATGATCCGGCCGGTGGAGTACAGGCCGGCGTTGAGCGAGGAGAGGGCCGCGGTGAGAACCACCAGGTTCATGATGGCGTCCACCCCGTCCACACCGATGGAGCCGAAGAACGTCACGAACGGGCTTTCGCCTGCCTTGTAGGAGCTGTAAGGCAGCAGCAGCGAGAGCAGCACGAGTGAGCCGACGTAAAACACGGCGATACGCACGATCACGGTATTGATGGCCCGCGGCATGATCTTCTCCGGGTTTTCCGTCTCGCCCGCCGCGGTGCCGATCAGCTCGATCGAGGCGTAGGCGAACACCACACCCTGCATCACCACGATGGCCGGCAGCAGGCCGTTGGGGAACATGCCGCCGTTATCCGCGATGAGGCTGAAGCCCACCTCGTGGCCCTCCACCGGGGTGCCGAAGATGACGAAGTAGATCCCGACCACCAGGAAGGACACCAGCGCCACGACCTTGATCAGCGCGAACCAGAATTCGAGCTCGCCGAACACCTTGACGCTGATCAGGTTCAGGCCCAGCACCAGGATGAGGGCGGCCAGCGCCCAGGTCCACTGCGGGACGTCCGCAACGGGCGCCCAGTACTTCTTGAAGAAGTTCATGTACAGCGCGACGGCGGTGATATCCACGATCGCCGTCATGGCCCAGTTCAGCCAGTAGAGCCAGCCGGTGACAAACGCGGCTTTCTCGCCGAAGAATTCCCGGGCGTAGGAAACGAAAGAGCCCGACGACGGCCGGTGCATTACGAGTTCACCGAGGGCCCGCAGGATCATAAACGCGAAGAATCCGCAGAGGGCGTAGCTGATGATCAGGGCCGGGCCCGCGGCGGCGAGCCGGCCACCTGCGCCCATAAACAGGCCGGTGCCGATGGCGCCGCCGATTGCGATCATCTGGACCTGCCGGGGTTTCAGGCCCTTGTGATAGCCCTGGTCTTCGGCATGGAGGGCGGCCTCGGACGCGTGAGCGTGGGCCGGAATCGTGTGGTCGGAGACGGCTTGCTGCCGGGTTGGCTGGTCCTGCACCGGCCGTTTTTGGGCGCGGGCAGTTTCTGGATGGGTCATGGGGGAATCCTTTGGGGGGTCGGAGTTGCTACTTGCTCAGGTTGGCCAGGCGCTGCGGGCTGAGCAGTTCGGTGAGCTGCTCGGCGGTGAGCAGCCCGTGTTCGAGGACGAGTTCCGCGACTCCCTTGCCGGTGGCGAGGGCTTCCTGCGCGATGGCCGTGGCCGTCGCGTAGCCCAGCTGCGGGTTCAGGGCGGTGACGAGGCCGATCGACTGTTCCACGGTAAGGCGGAGCCGTTCGGTGTTGGCGGTGATACCCCGGACGCAGCGGGCCGTGAGGGTGCGGCAGGCGGCTTCCAGGTGCGAGATGCTCTTGTGGAGGCTGTGGACGATGATCGGTTCGAAGGCGTTGAGCTGGAGCTGGCCGGCTTCTGCGGCCATGGTGATGGTGACATCGTTGCCGATGACCTCGTAGGCCACCTGGCTCACCACTTCCGGGATGACCGGGTTGATCTTGCCGGGCATGATCGAGGAGCCGGACTGCACGGCCGGGAGGTTGATTTCGCCGAATCCGGCGCGCGGGCCGGAGGAGAGCAGCCGGAGGTCGTTGCAGATCTTGGAGAGTTTCACGGCCACCCGCTTCAGCACGCCGGAGAGGTGCACAAAGGCGCCCACGTCCTGGGTGGCCTCGATCAGGTCCGGCGCGGTGACCAGGGGCAGGCCGGTGATCTCGGCCAGGTGCCGGCAGGCGGCCTCCGCATAGCCGGCCGGTGCGTTCAGGCCGGTGCCGATCGCCGTGGCGCCGAGGTTGATCTCGTGGATCAGCAGGTCGGCTTCGGCCAGCCGGAGCCGGTCCTCGCCGATCGTGATGGCGTAGGTGCCGAACTCCTGGCCGAGTGTCATGGGGACGGCGTCCTGGAGCTGGGTGCGGCCCATCTTGACCACCGTGCGGAATTCCAGGGCCTTGGCGGCGAAAGCGTCTTCCAGTTCGGTGAGGGCAGCCAGCAGTTCCCGGGCGGCAAAGATGGTGCCGAGCTTGACCGCGGTGGGGTAGACGTCGTTCGTGGACTGGCTGAGGTTGACGTGGTCGTTCGGGTGCAGCCGGGCGTAGTCGCCCTTCGGGTGGCCGAGGATTTCCAGGGCCCGGTTGGCGATCACCTCGTTGGCATTCATGTTCGACGACGTTCCGGCCCCGCCCTGGATGACGTCCACTACGAACTGCTCGCTGAGYTTGCCGTCCATAACGTCGGCGCAGGCGTCCTCGATGGCCCGGGCGCGTTCGGCGTCGAGGAGTCCGAGTTCGTGGTTGGTGCGGGCGGCGGCGAGCTTCACCGCGGCCAGCCCGCGGACCAGGTGCATGTTGGACGAGAGCGGCTGGCCGGTGATGGGGAAGTTCTCCACGGCACGGAGGGTGTGGACGCCCCAGTACGCGCCGGCCGGAACATCACGGTCGCCCAGGAGGTCGTGCTCGGAGCGGAATTTTGCGATTTCGTCGATCGAAGTCATAACGGTCGGTCCTTACAGGTCTTCGGAGGTGGTGGGAGTCGTGAGGGTTTCGGAAGCGAGGAAATCCGTGGCCTGCAGCGTGCCGACGGGTCGGCCGCCGCCCAGTACGTCCGTCGCCGCGAGACCCGCCAGGGGGGAGGTGTCGACGTCGAGCGCTGCCAGGAGACGGACGGTGACGGGCATCCGGGCCCGGTCCCCGCCGTCGGAGATCTTGACGGCGACGGCGCGACCGTCCGGAAGGCCCACCAGCTGGACACCTTCGAAGCCGTCCTTCGCCAGGAGGCCCGGAACCAGGCGCATCAGCGCTGTGACATCCCGGTGCTCGCCCGCAACCATCCCGGGGTGCCGGCGCATGGCGTTGGCGACGGCGGATTCCGCGGCGTCCTCGCTCGCGGCCAGCGTGCCGAAGGCGCGGGCCATGCCCGGCAGGGTAAGCGCGAAGAGCGGGGTCCCGCAGCCGTCGGTGCTGGTGGCCAGGGGGTCCTCACCAGTCAGCTCCACCACTGTCCGGGCCACGAGCTGCTGCAGCGGGTGCTCCGGGTCCAGGTAGCCCCGGACCGGCCAGCCGTTGATGACGCACGTGGCGGCCATCGCGGCGTGCTTCCCGGAGCAGTTCTGGGTCAGCTGCGTGGCCTTCCCGCCGCTGGCCAGCCATTCCTCACGCTCGCTGACGCCGTACGGAAGATCGGTGCTGTTCTCCAGGTCTGCGGCACTCAGTCCGTGCAGGTCCAGGATGCGCTGTGCGCCGTCGCGGTGGATGACGGCACCGGAGTGGCTCGCGGCGGCCAGGGCGAGGAGTTCTTCCGGGAGGTCGAGCCCGGCCCGGACCATGGCCACGGCCTGCAGGGGCTTGAGCGCGGAGCGGGGGTAGAAGGCGGCCAGCGGGTCGCCGGCGGCCAGGAGGGTCCGGCCGTCCGTCCCGGTGGCGACGGCGGAGCCGTAGTGGACGCTCTCAACCACGCCGTCGCGGGTCTGGGCCGCAAGCGGGGCGTGCTCCGGTAGCCGCGCCGGGGCGGGCGGCGTCGGAATGCGGGCGAGGGCTGGAGAAATCATGGGGTCCTTTGGCTGGGGTGTGGTTCGTGGCCTGCGGGGCTGCCGGCAGGCCGGCCGGGCGGTGGCGCCGGCGGGGTCAGGAGTCGGTGCGGGGGTCCAGGATTGAGGCGAGGGCAACGCCGACGGCGTGCAGGTGCTGGCTCATGGCGATGCGGGCCGTGGCCGCGTCGCCTGCCTCGATGGCGGCCAGGATGCGTCCATGCTCCTCATCGGAGGCGTGCTGGCGGTCCGCGACCATGTTCAGGGTTTCGGACTGATGGGCCAGGGCCTCGCGGATCTCAGCGACGACATTCTCGAAGACCTTGTTGCGGCTGGCCTTGGCGATCAGGGCGTGGAAGTTCGAGTCCAGGCCGACCCAGACCTCGGGGTCGTCCTCTGCGTCCATGGCGGCCAGGATGTCCCGGAGGGTGTCGAGCTCTTCAGGTGAACGGCGTTCGGCGGCGAGGCCGGCGGCAGGAACCTCAATGTGGGGGCGGGCCTCGGTGAGGTCGAGCGCCGAGTACTGCCCCAGGACCAGGTCCTTGGCCACGTGGTCAGCGACGACGAACGTTCCCCGCCCTGTCCTGGTGATGGTCAGCCCCAGTGCGGTGCAGGACCGCAGGGCCTCCCGGACCACCGAGCGGCTCACCCCGTACTGCTGGGCAAGCGTTGCCTCGGAGCTCAACTTGGCGCCAATGCCCAGCTTGCCGGATTCAATTTCGGAGCGGAGGACGTTGAAGACCGCTTCGGCCGCGCTGAGGCGGGCGAGTGGCTGTCCTGCTGTCCGGCTGTCTGACAGGTTCACGTTTTAAATATGGCAGAGGTCACATCGGGGTGTCAACCGCGTGACGCGCGCCGCCGGGGTCGGTCCGAGTCCAGGGACTGCAGTCGGCCGCCCGTCCGGGAGTTGGTATACCGTCTCGAATGTGGCATTATCTGCGTATGAATGCAGATATGCAGATTGAGGTCGACAGTCCCCATGTGGAGTTGGCCGTTGAGGTTTTCGCCATGCTGGCCGACGCCACGCGGGTGCGGCTCATTCTCGCCCTGGGGGAGGGGGAGTTGCCGGTCAACGCCTTGGCAGAACGCGTGGGCAAGCCGGCCTCGACCGTCTCGCAGCACCTTGCCAAGATGCGGCTCGGCGGGATGGTCGCCACCAGGCAGGAGGGCACCAAGGTCTTTTACCGGCTGCAGAACCACCACGCCCGCCAGCTGGTGATGGATGCCGTGCACCAGGCGGAGCACGCGCTCGGCACGGCCCCGAGGCACGGAGCATGAGCGGGAAGGACCACAACGTTGGCGGGCACAGCCACGATCACGTTGGCGGGCACGGCCACGATCACGGGCATGACCACGACCACCCGCATGGCGACCACGGCCACGGGCACGGTCACGATCATGACCATACGCACGGCGCCCACGGAGACCATGACCACGCCCACGGCCACAGCCACGCGCCGGGACTGAAGGGCTGGCTACACGAACTCTTTGTCCCGCACTCGCATGACTCAGCGGACTCCATTGACGCGGCCCTCGAATCCAGTGCCCAAGGCATCCGGGCCGTCAAGATCTCGCTGCTCGGCCTGGGCACCACGTCGCTCTTCCAGCTCGCAATCGTCCTGGTCAGCGGCTCGGTGGCTCTCCTGGCCGATACGGTGCACAACTTCTCCGACGCGCTGACGGCGGTCCCGCTCTGGATCGCGTTCCTCCTGGGCCGGCGGAAGCCCACCCGCACCTACCCGTACGGTTTCGGCCGCGCCGAGGACCTGGCCGGACTTTTCATCGTCGCCATGATTGCCCTCTCGGCGGTGGTCGCCGCCGTCGAGTCCATCCGCCGCTTCTTCGAGCCGCAGCCCGTGCAGAACCTCGGGTGGGTGCTCGCCGCCGGACTGGTCGGCTTCGCGGGCAACGAGCTGGTGGCCATCTATCGCATCCGGGTGGGACGGCAGATCGGCTCGGCGGCGCTGATTGCCGACGGCATCCACGCCCGGACGGACGGCTTCACCTCGCTGGCGGTGGTCGCCGGCGTCGTGGGCATCTGGCTGGGCTTCCCGCTGGCGGATCCGATCGTCGGGCTGCTGATTTCCGTGGCGATCATGGGGCTGCTGTGGGGGACCGTCCGCGATGTCGGGCGCCGGCTTATGGACGGAGTCGACCCCAAGCTCAGTGACGCCCTTGCCGCCGTCGTCCGGGAGCGCTCGCCGCAGGGAGGAACCTCGCGGCTGCGCTGGTCCGGCCATCGGCTGCACGCGGAGATCACCGTTCCGCTCGGTCCCGAAGCCACCATGGCAGACGTCGCCGCCGCGGCCGCCAGCCTGGAAGAGGGTGCCCGGGCCGCGTTGCCGCACCTCGGCTCGGTGATGGTGGTCCCGGCGGTGGGGTCCGCAGCGGCCCAACCCGGCGAGCCCTCCGGCCGGTCAGATGCCGAGCGAGGTGAGGCTCTGGCGTAGCGTCTCGGCGGAATGGTGGAGGGATGCCAGTTCGCCCTCGTCCATCGGCGTCTCCAGCACGGCACGGACCCCGCCGTTCCCGACGATACTGGGCAAGGACAGGGCCACGCCGTTAATCCCGTAGGGCCCGTTCAGCACGGTGGAGACCGGCAGCACCGCGTTTTCGGAGCGCAGCAGCGCCTCG
This sequence comes from Arthrobacter sp. 10T416, assembly GCF_056394165.1. Taxonomy (NCBI): domain Bacteria; kingdom Bacillati; phylum Actinomycetota; class Actinomycetes; order Micrococcales; family Micrococcaceae; genus Arthrobacter; species Arthrobacter sp. 10T416. Next base: position 60,442 of record NZ_JBFTHI010000012.1, on the reverse strand, counting down.
ACAATCCGGGCGCCGGAGAGCCCAATCGCGTAGTTCGTGGCGCCCTTGCCGGCAATCACCTTGTAAGCTGCGCCGGTAACCTCCCGGGCCGCTTCGGCCAGGTAGCCCGGCGTAAAAATGCGTTCGCCGTCGACCGTCCAGTCCCGGATCGGCACCGGGCCGATGGTCGCCCCGGACCAGACGGGGAACTCGGTATCGCCATGTTCCCCGACCATGCTGGCGTGGACGCTGCTGACGGACACCCCCGCACGGTGCGCCAGCAGCCAACGGAGCCGTGAAGTGTCCAGCACAGTGCCGGAGGAGAAGATCCGCGACGGCGGCAGTCCCGTGATCTTTTGGGCGGCGACCGTCAGCACGTCGCACGGGTTGGTGACCAGGACATAGACCGCGTCCGGGGCGTGCTCCAGCAGCTGCGGCATGAGCTGTTCGAGGATGCGGACGTTGGTGCCGGCCAGGTCCAGCCGGGTCTGGCCCGGCGCCTGCTTTGCCCCTGCCGTGATGACGACGACGTCGGCTCCGTCAGTCACGCTGATGTCCGCACCGCCGTTGACGGTGGCCGCAGCCGCGGTGAATTGGGTACCGTGCGCCAGGTCGAGGACTTCGGCTTCGGCTTTGGCGGCGTTGACGTCAAACAAGGCAACGTGGCTGGCGGAACCGCGGATGAGCGCAGCGTAGGCCAACGACGTGCCGACGCTGCCGGCGCCGATGACAGCCAGCTTGGATGCGGAATGTGCGGACATGAACCCCTCCCTGCTGCTGGCGCCGAAGAACCCCTTAGAGGTGCTGGATCCCGGCCCGCTGCATGGCGTCCTTGTAAACGCCAACATTCTTGGCCAGGAGCTCCTCCTGCTTGGCCGGCGACACAGCGAAGGCGCGGCCGCCGAGGGCGGTGGCTTTGTAGATTTTCACACCGCGGTTCTTCAGTGAGGAGTGGTATGTCTTCTCGAAGAGCGTGAGGAATGCGTGGGCGTCGGCGCCGTGCGCGATGATGGCCGACGTGCGCTTGTTGATCTTCATGAACTGCCGGAAAGGACGCAGGCCATCGGTCTTTTCCTGGACGTTCAGGGCGGACGGGAGCTCAGGGTCCCGGACCCAGGGGTACGCGTTCCAGGGCATCACGTAGCGGGGGTCGAGTTCGACTGCCTCGTAGATGGACGTTGCCCGGCGTGCGGCCTCGTCCTCATTGAAGTGCGAGACAAATCCTGATTCGCAGCCCTTGCCGGGAGCGATATGAAGGCTGACAATCCTGCATTCGTCTTCGTCGTGGACGGGGTCGATGTACGGGACTACAGACCCCGGCTTCTTCTCCATCAGTTCGTCGCAAAGCTGTGTCACGGCCGCAATATTCGGTTCCTGCAACAGGGCCTTTTTTTCGTCCCAGTCAATCGTCACGATTTCTCCCTCAGCACTCGGCGTCCAGAATCAGGCGTCTCGTTCCACTCTACGCTTCTGCGTGCGGCGGCGTTTCCGAGCGTCACGGAAGAGGCGGCGGACCCCTAGTCACGGCTCCCGGACCGGGCGTAGGCTTAAAGCGCCTGCAGGTAGCCAATTGATTAAGCCGGGTCGTTCTGGACGTGAAAATGTCCGAGCCGCCTCATAGCGAGATCGCGAAGGTACCTGCAGGTTTCGCCTTTAACCGGCCCGGAGGCCTGCCGGCATCAGGCTGCGGTGGCCGTCCTGTCCCTGCCTAATCTGAGTAATTTCGCGCGGTGCCGGAGCTCGTGCCGCCGGCCGGACGCGGCCCTGGAAGGGTGGACCGTCCCCGGAAGTGGCGGCGCCGTGGAGAAGTAGCTGTGCCCTGTGGGCGTCGTGAGCTGGAATGTGTGCCTGGGCCCCGGCCGGGGTTGAGCGCTCCAGCCAGGGGCTTCCTTGGTGTGGTTGCACGCTTCGCAGAGACCTAAGCCGTTAGTGACACTGGTGGCACCTCCACCGTGCCAGGGGACTATGTGGTCCAGGTGGCGGATCGGGGCGTCGCAGTACGGTGTCCGGCAGGTCTGGTCGCGGGCTTCGATGAACCGTCGCAGCCGCGCGGGGAAAAACCGGGCGCGGGAGTCCATGCCGACAAGCTCGCCCGTGGCTGGGGCGGTGTACAGGCGCCGGAGCCAGACATCTTTGCCTTGCGCCGCATCCGGATCCGGATCCGGACCGAGCCCCAGCTCCGGACCGAGCAGTGTCCTTGCCCACCCGGCAGGTACGGTGCCGTAGCCAGGGAGTTGGGCGGCTTCGCTCTCTCCCTGGAACAGGGTGCGGTCGGTCATAACGAGTTGGATTTCGATGCCGCTGATACCGCCCGCCGTTCCGGTGATGCGCTCCACCAGGGCGTCGGCCATCAACTGGCCGCGGGAGCGTTCGTCGCCGCTAGAACGGAGGGCGCCGGCATGGCGGGTGAGGGCAGCGTGGACCGCGACGCCCTGGGCCACCGGGAGGAGTGCGGTCAAAAGGCACATGGTGTCCGGTGCCGGGCGGAGACTGACGTGGCGTTCAGTCTCGGCGCGGGCGGCGCGCTGGGTGACTGAGCGGGGGTCGCGGCGGTAGGCGGCAGCCCGGGCCGCGGCGATCAAGGCGCGGTCGCCAACTCCACCGAACTTCCCGGCGGCGGGTGCCAGTTCTTCGTCGACGGCGGCCCGGTCTGCCGCGGACAGGCAGGCCGTCTCGCGGACGATCAGGGTGGCGCGCCATTCGTTGAGTTGCCCGGTTTCCAGTGCGGCGAGGGTGTGCGGCATTTCGGTCACGAGGGCTTTGGCCAGGCCGAGGAGGCGGCTTCCTTTGGCGGGTGATTCGCGCCTGGCGAGGGCGAGCTGCGCTGACACTCCGGCACCGAGCTGGTCCGGGGGCACGCCGGCGCGGGACTGATCGTGCCGCTGGCGCCCGTCGAGTGCGGCGGCAAGCCGGGCTTGCCGGGCAGCAGCTGCGGACTTCAAATCCTCCAGGACGCGGAGCTCGCCGATCAGCGCTGCGCTCTCCGCCGGGGGCCGTGCAGCAACCAGGCCGCGGATTATGTCGGTGACCGCTGCCGTCACTGTTACCGCGCCCACTTCGGGCACCTGTTTGCCGTCCATAGATCCAGTCAATCAGGCACCTGTGACATTAAAGCCCCGGGCAACAAGCCCCGGACAACAAGCGCCGCCGTAGTGCCCGTGTGCTCCGTAAGCTTGAGGGAACGACCCGAGCCAAGGACCCCATGCACATCACCAGACAATCCCTGAAGCAGGACGGCTTCACCGGGTTCCGGCCGATCGCTGACCTGGAGGTCAACCGGATCCCGCAGAAACCCGGTATCTTCGCCGTGCTGCTGCCCGCCGGCACGGTCCCCGGCAGCGCTTCAGGCCCCGAGGCAGGCGCCAACCCGCAGTTCCTGGCCAAAAGCACCGCGGGGGTCTTCAAGAAAAAAGACCCCAGCCTGAAACCGGAGGCGCTGGCCGCCGAGTGGGTTGTGGGCGCGGACGTCCTGTACATCGGAAAAGCCGGCCCCGGCAGCAAGGGCAACCGCGGGCTGCGCAGGCAAATCCAGGAGTTCGTGGATTTCGGCGCCGGCAAGCCCCCGGGCCACTGGGACGGGCGGTTGATCTGGCAGCTCGCGGGGGCGAAGACGCTGATCATCGCCTGGAAGGAACTCCCCGTCGAGGAGCTCACGGCGGCAGAGGCCGCGTATCACGCCGTGTTTGTCGGGGACCATGGCCGCCTGCCGTTCGCCAACCTGGTCCAGGCCCGGGTGAGGCGGACCTAGGCTAGACCCCGCTGCGGTACGTGAACCGTCCGGCCAGCACCGTCGCGGCCACCGGCATGGCGGCAAACCCGGCGTCCGGAACCGCCAACGGATCGGCGTCGAGGACAACGACGTCGGCCGGGTCGCCGACGCTGATCCGGCGCCGTCCGCGCGCTGATGCCGCCAGTGCCTCCTGCCGGGTCAGGGCCTGTTCGGGATGCCAGGGGAGCCGGCCGTCCCCGCGGGCCCGCGTGGTGGCTGCGGACATCGCCGTCCACGGTTCCAGCGGCGCAACAGGGGCGTCCGATCCCAGCGCCAGGCTGGCCCCGGCGTCGAGCAGGGAGCGCAACGGGAAAGCCCGTTCCGTCCGGCCTGCCCAGTTCGAGTCGGCGGCGTCGCGGTCGTCCAGTGCGTGGGCCGGCTGCACGCTCGCGGTGAGGCCCAGCTGGCCGAAACGGGCAAAGTCCTGTTGCCGGACAAACTGGGCATGCTCAATCCGGCCGCTGACGCCGGCCGCCGCGAAGGCGTTCAGCGCCACCTCGTTGGCGCCGTCGCCGATCGCATGCACTGCCGGGACAAATCCGGTCTCGGCCGCCCTGGCAAGCAGCCGGATCAGGTCCTGTTCGGTGACCGTCAGCAGGCCGCGGCCACCGTGGGGATAGGGGTCGACGCAGTACGCCGTGCGCGTGTTGAGGGACCCGTCGATCAGGACCTTCAGCGGGCCGACGCGCAGCAGCCCGCCGGCACCGGGGAGCAACTGGCCGGTCCGCATGCCGTCGCCGACGGCACGCTCCAAGTCGTGGGGGTAGACCGCGGCATCCACCCGGAGGCAGTCGAAGCCCGCCGCCATCCGCCGGAGCCACGGATCCCGGTTCCAGACCATCTCGAAGTCGACAATCCCCACGATGCCCCGTGCCGCTGCTGCCGCTCCGGCCTTTTGGACCAGGGCGTCGACGGCGTCGTCGGGCAGGCGCCCGAGTTCCCGGGTGAGTTCGAATGCGGGATCTTCGCGCAGCAGCCCGTCCGCGCCCACCGCCGCCCCGTACCGCGAAGCGGCCGCGCTGTTCAGCCACACGCAGTGCAGGTCATGGCTAATCAGGGCCGTTGGTACGCCGGCAGTCGCCGCGTCCAGAAGCGCGAGACTGGGCTCATCGGCCCACACGGCATCCCGGAACCCGACGCCCACCAGCGTCGCCCCGTCCGTCGCGGGAGCAGCCGTGCCGCACAGTCGGGAGCGCACGACGGCGGCCGCTTCTGCCGCCGAGGCGGCCCCGGAAAGGTCGATCCTGCCGGTCGCCAGGGCCCACTGGGTCATATGGACATGTTCATCCCACAGTCCGGGAACGACGAAGCGACCGTCGGCGTCGACCACCTCGAAGCTGGCCGCCGAACCCGCCGCGGAACCGCCTGCGGACCCTTCCCAGGATCCGGCAGGCGCGATCCGGGTGACCACTCCGTCCGCAATAAAGATGTCGGAGGGCGCCGCCTCGCCGGGTTGCCGGACCGAGGCCAGGACGAGGGCGGACGCGGCGGCAGGGGTGGCGGTGGTCGGCATAGGAACAGGCTAGGGCCGGGGTGTGGCCGCAGCAATTCGGGCCACTTTGGCCACTGTCTGCACACGGGTTACAGGGCGTCATTTTCCGCGCCCTGCAAGGGACTTTCGTCCCCTTGCCCGTCCTTGGCGGCGAGGTCATTCTGGAGTTGGGGCGGTTCCTGCACGGCCATTGGGGATGAACCACATTGGGGCAGTTGCGGTCTCGCTAGGACCTGGGGTGAGGAAATGGCAAGTGCACTTTCCAGCTTGGGCAGGAAAGGCAGGAGACCAGCCGCTATGTCGATTCACGAAGCAATCGCAGCAGTCGCCAGTTCACGTGCCGCCGCAACGTTGCGGCCGCGGGGGAGCGCTGAGAGCGCATGAGCCCGCTGCGCCACGTCAGCGCCGCCAGCCGCGCCAAGGCCTACCACGCACACCCCTCCCACGGGGACCCGCGGATCAAGGTGGTCATCCGGATCGACCCCTCCGCGGAACTGGCCCGCGTTGAGGTGCGGGGCGTCGTCACCACGGCCAACATCCGCGCCCTCTACGTCGTATGCCGCCGGGTCACGGCCAAACTGTCCGGTTATGAGCTCGTGGTGGACCTTGCCCACGCGCGGGTAACCGCCGCGGCCTTCGACGAACTCCACGACCACGCCCGGCAGTCGATCGTCTCCTCCGGGATCGATGCGTCCGTCACCCCGTGCCGCCTGCGGATCGTCGATCCGCCGGTCATTCTCAGAACCAAGGAGCTTGCATGAAAGCCCTCGTGTACGGCGGCCCCGGCCAAAAATCCTGGACTGACGTCCCTGATCCGGAGATCCAGAACCCCAGCGACGTGATCGTCAAGGTGGATACCACCACCATCTGCGGCACTGACCTGCACATCCTCAAGGGGGACGTGCCCGCTGTCGCCAAGGGAAGGATCCTCGGCCATGAAGGCGTCGGAACCATCACCGAGGTGGGCCAGTCCGTGACCGCCCTCAAAGTGGGCGATCGCGTCATCATTTCGTGCATCAAGTCCTGCGGGCACTGCGCCAACTGTAAGACCGGGCTGTACTCGCACTGCATGGGTGAGGAGGGGCAGTCCGGGATCGGCTGGGTGTTCGGCCACCTGATCGATGGCACCCAGGCGGAGTATGTCCGTGTCCCGTACGCCGAGAACTCACTCCACCTGCTGCCCGAAGGCGTCAGCGACGAGCAGGCCGTGATGCTCTCCGACATCCTGCCTACCGGGTTCGAGATCGGGGTGCAGTACGGGCGGGTCAAGCCGGGAGACACGGTGGCCGTGATCGGGACCGGCCCGGTCGGGCTCGCCGCGATCGCCACGGCCGGCCTCTACGGTGCCGCCACCATCATCGCCGTCGACCTTGACTCCAACCGGTTGGAAAAGTCCCGTGAGTTCGGCGCCACCAACGTGGTGCTGTCCGGCGACGCCGACTGGAAGGACCAGGTCCTCGCGCTCACCGACGGCCAGGGCGTGGATGTGGCCATCGAGGCCGTCGGCATCCCGGCCACCTTCGACATGTGCACCGCGATCGTGCGGCCCGGCGGGAACGTGGCCAACGTGGGGGTCCACGGCAAGCCGGTGGAACTGCACGTGGAGAACCTCTGGATCCAGAACATCAACATCAGCATGGGCCTGGTGAACGCCAACACCACCCCGATGCTGCTCAAGCTCGTGGCGCAGAAGAAGGTACCTGCCGAGAAGTTCGCCACCCACCGGTTCGGCTTCGACCAGTTCATGGACGCCTACGACACTTTCGCCCGTGCCGCCGAGACCAAGGCCCTGAAAGTGGTGATCAGCGCATGAAAGCCCATGTTGTCTACGACTCGGCCTTTGGCAACACCAAATCCGTGGCGGAGGCCGTCGCCGGCTCGCTCGGGGGACTCGGGGCCACCACCGTCTCCGTCAGCGAATTCCACCCGGGCGACCTCGCCGCCGGGGACCTGCTGGTGGTTGGAAGCCCCATCAACGGATGGCGTCCGACGCCGAAGATCACCGCGCTGCTCTCGACGCTCGGAAACGGCCAGCTGGCGGGCGTCAAAGCCGCCGCGTTCGATACACGCATCCGGATGTTCGTCCACGGTGACGCGGCCAAGAAGATGGCGCACACCCTCCGCGACAATGGCGCGGACATCATTTCCGAGCCCATGCCGTTCTTCGTGCAAGGTAGCGAGGGGCCACTGCGTCCCGGTGAACTGGAGAAAGCCTCACGGTGGGGCAAGTCTTTGCTCGAGGCGCTGGAACGGTCATGAAACCGGGCCGGATAGTCATGCTGGTGCTCGGGACGCTTGCCGCGTTGCTGGGCCTGGGGATGCTTGCCGGCGCCGGCTTCACCGGCTGGGCCAACTACCAGCAGCGCGACGGCGGGTACTTCACCACGCCGTCCGAGCGGTACACGGTGGATTCGTACGCCCTCACGTCCCCGCGGCTGGACGTTATGACCGGGCCCGGACCGACCGGCGTCGACCCGGCTGCGATGGCCGGCAGCCTGATGCTCCGCGGTTCGGCCGCGGACTCCGCCCAGCGGATCTTCATCGGTATCGGACCCCAGGCCGACGTCGCGGCGTACCTCAACGGGGTCAAGCACACCGAGCTCACCGAGGTCCGCTTTTCGCCCTTCCGGGCCGAGTACCGTGACGTTGAGGGCACCAAGGCGCCCGCCCGCCCGGCCGACCAGAAGTTCTGGGCCGCGTCCGCTACCGGTGCCGGCAGCCAGGAACTCACGTGGGACCTGCGCTCGGGAAACTGGGCCGTTGTGGTGATGAACGCCGACTCAACCAGCCCCGTCACGGTCGATCTCCGCGGGGGCGCCAGGTCGGACCTCCTGTGGCCGGTCTTCCTGGGCCTCCTGATCGGCGGCATTGTGCTCTTGGCCGTGGGTGTCCCCCTGATTGTGGCGGGCGCGGCGGGGCTGGGCCGCGCCGGGCCGCCGCACGGACCCGGCCAGCAGCCGTACCCTGGGCCGCCACCGGGGCCGCCGTACGCCGTTCCGTACCCGGGCCAGCAGCACTCCGCCGGCGCATATCCGGCCGGTCCGGTGCCCGCCGGCGCGCCGCCCGGCAGTTACGTCTACCCCTCGCGGCTCAGCGGCTACCTGGATCCACAGCTGTCACGCTGGCTGTGGCTGGTCAAGTGGTTCCTGGCCATCCCGCACTACATCGTGCTGTTCTTCCTCTGGTTCGCCCTGGTGGTCACAACGATTGTGGCCGGCTTCGCGATTCTCTTCACCGGCCGGTATCCGCGCTCGCTGTTCAACTTCAATGTCGGGGTGATCCGCTGGAGCTGGCGGGTGGCGTTCTACTCCTATGCGGCGATCGGCACGGACCGATACCCGCCGTTCACGCTGGCACGGACCGACTACCCCGCGGATTTCGACGTCGACTACCCGGAGAAGCTCTCCCATGGCCTGGTGCTGGTCAAGTCCTGGCTGCTCGCCATCCCGCATCTGCTCATCGTGGCCGTCCTCACCGGAACGACCCGCAGCTGGGGCGGCCGCGACGGGTACTGGGCCGACGGGGAGTGGGTCCGGCAAAACGCCGGCATCTCGCTGATCGGTTTGCTGGTGCTGATAGCGGGCGTCATCCTGCTGTTCACCGGCCAGTACTGGCGGGGGTTGTTCGACCTCCTTATGGGCCTGAACCGCTGGATCTACCGGGTCATCACCTATGTGGCGCTGGTGCGTGACGAGTACCCGCCGTTCCACCTGGATATGGGGCCGACGGACCCGGGCGACCGGCACCCCGTTCCGACACCCTGGCCACCGGCCGGGCCACCGGCCGGCCCGCCTCCCGGGCCGCCTTCGGGCCCGGCTGGTGACCATGGGCCATACCAGCCGCCTCCGCCGGGCTTCTACGGGATCGGCGGCCCCTCAGCGACCGTGCCGCCCGAGGTCCAGGAAGGCCGGGGCGGCCCGGGCAGCCCGCCGCCGGAACCCGGCCCGGCAAAATCCTAGGAACCACCGTTATCCTGACCCCGTGCCTCCTCTCGACGTCGTCATCACTGCCTGGCAGATTGACTGGACCGCCCTCGCCATTATGGTGGCCTTCGGCGGGCTGTACGCGCTCGCACTCCGGGCCGCGCCAAGACATGGCAACCGGTGGCCGATCTGGCGGACCGTGGCCTTCTACGCGTTGGGCCTTGGCTCGTTCGCGCTGCTGACCTGCGGATTTCCCGGTGTGTACGGTTCCCAGCTCCGTTGGGCCTTCACACTGAAGATCACCCTGATGCTGTTCGTGGTGCCGCTCCTGATCGGGCTGGGCAAGCCGATTTCGCTGGCCCGCATGGCACTTCGGGACGACGGCGTCCGGCGCCTGGACGCCGTGCTGGCACACCGGGCGGTGCGGTTCCTGAGCAACTCCCTGGCGGCCCCGCTGCTGGGGCTTGCCCTCTTCTCGACGTTCCTGACCCCGGCCTTCTCCACCCTGCGTACGAATCCGGTGGCGGGGGCCCTCCTCACCCTCGGCATTCCCGTGCTCGGCCTGCTGATGGCACTCCCCATCATCGAGGAAGAGGCCTTCAGGCGCTCCAGTGCGTTCATCACCCTGGAGTTCGTCTTCGTGTTCATTGAGCTGCTGATCGACGCGGTGCCCGGCATCCTGCTGCGCCTGAACGGCCAGGTCCTCGATCACGTCACCGCGCGGCAGCCGGGCCCGGGATGGTTTCCGGATGCCCTGCGCGACCAGCAGCTGGCCGGCGACGTCCTCTGGTTCATCTGCGAGGCCGTGGACCTGCCCTTGATCATCCTGATGTTCATGCGGTTTTCCAGGAGCGACAAGCGTGAGGCCCGCGGCTTCGACGACCTCACCGACAGCGAGCTCGACGCACTAAATGCGGAGCACCTGAGGCGCGGCCGCTAGGGCCTATCCACCTGGGGCCCATTCCACGGTGACCTTGATCCGCTGCACCACGTTGTTGCCCATGCCCTGGTAGTTCCAGACCGGTTCGAGCGGCTGGATGGCGCCGCTGGAGTCCGTCGCGCGGGAGGACAGCTCGTGTTGCCCGGGATCAGCCACCCACGGCATCGACCAGGCCGCCCACGCAAACGGGCCCGCCGGGTGTTCCAGCTGCGCGGGGGCCCACTTGCCATCGATCCCGACCTCGACGCTGCGGACAGTTCCGTGGCCGGACCAGGCCCGCCCGGTCAGCATGACCGGGCCCGCTGGCAGGACCCGCTGCCGTGTAAAGAAGTCCGGGATGCCCGGCGGAACCATCAGCGAACGGACTTTTATCCAGGAAACCGGGGTGCCGGCGTCGTCCGCGTCCTGCTGGTAGCGGTACGCCACCGCTTGCTGAAAGCCCTCAAAGGGGCGCGTCAGGACCTTGATCGACGTGAGCCATTTAACGCTCGCCATCCCGTACCAGCCGGGAACCACAAGCCGCAGCGGGAAGCCGTGCTGCGGCGGCAGCGCCGCGCCGTTCATCCGGTAGGCCAGCACGACGTCGGGCCGCAGCGCCTCGCTAATAGGCAGGCTCCGGGCGTACTGCTGGCGCACCCCGCCCTGGATCCCGGCGTCCGCCCCGGTGAAGGCGACCTCGACGGCGTCCTCGTCCACGCCGGCCTGGGTCAGCAGGTAGGCCAGCGGCACCCCGGTCCAGACGGCGGTGCCGACGCCCTCCAGCATCCAGGGCTGGCTGAGCGGCCGGGGCTTCAGCAGGGACCGACCGTTGCCGGCGCATTCCAGGGTGACCGGGACGCTGATGCTCGGGGCGCGGCGGAGGGCCCGAAGATTCAGTTCCAGGGACCGCTGGACCGCCCCGCCAATCCGCAGGTGCCAGCGGTCTTCGGTGATGGCCGGGATGTCGAAGTGGTCCAGCAGGTAGTGCAGCCCGGGCGGAGTGACGTCGTCGCGGAGGGCCTCGAGGGGCATCGAATGGTTCCGGACCGCCAGCTGGAGCTCTTCGGCGGTCAGCGGGCCGTGGCTTGGCTCGCCGGGATGGGCGGACAGCTGCTGGGACTGCCGGCGCCGGGCCATGACGGGGGAGGTGTGCTTGGACATTTGCTTGGGCATGGGACTGCGATTCTGTTCCGGACCAGCCCGGTTTTGGACCGGTGTCACCGTCTTCAGGTCTACGCTCCGGCCCGGAAGCCGTCAATACCGGGCCGGCCCGACGCTGCCCCTTAGAGCGAATGCGCCTCGGCCAGGAAATCCGCCAGCCCCAGCGGTTCCCGCCCGGTCAGCGCGTGCACCGTCGACGTCGGTCCCGCCAGTTCCCCGGCCGCGATGGCCGTGTAGGTGCTGACCCATGCGTCCACCTGCCATGGCGGGGCGCCGTAGGGTTCCCGGGAGGCGTACGCTTCCGCCAGGGTCTCGTTCCGGTAGCTGATGGTCCGGCCGGTGCCGGCGGTCAGCAGCTCTGCGGCCCGGGCCAGGGAGAGGTCTTCGGGGCCGGTGAGGTCGTAACTCCTGCCGCGGTGCAGTGCCGGATCGCGGAGGACTGCCAGGGCGGCGCGGGCAATGTCGCCCCGGGTGACGGCCGCCATAACGCCGTCCCCGGCGGGACCGCGGATCACCCCGTCCTCGCCGGCCAGCAATGGCAGGAAGTCCAGATAGAAGTTGTCCCGCAGGATGGTGTAGTCCATCCCGGAGCCCTTGATCCGCTCCTCGCTGGCGTAATGGTCCCGGCCCAGGGGGGTGCAGTCCGGGGCGGCCCCGAAAAACGAGGTGTAGACAATGTGCTGGACGCCGGCGTCGGCCGCGGCGTCCACAAACGTGTAGTGCTGCTGCAGCCGGTCCTCGGCTTCCGCGGCGGAGACCATAAAAAGGGTCTTCACGCCGGCCAGTGCGGCCCGGGCCTGCGCGGCGTCCGCGTAAGTGGCGATGGCGGTCACGGCGCCGTCGAGCTTCGGGGCCCGGCCGGCGTCGCGCACCACGAGCCGCTGCGCAGTGCCGGCGGCCGCCAGCAGCCGCGCCACCTGTCCGCCCAGCTGGCCGGTGGACCCGGTGACGGCGAGGTCCGGCAGTGCGGCCATGGGTCAGGCCTCCCGCGAGGCCGGCGACTTGGTCTGCGCCGGATCCCGTTCGGCGAGCGAGCCGATGGCGGCGTCGATCTTGTCCATCACGGCCGGGTCCAGCTTCACACCGGCGGCCGCCACGTTCCCCGCGATCTGTTCGGGCCGCGACGCCCCCATAATCGCCGACGCCACGTTCTTGTTCTGCAGGACCCAGGCGATGCTGAGCTGGGCCATGGTGAGCCCTGCCTCCTCGGCGATGGGTTTCAGCTGCTGGACACCGGTCAGGACGTCGTCGGACATCCACCGCTCGATCATCCTGGCGCCGCCCTTCGCGTCCGTGGCGCGGCTGCCCTCGGGAGCAGGCTTGCCGGGGTGGTACTTCCCGCTGAGCACACCCTGGGCCATGGGCGACCAGACAATCTGGGACAGGCCCAGCTCCTCGGAGGTGGGGACGACCTCGGCCTCGATGACCCGCCACAGCATGGAGTACTGCGGCTGGTTGGAGATCAGCTGGAACCCAAGGTCCTTGGCGAGGGCGTGGCCGTCGCGGATCTGGTTGGCTGTCCATTCACTGACGCCGATGTACAGGGCCTTCCCTTGCCGCACGATGTCGGCAAAGGCCTGCATGGTTTCTTCCAGCGGCGTCTCGTAGTCGTAGCGGTGCGCCTGGTAGAGATCCACGTAATCGGTCTGCAAGCGTGTCAACGACCCGTTGATGGATTCCATGATGTGCTTCCGGGACAGCCCAAGATCGTTGTGCCCCTTCGGCCCGGTGGGCCCGAAGACCTTGGTGAAGATCTCCAGCGACTCGCGCCGCTCGTCCTTCAGTGCTTCCCCGAGGACCGTTTCCGCGGCGGTGTTGGCGTAGACGTCCGCTGTGTCGAAGGTGCTGATCCCGGCGTCGAGCGCTGCCCGCACGCACTGGGTGGCGACGTCGTTCTCCACTTGGGAGCCGTGGGTGAGCCAGTTGCCGAACGTGATTTCCGAAATCTTGAAGCCGCTGTGACCCAGGTATCTGAATTCCATGGGTCCCAACGTAGCCCAGATGGGCGTCCGGGGTAAGGCCTCAGCTGGCCTTGCGCTGCTGGCCCTGGCGCGCAGGCTGGTGCTTGAGCGCGGCGAGGGAGCCGGTGTCCAGGACGGGGCTCTTGGCCGGAACCGCCGGCTTCGCGAAAGCGCGGGGCCCGGCACCGTTCCGGTCCGTGGCGGACGCGATCAACGGCGCCACCTTCTTGATGTCCCGCACCGGGGCTTCCGGGCTGGGCAGTTCGCGGACGGAGACCTTGATCTCCGGAACGGCTTCGGCTTTGGCGCGGGCACTGGCACGGGCGTCCGCGCGCTCGACGGCGGCGGCCCAGTCTGCGGAGAGCTGGGGTTCCTTGCGGGCCGGCTTGGCGGTCCTGGCCGGCTTCGCGGTTTTCGCGGGGTGGGCCCGTTCGGCCGGTTCCGTCGCCTCGGCCGGCATGGTCAGATCCGGGGACCTGACCGTTTCGGGGGCCGGGCCGCGTCCGCGCGTCAGGGCAACGAAGGGAAGGGAAACCAGGCGTCCGAGGCCGGCAAGCAGGAGGGTAATGACGAAGGCAACAAAGACGCCGAAGAACATCACGAGGCCCACACCGAGGGTGCCGAAGAACGTGAGGTGCATGGCGATCGTTGTCGGGTCTTCCACTTCGCCTCTCCTATCCAGCCTGCAGTTATCCAGCCCGCAGTGAGGTCCGTTCCGCATTGTCTCGCCGGGCAACAGCCCTTCTTAACCATACGGAATTTTTCGGGCTGACACGCACGGAAAGCCCCGGCCGGGACGGTTGTGTCCAAGCTGATATGTTCCGCGTTTATAGTCGGAGGAGACTCCCGCCGGAAACCGTCCGGCCCGCCGGAAGGAACCACGTGACGCACGCCCAGGCCGCCGCTTCCGAGCCCCACGGCGCCCCCTTCGAGGGAAACTGCCCGTGCCTGTCAGGGGAGCAGTATGCCGACTGCTGCGGCCGCTTCCACCGCGGCGACTCCGACGCGTCCACGGCGGAGCAGCTCATGCGGTCGCGGTACAGCGCCTTCGTGGTGCTCGACGCCGGATACCTGCTCCGCACCTGGCACCCGGAGACCCGCCCGGCCACGCTGGAGCTCGATGCGGAAACCCAGTGGCGGCGCCTCGACATCGTCTCGACGCACCGCGGCGGCCCGCTGGACACGGAAGGAACGGTTGAGTTCGCTGCCTATTACCGGCACGACGGCGAGCCCGGCGTGCACCGCGAAACCAGCCGGTTCCTGCGGGAGGACCGGCGCTGGTACTACTTGGACGCGGTGACGCTCGCCTAGCGCTCCTCGACGGTTTCCACCGGGGTGAAACCGGCGCGGTCCACCTTGCGGTGGAAGCGCATGCCGGCCAGCCCGCCGAGCATGGCGCCGATCAGGGCCACCACGGCCACCACAACGGCCGCGATGATGCTGGTCGCGGTCAGGTCGCCTTCATTGACCGGGATGCGCGGGAAGCTGTTCAGGTTCGCCAGGACATTGAACCTCTGCCCGGCCGTCATGGCCAGGACAGCCACGATGATGGCCGCGATCAGGGCCCAGATCCAGACCATCAGACCCTGCCGGGCGCCATTGAACCGCGCCATCCTGCCGGCCACGTAACCGCCGCAGTAGTAGGAGACAAAAAGGATCACGAGCAGGGTGATGATGCCCACCAGGCCCACGCTCTGGTTCTGTGAGGCCTGGTTGACGGCTTCATTGACGTTGGTGTTGGTGGCGAGGCCGACGGCGGTGCCGGCAGCTGCGACCAGCGCAGTGAGCAGCACGGCCATGCCAGTGGCGGCGAGCCAGCCGAAGAACGCCGAGCCGATCTTGACGCCGCCGAACTGTTCCTTCTCGCGGGCCACGACGGCCTCGCGGGTGGGCACCTCCTCGACGACGGCGTCGTTCTCGACGTAACCTCGCTCATCGCGCGAGCCGTGGATCACGCGATCGTCGGCGGCGCGGTCGTCGACCACACGGTCGTTGCGTCGTGCCGCGCCCGCAGCGGCTGCCCCGGCGACGGGGGCGGCGGGGAAAGCCCTGGTGTCGTTGGAGCGCGCATCCGCCCGGGCGTCGGTGCGTTCCTCGGCACGGACTTCGTGGCGGGTCTCCGCGTCGGTTGGCCGCTCTGCAGTCACGCCGTCCTGGCGCGCGTCGTGGATCCGGCCGTCCCGGTCCACGGTCCGGTCGTCCTCGGGAACGCGGCGGGGCATACGGTCTTCGGGGCCTGTGCTGCTCATGATGGCTGCTCGCTTTCATTGATTGACCCGAACCCATTGTTTGGGCCGGGCACGGCAATGCTTCGACCGTCATCAGGTCTTCCCCACACCTAACCACGGCATCCCCGCACATAGCAAGGATGCTTACTATTCAGGGGAGGTTGCCGCCCGCCCGGCATTGCCCCACGTCAGCGGTATGTTCGGTGCAGGTTTTCCGTTGCGGACGCGCGCGGGCTGGCGTCCGCGATCCAGGGCCCGGTCCCCTCGGACTGGTCCAGCACACCGGCCTCCAGCCATTCGAAGTCCCCGGCCAGCACCTGGCGGGTCAGGCCACGGTCGCCGTCGTCGGTGTTTCGCCAGAGCTGGTCGAAATACTCTTCGACCCGGACCCGCGCCTGCGCGCAGTAGGCGTCGGCGAGCTGGTAGGCGGAGGCGCCGCGCTCCGGGGCGGTCCGCAGCAGCATTTCCGCCCGGGAACAGCAGGCAGCCATCGCGAACAGCTCCGCGCCGATGTCCACGATCCGCCCAAGGAACGCCTGCTTGTGCTCCAGCTTCGCCTGCCAGCGGCCCATACCGTAGAAGGTCTGGCGCGCCAGCCGCCGAGACGCGCGTTCGACGAAGCGCAGATGCCGGGCGAGCCGGCCGAAGTCGCTATACGAGCGCGGGTCCAGGCCGTTGCCCGCCACCAGCTTCGGGAGCCAGCGGGCGTAGAAGCCGGATGCGCCGACGGCGGCCTTCGCCTTCTCGGACAGGCTGGCCTCCTCGGACGCGAGGGCACCGGCGGCGGCCAGGTGGGCGTCCACCGCCTCCCTGGCGATCAGCAGCCGCATGATCTCCGAGGACCCCTCGAAGATCCGGTTGATCCGCAGGTCCCGCAGCTGCTGCTCGGCGGGGACGGCGCGCTCGCCGCGGGCCTCAAGGGAGTCGGCCGTCTCGAAGCCCCGGCCGCCGCGGATCTGGACCAGTTCGTCCGCGATCCGGCAGCTGATTTCGGTGGACCAGAGCTTCGCCAGGGCGGCCTCGATCCGGACGTCCTTCTGGCCGGCGTCGGCCAGTTCGGCGGACAACTCGAACACGGCATCCAAGGCGAAAGCGCTCGCGGCGATGAAGGCGATCTTCTTGCCCACCGCCTCGTGCTGGCCCACCGGGCGGCCCCACTGGGTGCGCGCGTTGGACCATTCGCGGGCGATCTTCAGGCTCCAGCGGCCGGACGCGACACAGAGGGCGGGAATGGACAGCCGGCCGGTGTTCAGCGTGGTGAGTGCGATTTTCAGGCCCTGGCCCTCGCGGCCGAGCCGGTTGGCTGCCGGCACCCGGACCTGATGGAAGCGGGTGACGCCGTTTTCGATACCGCGCAGGCCCATAAACGCGTTGCGGTTCTCCACGGTGATGCCGGGGGAGTCCATCTCGACAACGAAGGCGCTGATACCCCCCTTGTGTTCGGTGCCGTCCGCGTCGGTGTGGGCCGGGACGAGGGCCATCACCACCACGAGCTCCGCGATGACGCCGTTGGTGGTCCACAGCTTCACGCCGTCCAGCACATAGGACTGGCCGTCCTCCGCCGGGACGGCGGTGCTGCCCATCCGCGCGGGGTCACTGCCGACGTCGGGCTCGGTGAGGAGGAACGCGGTCACGGCCCCGGCGGCGCAGCGCGGCAGGTACTCGCGTTTCTGCTCGGGTGTCCCGAACACCTTAACGGGTTCCGGGACGCCGATCGACTGGTGCGCGGACAGCAGCGCCCCCAGGCTGGGGTGCACCGATCCCAGCAGGGCAAGCGCCCGGCCGTAGTACACCAGGGACAGGCCCAGGCCGCCGTATTCGCGCGGGATCTTCATGCCGAAAACCCCGAGGTCCGCCAGCCCGGACAGGTAGGCGTCGGGGACCTTCGCGTCGCGTTCAATGAGGCGGCCGGACATGGTGCGGCAGTACGCGGTGAGCCGCTCCATAAACGCCTCGCCGCGTTCGACGTCGTCGGCCGGCGCCTGCGGCCACGGGTGGACCAGGCCGAGGTCGAAGCTGCCCAGGTAGAGGCCTTTGGCGAAGCTGGGCCGCTCCCAGCTGGCCTCCCTGGCCGCTTCGGCGACGGCCCGGGCGTCGGCGGCGGTAGCCTCGCGGCCGATCTTTTGCGCCGGCACCGGCACTTCGGCGGCGGGGCTGTCGGTTGCGGCGCTGTCAGCGGCGGGGCCGCCAGTTGCTGGGTTGTCGACGGCGGAGCTCATTGGGCATCTCCTCTAACCGGGTTGTCCGACTCGAGCCCTGGATCCGCCGCGGGTGGAGGACCCTTCAGCTGTCCCGCAATACTACCCGCGGGTAGGTGCCCGTACTAGGGGAGGGCTGCCCGATTAACTCGCCCGGAAAGTCCGTGGTGAGCTCCACCGCGGCGGCGTGGTGCAGCAGGCGGTCCCAGCCGGCGTTGATGCCGTGGACCAGGCCCAGCAACGCTCCGGCCACCACGAACCAGGCCAGCCGGCCCACGCCCAGCAGGGCCAGCGCCACGAAGGCGGCCGCCGTGATGAAGAGGCCAATGACCAGGGCGAAAAGCAGGGTTCCGAGGAACACCATGGTGCCCGTTTCCACCGCACTTGGATCGAACTGCATTCTTCCTCCTGCACCGTCGCTTCGGCTGGACCAGTAGCCCGAGCGTAGGGCGCCGCGGGCCGGACCAGCCAGAGCCGCCGTGCGGGTCGGAAGGGGTTGATACGGGATCGAAATGCTACCCGCACGTAGGTCACGGGGAGGTCGCGGATTTCCCCGCCGCAGCAGTCTCTGCCGCGGTGTGCGCCGCCATTCCGGGGACCCAGCAGGGATTCCGGAGGCCCTGCGTTAACCTTGTAGTTGGCAGTTTTCTTGGATCCACTGCCCACCCCACCCCCGGCATCGATAGGAGAACTGCGTGTCCCGGTCCGCTGTGTCCCCCGCCGACGCCATCAGCGCCCGGCTCCGGGACCTGGAACTGCTCACCAAAGGGCCCGCCTGGGCGCTGACCCGTTCGGCGCCGTGGGTGATCGCCGTGTTGCAGGCCTCCTTCACGCGCACCCGGCCGCAGCTTCCGCTGGAGCAGTTCCACGCCGACGTCGACGCCTTCCTTGAGCAGCTGCGTCGCCAGGATCCGGGGCTGGGCGGCTCCGCGAACGGCAAAGGTTTCGGCGACGAGTGGACCCGCAAGAATTTCCTGACCCGGCGGAACCAGTCCGGCCAGATCGTGTACGAGGTCACCGAGCCCGCGGCGCGTGTCCTTGCCTTCCTGGACAGCCTGTCCAGTGAACGCTCCACGCTCAACGGCTCGCGGCTGGGCACCCTGCTGGGCGATGTCGAGAAGCTCGCCAATGAGACCAACCCGGACCAGAGCGCCCGGCTGGAATCCCTGGAGGAGGAGATCGGCGAACGCCGCCAGCTGATCGAGGAGATCAGCTCCGGTGAGTTCGACGGATTGCTCGACGACGAGGAAGCCGTCGAGGCGGCCGGCAACATCCTGGACCTCGCCGCCAGCCTGCCAGCGGACTACAAGAAGATGCGTGACCGGATCGAGGAGCTGGTGGGTGAGCTCCGGAACCAGATCATCGAAGAGTCCCTGAGCAAGGGCGCCACCATGGCGCAGGTGCTCGAAGCGGACAAGCGGCTGCGGCAAAGCCCGGAAGGAAGGACATTCCGGTCCTTCACGGCGTTCCTGGAGGACCCGCAGCAGCAGCTCCGCTTCCGGTCCGCCATCGGCGAAGTGCTCAGCCGGCAGTTCGCCGATGACCTCAGCCAGGACGAACGCGAGACGCTAAAGAACCTGGTGGCCGAGCTGCGCAGCCAGCACAGCCAGATCCAGCGGATTTACGGCAAGCTCAGCGAAAGCCTCAACACCTACGTCCAAAGCGACGACTACCGGCAGTCCGTCAGGCTCCGAAAGGTCCTGCGGGAGGCCGAGCAGGCGATCCGTTCATTGCCGTACGAGCGCGAGCGTCCCGGCCTGGTCCGGGGACCGGTGCTTTTCAACGCCGGCTTCGAGTCCCTGGCCATGGTCAAGCTCTTCGATCCGGACGAGTTCGCGGCGCCGCCCAAACTGGCCGATCCGATCGCCTTCAGCGACTCGGACCGGGTGCGCTCGCCGCGGACCGGGAAGGCCAGCCTCGAGGCGATCCGCGCGGCGGCCGCGGGCGCCACAACCCTGGCCGAGGCCTGGGAGCAACTGCCGGACGGCGAACGGCACATCAACTCCATCCGGGCCCTGCTCTCGCACGCACTGCACCTGGGCGCCGGCTTCGACCGGGACGCCTGGGCGCCCCTGGACTTCGAACAAATCGACGGGTCCACCCGCACCGCCTACCTGCCCGTCGTCACACTCAAGAAGGATTGAAGATGAGCGAAGTCTCCCTCGACGCGCCGGGCGCCGAGCAGCACCAGCCGGAACCCGCCAGCGAACCGGGCCACGTGCACCCGGACCCGTTCGCCGTGACTGCCCGGGACACGTTCGTCGACGGCGCAGCGCTCTTCCCCGGCGACACCGGAGTGCTCCCCATGAAGGTCCGCCAGGCGCTCGTGAAACTCCTGAAGGGGCCCTACATCGACGGCGGCCGCGACGAAAAACTCTGGACCACACTCCTGGACAACCAGGTCATCCTGCGCAGCCGCCTCTCCGAACTCTTCCTGACCCTGCAGCTCGACCATGAACGCAAGATCGCGGTGCTGCGCCCGGTGGACCCCGAAGCGATCGGCGGGAGCACCCGCTCCAGCATCCTGCGGCAGCAGCGCGCCCTGAGCCGGGTGGAGACCATCGTCCTGCTCCGCCTCCGCCTGCTCCTGGACCGCCACGTCACGGCCCAGACCGACCCCACGATCACACGCGAGGAAATCGCCGACCTCGTGGCCCACTACCAGCCGGCCGGCCAGCAGGACGCCCTGCGCGACTCCGACGTCGTCACCCGCGCCATCACCAAGCTCCTGGCCCGCCAGCTCCTCCTCGCCACAGGCCTGGAGGACGTCTACACCATCTCCAACGCCCTCCCACTGGCCCTTCCGTTCGAAAACATCGGCGACATCCCGGCCCAAATCGATGCCCTGATCGCCGCCAGTACGGACCAGTCGGGCACCGAGCCCCTCCTGGACCTCGACGCCGACGCGGCCGTTCCGGTGGATGATGCAGAAGGCGACGACGACATTTCGGTGACGCAGAGCAATGGTGACGACGACGATTCGCTCCTTAACAGCAGCGGCAGCGCCGGGGACATGCGGCAGCATGCGTCTAAGCGAGGAACGAGCGAGCATGCAGAGCATGTGTCCGGTGATGTCGCGACAGGCGACCACAACGGCGTGACCGACGAAGCGGAGGACGCCGAATGAGCATCGCAACCATGCTGCCTATGGGCGAGCTCACCAACCCCGGCCAGATGCGCCTGGCCCTCGTACAGGTGGTCAACTGGGGCACGTTCCATGGCGCCCACACCATGCACGTGGACCGCAATGGCACCCTCCTGACCGGCAATTCCGGCGTCGGCAAGTCCACACTGTTCGACGCGATGCTGCGGGTCTTCGACGCCCGCCCGCGCTCCAACGAGGCAGCCGCCCAGCGCGCCGGCGGGGCCGTGGAGGACAAGAGGACCACCTTCACCTACATGCGCGGCAAAGTAGGGGACAAGGCCGTCGGCGAAGGCTCGGCCAGTGCCTTCCAGCGCCCCGGCGCCACCTGGTCCGCCGTCGCCCTGACCTTCGACAACGCGGCCGGCACCCGGGTGACCATTTCGGCGCTGTTTGATCTGCCCAAGAACGGCACCGAATCCAGCGTCGGACGCTACTACCTGATCGATAACAAGCCGCTGGACCTGGCCGCTGTGGAGGGCATCGCAGAGAAGCGCTTCACCAAGTCGGCGCTGGACGCGATTTTCCCGGATGCGCAGATCTTCGACGTGCACAAAGCCTTCGCAGAGCGTTTCCGGCGCCTCCTCGGGATCAACTCGGACCAGGCCCTGCCGCTGCTGCGCGTCATCCAGGCGGGCAAGGGTCTCGGCGGCAGCGTCAACACCTTCTTCCGCGACCAGGTCCTGGATGCGCCCGCCACGCTGGCCGCTGCGGACGACGTCGTCGAGGAATTCAGCAACCTGATGTCCATCCGGCAGCGGCTCGAAGACGTCCGGCAGCAGCGCGACCAGCTGGCCCCCGTCCCCGGGCTGAACAAGGAGTACGCGCAGGCCCTGCTCGACGCGAACCGGCTCCGGGACCTCACGGGCGAGGAGTTCGAGGCCTACAAGCAGCAGCTGGCCGTTACGGTGCACGAAAAGACGCTTGAACGCGTCAAGGCCCAGGCACAGGAGAAGGCCCGCGAGCTCGGTGCCGAGCGCGGTGTCCGCGACGGACTGGCCAAGGAGCTCCGCCAGCTCGAGGCCGACTACAACAACCAGGGCGGCAACGCGATCTCCGCGATCGAACAGTCGCTGGAGAACGCCCGGATGGGCCTCAAACTCCGCCAGCAGGTCGAAGAGTCCGCCCGAAAAGCCCTGACGGATGCGGGCCTTGAGCTCGAATGGACGGCCGCCGGCTGGGAGCAGGCGCACGAACATGCGGCCGCCCGCTCGGCCGAGCTGAAGGACGACTCCGAGGCCCTCAAGGAGCTGCGGTTCGAGGCGTTCGACGGGCACGCTGCCCGGAAGCGGGAACTCGCCGCCGCGCAGCAGGAACTTGTCTCGCTCAAAACCCGGAAGTCCCTGCTGCCGCCTTCAAGCATCGAAAACCGCAGCGCCATCGCGGCTGCCACGGGCGTTGCCGAGGAGCTGATGCCGTTCGGCGGCGAACTGATCGACCTCGCAGAGGGCCACGAGCAGTGGCGGCCGGCCGCTGAGCGGGCCCTGCGCAGCCTCGCCACCACGCTGCTGGTCCCCGGCGAGCACTTCACCGCCGTCACCCGGTACCTCAACGATCATCCGGTCCGCGGCGCACTGCGCGCCGTCGACGTCTCCAAGCCGCTCGCCGGCGGCGCGCTGGCCGTGGAGGATGCGGCCGACGGCGACCTGCTGACCAAGCTGGACATCCTCACCGCAGGGCCGGCCGCGGCGGCCGGCGAATGGATCCGGGAGCGGATCGCCCTTGATTACGCGTACCCCTGCGTCGAGGATCCGGACGAACTGGCCCGGCTGGACAAGGGACTGAGCCTGGGCGGCGTGGTCAAGCGGAACCGCCACACCGTGGAAAAGGATGACCGCTTCACCTCCCGGCAGGACTACGTCCTGGGCTTCGATAACGCCGCCAAACTGGAACTCGTCGCCGCGCAGGTCGAGGACCTCCAGCAGGAACTCGCCAAGGCCGCCGACCTGGCGCAAAGCCGGGAGGAATCCCACCAGGGCATGACCCGGCAACTCGACGCACTCCGCCGTGTCGCCGACGACCACCGGCCCTGGGAACAGGTCTCCGCGGCCGTGGCCGCCGATGAGCTCGCCCGAATCGAGCAACGGCTCAAAGACGCCCTCGCCGCCCAGGCCGACCTCGAGCCGCTCCGTGCCAACATTGAGGCGGCCCGGCAGAAACACCAGTCCAGCACCGAGGCCGCGGCCGTGCTGCAAAGCGAGTACAAGGCACTCGACGCCAGGCTCACCACGGCGGATTCACTGCTGGACGCCGCACGACGGCGGCTGGCCCAACAGCCGCCGTCGGACGCCACAGCAGCGGCACTGGAACCCTACTTCGTGGACTTCGGCGACGTCCTGGAAATGCACGAACTGGACAACCTCGCCAACCTGGTCCGCACCCGGCTCCTCGCGGAACTGCACGCAGCCGAGTCCCGCGGGCAGGCCACGTCCGAGCGGCTGACCAGGATCTTCGAGGGCTTCGTGCGTGAATGGGGCACGGCCATCTCCGCGGACCACGGCACCTCGATCGGGGCTGCCGGGGAGTTCGAAGGCCGCTACCACGCCATAGTCAGCGACGGGCTGCCCGCCCAGGAGGCCGAGTTCCGGCAGTTCTTCAACCAGCGGACACACGAGTCCTTCAGCACGCTGCTGCACCTGCTGGACGAGGAACGCCGTTCCATCACCAGCCGGATCCTGCCGCTGAACGGCATCCTCTCCGAGGTGAACTTCCACGAGGGCAGCTTCCTGGAACTGGACATCAAGCAGACGCTGCCCGCCACCGCGAAGCAGTTCAAGGACGCCATCCAGAATGCGCTGAAGGTCCGCCACACCCGTCCGGGCAAGGCTGCCGCCGCGGGTGCGCCCGCGGGCCAGGCGGCCGGGCAGGACGACGACGCCGAGCTGACCACCCGCTACAAGTCGCTGGAGACGCTGGTGAAGCGGCTCGGTTCCCAGGCACCCGAGGACCGGCGCTGGCGCGCGGAGGTCCTGGATGTCCGGGGCCACCTGTTCATCCAGTGCAAGGAGCACCGCGGGGTGCAGCCCGCCGGGCCAAACGCTGCAGCCAAGGGCAGCCGCGCGCCGCGCGCGGCGAAGACCGAGGTCTACATGCACGCGGACACCGGGTCGATGTCCGGCGGTGAGCGGCAGCGCTTCACGGCTTTCATCATGGCGGCGGCCCTGAGCTACCAGCTGGGCATCGCCGAGCAGGGGTTCACCACCTACGGCACGGTCATGATGGACGAGGCCTTTGTGCTGGCCTCGGAGGAATTCGCCGGCGCCGGGATCAAGGCGCTGCACGAGTTCGGGTTCCAGCTGCTCCTGGCCGCGCCGGAAAACGTCATCGACCTCTCACGGCACCTCGGTTCGGTGACTGAAATCCTCCGGGACAAGCGCACCAACCGGTCCGGCGTCCTGACCGCCCCGGTGATCACGGCAGGGTCCGCCCCGGAGGGCGCATGGCGCTCCGAGGCGAACCCTGTGGACATCGTCCTGCGCTGAGGACGCCACCGGCCTTGGGCTTAGCTGATGCGTTACTTCCCCTGGACGCGGTCCAGGAACCTGGAGGTCCGCTCAGCCAGGCCCTCGATTTGCCGGAGCACGACGGCGGCCGGGTCGGGGTTGATCTCGTTGGCCGGCGGTTCCACCCGGACATTGCGGCAGCACCCGAACTCGGCGCAGATCAACGTGCCGACCGTGTTCCCGTTGCGGCCCGACTGGCCGGACCGCTTCGCCACCCAGAGGACGACGTCATCCTTGGAGAAGATGTCCCGGCACAGCTCGCACAGGACTGAACGGTTCTTCTTGGCGCCGCCCTCCGGGGCCCGGAGCATGATCCCCGTCGGACCGTTCGGGCCCGGCAGCACCAGGTAGCCGCGCAGCGGCATTTTCCCGTCGCGCCAGCCAAGGAATTCAAGGCTGTCCCAGTCGAGGGAGTCGAAGTTCGCGGGAAGGTTGAGTTTGGCCGCTTCGGAGCGGCTCGCGTTCACGAAGGACGAGCGGATCTGCTGGGGCGTGAGTTTCTGCATGACGGAATCTTTCGGCATCGGATGGTTCCGTCCCGGGGCCTGATGGCGCGCCGGGGCGGTCTGGGGCATGGAAATGCCAGCCTGTGATTCCGGGTGTTACCGGGTACTTCCGGTGAAATCAGTCCGCGGCGACGGCGGACGGTCCGGTGGAGGCTGGCGGGTGCGCGGCCGCGAAGCAGGCCATGCCGGCCACCCCGCTGACTGTGGCAGCAGACATCGTTTTGATGCGCATGCTCACTTCCCCTCGTCCATCACGGAGACATTCGTCCCGGAAATTCACCGAACCGGGTCCGATCGGCCCGGTCCGGCCATCCTTGCAAATCCACGTGACGCCTGTCCAGTTTCGGGGTCCCTGCCGGGAACCTGGGCGCTTCGCGTTGAAGCGCCCGGGGGTGGAAGCCCGGACCTAGGCGGCCCTGGCGTCCGCTGGCGCGGCCGGCTGTTGGGTCCACGGCTTCCGTCGCAGGGCTCCGGGATCCCTGGCCCTGGTGTTTACGTTGTTCGTCGCCTGATTCCTCTCCTACAAGCGCCGCATGATCTAAGCAGGGGCAAGGGATGGTCTGGGCTGTATGGGCGAGGAGCTGGTACAGGAGCCCGCAGCCGAGAGCCGACTTGAAGCGCTTAGACCACAGTGTCCGAGTGCCGGGCCCTTTCCGTCTCGTATGAGCGCAACCCGTGCTTTACTCCGAGGCGAATGATCCAGTACAGGGCCAGTACAGCGAGAACTACCGGCACAGCGACCGCCGCCAGTCTGACAATTATCAAAACAATGTCCAATGCGTTTCCCCCAGTGTGAGCTTTTTCGAAGGCAAGCCTCTCACACGGCTTGTCTGTAGGAACACATTTCCGTCGGACGCCGATCACACTGACGGGGGCACAGCAATTTTACTGAGCCTGCCCGGCCCGGTGAGCCCTGAGCGCATCTTCTCTGATCCATCCTCTGGTGAGGACCAAGTCCAGGGCGACAGACGCCGGGAACACGATCCAGAAAATCGACTGAGGTGCCAGGCCCGCAAAAACCAACCCCATGAGGACAAGGATCATGGCACCAGAGGCATAGTTGTAGACGCGCCGCCCCGGAGTAGCTCCCAGCGCTTCTTGCCGCTCGCGAATGTAGGTCAGCATCCAATCCCCCCTTGTGCACTCCCATGATCCCCCTGGTCACCGAAGTGCCCTCAGCATCACCTGCCAGCCCCCCACGGTCAACAGGGCTCGCCACGCCCGGCTTCAGGATGACCAGGATGAGACCACCCCGCGCCGGATTCGACCTGGAGCGAGGGTTCCGGTACTAAACCAGAGGGGCCTCGCAGGGCTCGCACCTATTCGGGCGTCCGCTGGCGCGGCCGGCTGTTGGGTCCAGGGCTTCCGTCGCCGAGTTCCGGGATCCCTGGCCCTTTCCCACGTCTTCGACGATGCTCCTATAGTCGTCAAATTGCTGTTGATCGTGCTTTTTAGTGGTTGGCTCGCTCAGCTGGTGCGGACGGTGGGAGGCAGGGGTTGGCTGCGTCGTAGGTGGGCGGCCGTTATTGCCAGCCAGGTCCAAGCGAGGACTACGGCTGCTGTGAAGCTAAGAACGATGACGGCTGACGTTGACCCGCTGGCAATGCCGACGAAGGCGGCGAGAAAGAGGATTCCGGTAGCAAGGGAGAATGCTCCGAGCCTCCGGTTTTCGGATGTGTAGAACCGGCGGGCCATAACGCAGCAGGCAGCGATGAAGGCGGCAAAGCCAATCCCTGCGGTAACGAAGTGAAGAAACCCGTGGAGGGACCCGGAGGTAGGGGGTCCGGGAGGTGCGCCTTGAGGGAATCCGTTCATGGGATCGGCGGTGAAAATCCCCGCACCCACTAATCCGGCACCGTAGATTCCGACGAGAACCGGCCCCCAGGTGGCTCCTCGTCCGGGGTTGAGTGCGCGACGGAATCCGACGGCGGTCAGGAGGGTTAGGGCGCCGGTGAGGATCAGGTTTGTGGTTTGTATCCAGCCTAGGTCGCCGTTGGCTAGGACGCTGAGGTCGTTATGTGCCGCGTCGAAGCCCGGGCGAAGAAACGCCTGGGCATAGCTGACCAGAAGGTATAGGGGGCCGGCGGTGATGCCACAGGCCAGCAATACCCGCGTGGCAGAGGAGGCGGGCGGGCGTCGTTGGGATCCCTGATGTTCGGTCTGATAGCTGATTTTGGGCATGGTCTATTCCGGTCTGTGGGCGAAATGAATTTGGTGAGAGTGGTCAACGGGTCAGTTGGTGAAGAACCCGCGGAGTTCGGCTGCCATTGCTGCGTCTGAGACTTGGTGTGTTTGGCCCTCGAGGGTGCGGTGAAGGGCCTGGGGGATCGCGGCGGCTGTTGTTGCTTGAGCTGAGGTCATGACCGGGGCGGCTTTTCCACCGACCATGACAAGGGTCGGCACCGTGATTTTGGCGAACCGGCCGGTGGGTGCGGTGAAGTTGTTGGTAACGGCAATTTCATTGGGGAGGGTGTTGGCGGCGTCCTTTTGGCTCTTCCAGATCTTTGGCATGAGGCGCAGCATGAGGGGCACAAATGCAGGGACGCCAATCATCTTGACCAAGAAGTAGGAGACCATCGCGCCGCGCTTGTTTTGGGCGAGCAGTGAGTTCAGGTGCCCGGCGTGGTCGACGGGCGTTCCGTCGACGTTCCCGATTCCCGTGTAGGGGGCCTCGTAGGTGGCGAGCTTGTGCATCGGGATACCCGCCGCTGCTGCTTCGAGGGCGAGGGCCGCACCGGAGGAGATGCCATAGACGTAGGGGTCTCCGCCCGCATGGGTGATGACGGCGGCTAGGTCTTCGATTTCGCGTTCCACGGAGTAGGGCCGTGTATCACCGCTGTCGCCGCGGCCGCGACGGTCGTAGAAGTACACGGTGAAGGAGTCGGCCAGCGTGGTGGCCAGGGCCCGCGCCGGGCCGAAGGACCGGCCGCAGAAGGCGCCGTCAACCAGGACCAGGGAGGGGCCGGAGCCGATGTGTTCGACGGAGATGGGGGTTCCGTCCGCTGAGGTGATCTGGGTGACCTGGCTTTGGGCGGCGCTGGTTTTCATGCTGTGGGCCTTTCGAGGAGGGTGTCGAGTTTGGTGAAGGACAGTATCCATCCGGCGTGGGTCATGTCCCGGATCTCGTCGGTGAACGGGCCTTGATGGAGGGTCATGCGCGTCCGGTCGCCGTGATCGTGGAACTGAAGCCGCAGCACGACGTCGTCCACGGGCCCAGCCTCGGTCAGCGCTGTCAGTTGAATCTCGAGGGATTCCGGTGCCTGAAAGGCGGTGATGCGCCCCCGGATGGGGTGGCCGGCCCCGGTAGCGTTGTCGACCATGGTCAACTCCCACCGGCCCTGCTCCACGAGCTCCACGATGATGCTGTCCACGGGTACGTGAACTCCTTCAGGCCCGAACCATGAGGCGAGGAGTTGGGGTTCGGTCCAGAACCGCCATACTGTGTCCCTGGGGGCGGCGAAAGAGCGGGAAATGAAAACATCGTGTTCTGTGACTTCCTGCTGGCGCCCCTCAGACATCTCGGCCCTTTCCCGTAGGTGGGGTGTCGTGCTGAAACGAGGCCAGCGCGCCGTCGAGTTTGTCGAAGGACTCACCCCAAAACTTCTTGTACCGCTCCATGTACTCGCTCGCTTCCTTAAGCCGGTCGGGCTCCAGATGACTGAACCGGGCAGTCGCTACCCGGTTCCGGGAGATCAGGCCAGCATTTTCCAATACCTTCAAATGCCTCGAAATCGCCGGTTGGCTGATCCTGAAAGGCGCCGCGAGGTCGGACACCTGCGCGTCACCGTCAGCGAGCCGCTGCAGAATAGCCCGCCGAGTCGGATCGGCCAACGCCGCGAACACGGCACTCAATTCATCAACCATCAAAACCATAACCTTGTCGTTATATAACTTTATGGTTTTAGAGTAAGTCTGGTTTGAGTAAAGCGTCAAGCCTTGAGTCTCAGCTAACGGCGCCCGGTAACGCATTTGTCCTTGCTGCAGCTGTCGTCGGAGGTGTGCGGCGTGGCATTTCGGCCTGGTCGATGAGCCATTTCCGGTAGGCGCCGGCCAGGGCATCGTTGCGGATATGTCCGCGTTCCAGACGCGAAATGATGGAAACCCATTGACCAAGTTCGCCGGCGACGGTCGTTAAGGTCATGCCGAGGTCTGTCCGCCTGCGGCGGAGGTCGGAGTTGTCGGGTGCGGGCCGGGGATTGGTGATCTGACGATAGATTTCCCTGGCTGCGTAGCGTTTGAGGCAGCGCATAATTTCGCGTTTACTCTTGCCCTCTGACGTGCGTTTAGCCACGTACTCCTTGGTCCGTTGACACGAGCCCATGCGCACCAGAACAACCTGGTGCAAGGCATTATTGGCGCTGCGGTCGCCGCCCCTGCTGAGCCGGTGGCGGGTGGTCTTGCCCGATGAGGCTGGCACCGGGGCGACCCCGACGAGCGAAGCGAACTGGGCCTCGTTCCCCAGCCGGTCCGGATTGTCCCCGAAGGTGATCAACAACTGGCTGGCCACTTCGGTCCCGACTCCTGGGAGATCACAAAGCATCGGAGCATAGCTGTCCAGGATTTCCTTGAGTACCGCGTCAGCAGCCTCGATTTCCGTTCCCAGCGCTTGGCATCGGGCTGCCAACGCCTTAAGCGTCATGAGGGTCACGTACTCGGGGTCAGCCATATGCCCGGACGGTCTCGTGCGCTGCAGGGCAGGAATCAGCGCTGAGGTGGCCAGCGCCCGGTATTTCGCCCGGATCTTGTCCGGGGCTGAAACGAGAAGCGCCTTGATCTGGTTGATCGCCGCGGTACGGGCCTTGATGGCTGATGCGCGCCCGGAACGTACGATCCGCAGGCATTCCACTGGGCCGTCTTTAGCCTTAGGGATCGCCTTCGTCCGCCCCTCGAGCACCGACTTGGCGGCCTGGTAGGCATCCAACGGGTCGGACTTCCCTTTGAGACGACGGGCGGCCCGGTTCGGGCGGTTTACCTCCAGCACGGTGAGCCCTTCACCCCGAAGAGTTCGGGCGAGTTCGGCACCGTAGGAGCCTGTTCCTTCGACCCCGACCGCTACGACTGTGCCGTAGGAAGTGATGAAGTCGATGATTTTCCGGTATCCGGATCCCACGGCCAGGAATTCCCTGTCTGCAAGGGGTTTGCCGTGTTCGTTGATCACGGCTACGTGGTGTGTGTCGGCGTGGGTGTCGATACCCGCGATGACTTTTATTGGTTCGCTTGCCAAGATGGAAATTGCCCCTCAGTCGCGTCGAATGCTGATTGATCGGGCGCGGGCCAGGTGGGCAGACAAAACGGTAATGGGACTGGTCGTATCAGGCTCCTATGAGGTCATGTCCGCCTGGCTCGACACCCCTTTTAACGGACCTTGAGCCGGCGGACAGATCGTCGGGAAGACAGTGCCGCCTGGTACGTCAATTTTTGGCTGGGTCACGCCGGCTCAAGGACTGTTCCAGTATTACCGCTTTTTTGGATGCTGTCCTTATGTTGTTACCGGGCTCAGTTCCGCGGCCATTGTAGGGTCGTGGCTACCCAGGGGAGGAGGGTATGGCTTTGGCTGCTGTGCCGGACGATCTCGTGACGGCTTCGAAGGATTGGCCGCCCGCCACCCCGCGAT
Organism: Arthrobacter sp. 10T416; assembly: GCF_056394165.1. Lineage (NCBI taxonomy): Bacteria > Bacillati > Actinomycetota > Actinomycetes > Micrococcales > Micrococcaceae > Arthrobacter > Arthrobacter sp. 10T416. Next base: position 30,047 of record NZ_JBFTHI010000012.1, on the reverse strand, counting down.
GACCCGACCGCTGATTGAGAGACGCGACGTGATCGCCGGATAAGGACACGACGGCGCGGTTATCTGCTGGGCTCTACCCCATACCGACAGACTGGAGGCTGTTCTTGGTGCACCTATGGGCCGGCATTGACGCCGGCAAAGCCCACCATCACTGCGTCGTGATCGACGCCGACGGAAGCCGCCTGCTCTCCCAGCGAATCCCGAATGATGAACCTGCGCTGCTGGAGCTTTTGGCCAGTGTTCTGGAGCTGGCAGGCGGGGAGCCGGTAGTTTGGGCGACCGACCTGAACCACGGCGGCCCGGCGCTGCTCATCGCCCTGCTCATCGGACACGGCCAGGACATCCTTTACATTCCCGGCCGCACCGTGCACCACGCCTCCAAGATCTATCGCGGCGAAGGTAAAACCGACGCCAAGGACGCGGCCGTCATTGCCGACCAGGCCCGGATGCGAACCGACCTGCAATCCCTGCGGGCTGGGGACGAGATCAGCACGGGGCTGCGGATCCTCACCGCGAGGCGGGCCGACAAATCCGCGGACCGCACCCGGGCAATCAACCGCCTGCAGGCCCAACTGCTCGAATATTTCCCCGCGCTGGAAAGGGCCTTCGACTACAGCCGCTCCAAGGCGGCCCTGACACTGCTAACCAAACACCGGACGCCCGACGGGATCCGCCGCGCAGGGCAGGCCAGGATCCACGCCTGGCTGAAGAAGCAAGGGACCCGGTCCTCGGCTGCCGTAGCGGCAACCGCGGTCGAGGCCGCCAAATCCCAGCACACGATCGTTCCGGCCCAGCAGATGGGGGAGAGGATCGTCGCCGCTCTGGCGAGAGAAATTCTGACGCTGAACGAAGAGCTGACCGATCTCGATGCTCTGATCAGCGAGACAGTCACGGAACACCGGCACACGCAGGTGCTGCTGAGCATGCCCGGCTTCGGCCCCGTTCTCGCAGCCGAGTTCCTCGGGGCCACAGGCGGAGACCTCACCGTTTACGAAACCGCGGACCGTTTCGCCGGCGTGGCAGGCCTCGCACCCGCGCCCCGCGATTCCGGCAGGATCAGTGGCAACCATCATCGGCCACGCCGCTATGACCGCAGGCTCCTGCGCGTCTTCTACCTCTCCGGGCTTTCGGCCCTGAAAAGCTGCCCTGCCTCCCGGACCTACTACGACCGAAAACGCACCGAAGGCAAAACCCACATCCAAGCCATGCTCGCCCTCGCCAGGCGTCGCCTCAACGTCCTCTGGGCCATGCTCCGCGACGGAACCCTATATACGCCGGTACCCGTGCCGACGCCGGCGCCGCCACTGGCCGCCTAACATAGGACGCGTTCGGAGAATCCGCTTTTCAGTGCCGACGGCCGAGGTCCGGGCTGGCGCCCGCCTTGTATGCTCTGGTCAGGGGGTGTGGCCATGGCTGAGGACCTGTTGATTGGTCCGCGAGGACGGCGGTTCTGCTTGGGTGTTCTCACGGCTGCCCGACCGGAGATTTGGACGTTGGCGTTTGGAGCCGCCATGTCTCCCGGTGATAACAGGCTGATGGATGAACTGGTCCGCGCTCTCGGCAGCGCTGATGCCCTGGCGGTGGCTGAATCTTCTGGAAGCTCGGAGCTGCTGACCGGACTCGCGGATGCAGTTGATTCTGCCCGTTATTGGCAGGAACCCGACGAGACCGATCAGCTCCTCACGCGCCGTCCCGTGCTGACGGCGCTCGGCCCCGTTGCCACTTCGCTGTCAGGTTCATTGGCGGCATGGTTGCGCCCAAGCTCGGTGGCTCTGGACCGGCAATGTTTCGTGCAATGGACTGATGAACACCGGCTGCCACCTCCAAGCCTCACCGGTGCCGCCGAACAGCTCGCCCGCTGGAAGGCCTCGACTGTCGCCGACGAACGTCAGGCAGCTGACCGCCCAAGGGACCCCGCAGCCCTTTGGAGCGGACGATGGTGGTCCACGCCGGCCCTGTCCGACCTGGTGACAACCACCAGAAGCATCACCGGCCTGGGGGCCATCAAGCTGGTCCTGGTCGAAGACAGCCTCGGGTGGAAGAGCGCCATGGTCTGGCCGCTCGAACCGGCCTCAGGGTCGCGCATTTACGAGATATCGGAGCCGACGTCGTGGACGTCTCTTGTGGCCCGCTACCCCTTGGACGTCAGCCTTGCTAAGCGCCACGACTGGTGGCGAACAACAAGGGTGGAAGGGCCCTGGCTCATGCCTGACTGGTCAGCCGTCGCCGCCGACTACGACGGCGTTCACCTCACCGTCGCCGGCTACCTAACGACCGCCGGGAGATACCTTCCCGTCGGTCAGTCCGGCACAGTCCTCGCAGGATGGAACCCTGACGAGACCTACTGGCTCAATGACGTTCTCCGTCCCGGCACGGCCCCCGCAGAGTGGTACAGCAACGAATCCCAACCGCGCACATGGACGGGCAACGCCACCAAATTGTAGACACTAAGGCCACGCGAGGCGAACGAAAAGGGCCTCGCTGGGCTCGGGCAGTACAAGCATTCTTCTCTTCTTTTTTGCTGCTGTCCGTTGGATCCTACGCGCCCGCTCCACCGGCGCAACCGTCCTGCGGACGGCGGCGCACCCAACGCGTTGCGCTCGGCGCTGCGCTTATTTCCTCCCACAACCCACCCGCTGCTTGCCCTGCGGGGTGCCCCGGCTCCGTCGGGCACAGCTACGCGATGCTCCGCCAGCAGGCAAAAACATGGTGGGGGAGAGGGAAGCCGGTACTTTCCGCGCCCGCCCCGCCCGAGCGAAACGGAGCATCACCCAATGAACACACAAACCAAGACCAGCACGACAACGGCCGACACTGCCGAACCTGTCACTGCCCCGGTCCTTCCCGCCGACGACCGGGCCGGGGACGGGTACGACTGGATGGACACCCTCGAGGGCACCGACTGGTCGGTCCTGCCGAACTGGGGAAGCGAGGGCTGGGACGCCGGAGCCTGGCCCTACATCATCCTCGCCGTCGCCCGCACCCGCGACGAAAACGGGGAACTGTTCGGCTACGGCACCTACGTCGAAGGCGACACCGCCACCTACTGGTTCCGGTCCCAGGACGCCTTCTTCGAAGCGATCACCGCCGAGGTGTTCTTCCACTGGGCCTCGGGCCAGTCCGACGGCCCGGACAACCTCCCTGCCACTGCCGTCGAACTGCCGCACATCGACCGGAAGCCTTACCCCGGCTGGACGGACTAGAAACACCCCGGGTGTCCCGGCCGACGCTGGCCGGGACACCCGCCAACATCCGTTGACAACATCATTGAGATTCCTTCGGATCGTACGTGCCCGCTCCAGCCCGTCTAGCCCCTCCGTTCCTCCGGGGCCTGCGGTGCAGGAAATGTCCCCGCGGCGCTCCTTCGTCGCTTATTTCCTCCGGGAATTTCCTGCCCCTTGCCTCCGGTAGACAGGCCTCCGTCGGACACAGCTCCGCAAGCTCCGCCAGCAGCCAAAAAACAACGGGGGGAGAGGGGAAGCTGGCCGGTCACCAACCGCACCCCACCCACCGGATCCTCTGCAAAAGGAGCAACACCATGACCACCAACCCCACCCTCGAAATGCTCGACCCGGCCACCCTGACTGTCGACATCAACGTCCGCAAAGACGCAGCCCTGACCCCGGACTTCATCGCCAGCATCAAAGAACACGGCGTGATGGAACCGGTGATCGCCCACCGCAAGGAAGACGGCACCGTGCACGTCCTGATGGGACAGCGCCGCACCCGCGCCGCCGTCGAAGCCGCCCGGCCCCAGATTCCGGTGATGATCATCGAGTCCCCCGAGGAAGCCGAACGCATCGTGACCCAGGTCGTGGAGAACATCCAGCGGGCCGAGCTGACCGAAGCGGACGAAGCAGACGCCTACCACCAGCTGTCCCTGATCGGCGTGTCGGCCGCCGCGATCGCCAAGAAGACCGGCCGGACCAAAACCACGGTCGAGGGCGCGCTGAAGGCCAAAGCCTCCGACGCCGGAGCCGCCGCCCTGGGCAAGGGGTACACCATCGACGAAGCGCTCATCATGGCCGAGTTTGAGGGCGACGAGGAAGCGACCGAGGAATTGGAGTCCGTGATCGCCGACGAACCCGACCAGCTCCTGCACGTCGCGCAGATGCTCCGGGACCGCCGCGACCGCGCCGCCGCCCTCGCCACCCTCATCGCCGAGCTCGAGGCAGAGGGCAAGACCATCGTGGAGGACGCCGGACACAACGCCGACGAAGAAAACCTTTATGTCAGCTCCGCCAAGCGTGCCGACGGGGAACCGGCCACCGACGAGGACGCCAACGCCTACAAGATCAGCACCGACTACCGGGGCCAGCACACCGCCAACCCCGTCATCACCGGCTGGAAAGACCTGGGCTTCACTACGCGCTACGCACGCTACGACGGCGGCACCCAGGCCCAGAAAGGCCCGATGACTGAGGACCAGAAAGCCGAACGGAAGACCCTGATCGCGAACAACCGCGAGATGGAAAGCGCGACCACGGTTAGGCGCGAGTTCGTGAAGACGCTGCTCTCACGGAAGACCGCGCCGAAGGGCTGGCAGTACTTCACCGTCCACGCCATCACCCACCACTCCGAAACCGCCAGCGGCTACGACGGCAAGGTCGCCACCGAAATGCTCGGAGCCAAGACAGGAGAGGACACCGACCGGTGGGGCTGGAACCCGCTCCGGGACCACACCGCCAAAACCACCGCCCGCCCCGACTTCTCCCTGATCGCCCTGATCTGCGCAGGGTACGAGAAGACCATCCAGAAAGACTCATGGCGCTCCGCTGAGAAGCGTCACTTCGACTACCTGAACCAGCTCACCCAATGGGGGTACACCGCCAGCGCTGTCGAGCAGATCATCATTGACAAACACACCACCGAGGGCGAATAGGCCGGGTAACTGAAACCCCCAATGCGGAAGCCAGGCCCTTCCACCCGAAAGGGTGGAAGGCCGGGCGGCTGGATTCCCCTTCGCAACTGCCCGGCCACTGACCCCAACAGGGCGCCGAACCTTTCGCAGGTCGGGCGGTCCGCCGCCCAGGGCGAACCACAGCAGCCACTCACCAGCGACGGACCGCCACTAGGCGCGACCACGCCAGCTGGCCATTCACTAGCCGCGCGACCAGGAACAACGAGGTACCAGGCCACGGCAGCACCAAAACCCGTTCAGCTAAGCTGAACCACAGATTTCCTTTGCCCAAGGGAAACCAAGCAGAGCCGGCACGATGTGCCGGCTCTGCTGTCGTTTAAACACGGGTTACGGACGGCCTTGTGCGCTTGGGAACATGCCGTATCTTCCCTGACCTTCTCTCTTTGTGAATGTGATGATGGTCGTGTCTCCAAAGACGTCCGCGGGGGGGTCCTGGTTTTCCAAGACGATGGACTGTCCTTTAAATTTCGTTGCCAGATAGCGGTAGAAGGAATCGGAGACGGACTCGGGGATGGTTTCATCTTCACCTGGATCCGGTTGTCGGTAGGTGACCAAAGGGGAATCCAGCACTACGAACCCGGGATGCGGCTGGTCTTTGCGCATGCAGAAGCTTGCTAGCGCGAGTGAGAACGCGGAATGGAGCAGCGCCCTGGTGCCCTTACCCCTTGAGCTCCGGGGTCGTCCATCTACGACCAGCTCAGCCCCCTCGTCCAAGCGTGCTGTGTTAGTTCCTGCCATGCCCCAATCGTTGAGGATCTCGGCGATCAAGGCTGCAAGTTCACGCTTCTCTTCATCGCTACCCGCGTCTGCGCTTCCAGCCGGCTTCGTAGCAGCGAGTTCGATGGTGCTTCGCAGGCTCTCAACGCTTCGTATTTGCTCCTGGGCGGAAAGCGCGCGCTCGATTCTGCTTTTGGCAGCGGTTAGCTCAAGGAGATCTTTCTTCTTGGGCGATAAGTTTCTATCGAGCTCGAAGACCTTGGCTCCGAGCTCTCCAACGGCTTGCCTGGCGGCGTAGATGGTTTGCTGCGTGTCCCGCCTCTCGGAAGCCATTGACTCTATGGTTGCGTCAAGATCGAGCAACAGACCCGCTGTCTTTGCCATCTCTGCGACGGCTGCCTCTCTAAGCATTTCGGCCCCGGAAACGTCCCCTGGCCCGTGCTGCTGATGCTCTTTTTGTGCCCCGCAGAGCATACAGATCTCAGGCTCGAAAAGGCCGAGAAGCGTGCCCCCCTCCGCAACCATTTCGAGACGTTGAATGTCAGAGTGGTATTGGTTGCTCAACAAGCCAAATCGGGCCGCAAGCTCCTCCAGTTCTGCGAACCTTTCCTCATGCCGGGACAGATCAGCTCTAATGATCTCGCGCTCATTGAGAACCGCATCGCGCTCCGCGACCTTCTCTTGGATGGAATCGTAGTGCTCTGCGATTGAGGTGTTCAGGCGAATGAGCTGTTGGCTGGCATCGCTAGGTAGATCGGAGATCTCGCTGGAAAGCTTCGCCACAATCTGATCCAGAAGGGCAGACTTGCCTCGGCTCAGCTTTTCTTCGGCCTGGGATGGAGCCTCGACCAGAGCGCCGTCGTCCTCGTCCTCTAGCAAAAGCTTCAGCACTGACTTTTCAACAGTCGCACTCGTGCGCTGCCCGGTGAGGGCCGGCGCCGCCTCCGCCTGAATGCTCCCCTCGGAGATCACACATAGCTGAACGAGGTCCCGGAAACTCAACCCGCGGGTGGTATTTTTTGCGTTCGTCCGGACTCTGCGGCCACCGAAGCCTAGCTCCGTAAGCAGATAATTAGAAAGGTTGTCTTCCTTCTCTGCGTTGTGTACTGGTTTCAGCACTCGGTCCGCAGGCGATGTAGGAAAGTCCCTTACGTCACTCTTATAGAGCTCGAACTTTCCGCCGGAGAGCGGGCGAAGCAAGGTGGCGTTTGTCCCGTCGACACTGAAACCCAGCAGTAGATGGGTATAGCCCTCGACTTCGGGGATGCTGCGGAGCTCCTTGCCACCGAGCGCATAGTTGATGCTGTCAAGAATGAATGATTTGCCGGTGTCAGACGGTCCTACTATGACCGTAAGGCGATCATTGAAGTCAATACTTGCCGGATCCACGCCTCGCCCAAGGAAAGTGAGGTGCCGGAGCTTCATGCGAGGGGAGGCCATACTTTTCCTTTTCCTGGATCTTCGACACCATGCAGCGGCGATAGCATCCACTGGTTGGCCTGCGTATCAGTGAGTTCGGCGAAATGATTTGCTGCCCATTCGGCGCGTGTCCCCAGTGCAGCGACCAAGGGAGCCTCCATGAGTCCAAGGAAGCCTGCAGCCTCTTCGGTTGCTCGATACGAAAGTCCCTCTGCAGAAGCGATGAAGGAGACCATGCCGGCGCTACGCATTAGTTGAAGACCCTGCTCAATAGAGCCTCTTTTCAGCCCGAGTTCACCGAGTGAGTTAGTTCGATCTGGATGAACACTTGGGAGATCACTGATCATGCCACTGTGTAATGTCCAGTGGTCCAAAATGCTGATTCGATTCAGATCGAGCGATTGAGGAAATACTGCGTTGAGGAGGATCACCGCTCGGATCCCGACCTCTACAGGACCGTTGAAGAGGAGCATGCTAAGAGTCCTGACCTATCCAGTTGAGTCGATCATCGTTGGCTAGCTGGTGGCAAAGCCCCGTCCGGTCTCGCGGGCGGATGATCCTAATCAGGGGGCTTGAATCCAGAGGGACCGTAGATGCCTTCTCGGTGACTTTGGAGAGTCGGCTCATTCCGTTGGGGTGTTCCATCTGCTCGATGTCCACAACGCCGTCATACATGTCTTGTTGGAGGTCGCTGAACACTTCCGCCGGTACCTGATCTCTTGCGCTTCCCCTTAGGTCTTCGGCGCTGAAAAAGGCCTCCCTCGCACGTTTGAAGTGTTCGCGAGATGAAGCGTCTGAGATCTCCGCTTCATTTCTCCAGGCTGTTCCGTGTCGCTCGTTATAGACCTCCACCAGCTTCTTGACATAGATGGCCTCGCGGCTCAGGTCTACCTCTAAGGGGGTTTGCGCCAATTCCCGCGCCCGGGTGATGGGTTGGGTCCCGAACCGGAGAACATGGTTTGGTGAACGTCGGTGCACAACCAGAACGTCCTCTAAGTCTTCGGCTTTGAAGAGGCTGTAATCGATTCCAACGGCAGTCGCGCGAACCTTCGTCTTCCTATCTCGGGCGGCATTGTGAAGAGGGCTGGTACTTCCGTCCAGCCAACTCAGGAAGCCCTCTTTGAGCTTGGACGGTGAACTGAGCAGTCTCGTGAGTGATGGACCACAGCCTTGGGGGGCTAGAAATCTGTATCGGCGCGGAAGGGTATACGCACCGTCCGTGACCCCTGCAATCACTTTGAACATTTCAGGATAGGCATCCCCTGGCTTCAGCGCTCGGCTGTAGTGCTTGCACTGAAAGCAATCCCATTGCCCGTCAGTGCCGTCGTCCGTCAGTAGTCCAACGACGTCCAGGCCGCGGTCGCCGCTTCCTCCTAGGATTTGGACCAGGCGGTAACCGTCGAGAGCGCGGGCCCACTCGTATACGAATTCTTCCCAGTCTGATGGTGAGAAGAACGCGATGTATTGGCGAGGCAACAGCGTCGGACCCGAAACGCCTAGCGAGTACGTACCAGGTCCCGGGTCTGGTAAATCCACTAGATCGTAGGTACCAGAGGGCTCAGAAGGCACGACGCATTATCCCCAACTATAGATTCGTCTTTGACTCTGCTCAGACTATTGCTTCTTATGCAGAGAAGCGGGTAGGAGCCCGCCTTCGTGTCCTGGCAAGAACGACACATGGCTGCACCCCACGCGGCAAGTCTAAAACGACCGTTATTGATCCACAGCCGCCGGTCTATGCCCAAGTTTGTGGACTTCGGAGCTTTTTGGCGGTGTTTTGTCGGCGCTCTTTGTCGTTAGTTGCCGATGACGAGGGTGCTGGCGGCTGCCTCGATGACGTCGTCGGTGATGGTTTCGAGTTGGTTGATCTTCAGTACTCGGGTGATCTGGGGGAAGAGCCGTTCGAGGATCCGGAAGTTTCCGCGGGTGATTCGTTCGATCGCGGCGATTGCCTGGGCGTCGGTGAAGTCGTCCCGGTCGAGTGATCGACCGAGTCGTTTCCAGTGCCGATCGAGGACGAACAAGAGCTCGTCACGACCGAGCGCCCTGTAGCGGTGGGAAAAGCCGAGACGGCTGTATAGCTGAGGGTAGTGGCGGAATCGTTGGTCGATGCCGGGCATGCCGATGAGGATGATCCCGAGATGGGTTCGGTCGTGGTTGTCGCGGAGGAGTTCCAGCGCGGTTGGGGTGAGGCGTTCGGCTTCGTCGATGATGAGCAGCTCGACCAGCTTGGTGATGCCGTTCATGATGCGAGGGGTTGTTGGATCGTTTCGGTGGAGGTGGCCATCGATGCAGGAGGCGATCCGGACCTGTGAGCGGTGGATTTCTGCCATGAGTTCTCTGGGGCGGCAGAGTACCTCGGGGGTATAGAAGACCGCGCGGGATCTGCTGGCCAGTGAGAAGTGCTTGGCATCTTCCTCCGCGTCGCGGGACCGCCACTCTGTTATATAGGGCTCCAGAGCATCCCAGTTTGCGTAGCGGCGGGCGGAGTAGGTTTTGCCGACGCCGGCGTCGCCATGGCAGATGCCGATGGTGCGCTCTTTTCGCACGGCGTTGGCGAACTCGGTGAAACGCCGGTGCTCTTTGGTCACGATGAATGGCTGGTCCATCATTCGTCCTCTTCGTAGGTGCGAAGCCGCGGCCGGCGGCGCGGTGGTTCAGCAGCTCGGGGTTGTTCGCGGGCAGCGACGACCGGGATGCGGTCGTTGATGGTGCGGCGCAGTTCGCGCCGGCGTGCGCGGCGTGCGGCTTCGACGTCCCGCAGACTCAGCCGGAGATTCGGGTGGTCCTCGTCGATGGCGGTGCAGATGAAGGTGTCATGGTCGTAGACGCGGATCTCCGAGATGTCGCGGGGGTCGTATCGGATGGTGATTGTGCGCCCGACGAATGGTGCCAGGGTGGGCGAGAGGTAGCGCTGGCCTTGGAAGTGGATGCCGTCGCGTTGCACGACGCGGTTCTTCGGGACGGTAAGGAGGAGCCCGTCGAGTTCTTCGAGGGTGTCGGGCATGCGTGGAAGCCAGCCGTCAGCGACCCACGCGTCCCGGGGTGATGCGCCGAGTTCGCTGTGTGTCCGGTCGTTGTACGTGGTGATGAATGCCCCGATCTCGCGGTCGAGTGCGGGCAGGTCGAGCACGGGCTGGGGTGTGCGGGTTCCGGGTCCCAGGCGTCCCGGCAGCGCCGCGAGGACTTCGGTGTTGATCGTTCCGAAGAAACGCTCGATCTTCCCGCGGCCTTGAGGCCGCCCGACGGTGGAGTGGATGGTTCGTATGTGCAGCGCGACGGCCGTGCGTTCAAGGTGGTGGCTGGTGAAATCAGAGCCGTGGTCGACGTGCAGGATGTCAGGCAGTCCGCACATCGCCCAGGACGGATTCTGTTTGCGCCAGATCGCCTGCCGCAGTGCGAGTGCTGTATTCAGGGCTGAAGGTGCACCGGTAAAGACGGTATATCCGCAGATTGCCCGGGAATAGTCGTCCATCACGGCGGTCAGCCAGGGCCGGTCCGGCTTGCCGTTGGCGCCGAAGATGAGGATGTCGAGCTCGGTGTGGTCGGCCTGCCATATCCGGTTCGGCCTTTCGGCGCGGCGGCGGTACACGAGTTCGTGCCGATCACGGTATGAGGCCGGCCCCTCCAGTGCGAGGGTGACGAGCCCGGGGTCCAGGGCCGTAACGATGTCCCTGACGGTTGAATAGCCTGGCGCCGGGGCGTTCCTTTGCCGGGCGTCGGCGACGGCGAGCCGGTGAAGGGTCGCAAGGCTCGGGCGCGGCTTTGTCAGAGCGAGCCGTTCGATGAACACCACGGTCGCCGCTTCCGTTCGGCGGCTGCCGGCATCGACGCGGGGACGTGGGTCCAGCGCTGCGATGCCACCTTCCTGGAACAACCGGTGCCAGCGCTCCAGCGTGCGCAGGCTGACCTTCGTTTCCCGGGCCAGCTCCGCGAGTGGGATCTCATCTTCGACGTGCAGTCGAAGGATCCGCCACCGCTCCGCGCCATCCATGCCGCAGTTACATCTTGGTGCTCTCGCGGGTGGCGAGGGCCTGTTGGTGACGGTAAAGCGTTGCCCTGCTCCACCCGACAAGACGGGCGGCCTCCTCGGCGGTGCGGCCCTTGGCCCGGGCATCGGTCACGATCCGAAGCTTGTCAGCGATCACGACCGGATCGGAGATTGGCCGACCGAAACGGGTTCCACCCTGCCGCGCCGCGGCAATGCCCGCATTCACGCGTTCGACGATCAGCTCCCGCTCGTACTCGGCCAAAGTCGCAAGCATGTTCAGCATCAGCCGGCCCGACGTTGTTGTGGGGTCAATCCCGTCCGAAATGGATCTCAGGTACACGCCTCGTTCCCGCAGCAGGTTCACCGTGTTCAAGACATCGATCAAGGACCGACCGAGCCGGTCCACCCGCCACACGACGACCGTGTCACCCGGCTGCACATACGCGAGGAGTTTCTTCATCCCCGGACGCTCAATGGCTGCCTTGCTTCCGGACGTGACGTCAGCGAAAACATCACGCTTCTGCACCCCGGCATCGACAAGCGCGTCGAGCTGCAGCTTCGCGTCCTGGCCCGACGTACTCACACGCGTATACCCAAGTTGTCTCACCCGGTCATTGTGCCTCAGAAACCCCCGGCAAGCATCCACCTGAGACGATCCACGGTGAGACATCTTTCCAAGACACGCTGCGGCCCGGCAGGACGCCGGTTCCTTCGATCCTCGTCGACACGACGACCGTGTCTCGAAAAACTGATGTTTTTCAAGGCACTTACGTCCGCTTCCGAGCGATGCGCCGGCGTCCGTTTGTCGCACCCTCACCGGCTATCTTCTCGGGCATGGCTCCACGACACCCTGCGATCCGGGATGACCTTGCTCGGACAAGTGCCAAGCGCATATACAGAGCGTCATTTGCAGTGCAATGCTGAAGCCGAGGACGGCGAAGGGTACTTTGAATGGCGGCAATTATGGCTCGGGTGTGGCAGAAAGCATCAAGGAGCCTGACATTCTTGCTCGGCTTGGCAGCTGTACTCTCCACGGCCACCGCCCTAGCAGGATGTAACTCCTCCTCCACAGGCGAGCCGCCATGCTTTCCCCCTAAGTTCTCAGCCAATCCATCCAGTGCTAGGACCGGTGACCAAGTAACAGTGTCTGCCTCCGACGCGCAGTGCAATCCACGTTACGGGCAGAACGCACGCGTCAAGATCACCTTCACGGACTCCCGCGGTGGCAAAGTCATCGATACGACAGCCCCGATGAATGATGCCGGCGGATTCACCTACACCTTCAGCGTGCCAACCGAAACGGCCGCAGGAGAAGGCTCTATCTCCGCTTACCCGTATGAGATCGACTGGTGCGACGACACCGGTCGGAACAACCGAGCAGACGCAAAAGCCCCTGCCTTCACGCTCGCATCGTGCGCAATGCCTCAGGAGTCCATCACGATAATTCCCTAGGGCGCCAACGCAAAGAGGCCTCCAACGACATCAAGATAAACGAAGTGCCCGGTAAAGGATCCTCCGCCGGGCACTGATGCCCCAGGCCAATTAGGCTGCCTTTCCTTCTGGTCTTCCTCCAGGATGGGACCATGGATCTTGTCGACTACATCGTGGACGCAGTGAACCGCTACAGGGCGGAGGACGTGCGAGTCCTTGGCATCTGGGAGGACGGGCCGGCTGCGGCCTACGTTGTATACCGCCGGACTATAGATCCCTCCGTCGTCCTAGGCTGCAGGCTCGAATTCAATGCGGATGCAGCAGACGGCACCATCGAGGGTTTCGCTCTCGACGTAGCCATCAACCTCGCCGAGCCGATCGGGACCGCCAAAAGCCGTAAAGATCAGCACGGCATCGTTTGGGTGGCTGTCCCCGACGACCGCCGCACACCTCAGCCGCCCTCCGAGGTACTCCGAGTTCTCAGCGAGGGATGATTCGCTAGCACCGTTGACCTGGATCGCGCCGGGGGCGTCCGGTGAAGGGGTCCTCTTGGAATCCATGGGCGCGCGACAAATAGCGTCGCCAAAACGCCGCAATTTACCGCTGAAAGTCACAGCCATAAGCGTGCAGATTTCAAGCAAAACAGGTCAAAACTCATCAACGTCAGGTTTTTGACCATGTGATATTCGATAAGGGTCGTTTTTGACGTCGGCAGCGTTCGCGCTTGAAGAAACGTGCTTCCGAGATAGGGGCGTACCGCGCTGTCCCCGGCGGCAGTTGCTGTTAGCGCCTCCTCATCGTTCATTTCTCCGTGCGGGTCATACGCACATCGCCCAGAGCCGCCCTCACCCGGATCTAGTCAGCGACTTTCAGCGGCACGCTGATCGACCGGCTTACGGGCGCCGGCGGGGGGACCTCAACCCTCGCTGCGCCGTCACGGCCCGCCTTATCAAAAGACCATCCTGGTGATTAGACTCCCGACATCACAGGAAGCAGGTTTCCCATGCGCGAACCGGACTTGGAACCATCACCGAGGAGCCGGCTGGAACGGGCATATGATGCCTTCGGCGCGTTGCCGCTCTACTTGTTAGCCGGCATCCTCTTTGTCCCATTGCAGGCCGTCTTGGGGTGGTGGCCGACCTTGGTCATCGTGATCACGGCTGGCATTGTCCTCATAACTGCCATCCAGCTCATGGTCATTGCTCCGCTTCGAAAGAAGCGGGCGGCCCAGGACGCGGAACGAGGCCTTTTCGAATGTGCCCATCGTGAGCCTGGATCGGGACTTCGGAGTAGGTGGGCCCGGGGTTACGCGAAAGCGGAGCCAAACCGCCTGATCTTCCAGCTGGGTGCAAGCGAGAGCGGCCCTCTTGCCGGGCCAATGGAAGTTTACTCAGCGCCCAGGGCGATTGGAGAACCTACAAAAGCCCCTTGGACAGTCTTCCCCGGAGGCCAAGTGATGACAATCAAGTCAGACAACACCACACTCCAGCTGGCCGCCAGCCGTGCAAGCCTAGAGCTCCTCAAGGCGCGGTGTCTTACGAGTACAGCACCGGATGCCTAAGCAGCTGGCTGCCAAACCATAAAAGTGCCCGGTGGTCGATCCTTCAGCGGAACTCAGCTGGGAAGGAATTATCCGGGTTCGCGAAAGCTAGGCTGGCTCTCATGATGACGATTGTTTCCGCTCCCGCTGATCTCGTTGTTGCCGAAAGCGACGGCATCGCCGTGCGTCTTGCAGGCGTCGAACTCACCAGAGAGAGGCCGAGCCATGCCGCAGACGCGCAAGGTGAACCGGGCATAATGGTCAGTCTTGAGGGAGTCCGGAGCCAGGAAACCGTCAGAAGGGACCAGAGATATATCGAAGCCCTCTCCCGGTGGATTGAGCGGAGGAGGGACCATGGCGCTGAGAGTGCTGGGGATGGGCCGATTATGCCCGGCGTGACGGCCTTGGAATCGATCAAGGTGGTTGTTTCAGACGACGCTGGAACCGAATATCATTTGGCGTCCGGGCAAGTTGCCGGGGACGGGACTGAATGGGCGGCATCCTGGACCTTCCTACCGAAGCCGCCAAAAAATGCTCGTACTCTCAGCCTCGATTTCACGCTCCACGGGGAGTCGACCGGCAGAAGGTGCCAGGTCGAGCTCGCTTAGGCGTCGAGCGCCCGTTGGAGGAGCCCGTTTTGGCGACCTGGCTACCGGACGAGGTCGGCGCGCCGGGACCGGGCACTGGAGGGCCGCTACTTGCCGAACTTCTTCAATGCCATGTCTAGGTCACCGAGAGCCTTAGATGCCTTTCGGGCGCCGCCGCCTTCGTCCTGCAACTTCACCAGGTGCCCGCGCGAGCATCGCACCGTGCGCTGCTTAGCGATGTCATCGAGCGTGAAGCGGACCCTACTCCCGCAGTCCGGGCACTCGGTCTCCATCTTGTCGGTCATTGCCTGCTCACCCTTCGTTAGGAAGTACTAGCGACCATGATGCTCCCGACCCCCGACAGTTTGGATCTGACACGGCCAGTAGCCCACCCATGGGCGCTTGGACAGGCTCGCTAGCCGATCCTCTACCGGACGGGTTGGAAGGGCCAGTCCTCTGGATAACTATGCGGAACTGCAACTACCTGCACTGCGTCCTCGTAGACAAGGCGGCCGGGATTGCGGGTGCGAAGTGCCATCCAAGGAACGCCGTACCTGTCGAGGAGGTTCAAGTATTCGGTCGTCATTTGGAGAAGTTGCGAGGACCCGGCTTTGAACCACGAGCGGGCGCCGGGGTTCAGCTCGGAGTTGTAGCAATCCGCCGCCACAGTTGTGGGATCCGTATAGGTCGCGTTGGCGCTGGCGTTGGCCACCACGAGCCATCGCTTATCTGCTTCACTGAGGAGTCTGGCAAGACGGGCCGGCTGAAGCGTGCGTTGTGTACCGCCGGACTATAGATCCCATGGCGGTCCTAGGCTGCAGGCTGGAGTTCCATGGGAACGCAGCAGACGACACTATTGAGGGCTTCGCTCGCGACGTGGCGGTCAACCTCGCCGAGCCGATCGGGACTGCCAAAAGTCGTCAAGACCAGCACGGCATCGTATGGGTGGCGATCCCCGATGATCGCCCCACGCCCGAGCCGCCCGCCGAGGTAGTCCGAGTGCTCAGCGACAAATGAATGTCAGGGCTGAGACCACCGCCCGAGCGATGATCGCGTGCAGTTCTGTTTCCTTGGTTTCCGGAGGCGCGCTAAGCGTCCGCAGGTGTTCGGCCGCCCGTGTCTTGAGCTGCTGCGGTCCTCCGCGTCCACTTAGCACCGCCCCTACGCAGGTGGATCATCGGACGCTTCGGCGTCCGTTCAGGGATCCTCTACCGAACACCTCAGCGGATGGCGAGAATTGCGGGGGCGTCCGGTGAAGGGGTCCTCTTGGAATCCATGGGCGCGCGACAAATAGCGTCGCCAAAACGCCGCAATTTACCGCTGAAAGTCACAGCGCACCATCGCATTTTGTGGCAAAGTTAGCGTCATAACTCGACTACGAAAACAAATGGGTCAAAAGTCGGCTTTGGCCGTTTTTGACTCACTTTGGGGGACTCATGGACATGGCTTTTGCGGGGATAGTGGCAGCAGCCGGACTCGCTGTGACCATCTTTCAGGCCACCAACTCCCGAACGGCTGCCTATACGGCGGCGACACGCGCCATCGAGATGGCGAAAAAGCTGGGAGATGAGCTTGATCGGGCTGATGCTTGGCCGGGTCGCGACAAGGTGCAAGCGAATCGTCTGGAACTGCTACGCCGGGCAAATTACGCAACACAGGAATATCTCGACATGACCGTTCCCAAACGGATGAACGTAGTCGAGGCCGGGGCATTGGTCGTTATCTTCATCATGCTCACAGCCATCAGCTTGGCCCCGAGGGACTTCCCAGCCGGCTTAGAATTTCTGCGTTGGAGCGGAGCAGGCCTGTTTGCGGCTGCGGCGGCACTTACAGCGCGTCGGCTCCGCATCAGCTGGCGGCGAATTGGCGTGGAGGAGGCTCTGGAGGACCGGGGAGAGGTAAGAGAATCAGCTGAGGAAAATGAACCGGCCGGACTCGACCCAGCGACAGCGGAAAAGTCTTGACCTCCACCCTCATCGGCTACGCCAGGGTCAGCACCACTGAGCAGTCGGTGGACCCACAGCTGGATGCTTTGAACGCCGCTGGTTGCTTTCGAATATGGACAGATTTCGCGTCGGGAGCCACGGCGGATCGGCCGCAGTGGAAGGACTGCTTGGACCACCTGCAGCCGGGGAACATTCTGGTGGTCAACGACCTGTCTCGGCTGGGGAGGAACACGGCTGACTTGGCCAGCATCGTGAAGACGCTCGCGGACCGGCACGTTGGCCTCCGGTCCCTCACAGAGACGTGGTTGGACACCACTACGTCCCAGGGCGTGCTGATATTCCATTTCTTCTCCGCCATTGCAGAATACGAGAGGAACAGGCTGCGCGAACGGACTCTGGCCGGACTTGCTGCAGCGCGGTCCCGCGGCCGGGTGGGCGGCCGGCCTACTAAGATGACTCCGGACAAGTCAGCAATCGCTCACCGGATGAGAAGCGAGAAACGGACGATCCGTGACATCGCCAAGACCATTGACGTCAGCGAGGCCACGGTCGTTCGTGAGCTCGCCCGTCAGCGGAAGAGTCTTCAAGCCGCGCCGACCCCCCCCCCCCCCCCCCCCCCCCCCCCCCCCCCCCCCCCCCCCCCCCCCCCCCCCCCCCCCCCCCCCCCCCCCCCCACGAGATCGAGGAAACCTGCGCGGCCAAGAACGAAATATACGACCGGCTCGCCTTCGTTTGACTGCCACCAGGGTGGCTCATAACTAAAAGCGAATACACCGAACCCACCAGGCGGTCGCGAGTCATAGTTATGAGAATCGAAGAAGCCAGGAAGTGTCCCGGGCATCGGCGGAATCTTGGCTGCCACCGCAGCGGTCTTGGCGGGCTCGGCGGGACATCTCGTATCCCATGGGTTTCGAGACTGCGCGGTGCGGAGCACCTAGCGCACCCTGCCAGCATGTCATGTGTCGGCATGCCGGTCCAGGCGAGCGCCCCACCAAGGACCGGAACCTCCGTCGAGCGTGGAATCTGACGTCAATGCCTGATGCCCTCTAAGCCGGCGCCCTCGGAGCAAGCCAATTAAGTTACTCAAACCTTTCGTAATTATCCGAAGGGTAGGCTAGCCTTACTTAGGTTCGCATCACTTACCTAAGGAGTTCCGTGGCTTCCGCCGACTTCCCCCGCCCTTCCGGCCCTACCGCCGGCCGCCGTCCCCTCCGCCAGACCACGGTGAGGATCGCGGCGCTGCTGGCCGCCGTCGGCCTCGGCCTGACCGCCTGCTCCACCGGTCCGGTGGCGTCGTCGCCCGCCACTGCAGCACCTGCTGAGGACTCAGCGTTTCCGGTCACCATCAAGCACGTGTACGGGGAGACCACCATCAAGGCGCAGCCGCAACGCGTCGTCACGGTTTCGTGGGTCAACGACGACGTCGCCCTGGCCCTGGGTGTGGTCCCGGCGGGGATGCCCAAGAACGAGTGGGGCGGCAACGCCCAAGGATCTACCCCCTGGAAGGACGCTGCCCTGGAGAAGCTGGGCGCGGGACTCGGCTCCGCCAAGGCACCGGCCCAGTTCTCCGAGGCCGACGGGATCAACTTCACCGAGATTGCCAAACTCAACCCCGACGTCATCCTCGGCGCCTACTCCGGGCTGACACAAGAGGACTACAAGAAGCTTAGCGAAATCGCACCCGTAGTGGCCCAGCCCGAGGTCGCGTACGGAACGTCATGGCAGGATTCCACGGCCATGATCGGGAAGGCCCTCGGCAAGCAAGCCGCTGCCGCCCGGCTGGTCACCGACACCGAGGCCACCATCAAGGACAAAGTCTCGAAGTACCCCCAGCTGGCGGGCAAGACCTTCATCTACGGCAACCTCGAGCCGGCCAAGAGCGACGGCATCAACGTCTACACCGCCAACGACAACCGGCCCCGCTTCCTGAGCGAGATCGGCATGAAACAGGCCACCGTGGTGGACGAAAACTCCAAGAACTCCAAGGAATTCTTCATCCCCTGGTCCGCCGAGAAAGCCAACGAGCTCAGCTCCGACGTCTTTGTCAGCTGGGTTCCCGACGCGAAAACCGCGGAGTCGATCAAGAACGACCCCCTGCTGGGCCAGATCCCGGCGGTCAAAAACAACGCGCTCGTCGCTGACACGGACAACACCCTGACGCTGTCCATCTCAGCGTCGTCCCCGCTGAGCCTGCCCTGGGCCCTGGACAAATTCCTGCCGCAGCTCGCGGACGCGGCCGACAAAGCCGTTGCCGCAGCGAAGTAGGCACCTTCCCATGAGCCTTGTGACGACGACGGCGGACCCTGCCGCCCCCGCTGCGCCGTCCGTGCCCGCTGCGCCCGCCGTGCCCCGGGACCCGGCGCCCCGGACGGCGGGCGCGAGCCGCGCCGCGTGGCTGCTCGCCGCCGTCGTCGTCCTTGCCCTGGTGACGGCAGCGTCCTTAGCCGTCGGCGCCCGCGGCCTTGGCCCCGGGACCGTGTGGCAGGCAATGACTGCTTTCGATCCGGCCGACGGCGACCACGCCGTGGTGCACGCCCGCATCCCACGTACCGTCCTGGGCCTGCTGGTGGGCGGTGCCCTGGGGCTCGCCGGGGCGGCCATGCAGGGGGTGGCCCGCAACCCGCTCGCCGACCCGGGCATTATCGGTGTCAACGCCGGGGCCGCCCTGGCCGTGGTGACGGGAATCTACGTCTTCGGGATTTCCTCGCTGCAGGGTTACATCTGGTTCGCGTTCCTTGGCGCGGCCGTGGCGGCCGCCGCCGTGTACCTCATTGCGTCGCTGGGCCGGGACGGGGCGACGCCGGTCAAACTGGCCCTCGCCGGCGCGGCACTCAGCGCCGGACTGTATTCGCTGATGAACGTCATCCTCGTCTCCAGCCAGGACACCCTGGACCGGTTCCGGTTCTGGCAGGTGGGCGGCATCGCCGGGCGCGACTGGTCCGTCATCAGCGGCGGACTCCCGTTCCTGCTGCTGGGCGCGGCCATTGTGCTCGGCACGGGCCGGAACCTGAACGGCCTGGCGCTCGGGGACGAGCTCGCCAGCGGTCTCGGGCAGCGCGTTGGCCTCACCCGGGGCATCACAGCCCTGGGAGTCATATTGCTGTGCGGCTCGGCCACCGCCCTGGCGGGACCGATCGGGTTCGTGGGGCTGGTGGTCCCGCACGCCGTCCGTTTCCTCACCGGCCCCGACTACCGCTGGGTCCTGCCGTTCTCGCTGGTGCTGGCCCCGGTGTTGCTCCTGGGCGCCGACGTTGCCGGGCGGGTGGTCCTGCTGCCGGGTGAGGTGCCGGCCGGAATCATGACCGCACTGGTGGGCGCGCCCGTGTTCGTCTGGCTGGTCCGCCGGAGCAAGGGGGCCGGATTGTGAGCGCCGAAGCAGTCACCGTGCCTCCCCGCGCCCGGAAGATCAGCCGGACGGCGGCGCTGGCCGTTGGCGTGCTGGTGCTCTTCGCTGCGGCCGTCCTGCTGGGCAGTTACACCGTTACCGTCCCGGACTTCGCCAGGATCCTGGCCGCCCATGTCACGGGCGGACCCAAGATTCCGGGCGCGAGCTTCATCGTCATGGAGCAGAAGCTGCCCCGGGCCGTCGTCGGCAGCATGATCGGAGCGGCGTTCGGCCTCGCCGGCGCCCTGTTCCAGACGATGCTCCGCAACCCCCTGGCCAGTCCGGACGTGATCGGCATCAGCTCCGGGGCCAGTGCCGCTGCCGTGACGGCCATCGTCGTTTTCGGGGCATCCGGTGCCGCTGTCTCCGGCGCCGCGCTCGCCGGCGCGCTCGGCGTCGCCGCCCTCATCTCCGCCATCTCCCGCCGTGGTGCGCTCGGCGCCGCCGCGGGCCGGGGGGATGCGGCAGGCAACCGGCTGATCCTGGCGGGGGTGGGCATCGCCGCCGCCCTGCAGGCCGTGGTGAGTTTCCTGATGACCCGGGCGGACATCCGGACCGCTGCCGACGCGCTCGTGTGGCTCAACGGTTCGCTGAACTCCGCCAGCTGGGACCGGGCCGGTACCCTGGCCGCCGCCCTCCTCGTGCTGGTTCCGGCCGCCGCGGTCCTGGCCCGGCCGCTGCGCCTCCTTGAACTGGGCGACGACACCGCCGCGGGCCTGGGGATCCGCGTCGGACTGACCCGGCTCGGCGTCGTCGTGACCGCGGTGGCCCTCGCGGCGGTGGCGACGGCGGCCGCCGGCCCCGTCGCTTTCGTCGCCTTCCTCGCCGGTCCCATTTCGCGCCGCTTTGTGGGCAAGGCCAGCCTGCCGGCAGCCGCCCTGGCCGGGATGCTGATCGTCCTGGCCGCCGACTACCTTGCGGCGAATCTCGCCCCGCTCGCCCTGCACGGGACCGTGCTGCCGGTCGGCGTCGTCACCGGCGCCCTGGGTGCGCCGTTCCTGCTGTGGCTTCTGGTCACCGCCAACCGAAAGGACACCTGAGATGGCTACGCTCCGCGCCGCCGGCCTGACCCTGAAATATGACCAGCGGACTGTCATCGAGGGGCTGTCCACGGAAATCCCCGAGGGCAAAGTGACCATGATCGTCGGTGCCAACGCCTGCGGTAAATCGACGTTGCTCCGGGCCCTGTCCCGCCTCCTCAGACCGGCGGCCGGCACCGTGACGCTCGATGGCCAGGATATCCGGACCAGGCCCGCCCGAGAGGTTGCCCGCCTGCTGGGCCTTCTTCCCCAGCATCCGACGGCGCCCGACGGCATCACCGTCCGCGACCTGGTGGGCCGCGGCCGCTTCCCGCACCAGGGCTTCTTCCGCGGCTGGTCCGGCGGGACGTCCCCGGAGGACGAGCGCGCCGTGCGGCGCGCCATGACCGCCACGGACACGCTGGACCTCGCGGGCCGCGCCGTCGACCAGCTTTCCGGCGGCCAGCGGCAGCGCGTGTGGATCGCGATGGCACTGGCCCAGGAGACCGAGGTGCTCCTGCTCGACGAACCCACCACCTACCTTGACCTCGCGCACCAGGTGGAAGTCCTGGACCTGTTGACGGACCTGAACCGCAGCCGCGGCACCACCGTCGCGATCGTACTGCACGACCTCAATCTGGCGGCACGCTACGCGGACCACGTCATCGCCATGAAGGCCGGCCGCATCCTCGCCGAAGGCCCGGCGACGGCGGTGATCACCGAATCCCTGGTCCGCGACGCCTTCGGCCTGGAGTCCCGGGTGATCCCCGACCCCGTCTCCGGCACCCCGCTGATCCTCCCGCTGGGCCGCCACTACGCGGCTCCGGCCCCCACCCACCTCCCAAACCCGCACCTGGAGCTGATCCCATGACCGCAACGTTCCGACCATCCCCGGCCCCTGCGGCGCTCGCCTCCCCGCCGGCCGTCGAGCCGATGACCCTGGCCTTCGACGTCCGGGTCACTGCTGTTGAGCAACTGAGCCCGAGCTACCGCCGCATCACCTTCGGCGGGTACTCGCTGCGGCACTTCGGTGTACACGGCAACACCCTGGACCTGCGGATCAAACTGATGATCCCGTCCCGGGCCGTCGACGGTTCAATCATCGAACTGCCCGAATTCCGGACCGGGACGCCGGGCTGGTATAGCGAATGGCTGGCCCTGGACCCAGCGGTGCGCGGCGCCATGCGTACTTACACCGTGCGGCAGGCACGCCTCGACGCCGTCTATCCCGAGATCGACGTCGACTTCGTGCTGCACTTCGACGCCGCGGGCAACGGCGGCCCCGCCGCGGACTGGGCGTCCACCGCCACACCGGACGACAGCCTGGTCCTGATCGGGCCCAACAACCGGGCCGCGCACTGCGTCACCGCAGGAAGCTACGCCGGCATCGAATGGCGCCCCGGCCTCGCCCAGCGGGTGCTCCTCGCCGGGGACGAGACGGCCGTTCCGGCCCTCGGCGCGATCCTCGAGAGCCTGCCTCCCTACCTGAGCGGCCACGCCATCCTGGAAGTTCCGACGGCGGCCGACTTCCAGGACCTCACCTCGCCCGCCGACATCGCCATCACCTGGCTGGCCCGTGACGCGGCGGCCGGACCGCGGCCGCACGGCGAACGCCTCCAGTCCGCGGTCCGCGCGGCCGTGCCACCACCGGGGTGGGTGGGTGTCAGGCCCGCCGGGTCCGCCGCGGGGCCGGAACCCGAGGACGTCAACGTGGACAGCGACATCCTCTGGGACACCCCGGCACGGCTGGACGCGGCGGCGCTGGAAGCCGGCCGGAACCCCGGAAAGCCTGCCGGCGCCCTGCCCTTCTACGCCTGGATCGCCGGCGAGGCGGGCACCGTCAAACAACTCCGGCGGTACCTGGTACGGGATGTGGGGATCGACCGGAAGCAGGTCGCGTTTATGGGGTACTGGCGGCAGGGGAAAGCCGAACTGTAGGACCCTGGGGGCGGGCCATCCGTTGTGCCCCGCGCGTTAACCCCGGCGTCGCCGGGCAGGGTTAGCGTGGCGCCATGGCCGAGAACCACCTTTCACCCGGCGCCCACGGACGGCGGATCTACGTCGCGCTGGGGGATTCGTTCACCGAAGGCGTGGGGGACCGCAGCAAAAGCCTGCCCAACGGGGTGCGGGGCTGGGCGGATCGGGTGGCCGAGAAGCTGGCCAAAGCTGACCCCGGGTGGGAATACGCCAACCTCGCCATTCGCAGCAAGCGCCTGCGCCACATCATCGGCGAGCAATTGGAACCCGCCCTCGCCATGGAACCGACACTGGTCACCCTCTATGCCGGCGGGAACGACATCCTGGACTTCGGCACAGACATCGAAGACCTGATGGACGACTACGAGTACCTGGTGGCCAAGCTCGCCGCCAGCGGTGCCACCGTGGTCCTCTTCACAGGATTCGACGTCAAAGTCTCGGTGCTGCTGGAGCCCCTAAAGCGCAGGAACAACCTGTACAACCGCCGGGTGCGGGAACTGGCGGCCTGGTACGGGGCGGTCCTGGTGGACTACTGGTGCTTTGACGCCTTCCACGACCCCCGGATGTGGGACACGGACCGGCTGCACATGTCCAAGGCGGGGCACAAATACCTTGCCGCCCAGGTCCTGGACCACCTGGGTGTGCCGCACACCATCAGCCCCAAGGACTGGGATCCGCCAGTGCGGCTTGGCCTCCGGGACTGGGAACGGCGGCAACGCCGCTGGGTGCACGACTGGGTGCTCCCACTCTTCGGCCGAAAGCTGCGGGGCGTCACCCTGGGGGACCAGCTCAGCCCGCGCTGGCCCGAACCCGTGAGGGTCCCGCGCAAGGGCGGACTGAAAAAGCTCGTGGCGCGCTGACCTAGCTGTCCAGCAGGTTCTCGTAGCCCGGCGCGACCCGGCTGGCGTGGAACTCCTCGACGTCGAAGTCCGCCACGCCGTTGACGTAGAAGGGGTCCATGGCCAGTGCGGCGTCCAGCTCGGTGCGCTCCGCATTGGACAGGAAGAGTCCGCCGGTGCGGGGAATTTTGCGGCCCGCCACCATAAAAACGCCACGGTCGAAGGCGTCCTGCAGCCAGGCGACGTGCGCCGCCAGGTGGAAGTCGACGATGTCCTCAGGAACCTTGTAGGTCAGGGAGACTACGTACATAGCGCCAGCCTACCGCGTTGACCCCGCCGCCAGGAGGCCCGTCCGGGAGCGCTCAGCTCAAGCCCTACCAGGGCCGGACCGGCCTCCCCGCGCATTTCCACCGTTCGAAGTTGAACCGTCAAGCTTCAATGCTCCTAGAATGGAGCCATGACCGAACCGCGCTGGCTCAACGCCGACGAACGCCGTGCCTGGCTGGCCCAACTGAGCATCAACACGCTGCTGCCCGCGGCCCTGGACACCCAGCTGCACGCGGCCGGGAAACTCTCGATGTTCGACTACAACGTGCTGGCGATGCTCTCCGAAGCCGAGGGCCAGTACCTGCCCATGAGCGAACTCGCCGCCCGCACCAGCGCGTCCCTCTCCCGGCTCTCGCACGTGGTCACGAAGCTGCAGAACCGGGGCTGGCTGGAACGCCGGCCGCACCCCGGGGACGCCCGGGTCACCACCGCACACCTCACCGACGCCGGCATGGCCACCATCGTGGGGCTCGCCCCAGGGCATGTGGAGGCCGTCCGGTCGTTGTTCCTGGACGCCCTGGACCCGGACGACGTCGCCAACCTGGCCCGCATCGGCGAAAAGATCGTTGCCCGGCTCGACGCCGACCACTGGATCCTGCGCGAAGACTAGCCCCCGAACGGCGCCTTGGGTGCTCTCAGCCAGAGATGGCAGACTTGCTCCATGGATTTCACCGCCCGCTACGTTGCCCTCGGAGACTCCTTCACGGAAGGCGTCGGCGACGACGACCCGGGCC
Source organism: Arthrobacter sp. 10T416 (assembly GCF_056394165.1). Lineage (NCBI taxonomy): Bacteria > Bacillati > Actinomycetota > Actinomycetes > Micrococcales > Micrococcaceae > Arthrobacter > Arthrobacter sp. 10T416. The sequence continues at coordinate 5,214 of NZ_JBFTHI010000012.1, read as the reverse complement.
GCCCCAACGGCGTCCGGGGGTGGGCGGACCGGGTGGCCGAACAACTCTCCGCTGCCGACCCGGGGTTCGGCTACGCCAACCTCGCGATCCGCGGCCGGAAGCTCCGCCAGATCATGGCGGAACAGGTGGATGCCGCCGTCGCACTTAAACCCACCGTAGTGACCATCTACGCCGGGGCCAACGACATCCTGCGCCCCAAGATCGATATCGATGACCTGCTGGTCGAGTACGACGCCGGCATCCGCAAGCTCACAGCCACCGGCGCCAAAGTGGTCATGTTTACCGGGTTCGATGCCCGCGGCTCCAAAATCTTCGGGACTATGCGCGGCCGCACCGCCATTTACAACGAACTGGTCCGCGGCATCGCCGGCGACCACGGCGCGCTGCTGGTGGATTACTGGCGGTTCAGCGAATACTACGACTGGGGTATGTGGGCCACTGACCGCATGCACATGTCGCCGGCCGGACACGCCAACATGGCCCAGCGCGTCCTGACCGTCCTGGAGCACGACCACTCGATCGATGTCCCGCCAATGACGCCGGTTCCGGAACTCAGCCGCGCGGAGGCACTGCGCGCAAATGCCCGTTGGGTGCGTGAATTCGCGGGGCCGTGGGTGATGCGCCGGGTCACCGGCAAGTCCTCGGGCGACGGCCTCTCGCCGCGGTATCCGCAGCCCGTCCGTCTTTAGAACGACGTCGGCGGCCGGCTAAGCGCGGAAGCCTTGGGTCGCGAGGATTCCGCCGTCGATCCTTATGGCGAGCACCTCGACGTCCCATCCCGCCGTGGCCCGGTTCAGCATCGGGATCCCTCCCGCCACAATGGCCGTCGCGAGGACATCGGCGGTGACAATGTCCGCCGCCGCCACCGAGACCTGCTGGAATTCGCGGATCCTCGCACCGGGGGTCCAAATGTGGTCGCCGCGTTCGGCGGAGCCCGAGGTGGCCAGGGCCGCTGCGCTCGCTGGGCCCGCTCCGTCCGCTCCGCCCAGCGGGTAGGCGGCAATCAGGGTGCTCCGGTCCTGCGGATCGACGATCCCGGCCTGCCACGATGCCCGGCTGCCAACGATCGGCGAGCCGTCCACCAGTACGTCGCCGCCGGCGTTGAGGCACCAGTCGGCCAGACCCAGTGAGTGCAGCGCGGCCCCGGCTTCCTTGATGGCGACGCCCTTGACCAGGCCGGAGAGGTCGGGCACGCCGTCCGGCCGCTCCGGGGTGAACGCGCCCTCGGTGCGGAGCCGCCAGTCGGCGGCCTCGGCGTAGCGGTCGCGGAACTCCTGCGAGGCATCACGCAACGCCAGTTCGCCGCGGGCCACCCGGCTCGCTTCGGACCCGGGCCGGTAGAGGCTGAAGCGGGCATCGAGCTCGTCGAAACGCTGTTCGACGACGCCGGCGGCTTCCGTTAATACGGCCGCAGCCATTTCGCTCCAGCCGCCGGGTCCCACCGGAACCGTGAGGCTGATGACCGTTCCCATGCAGTGGAAGGTCCGGGCCTTGAGCTCCGGATGGCCCAGCTCAGAGGTGGGCTGCATCGAGGGCCGCCTGGAGCGAGGTCAGGTACGCCGAACTGGTGATCGTGGCGCCGCTGATGGTCTGGACGTTCGCCGACTGGGCCTGGAGGACCTCGGAACGCAGCAGGGGAGCCGCGTAGTTGCTGATCTGCACGGACCGGCCGTCCTCATTGGTCAGCTGCAGCGCCGCGACGTCCGATATGGTTCCGCCGCTGACCGTGATCTGCACCTGGACGGGCCCGAACCGGGTTTGTACGACGTCGCCCGCGTACGTCCCGCCGGCTTTCGCGGCCGCACCGGCGGAGCCCGTGGACCCTGAGGAACCGGTGGTACCGCTGGAGCCCGTGGTGCCGGACCCGGAGCCGGTGGAACCCGCCGTGGTGCCGACGGCGCTCGCCGTGTCCGCCACGTGGGCGCCGGACTGCCAGCCGGCCAGGAGGATCCCGACGGAGGCCAGGGTTGCTGAAACTACTGCGCGAATTCTCACCAGTCGAACCTTTCGTAGTGGAGTTGTTCTTCCCGCACACCGGCCCGGCGGGCGTCATCCAGGACGTTCCGTGCCCAGGCGGCCGGCCCGCAGACGTAAACGTCGGCGTCGGCCAGGTGGGGTGCGTAGCTCGCCAGCCGGTAGCCGGACCGGGCTACGGCGTCGGGCTGCCAGGTCTGGACACCCCTGGGCCGCCGGCCGGTGAGGTGGAACAAGGTGGCACCACGGCGTTCGCAGAGCTCGAGGATCTCGTCATTCAGGTACAGCCCGGCCCGGCTGTGTCCCCGGAGGATCACCGTCGCATCGCCCGGCGCGAACGGTGTGCTTTCCAGCAGGGCGCGGATGGGGGTGATGCCGATGCCGGCGCCCACCATCACGACGTGCCTGCGGCTACGGGCCGCGGTGCTGAAAAGTCCATAAGGCCCCTCGATCGCGACTTTGGTGCCGGGCCTCAGCCGGGCGAGGGCGGCGGAGCCCCGTCCCAGGTTCCGGACGGTAATCCGCAACCGGCCGGCGCCGTCGGCCCCGTACTGAACCGGCTCAGCCGAGAGGCTGAACGGATGCGGGTGCCACCACTGTCCCGGGGCGAGGAACCGCCAGATGAAGAACCGTCCGCCGCTGCCGGCCAGCTCGTCCAGGTGCCGGCCGGTCATCTCGATGCTCACCACTCCGCGGTCCACGCCCACCACCCGGCTGACGCGCAGCTGGTGACGGAACGTTGCCACGATTGGTTCCAGAACCCGGTAGTGGAGCAGTGCGGCGCCGGTGGCGATGCAGACGGTCAGCCAGTACCAGCGCTGCCAGGTGCCCTGGGCGAACAGTCCGCCGACGCTGAACTGGTGAGGCAGGGACGTCAGCACCGCGGCGTAGGTCAGGAGGTGCACCGCGTACCAGAACTCATAGGGAAAACGACGGCGGACCGCCACCAGCGAGGTCACCACCACGGCGATAAAAAGCGCCATGGAGATGAACGCCAGCCACATGTCGGGGACCTTCACCCACAGGGCTACCGATTCGCTGATCGGGTCGAGCCCTTCCGCGAGGCCGTAGCCTGTGGCGATCAGGATGCCGTGGGCCAGCAGGAGGTACAGCGAGGGCTTCCCGAGTTTGCGGTGGAATTCCAGGGCGCGGTCGTGGCCCACGGCGGAGTCGATGACCGGGAGCCTAGCAGCCAGGAGCAGCATCAGCAGGACCAAATCCATGCCGGCCAGCCCGGCGACGATCCCGGCTGCCGTGAAGGCGCCGGCGACGTTCGTGATGCCGGCCGCCCCGCCGTCGGCCAGCCACAGGGCGATCGCTGCCGCCACTGACGCCCACGCTATGACGGTGAGGAGGTCTGCCTTGAACAGGCGCCGCCGGTGCTGCCCTGCGAAGGGATTTCCGGCAGCCGGAGCAGGTCGGGCAGCTGGCTGCAGGACTGACTGGGTCGGTGTGTTCATGGCTCCAGAGTCTGCCCGTTGCCTTTCATTTTGCTGTGAAAGAACTGCGTCGCGGATGTGACTCACCTGCACGGGTCCGCCTCCGCTTATACACCCTGGGCGGCCGGATTGGTCTTTAGTTCGCCAAGCTCGTAGACTTGGTAGGCGCTAGGTGGCGCGGAGCGTGTGCAATTGCTCCGGTTGGCGGGAATGTCTGGAAGTTCAGGCAGCCCGGTGGCCGGTAGTTAGGGGCTCAAGTTGCGCGCATTCCTGTATTCGCCCAGCATCCCGGCCCTTCCCGGTGGTTCCCTATGGATATCACCGCTTGGTGCCCGTGACCCACAATATTCACCGCAGTCCTGACTGCAGCCGGCCTGCCGGTTGCTGAACGCCTGCTGAAGACGGGGCTGGATGCGGACGCCGCCTACTGCACGGACCTGCGGGAACTCCGCAAGCCGTTTCATTTCATTTTTATGAGGAGAGTCGTCATGGCAGCACACTGCCAGGTGACCGGAGCCGAGCCGGGCTTTGGACACAGCATTTCGCACTCGCACCGCCGCAACAAGCGCCGGTTCGACCCGAACATCCAGAAGAAGCGATACTGGGTTCCGTCCCTGCGCCGTAATGTCACCCTGCAGGTCTCTGCGCGTGGCATCAAGACCATCGACGTACGCGGCATCGACGTTGTCGTCGCCGCCATCCTGGCACGAGGAGTGAAGCTCTAGTGGCAAAGGACAAGGACGTACGTCCGATCATCAAGCTCAAGTCGACCGCGGGCACGGGTTACACCTACGTGACGCGCAAGAACCGTCGTAACGACCCGGACCGTATGGTTCTGCGGAAGTACGATCCCAAGATCCGCCAGCACGTCGAATTCCGAGAGGAGCGCTAAACACATGGCTAAGAAGTCAATGATCGCTAAGAACGAACAGCGTAAAGTCATCGTCGAGCGTTACGCTGCAAAGCGCCTCGAACTGAAGAAGGCTCTGGTTGACCCCAACTCAACCGACGAAGCACGCGAAGCCGCACGCCTGGGCCTGCAGAAGCTTCCCCGCAACGCGTCGCCGGTGCGCCTGCGTAACCGCGACATCATCGACGGCCGCCCCCGCGGTACGTTCCAGAAGTTCGGTATCTCCCGTGTTCGCTTCCGCGACATGGCTCACCGCGGTGAGCTCCCGGGCATCACGAAGTCTTCCTGGTAATTCAGCGCTCCTGAAGCCAGTGGCTTGAAAAGGGGCCGGCAACCATATGGTTGCCGGCCCCTTTTTGCCGTTAAGCGCCGGCGGCACCCCCGGCCTTCGGGGAACCCCGCGGTGACGGAGCACACACTCCCAATGTCCGACGCCGGTTGGCCCGGTTGGGGGACTGGCGGCCCGTTTTGCCCCGCCGTTCCGCGGATCCTGACGCCTGGCGGGTGGTGTGGGGGTGGATTTGTTCGGGGTCGGTTTGGTGTGTAAAGTAGTTCGAGTCGCCGCCGCTGATGCGGAAAGATAGCGACTGACTCCCTTTCTAAACGGCCTGGAAAATGGTTCGCAGTTTTGCGTGCTGTTGGCGGGTGGGGGCCTGTTCGTGGGACTGGTGATTGGCGGTAACGCCGATTTGCTTAGGACTGCTGGAGCGGGTAAGTTTGAAAAGTTGCTCCGGAGCGAGTTGCGGCCCTGTATTGGGGTTGTGGTGGTGCCGGGTGTGTCTGTTGTTTGAGAACTCAATAGTGTGCCAAGTTTGTTGATACCAATTGTTTTATTGATTGGTTGTTTTGGCTGTGTTGTCCACCCCGTGGATGGCATGGTTTTTACAGCTG
>NZ_JBFTHI010000011.1:0-135437 GCF_056394165.1 Arthrobacter sp. 10T416 | reverse complement strand
TCTTCCGGATCAGCCGGAGGCCGTTGGGGATGCCGACAGTGATCGGGTCCGGTGAACTAAGGAGATTGTCACATGGCTATGTGGGGCGCAGATGTTACTCAGCTCAAGGCACTGGGAACCAAGTTGCAGGCCGGCGCGCAGGAGATCGATAACCAGCGGTCGCTGCTGACCAAGGCCCTGGCGGCCACCGACTGGAAGGGTCCGGACGCCGACAAGTTCCGTAACGACTGGTCCGGTGAGCACACGGCCAACCTGAACCGGGTGTCGCAGGCCCTGCAGCAGGCCAGCCAGATGGCCACCCGCAACGCTAGCGACCAGGAAAGCGCTTCCCTCCGCTAAGCACGCTTCAACGAAAGGCCCGGACGCACCGCGTCCGGGCTTTTCGTTTTCCCAGCGCTCCGGGGCGCGCGGGCAGCCGGGCGGCCCTAGGGAACCGGCTCGACGTCGTTGGCGTGATCGAGTGCGGCAGGAACCGGGGCCGGGGCGCGCAGCTCATCCAAGCGGACCAGCACCACGCCGCCGACGATCAGCACACCGCCCAGGAGCTGGACCGGACCGGGCAGCTCCCCCAGCAGCAGCCACGCCCAGATCACGGCGAACAGGACCTCGGTCAGCGAGACAAAGGATGCCACTTTCGAGCCCAGCGCCCGCGCCGCCACAACACCGGAGACGTAGGCGAGCACGGTAGCGAGAATGACCAGGCCGGCCAAGGCCACCCACCACGGAGTTACCCAAGGTCCCAGCCGGGTGTCGGCCGTGCTGGCTGCCATGGGCAGCAGTCCGGTGGCAGCCGCCAGCCACATCACGAGCGCTCCCACCATCAGCCCTCCCGAGGCCAGCACAATCGGCGGCAGGGTGTCGTTTTCCTTGGCGGTGATGAAGAAATAGATGGCCAGGCAGACGGCGGCGGCGATTCCCCAGAGCACCCCGACCAGATCGATCTTGACGGCACCGGTGAGGTCCAGGACCAGGACCAGGCCTCCGAGTGAAAGCAGGGTTCCGGCGATGGTGAGCGGCCGCGGCCTGCGGCGGCTGGCCGCCCAGAGCCACAGCACGATGATCACGGGGGCCAGGTACTCCAGCAGGAGCGCGACGCCCACCGAGAGCCGGGCGACGGCGTTGAAGTAGAACAGCTGGCACGCGGCCACCCCGATCAGCCCGAACAGCAGGACCGTCAGCCAGTTGTCGATGAGCTGGTGCCAGCGGCCGCGGAGGGCAACGGCGGCCGGGACGGCCAGGACCAGTGCTGCACCGGTGAGCCGCGCCGTGACCGCGGCGCCCGGTGTCCAGCCGGTCTCGAGCAGGGCCTTGGCAAAGGACCCCGAGATGCCGAAGACGGCCGACGAAAAGAGGGCCACGCCCAGGCCCGAGGCCAGGAACCCGGGAGCCCCACGCCCGGCGGATTCCGCGGGGTGCGGGGAGGCGGCGTCCCGGAGTGTGGGGCGTGGAGCGGCCTGGGGCCGGGCGGGACGGCGTGCGGCAGACACGGGCTGCCTCCTGTCAGGAGTAAAATTGGGTTATGGTCATGACAGTACGTCCGGACGACGTAAGGAGTCAAGATGCTTTTTGCCCCTGACACGGAAGTTGCGCTGCGATCGGTGGTCGGGCTGATCAATACTGCTGCCAACGGGGAAGAACAGTTGTCTACGGTGGCCGACCTGGACCGCTTCCTGGCGGCCGAGGGCTTTACCGGTTCGCGGACGCACGACGGCGCGGAGCTGGCCAGCGTGCACCGGCTGCGCGCCGAGCTTGCCGAACTCTGGCTGGCGGACGAGGGCACCGCCGTCGAGACCGTGAACCGGCTGTTGCGTGGCGCCCGGGCCCTGCCCCAGCTGATGAAGCACGACGGCTGGGACTGGCACCTGCACGCAACCACGCCCGAGGCGCCGCTTTCGGATCGGATGAGTACCGAGGCCGCCATGGCCCTGGTGGATGTGATCCGCAGCAAGGAGATGGACCGCATGCTGGTCTGCGCGGCGGACGACTGCGACGCGGTGGTGCTGGACCTGAGCCGGAACCGCTCGAAGCGTTACTGCGATACCGGCAATTGCGCGAACCGGGCGCATGTGGCGGCTTATCGGGCGCGGAAGGCGGCGTCCTAGCTGCCCTGCTGAGCTGCTTAGTCCGCCTGGCCGGCGTCGCCGCGGGCGTCGTCGGCGGGGCGGGCCTGCGGGGCTGAGCCGTCGTGCGACGCCGGCCGCCTGGAGCTCAGGTTGACCCCGGAGCCTTTGCCCAGGTGTTCGGCGTTGTCCTTGTAGCTCATCGAGAGCATGGCCGCGATAACGAGCGTGACAATGAAGGCGATGCCGGCGCCGGTGAAGGCAAGGTCGAAGCGTGGTTCCCTGGCGCTGCCGCCGGAGGCGAAGATCAGGACGGCAATGAAGGCCAGCACTGCCCAGAACGCGGAGAACATCAGCGGTCCCTTGACCGAGGTCCGCAGGCCGCGGCCTTCTCCAGATTTCTGCTCTGCCAAGGTGCTTTCCTCCTGCCGCCAGCGCCCGGCAGGCGTGGCAGTCGTGATACCGCGGTTGTTCTACGCAGGGTAGAACCTGTCGCTACTAGTTTACGGCCTCGGCGGAAACGTCCCGCGCATTGTGCCGCAGGGTCAGTCCGGCTAGCGTCCACAGCACGCCGCTGATGATCGCACCGCCTCCGGCCACGCCCAGCAGCGCATGCGGCCCCAGGTCGATGAAGAAGGGCAGGGCCACCGCGGTGCCGAGCCCGATCACGCCGGAGGCTGTCCAGTCCCGGGCAAGCACGGAGCGGCGTCGCACGGCCAGTCCGAGGTAGAGTTCTGCGGCGCCGGCAAGACCCAGGCCGAGGGCTCCTATGACACCGAACACCAGGTTGCTGGAGAGCAGTCCGACGGCGACGCCGGTTCCGGTCAGTACCGCGCCGGCGGCCGCGAGGACCTTGGCCGTCCCATGCCCGTGCGGCAGGCCGGTCTTTTTGACGCTCCAGATCAGGACCAGCCCGGTAGCCAACAGGTAGACCCCACCGGCCCAGCCCATGCCGGCCACGGGGGGTGCCGCCCAGAACACTGTTACGGCGCCGAAGGCCAGGGCGATCGCGGCCCGGATCACAACGGGCTTCCACAGATCCGGGGCGGCGGGCAGGGCAATTGTGGCCTGGGGGTCAGCGGGGAGAGTCACCTGCCCAGTTTAGTGGCTGCATGATCCGGTGCGCGCCGGGCGGGCGTCAGCGTGCTCCCAGCAGCATCCACCGGTCGGTCCGCGCCCGGAGCCCCAGCGTGAGGGCACGCGCCAGCATGTAGCCGAGCGAGAAGGCGGCCCAGAGCCATAGCAGCGCGGCCCCGCCGTCGAGCCCGGAAAGCCGGACCGCGAGCAGAAGCGGGAGGTACACGGCCAGGTTCACGACGCCGGCGAGGGCCAGGTACCGGGCGTCGCCGGCGCCAATCAGCACCCCGTCGAGGACAAAAACGTAGCCGGCGATCGGCTGTCCGGCGGCGACCACCCACAGGGCCACAGTCAACGCCGCCTGGACGCCCGGATCGGAGGTGAAGAGTGCCCCGGCCCACGGCGCCCCGACGGCCAGGAGGATCCCCGTGAGCACTCCAAAGCCCAGTCCCCAGCGGGTCATGGTGCCGGTAAGGTCGCGTACCGCCTCCCTGCGGCCGGCACCGAGTTCCTTACCAATGAGCGCCTGGGCGGCGATGGCCAGCGCGTCGAGGGCGAAGGCCAGGAAGGTGAAGACGGTCATGGCCAGCTGGTGGGCCGCCAGGTTCACCGGCCCCTGCGCCGTGGCGACAACCACCGTGGCAAGAATCGCCACCCGCAGGCTCAGCGTGCGCAGCATCAGCCAGGAGCCCACTGTGGCCAGGGCGCGGATCCCGGCCCACGCGGGGCGCAGGGATACCCCGTGGCTGCGGGCGTTGCGCTGGACCATCACGACGTACACCAGGGCCATGGCCCACTGGGCGATGCTGGTGCCCAGGGCAGAGCCGGCCACCGACAGCCGTAATCCGTAGACCAGGAAGAGGTTCAACAGGATATTGACGGTGAATCCGGCGGCGGCGACGGCCAGCGGCGTCCGGGTGTCCTGCAGCCCGCGGAGCACCCCGGTGCCGGCAAAGATCAGGAGCATGGCGACCAGCCCGGGCATGGACCAGCGCAGGTAGTCCACGGCAAACGCGCGGACCTCCCCGCTGGCACCCATCAGGTCCATAAGCGGCTCGGCGGCGCTGAAGCCGGCGGCCGCCAGGACCAGGCCCAGCAGCAGCGCCAGCCAAACACCATCCCGGCCGGCGGCCAGGGCCTTGGGCAGCTGGCCGTTGCCGATCGCCCGCGCCACGGCGGGGGTCGTGGAATACGCGAGGAACACCATCAGGCCCACCGCGGTGTGCAGCACGGCCGACGCCAGGCCGACGCCGGCGAGCTGCGCCACCCCCAAATGGCCGACGATCGCGGAATCCGCCAGCAGGAACAACGGCTCGGCGATCAGCGCACCGAAGGCCGGGACGGCGAGCCGGAGGGTTTCCCGGCGCCGGCGGGAGCTGGACGGGGCGATCGCGGACGACGTGGCGGAGTCTGGCACGGAACCACCCTAGCCGCAGCCCGGGAGTCGCGGGACGACACTTTACTTGACTTTTCAACTATCCGCCGGAACACTAGAAGTTGAATATTCAAGTAATTACCCGGCATTCCCCGCCGTTTCCAAACGACAGATCGGTATCCCCATGAACCAGTCCTCGCTCACGACCACGGCCCGCACGGTCCTTCGCATGGCCACCGGCTTCCTCTTTGCAGCCCATGGCTGGCAAAAGTTCAACGAATTCACCATCCCGGGAACGCAGGCAGCGTTCGCCCAGATGGGAGTCCCGGCTGCCGATGTCGCCGCCCCGGTCATTGCGGTCCTGGAACTCGTCGGCGGCATCGCCCTGATCCTGGGTGTCCTGACCCGCGTTTTTGGCGTCCTGCTTGCCGTTGACATGCTCGGCGCCCTGTTCCTGGTCCATGCCCCGGCTGGCATATTCGTCGCCACGGGCGGATTCGAACTGGTGCTCCTCCTTGCCGCCGCAGCCCTCGCCGTGGCGCTCGTGGGCGCGGGCAAGGTCTCCGTGGACCGGGCCGTCTTCGGCCGGCCCGGCTCCAAGCTGAGCGTCCTGGCCTAAGCACGCACACTGCGCAGGGCGCGACGACGGGCGGTCACCTTGGGTGGCCGCCCGCCGTCGTTCGCGGGCAAGGGCTGCCGCCGCCATATGGCGTCCGGCGGCGCGAATGTGTCGGCGGCCTGCGCCGGCCGGCTCCTGCGTCAGTACACTCGCTTCCATGAGCGAGACTTCCCCCAACGCCGTTACCTTGCGGTTCCTGGCCGCCCCCACCGACGTCGGTCACAGCGGCTCCGTGGACGCCGGAACGGTCCTGGAGTGGGTGGACAAGGCCGCCTATGCCGCCGCCGTCGGGTGGGCGAAGACCTACTGCGTGACCGCCTACGTGGGCAACATCCATTTCGCTGATCCGGTCAACAGCGGCGACATGGTCGAGGTCACGGCCACCATCGTGTACACCGGCCGCTCCTCGATGCATATCCGGGCCGTGGTCTCCTCGAGCGACCCGAAAGGCGGCCCGGCCACCATGCGCAGCCAGTGCATGGTCATCTTCGTGGCCGTCGGGGAGGACGGCAAGCCCATCCCTGTACCGCAGTTTGAGCCGACCACGCCGGAGGAAGTCGAGCAGCGCGATCATGCGCTGGCCCGGATCAAGGTCAGGGACGACATCGTCCAGGCCATGAGCGGGCAGGAATACACCGACGCCGGGACGGCCGAGCGCGTCACGCTTCGGTTTATGGCCGCGCCCACCGATGTGAACTGGGGCGGCAAGGTCCACGGCGGAATCGTCATGAAGTGGATCGATGAGGCAGCCTACGTCTGCGCCTCCCGCTACTCCGGCAAGGACACCGTGGCGGTGTTCTCCGGGGGCGTGCGGTTCTACCGGCCGCTGCTGATCGGCCACCTAGTGGAAGTCGAGGCCCGGCTGGTTTACACGGGGACGAAAGGCATGCACATTGCTGTCCACGTCCGCTCAGGTGACCCCAAGGGGCACGAGCTGAACCTGACGACGTATTGTCTGACCGTGATGGTGGCCCGCGATGACAGCGGCACGTCCGTTCCGATCCCGCAGTGGGTTCCAGTCTCAGATGAGGACAAGAGGCTCCATGCGCACGCCCGGGAGCTGCTGGAGATCCGGGGCCGGGCACCCGGGAACCGACTCCCGAACCACCTGCTGTAGGCCCCGGAGCCCTGCCGGATGGGGTCCGGCCGGATCGGGCCGGTTAGAAGCCTCCGCCGCCGCCGGCGTCCCCGGCCATGTTGGCAAAGCGCGAGTAGTGGCCCTGGAAGGCCACCACGATGTCTTTGGTGGGACCGTTACGGTGCTTGGCGATGAGGATGTCGGCYTCGCCGGCGCGCGGRGACTCCTTGTCGTACACGTCCTCGCGGTGCAGCAGGATGACCATGTCCGCGTCCTGCTCGATGGAACCGGACTCACGCAGGTCAGAGACCATGGGGCGCTTGTCCTGGCGCTGCTCGGAACCACGGTTCAGCTGTGAAAGGGCGATCACGGGAACCTGGAGTTCCTTGGCCAGGAGCTTCAGGGCGCGGGAGAATTCCGAGACTTCCTGCTGGCGGGACTCCACCTTCTTGCCCGAGCTCATGAGCTGCAAGTAGTCGAGGATGACCAGCTTGAGATCGTGCTGCTGCTTGAGCCTGCGGCATTTGGCCCGGATTTCCATCAGCGACATGTTGGGGCTGTCATCGATGAACAGCGGGGCGTCGTTCATCCGGCCCATGGTGGTCGCGATCTTGGACCACTGCTCGTCCTTGATGGTGCCCTTGCGCAGATCCTGCAGCCCAATGGTGGCCTCGGCGGACAGCAGTCGCATCGCGATCTCGTTCCGGCCCATTTCGAGCGAGAACATCACGGTGGCGAGGTTGTTCTTGATCGCGGCCGAGCGGGCAAAGTCCAGCGCGAAGGTGGACTTACCGACGGCCGGACGGGCGGCAATGACGATCATCTGACCCGGGTGCAGGCCGTGGGTCAGCTCATCCAGCTCGTAGAAACCGGTGGGAACGCCCACCATGCCCTCGCCGCGGTGCCCGGACGCCTCGATCTCATCCACCGTGGACTCCATCACGTCCTTCAGGACCACGTAGTCCTCGGCAGTGCGTCGCTCGGCCACGGCGTAGACCTCGGCCTGGGCCTGGTTGACCAGGTCCTCCACCTCGCCGTCCTGCCCGTAGCCGAGCTGCACGATTTTGGTGCCCGCGTTGACAAGCCGGCGCAGGACGGCACGCTCGGCCACGATCTCGGCGTAATAGCCGGCGTTGGCGGCGGTGGGGACCGTCTGGATCAGCTCATGCAGGTAGGCCGGACCGCCGATGCGGTTGACCTCTCCACGTTTAGTCAGTTCGTCCGAGACGGTGACGGCGTCGGCGGGCTCGCCGCGGCCGTAGAGGTCGATGATGGCTTCGTAGATGGTTTCATGGGCCGGCCGGTAGAAGTCCTGGCCGCGGAGAATCTCGACAACGTCAGCGATGGCATCCTTGGACAGCATCATGCCGCCGAGCACAGACTGCTCCGCCGGTATGTCCTGCGGGGGCTTGCGGCTTCCCTCGGCTCCCCGAGTGCCCTCAACCGAGTCCAGATGTGTTACTGACAAAACTGCCGTCCTTCATTGTGCCGGCGGAAAATTGTTCCGCGGCGGGTAAGCCCTGCGTGGTGAAGCCTGTGGCGCGAAGTGCGGCCACCGGAGGAGGGCCGCGGTACGGCCGCGCCCCGGCCTCCGCCGTTTACTGTCTATCAGTGGCCACCGACTCTTTGCCGTGCACCCTGACGTCCGGACCCGGCCTGCGGCCCGGACCTGCTACGCCTGGGCGTGGAGTGGTGGCCCTGTGCGGGGGGCAGTTTCCACGGCCGAAATCCGCGCTGCCAACCTGGTCTCCCGCTACGGTATCGCTCGTTGCCACCCCCACCAACCCGGCCCGGAGACCCACTTGTGGATAACTTGTGGACTACCGCCCCGTGCTTGTGCACAGCCTGTGGGTACAACTGTGGATAGCAAAATTGTTTTACCCCGAATACGGCTCTGACATGCGAAAACGCTGCCTTTTCCCTGTGGAGGACAAATAGTTATGGGAAATTTTCATCCACAGCCAGCATGCCCGGACTGGGGATAGCGGCATCCCCGGCGCACCATATACCGGGCCGAACATGCGAATTTTGTGATGGTTGTCACGCCGCAGGAGATTTTGCGGCGATGGCTGCCGCCGCGTGTATACGACGCCGAGAATATGCTGTGGATAACTCGCAACTGGCATAAGCTGTGGCCATGGGCGATGTCTTGATAGTCATACTGCCTGCCCTGATCCTGGCGGGCGTTCTCTGGGCCGTCTCGGCAGCCCTCAAGCCGCGCAATTTCGGCATCTCTGACGCCGAGCGGTACCAGCTGGAACTCGCCATGCGCTCCCGGGCCCACTATGAGGCCCAGGTCAAGGCGGCCACTGCGGCCCGGGCCCGGGTGGACGCGGCGACCCAGCCCAGCCAGAATGAACAGCAGCAGTCGCAGCAGGCCGAGCACGCCCGCGCCGCTGCGGGCTATCAGGGTGCCGGTCGTCAGGGCGCCGGCTATCCCGGCGCGGTGCTGCCCGGCGGACAACTAAGCCCCCAGTTCACCCTCCGACTCCAGGCCCTGGCGCGTTCGGGGCACAAACTCCAGGCCATCAAACTGCTGCGCCAGGCCACCCGCGCGGATCTCCTGACCGCCAAGAATTACGTAGATCGGCTGTAGTCCATGGAAGCCCTGCTCATCCCCATCCTGATCCTCGCCGTTGTGGGCGTCGCCGTCGTCCTGGCGGCCCGGGCCCTGTCCCGCCGCCAGCCGAGCTCCCGCCCGGATGCGGAACCGCAGCCCGGGCGCAACTCGGTGGAGCTAGCGCGTGCCGCCGCGTCCCGGCTGGATCAGGAGCAGCACCGCCGCGTATATGCCCTGATAGCCCAGGGACAGGCCATGGCCGCCATCAAGCTCTACCTGGAGTCCACCGGCGAGGGTCTCCGCGCCTCACGGGACGCGGTGGGCGCCCTGGCCGCGCACCCGCAGCCGTTCCGCCCCCCGGAGGCGCCCGAGCAGCCGGCTCACGATGACGATGACGACTCCCCGCAGCGGTTTCCCTACCGCTACCGGGCGATTGCCAGCAAAGGCGACGTGACGCGCGAAGTCAGCAGCAACATGCTCAACGACGAAATCTACGGGCGCATCCGCACGCTGGCCCGGAGCGGCGAAACCGAGGCAGCCGCTGCGGCCCTGACCCGGCACTCGGACATCTCGCTGAAGCAGGCCCAGGAGTTCATCGCCCTGCTGGAGGACTGAACAGTCCGTTCCGGCAGCGGCGCAGCTAGAAGTCGAACAGCTCCCCCAGCCAGCCTTCCTTCTTCTTGGGCCGGCGGCGGTCATCGTATCGGGGCTGGTCGTACCGCGGGCGATCGCGGCGATCGTCGCGGTTCCGGTCGTCGTAGCGCCGCTCGTCCGGCCGGCGCTCCCCGCTCCGCGGCTCAAGGTGGTAAAGCGGCGGCGGCACCTGGGCCGCCGGCGCCGGCGGGGCGACCGGGGCGGGCGCGGAAGCCGCTGCGGCTCCCCCGGGCGCGCCGAAGGACTCCGAACGGTCGATGATCTTGTCTAGTTCCCCCCGGTCCAGCCACACGCCGCGGCACTGCGGGCAGTAGTCAATCTCCACGCCGCCTCGTTCGCTCATCACCAGGTCTACGGAATCCACAGGACATTTCATGTCCCGGACAACGAACCCCGGGCCCGAATAGTTCGCTGCCGGCTACCGGCCGCCCGAGATCCCGGCGAGCAGCTGCTCAAAGGGCAGGGATTCGACCGGCGCCTGCCGGGTGTGCGGCTGGGTGCCTTCGAGGAGACCGGTGAACTCCCCGGCGGCCCGGTCGATCCGGACAGAGAGCGGGGACCCGCCGTCGCCCGCGGCGCCCCAGTCCTGCGGGCCAGCGAACACCCCGGTGGCCGCAATCCTGGTGCGGAGGTAGCTAAAGAGCGGCCGCATGGCGTAGTCAAGCACCATCTGGTGCCGGTCCGTGCCGCCCGTGATGCCCAGCAGGACGGCCTTGCCCTCGAGGGACTTGGGATCCAGTACGTCAATGAACGACTTGAACAGGCCACTGTAGGAGGCGCTGAACACCGGACTGACAGCGATGATGCCGTCGGAGGCCTCGACGCCCGCGATGACGTCGGCGAGGCGTGGTGCCGCGTAACCGGTGACAAAGTTGTTGGCGATCTCGACCGCCAGATCACGAAGCTCGACCACGTCGACCGTCACGGCATAGCCCGCCGCGGCGAGCCGCTGTTCCGCGGCGGCGGCCAGCTGGTCCGCGAGAAGGCGGCTCGACGACGGGACGCCGAGTCCGGCGGAGAGAACGGTTATGCGGCGGCTTTCCACGGTGTACTCCTGTGCCTGGTTCCTGGGGAACTTATCTACATGCATATGCATCTACCTGTAGAAGCTGTGGCCCGCCGCCTTTATTCCCGTTCTGCCGTGGGGCCGCCCCGGACCCACGAACAGTCCCGCGGCCATCTGCGAGACTGCCTGTATGGCGGAAAACAAGACCCAAGCAACAGGGGAGTCGGTGGCCGGTTTCCTGGCCGCCGTCGAACACCCGGTCCGGCGGGCGGACGGACTGCGACTGCAGTCCCTGATGTCCCGCATCACCGGCAGGAGGCACAAATGTGGGGGCCCAGCATTGTGGGCTTCGGCCGTTACCACTACCGCTACGCAACCGGACGGGAGGGTGAGGCCCCGGCAGTCGGCTTCTCGCCCCGGAAGTCCAGCCTCTCCCTCTACGGACTCACGTACGGGCCCGAATCCCTCGAACTGCTCGGCCGCCTCGGGAAACACCGGACCGGCGCCGGGTGCCTGTACGTCAACAAACTCGACGACGTCGACGTGGCGGTCCTCGAAGACCTGATCAGGCGCGGCTACCGGCACGTCACCACTGTGCTGCACCAGCTCTGACCCGGCGGCCGCGCCTAACGACCGCCACATGCGGAAGGCCCCCGCGTCCGGTTCCCTGAGGAATCCGGAGGCGGGGGCCTCCCGTGCAGTTCAGCGAGTCCTGGGGACTACTTGCCTGCCACTACGTCGAGTTCGATCACAGCGGAAACGTCGTCGTGGAGACGGACGTTGGCCTGGTAAGAACCGGTCGACTTGATGTGAGCCGGCAGTTCAACCTTGCGCTTGTCGATGCGGCCGAGACCGGCGGCCTCAACAGCGTCCGCCACGTCGGCCTGCTTGACGGTGCCGAACAGACGTCCGGTCTCGCCAGCCTTGACGACCAGCTTGACCGGCTTGGCCTGCAGTGCAGCGGCCTGCTTCTGAGCATCTTCCAAGGAAGCGTGCTCGCGGGCAGCGCGGGCAGCCTTGATGGACTCAACCTGCTTCTCGCCACCCTTGGACCAGGTCAGGGCGAAGTTGCGGGGGAGCAGGTAGTTACGTGCGTAACCGTCCTTGACCTCGACAACGTCGCCAGCAGCACCGAGACCGGTTACTTCGTGGGTCAGAATGAGCTTTGCCATGTTAGTTGTTCCCTTCCTTAGCCGCGGCCAGCGCCGGAGTAAGGCAGCAGAGCAACTTCGCGGGCGTTCTTGATTGCCTGTGCGATCTTGCGCTGTTCCTGCACCGTGACGCCGGTAACGCGACGGGCGCGGATCTTTCCGCGGTCGGAGATGAACTTGCGCAGCAATGCTACGTCCTTGTAGTCGATGACAGTGATGTCAGCGGCCTTCAAGGGGTTGGACTTTGGTTTGGGCTTACGGAGTTCAGCCTTAGCCATCGTGGAGCTCCTATTCGATGGAGCCCGTGGATATTGATCCACGGGATGGTGGTGATCCGCCACGGTCGCCGCGCGCCAGCCGAGGGCTGCTTCGCGGGTTCCGGCGTCGGACCTTTAGATGTGTTTTAGAAAGGAGGTTCGGAATCCGGGCCGTTGCCCCAGCCGCCGCCTGCATTGCTGACCCCGGGCGTTGCCCACGGATCGTCCTGCTGTGCGGGCTGGTTGCCGCCCCAGTTTCCGCCGGAGTTGCCGCCCTGGTTTCCACCAGAGTTGCCACCGAAACCGCCGCTGTTGCCGCCGCCGAAGCCACCCTGGCCACCCTGACCGCCGGAGCGCTGGGTGCGGTTGACCTTGGCGTTGGCGTAGCGCAGGCTGGGGCCGATCTCGTCGACTTCCAGCTCGATAACGGTGCGCTTCTCGCCTTCCTTGGTTTCGTAGGAACGGCTCTTCAGCCGGCCGGAAACAATCACGCGCATGCCCTTGGTCAGGGACTCGGCGACGTTCTCGGCGGCTTCGCGCCACACCGATGCGCGGAGGAACAGGGTTTCCCCGTCCTTCCACTCATTGGACTGGCGGTCGAACGTGCGGGGCGTAGAAGCGATGGTGAAGTTCGCTACTGCCGAACCTGACGGTGTGAACCTCAGCTCGGGGTCATTGGTGAGATTACCGATAACCGTAATAGTGGTTTCGCCTGCCATCTACGTCCTCCTTGTTCGTTCCTACGGGGTTAAAGATTGAAAGAGTGAAGCTGAATTACTCAGCAACAACCTTCTGCTCTTCGGGGCGGGTGATCTTGGTGCGCATGATGGTCTCGTTGAGACTCAGCTGGCGGTCAAGTTCCTTGGCGGTAGCCGGCTCAGCGGTGAAGTTCACCACGGCGTAGATACCTTCGGACTTCTTCTGGATTTCGTAAGCCAGTCGACGACGGCCCCAGATGTCAACCTTTTCGATGGTTCCACCATCGTTGGTGATGACGTTCAGGAACTTCTGAAGCGACGGCTCAACGGTACGCTCTTCGACCTCGGGGTCGATGATTACCATCAATTCGTAAGGACGCATATGTGAACCCACCTCCTTTGGGCTAAGCGGTTACGGCATTTCCGTAACAGGAGGTTCATTTGCGGTATCCGCGCGGCACATCGCCACCGGAACGGAGGCAGGGCGCAGCACAGACTTCAATAGCTTAGTGCATCCGGGCCGGTTTCAGCGATTTCTCCCACCGCCACCCTAGGCGCCGCCGCGTTGGCGGCGGAAGCCGTTCGGCGCGGATGTGGATAAGCTCCCGGGTTGGTATGCCATGATCTGGGCATGAGCTCCGCACCCCGCCCTAAGGCGTCGCCCGTCCACCGCAGCCGGCTGCGCTTTGCCGTGATGGTCCTGGCCGGGCTGCTCGCCGCTGTCGCCACGGGGATCAGCGGACACTGGGTGGAGGCCCCCGCCATCGGCTGGAGCAGCGCTGCGCTGATTTACGTGCTGTGGGTCTGGATCGTGATCGGCCGGCTGGATGCCGCCGAAACCCGTGCCCACGCGATCACGGAGGACCCCTCCCGGAGCGCCACGGACCTGTTGATTCTGGCCGCCAACGTCGCCAGCCTCGCGGCCGTGGCCGCCGTCGTGCTGGATGCGCACAGCAACGACGGCGGATCCCGCCTCGCAGGCGGTTTGCTGGCGCTGGCATCGGTCGCCCTGTCCTGGATGCTTGTCCAGACGCTCTTCACAGTGCGGTATGCCGGGCTGTACTACAGCACCGCGGCGCGGGCCGGCGCGGAGGAGGGCGGCATCGACTTCAACCAGGACGAACCTCCCCAGTACACCGACTTCGCCTACCTCGCCACCAGCCTGGGCATGACCTACCAGGTCTCGGATACTGCCCTGCGGAACCACGCGATCCGGGCCGAAGCCCTCAAGCACAGCCTGTTGTCCTACCTGTTTGGCACCGTCATCCTGGCTGCCACCATCAACCTCGTGATCGGTCTCGCCGGCTCCTAGGCGGTTCCTAGGCGGCGGTGCGGAAGAAGAGCGCGGCCACCGTCGCGAGCCGGTGCGGGTCCTCGACGCCGCACAACTCCCGCGCGGAGTGCATCGACAGCAAAGGGACGCCGACGTCGACCGTGCGGATGCCAAGCCGGGTGGCGGTGAGAGGACCGATCGTGGAACCGCACGGCATAACGTTGTTGGAGACGAACTCCTGGTAGGGGATCCCGGCGTCGGTGCAGAGCCTGGCCCACAGCGCGGCGCCCGCGGCGTCCGTGGCGTAGCGCTGGTTGGCGTTGATCTTCAGCAGCGGCCCGCCGTTCAGGACCGGACGGTTGGCCGGGTCGTGGCGTTCGGCGTAGTTGGGGTGCACCGCGTGGCCGGCGTCCGCGGAAACGCAGAACGACGCCGCGAATGCCTGCCGCCGCTGGCTCGCGGTGGCGCCGAGCCCGTCAGAAATCCGGACCAGGATGTCCTCCAGTACCGGGCCGCAGGCCCCGGAGCGGGAGGCGGAGCCGATTTCCTCGTGGTCGAAGGCGGCCAGGACAGCGATCGGGCCGTCGGCGGGCACGGCGCCGGAGGCGTGGTCGATCAGGGCCGCCAGTCCGGCGTGCGTGGCGGAGAGGTTGTCCAGGCGTCCGGAGGCGAAGAATTCGTCCCGCGCCCCGAAAACGGCCGGGGCCTGGGTGTCCGCGATGACGATGTCGTAGCCGCCGATCTGGGCGGGGTCCACCGCCGCTCCGTGGACGCGCCCGGCAAGCAGGCCCAGGAGATCGGCCTCGGCGGGGTCGCCCAGGCCGAAGACCGGGTTCATGTGCTGTTGCTTGTCCAGGACCAGCCCGTCGTTGACCCCGCGGTCCAGATGGATGGCCAGTTGCGGGAAGCGCAGCAGGGGTCCCGTGGCGGTGAGGTGCTGTGTGCCGTCCAGCATCACCAGCCGCCCGGCGAGCTGCAGTTCGCGGTCCAGCCAGGAGTTCAGCAGGGGTCCGCCATAGACCTCGACGCCGGCCTGCAGCCAGCCGAACTTGCCGGTGGTGGGCTTGGGCTTGAGTTTGAACGACGGCGAGTCGGTGTGCGCGCCGAGGATATTGAAGCCCGTGGTGGGTCCCGCACCGGAGGGCGCCACCCAGGCGATAAGGGCGCCGTCGCGGATTACATAGCAGGCGCCGGCCCGGTCCGCGGCCGCGGTGCCGCCGTCCCCGTTGCTGCCGTTTGTCCAGGGCTGGAGTTCGTCGAGGCGGGTGAACCCGGCCTCATTGAGCCGCCGGGCGGCCTCGTGGACGGCGTGGAAGCTCGACGGCGACGCGCTGACGTAGGCGCCGAGGTCCTGGATGTGCTCTGCTGCTGTGGCGGTGGAAGGCATGGCTCCGAGTCTAGCCTCGGAGCCATGCCCCCGGCCTTAGGAGGCCGGGCCGACGCCTGCGGTTGCTTCTTCGCCGGTCTCGGCGCCGGCCCCGGCGTCGTCACCGGTTTTCGCGGCAGCGTTCCCGCGGTAGCGCCACACGCCGAGCCCTACCACCAAGGCGGCGAGGGCCAGGGAGAGCAGCAGCGACTCCCGGGTCGTGTCCAGCACCACCATGCCTACCAGCAAGGCCACGATGCTGATGATCGCCACCCAGGTCAGGTAGGGGAAGAGCCACATCTTCAGCTCGAGGTCCCGGGCGGCGGTGCCCATCCGGCGGCGCAGGATCAGCTGCGAGATGGAGATGACTAGCCAGACGAACAGGGCGATCGCGCCGGAGGTGTTGACCAGGAACAGGAACACGGTGTCCGGGGCGATGTAGTTCAGGCCCACGGTGATGAACCCGACCACGGTGGAGGCCAGCACCGAGCCGGCCGGGACGCCGCGCTTGGAGATCCGCATCCAGGACCGGGGAGCGTCGCCGCGGCGCGAGAGTGAGAAGAGCATCCGGCTGGCGGTGTAGAGACCCGAGTTCAGGCAGGACAGCACGGAGGTCAGCACCACAACGTCCATGATGGTGCCGGCGCCGGGGATGCCGAACAGCTCGATTACGGCCACGTACGGGCTCTTGGCGACGGAGGCGGAGTTCCACGGCAGCAGGGTCACCACGATGGCGATGGAGCCGATGTAGAAGACCAGGATGCGCCAGACGGTGGACTTCACGGCCTTCTTGACGGCGTCGACCGGGTTCTCGGATTCGCCGGCGGCGATGGTGGCGATCTCTGCGCCGAAGAACGAGAAGACCACCACGAGGATGCCGGCCAAAACGGCGCCGGGTCCGTTGGGCATAAACCCGCCCTTACCGGTCAGGTTGTCCAGTCCCGGGGCGGGAACGCCCGGGATGAGGCCGAGGATGGCCGCGACGCCGAAGAGCAGGAACAGCACGATGGCGGCAACCTTGATGGAGGCGAACCAGAACTCGAACTCACCGTACGACTTCACCGAGCCAAGGTTGGTCAGGGTCAGGAGGATCATCAGGGCCAGGGCCCAGACCCACTGGTCGATGCCGGGCACCCAGCGGTGCATGATCGCGGCGCCGGCGGTGGCTTCGATGCCGAGCACAATGATCCAGAACCATGCGTAGAGCCAGCCGATGCTGAAGCCCGCCCAGCGGCCCAGGGCCTTGTCCGCGTAGGTGGAGAAGGATCCGGTCTCGGGGTTGGCGGCTGCCATTTCACCGAGCATGCGCATCACGAGGATGACCACAAGCCCCGCCGCCAGATAGGCCACCAGGATGCCCGGACCGGCCTGCTGGATGGCGGCGCCCGAGCCGACAAAGAGGCCCGCGCCGATGACGCCGGCGATGGCGATCATGGACAAGTGCCGGGGTTTCAGGGATTTGGAGAGTTGCTGGTCAGCCTGCATGAAGCGCCGTCCTTCGTGGGTGGTGTGGGCCCGTGCCTCCGCTCCGGCGATGCCGGGCAAGGATGTGCGGCGGACCACAGTGTCGTTTCACACTAGACCGCCAGCCCGAACCGCTGTTCTGTGCAGATATACAGATTACGGCAGCGGTTTTCGGACGGACCTCCAGCAATGGGGCCCGGGAGGCAATGGGTGTTGCCTCCGCGGCAATTCCGAAATGTGCGTGAAACCACTGTTTCAGGCTCCTGGGGGCACGGTTGCGCCGATCGCCCAGCAGTCCGTGCGCCTAGTAGTCCGGGTTGCTCGGCACCACCAGGCCGGTCTCATAGGCGTAGACCACGGCCTGGACCCGGTCCCGGAGCTGCAGCTTGTTGAGGATGCGCCGCACATGGGTTTTGACGGTCGCTTCGGACAGGAAATACCGGTGCGCGATCTCGGCATTGGATAGACCCTCGGAGATGGCCTCGAGCATTTCCGTCTCCCGTGGCGTCAGTTCCTCCAGCAGGGGATCCCGCGCGGGCCGGGCCGCGGGCCGCGGCTGCCCGCCTGCTGGCCCGCCTGCCTGCCCGTCCGGGCCGCCGTCCTGCTGCCCGCTGCGGACGTAGGTCTCCAGGAGCCGCCGCGTAATCCGCGGTGCCACAACGGCGTCGCCGCTGGCCACAATCCGGACGGCGCTGACCAGCTCCGCGGGGGCCACATCCTTGAGCAGGAAGGCCGACGCCCCGGCCTGCAGTCCCGCGAAGGCGTATTCGTCGAGGTCAAACGTGGTCAGGATGATGATCCGCGCCGCCGAGCCGGAGGAGGTGATGGTCCGGGTCGCCTCGATCCCGTCTAGTACGGGCATCCGCACGTCCATCAGCACCACGTCGGGCCGCAGCTCCTCGGTGCGGCGCACGGCCTCGGCTCCCTCGGAGGCTTCGCCCACGACGCACAAATTCTCCTCCCCTTCGAGGATCAGCCGGAAGCCCATCCTGAGCAGGGGCTGGTCGTCCACCAGCAGGATGCGGATCGGTCCGTCGTCGGTCATGACGCTCCCTTGTCTAGGTTGCAGTTCAGGACGGCGCGCACACGCCAGCCCCCCTTCGCGGCCGGTCCGGCCTCCACCGTGCCGGCATAGAACCGGGCGCGTTCGCGCATCCCGGCGAGGCCCTGGCCGGAACCCAGCGGTCCGGGTGGCTGTTCCAGGCCGCCCTTGCCGTCGTCGAGCACCTCGATGGCCACGGTGGCATTGTTCCGCGAAATCCTGACATCCACACGGCCCAGGGACCGGCCGTAACGCAGCACGTTCGTCAGCGACTCCTGGACTATCCGGTACACCGTCAACTGGAATGCGGCGTCTTCCGGCAGCGCCGGGCCGGAGTGCGAGTACTGCACGGGCAGGCCGGCCGTGCGGAATCCCGCCAGCAGTTTGGCCAGGTTCCCGCCGGCCACCAGCGGCTCCCGGGGGGCCGCGCCCGGGGCGGCATCATCGCGCAGGACGCCGAGGACCCTGCGCATATCCGCCAGCGCCGTCCGGCCGGTCCGGGAGAGTTCGCCGAGCACCTCCCCGGCCCGCTGCGGGTCCCTGTCCAGGACGACGGCGGCGCCGTCGGACAGGCTCACCATCACGGTGAGGGAGTGCGCCACGACGTCGTGCATTTCGCGCGCAATCCGGTTCCGTTCGTTCACCGATCCAAGCTGCGCGGCGGTGGCGGCCCAGGCGGTGATCTCCTCCTCATGCTCCCGCCGCTGCCGGACCGAGATGCCGATTCCGGTGGCAATCACGCTGGAGAGGATGATACTCACCCCGGCCGCGATGCTGGTGACCAGCTGGAAGTTGGCCGGGGTGCTGACGGCCATGTCCGGCAGCCGCCCGTCCAGCGGGCCGACGGCCAGCGAGACGTAGAGTGCCGCCAGCGGCGCCGTCGAGAGGGCCAGGGCAATAAAGGTAAAGCGCCGGGAGCGGACCAGGGCCACCGAGTACAGGGCGAACCAGAGGCCGGCCGAGACGTTGGAGCCCCACGGGTGCAGCGCGGAGACCGCGAGTTCCAGCACGGCCGCCGCCGCCAGGACCAGCACCGGGCGGGCGCGGCGGAACAGGAGCACGACGGCGGTGGCGGCCAGCAGGACCAGCACCTGCCACGGGCCGCCGCGCAGGGACTGCACCGCCGTCGGGGTCGCCAGGAGCAGGTAGGTAAGGACCACCAGGACGTCCATCACCCGCGGGTGCAGGTGGAGGTAGCGCCGGACCCGGCCGCGCCGCCGGGCCGTGATTTCGGCGAAGGACGCACCGGCCTGGCCGGCCGGTGCGTCCTTGGGGGGTGCTGCGTCGATCATGCTCCGAGCCTAGACGCTGGTACCCGCGGGCCCTGCTAGACGTCGCGCTTCTTGAGCAGGAACCCTGCGAGGACCAGCGGGATGACCGCCCAGGCACCCAGGACCAGGGCGGCCTGCCAGGCTTCCAGGGTGTCCGGAACGTGCTCGGACGCGGTCAGCGGCGCCAGCGTGTTGGCCGGCATGAATTTGCGCAGTTCCTTGACGAAGTCGCCCTGGATGATTTCCAGCGCAATCGGGAGCACGAAGAAGATTCCGACGAGGCTCATAATGCCGCCGGCCGAGTTGCGGATCAGCGCCCCGAGCGCCATCCCGATTGCGGCGACCGCTGCCACGTAGGCGCTGTTGATCAGGAGGGTCCGGTAATAGTGCCCGCTGGAGATATCGAGGGTGTGGCCGTACTGGTCCAGGATCGGCGCGGCCACCAGGCCGGCGAGATAGAGGGACACGGCGGTGACCAGGAAGGCGGACACCACCACCACAACCAGTTTTGCCACGAAGGCCGGGATGCGCTTCGGGACGGCGGTGAAGGTGGACCGCGCCATGCCGGTGGTGAACTCGGAGCTGATGATCAGCACGGCCAGGGAGCCGAGGATCAGCTGTGCGAAGGAGATTCCGGCGCTGGGTGCGGAGGCGGCAATGTCGCCCTGGGCCGCCAGCGCGGCGGACCGCTGGGGATTGCTGGAGGACGCCTGCAGTGCCTGGCCGATTCCCCACGCGGCGAGGGCGCCGACACCGACGATCACGGCGACGGTGGCCGCCAGCAGGATAAGCGTGGACAGGAGCGTGCGGAACTTGATGACTTCGGAGTTCAGGACGCGCAGGAAACTGGGCCCGGGTCCCGTGCTGAGGCTGTTGCCGGCCGGGGTGCCCGCCGTGCCGGCGTGGGCGCCGCGGCTGGAGGGGGTGGGTTCGAGGGTGGTGGAGCTCATGGCTTAGTTGCCTCCGGACTGGTCGGGGGCGTGGGCACCCGTGGTGACGAGCGAGTGGTATTCGACCTCATCCTTGGTCAGCTCCATGTAGGCCTCCTCAAGACTGGCCTGGAGCGGGGTAAGTTCGTAGATCATGACGCGGTTCTCAAGCGCGGTCCGGGCGATGTCGCGCGGCTGGAGACCTGAGACCTCCAGGAGCTCGTTGTCCTGGACTTCCACGGTGACGCCCGCGCCGGCCAGAAGCTGCATCAGCTGGTCCGGCTGGTCGGTGCGGACAAGGGTGCGGCCCTGCCCCTTGCCGGTGATGATGTCCTGGATGGGCGCATCGGCGATGATCCGGCCCCGGCCGATCACGATCAGGTGGTCCGCGGTGACGGCCATTTCGCTCATCAGGTGGCTGGAGAGGAACACGGTCCGGCCCTCGGAGGCCAGGTACTTGACCAGGTTCCGCACCCAGACCACTCCTTCCGGGTCCAGGCCGTTGACGGGTTCGTCCAGGATGACGGTCTGCGGGTCGCCGAGCAGTGCCGCGGCGATGCCCAGCCGCTGGCCCATGCCGAGGGAGAACCCGCCGACCTTCTTCTTGGCCACCTCGGCCAGCCCGGTCATCTCGATGACGTCGTGCACACGCTTCTTGGGGATGCTGTGGGTGGCGGCCATGGCCAGCAGGTGGTTGTAGGCCGAGCGGCTGGTATGGACGGCTTTGGCGTCCAGCAGGGCACCGACGTCGCGCAGCGGCGCCTGGTGGCGGTCGAACGGCACGCCTTTGACGGTGACGGAGCCCGACGTCGGCCGGTCCAGTCCCATGATCATGCGCATGGTGGTGGATTTTCCGGCGCCGTTGGGGCCCAGGAATCCGGTGACCCTGCCGGCTTCGACGGTGAAATTGACTCCGGCGACGGCGGTTTTTTCGCCGTACACCTTGGTCAGGCCTCGTGCTTCGATCATGGAAGCGTTCCTTTGCGTCGCGTGTGGTTGTGTACCTACCACGCTACCGACGCGGGCGGCCGAATTCGCCGCTCTCAGGGATGATTCAGGGCCCGGTCAGGGTAGTCCGCGGGGATGACCCGTGGCTATTCCGTTTGCGGGGTGTAGTAGACCAGGCCTGCGGGTTCCACCGAGAACTCGACGGCGCGGACGCCGGGCATCACCTCACCGTCCACGGCCAGCACCATGGTGGTGTCGCCCGGTTCCACGCGGATGCGGGTTGCCTCGCTCAGGTGGGTGATCCGGGAGGTGGCCACGGTGCCGGTCAGCACGGACCAGAGCAGCCGCAGGCGGGCGAAGGATTCGTCCGCGGTGATCATGCGCAGGTCCAGGACGCCGTCGTCCAGCACCGGACGGACCAGCGGGGCGTGGTCGCGCGGGTAATAGCGGCCGCGGCCGACGTACAGAATCCACAATTTGTGCCGCCGGCCGTCGACCACCAGGGTGCTGGGAGTGCCTGCGGCGAAGGTACGGAACATGGCCACCACACCTGCCAGGGGCTTGCCCAGTGCGGGCTGGAGGTGTTCCCTGCGGCGCACCAGGTTGGGGTAGAGCCCGATGCTCGCGGTGTTCAGCATGGTGAGGTCCAGCCGCTCGGGGCTCTCCGGCAGGCCCCGCTCCACAGCCACATGGCCGAGGTCGGCGCAGGCGGCCTCGCCCCGGGTGGCAGCCTGGACGGCCGCCTCGAGGGTTCCGATGCCGGCGTCCCGGGCAAAGTGGTTGAGCGTGCCGCCGGGCAGCACCAGCAGCGGGATGGAATGTTCGACGGCGGCCGCGGCGGCCGTGCCCACGGTCCCGTCTCCGCCCCACACGCCGAGGGCAACGACGCCCGGGCGGGTGGCGACGGCCGTGATTTCCGCTGCGACGTCGTCCTCCGGGCCGATTTCCTTTATATACGCCTTGGGGAATATTTTCTGCAGGGCACCGGCTGTTTCGGCGGCGTAGGAGCCGCCCAGGGTATTCACGGCGATGCCGAGCCCCTCGCCGTCGGGCAGCGCCGGGGCGTCCACCGGACTGCGCCGGACCGCCGGGAAAGGCGGCCGGACCGGCCACCACTTCCGCGTCACAAGGGCGGCGCCCGAGCCGATGGCTGAGCCGAAGAAAACGTCCGAGGGCCAGTGCGCACCGGTGTGGACCCGGGAGTAGGCCACCGCGGCCGCGGCCGGTGCCAGTGCGGCGCCGAGGGCCGGACGGACCAGCCCCACGCCCAGGGCGAAGGCCGCGGCCGAGGCCGAGTGGCCCGAGGGCATGGAGGAACTGGTGGGCTGGGGGTTGACGAAGCGGAAGACGGGCAGGTGCTCCGGCAACGGGCGGGCGCGGGGCAACAGCGTCTTGAAGACCATGTTGGTCACTGCGGACGCGACGCCCTGCGCCAGGAGTCCGTGCAGGGCGGCCCGGCGGGTTTTCCCCGGGAAGAGCGCCATCACGGCCGCAATGCCCATCCAGAGCTTGCCGTTATTGGCGGCAGCGGACAGGTGGCGGAAGAAGTCATCGTGGCCGCCGCCCGGGAGCCGGGAGACTGAGCGGACCAGCCTGCGGTCCAGCTTCTCCAGTCCCCGCGGTGTTTTTCTCAGCATGCTTCGCATTTCCCCACCTTACTGCCGGGCGCAGCTAGGATGAGGCGATGACCCGAGTGCTGGATCCCCGGCCATTGGCTGCAGGCCGCGTCCTGGCGGTTAGTACCGTTATGCTCACCGTCGCCGCGGTGCTGGGCGGGTTGTTGCTGGCCAACGTCGCCAACCCGCCGTTCCAGGGCCTGGACCGGGGGTGGGCGGGGTTTATCACCGGCCTGCGCAGCCCCTTCTGGGACGCCATCAACGCCGTCCTCAACGTCGCCGGCTACCGCGGGGTCCTGGTCGTGCACGGACTTTTGGTGCTGGCTCTCCTGATCCGGCGCCGGCCGCAGACGGCGGTTTTCAGCGCCGCCGCCGGAGTGGCGGTCCTGATCCTCACCCAGGTCATCAAGGCTGGCGTGCTGCGCGAACGGCCGCAGAACACCGTGGTCCTCACCGACACGGGGTCGTTCCCCTCCGGTCACGTCGCCACCACCACCGCCTTCGTCCTGGTGCTGGCACTGCTGATGGCCAAAGCGTGGGTATGGCTGCTGGCGTCTGCCGGCACCATGGCCATGATGGTCAGCCGTACCTACCTGTCGGCCCACTGGCTGACGGACACCGTTGGCGCTGTCTGCCTGGCAGCCCCGGTGGTGCTGCTGCTCTGGCTGGGATTCCAGCGCTCCTGTATCCGGGAGAACGGCGACGCGCGGCGGCTCCTTAGCTGGCGCGCACGGGCCGCGCGGCGCCGGCGAGCAGCAGGGCAACCAGAATCGGCACACCGATAACCAGCAGCGCCAGCCGGATTCCGGTCAGGTCTCCGAGGTAGCCCAGCAGCGGTGGCCCGGCCAGGAACGCCACGTACCCCAGCGTTGACACGACAGAGACCCGCGCCGCCGCGTGGCGTGGATCGTCGGCCGCCGCGGACATACCCATCGGGAAAGCCAGCGCGGCCCCCATTCCCCAAAGCGCTGCACCGGCTGCCGCCAGCCAGATGTTACCGGCGAGGACAAAGAGTCCCAGCCCGGCCGCAGCGGCCGCCATGCTGGCCCGCAGCACGGCCACCCGGCCGTAGGCGTCGATCGCCCGTCCGCCAAAAAAGCGCATGGCCGTCATCGCCAGAACAAAGACCGCAAACAGCAGGGCACCGCTCGACTGTTCGGCGCCGAGTCCGTCCACGGAGGCCTTGGCGATCCAGTCGTTCCCGGCACCCTCGGTCAGGGTTGCGCCCAGGACGACGACGCCGATCAGCAGGGTCCGGCCGTCCCGCCAGGCGGCAGCCCGCGGCTGCGGAGCCTCACCTGCGGCGGGGGCGTCCGGCGTCGTGTGCGGCAGGAAGTAGCGGGGAGCCATCTGGGCGGCGACGGCCACCACGAGGGCGATGACCAGCAGGTGGGTAGGCAGTCCGACGCCGAGTTCGGACAGGCCGGCCCCGGCCAGCGCGCCCACGAAGGCGCCGCCGCTGAAGGCCGCGTGGAACTGCGGCATAATCGTCCGGCCCAGCCGGTGTTCGACGTCGGCCCCTTCAATGTTCTGGGAGACGTCCCAGAGGCCGATGCCGATGCCGAAGAAGAACAGGGAAACAGCCGTTCCGGCCACGGAGCCGGCGTTGAGGGACAGGGCGATGCCGACGCCGCCGGCGGCCGCCAGCAGACCGGCCGCGCGGACGGTGTTGCCCGTTCCCAGCCGGCCCACCACCCATCCCGCCGTCGGCAGGGCGATCAGCGAGCCTACGGCAACGCACAGCAGCAGGCTGCCCATCTGCCCGGAGCTGAGTTGCAGGATTTCGGTGACCGCCGGGATGCGGGCGGCCCAGCTGGCGAAGACCAGCCCGTTGATGCCGAAGATCAGGAACGTCGCCGCGGCCGCGGCTTTGACCTGCGGGGCGGTTGTTGTGCTTGTCATACGATCACTGCTTCCACCGAGTGTCGGGCGAGCTCAGCACGTTCGGCCGGGCCCAGGTTCTTGTCTGTCACCAGAATGTCGACGGCGTCGAGCGCAGCGACCAGCGCGACGGCGCTGGCGTTCCACTTGGCATCCGAGCACGCGGCAATCACGCGTGCGGCTGACTCGAGGCCGGCGCGTTTAACGGCTGCGTCCTCGAGGTCGTGGGCCAGGAGGCCGTCGCGGAGGTTCAGCGCACACGGTGTCACGACGGCGGTGTCGAACCGGAGGGCGCGGATGTTGGATTCGGCCATGGGGCCGCGGAAGGACAGTTCGCCGGGGGTGAGGCTTCCGCCGGGCAGCAGCAGTTCTGGCCGCGGGCCGGGGGCCGTTCCGGTCAGGGCGTTGACGGCCTGCAGCGACATCGGCATGACTGTGATGTCCCGGCCCTGCAGCCGGCGTGCCACTTCGGTGGCTGTGGTGCCGCTGTCCAGCCAGACGTGTCCGCGGTCTTTGAGCAGGGCTGCCACGCCGGCGGCGATGCGCATCTTGGCGTCGTGGTCCTCGAGTTCACGCTGGCCGTACTCGGGGTTCTCGCCGCGGGACACCAGGCTCCGGGCGCCACCGTGGACGCGGCGCAGGACCCCCCGGAGGGCCAGGACGTCAAGGTCGCGGCGGATAGTGGCACCCGAGGCGCCGCATTCGGCGGTGAGCTCTTCCACGCTCATGTGCTCCCGCTGGCGCAGCAGTTCACCGATCCTGCGGTGACGCTCCTCGGTACTCATGCTTAAACGATAGGTCTGGATGATCAATTAATCAAAAGTTTGATCATCTACGGGTGTGCGGGCGGATTAGCGGGCGCGTTCGACGCGTTTTTCGTCCCAGACGGGTTCACCGGATTCGTAGACCCGGCCGTCGGAGCCGAACACGAGGAACCGGTCGAAGGTCCGGGCGAACCAGCGGTCGTGGGTGACGGCCAGGACCGTGCCCTCGAAGTGGTCGATGGCGCGTTCAAGCGCCTCGGCCGAGTGCAGGTCCAGGTTGTCCGTGGGCTCGTCGAGGAGCAGCAGGGTGGCGCCGGAGAGCTGCAGCAGCAGGATCTGGAACCGGGCCTGCTGGCCGCCGGAGAGCGACTCGTACTTCTGCTCCGACTGCGAGGCCAGGCCGTAGCCGTCCAGGGCGCCGGCGGCCGCCTCGCGCGCCATCCCGGAGCGGTGTTCGTCGCCGCGGTGCAGGATTTCCAGCAGGGTCTTGCCGAGCAGGTCGGGACGGACGTGTGTCTGGGCAAAGAATCCGGGCCGGATCCGGGCGCCGAGCTTCACCGTTCCCTCGTGCGGGACCTCGGCGATTTCGACGTCGGATACGGGGAGGTGCTCACGTTCCGGATCCGTGCCGCCGGTGGCCAGCAGCCGAAGGAAGTGGCTCTTGCCGGAGCCGTTGGAACCGAGGACGCCCACCCGGTCGCCGAACCAGACTTCGGTGGAGAACGGTTTCATCAGTCCGGTGAGCTCGAGCTTCTCGGCCACGATGGCGCGCTTGGCCGTGCGCCCGCCTTTGAGCCGCATCTTTACGTTTTGTTCGATCGGCAGCGCTTCCGGCGGACCCGCCTCCAGGAACTTCGCCAGCCGGGTCTGTGCCGCGTGGTACCGGTTGGCCATGTCGGAGCGGAACGCCGCCTTGTTCTTGTACATGTTGACGAGTTCCTTGAGCTTGACGTGCTCCTCGTCCCAGCGCTTGCGGAGTTCCTCGAAACGGGCATTGCGGTCGGCGCGGGCCTCAACGTAAGAGCCGAAGCCGCCGCCGTGGATCCACGCGCCGGCACCGTTGATGCCGGGTTCCAGCGTCACGATGCGGCCCGCGGCGTTGTTGAGCAGCTCGCGGTCGTGGCTGATGAAGAACACGGTCTTCTTGGACTCGTTCAGCTTTGCCTCGAGCCAGCGCTTGCCCGGCACGTCGAGGTAGTTGTCCGGCTCGTCGAGCAGCAGCAGCTCGTCCGGTCCCGCGAACAGGGCTTCGAGGACCAGCCGTTTCTGTTCGCCACCGGACAGGCTCGACGCCGGCCGGTGCTGCGCGCGGTCAAACGGCAGGCCAAGTGCCGCCATGCAGACTTCGTCCCATACGGTCTCGACGTCGTAGCCGCCGGCGTCGCCCCAGTCGACGATCGCCTGGGCGTACTTCATCTGGGTCGGTTCGTCGTCGTGCTCGATCATGGCCAGTTCGGCTTCGTCGACGGCGCGCGCGGCGGCAGCCAGGGCGGGCGGCGCGGCGGACACCAGCAGGTCCCGGACCGTGGAGTCGTCCCGGACCTGGCCGACGAACTGGCGCATGATCCCCATGTTCCCGGACCGGCCGATCACGCCTTCGTCCGGGACGAGGTCACCGGAGATGATCCGGAAGAGGGTGGTCTTGCCGGTTCCGTTGGGTCCGATCAGCGCTGTTTTGCTGCCGTCCGGGACCTTGAACGTCACGCCATTGAGCAGCTGGGTGCCGTCGGAGAGGAAGTAGTCGATGCCGGATACGTCAATATGAGCCACGCAGTAATCCTCCCACGGCTGGGTCTTCCGGTGGCCCGGGGGCGGCTAGCCGGCGGCCGCAGTAAGGAAGTCCTTGAGCAGCGGGCCGGAGGTGGTTGCGCCGAGGCCGCCGTCCTCGACAAACACGGCGACGGCGAGGTCCCCATGGACAGCCACAATCCAGGCGTGGGTCTTGGGCGGGTTGTCCTTGCCGAATTCGGCGGTGCCGGTCTTGGCGCCCACCGGGGCCCCCGGAACGTCGGCGAGGAAGCCGGCGTGGCCCGAGGTCACCACGGCGCGCATCATGTCAGCGAGGGACGCGGCTTCCGCGGCCGTGATGGGTTTCCCGGCCGCCTTCGCGGGCGCGGGGGCGGACGTGGACGGCGCCGCCGTCGGACCGGCCGACGGCGTGGCGCCGCCTGCGGGTGCGGCGTTCGGGTTCAGGACCAGCTGCGGTGACACGGGAGCACCCTTGGCGACCGAGCCGGCCATCACGGCGGCGGCTAGCGGTGAGAGCAGCACCTTGCCCTGGCCGATCATGGAGGCCGCGTGCTCGGTGCCTTCAGCCTCGCCCGGGACCGAGCCAAGGAAGGCCGCGGCGCCCAGGGACGGCGCCTCGACGGCAACGCCGAGGGACGTCGCGGCGGACTCCAGCTGCGCCTGGCTGACCTTGCCCCGGGCGTTGATGAACGCGGTGTTGCAGGAATGCGCGAAGGCGTCCCGCAACGTCACTGATCCGAGGGACGTCGCAGGGTAGCCCTCGGCATTCTTAAAGGTCCGGCCGTCCACCGTGAGGGTGGGGGGGCAGTCCACCTTGTCATCGGGGGTCATGCCGTTCCGGAACATGGCCAGCGAGTCCACCATTTTGAAGATGGATCCCGGGGCGTACTGGCCCAGCAGAGCGGTGTCGTACCCGTTGCTGCCGGGGCCGGAAGCTGCGGCCAGGACCGCGCCGGTGGAGGGCTTGATGGCCACGATGGCGGACGCCGGACCGACGTCGGCCAGGGTGTCCTCGGCCAGTTGCTGCAGCCGCGTGTTCAGGGTGGTCTTCAGCGCGGTTCCGGGTTTCATCGGTTCCTGGAACAGGACGCGACGGCCGCCGTTGGCCAGCCCCTGACGCTGCTCGGCAGTGAGGCCCTCGGTCTGGGCGAATACCTGGGTGCCGCTGGTTCCACGCAGTTGCGCGTCGTACTGCTGCTGGAGCCCGCCGGTACCGGTGGTGTCGCCGCTGTGGAGTGTGCCGCCGGACTTTTCGATCTGTTCGGCGCTGGCTTCACCAACGGTGCCGAGCACGGCGCGGGCAAACGTGCGGCTGGGAGCCAGGGGAAGGGAGTCCGCGATCGCGCGCGCACCAGGGATGGCGGCAATCTGCTCGTCGGTGACGGTCCGGCCCTCCTGCCGCAGGGTGATCGCGGCGACGAAAGCCTGGGGTCCGGCGGCCGCGACCTGCTTGGTGTAGGCGGCCGGGTCAACGCCCACCAGCCGTGCCAGTTTGCCCGCGGCGGCGGCGGGATCCGCGGAGTCCAGCTGCTGCTTGTCGATTCCGACGTGGACCACGGGCCGGTAGGTGACCAGTTTGGTTCCGCCGGCGCCGAGGATGTCGGCCCGCTGCGGGGACTCGCTGGAGCTGCCCACGACCTCGGTGTCGGCGAGGCCGGGCACCAGCAGTTCAGGGCTCCAGACGGTCTTCCACGTGCCGTCGGCCTTCTTCAGCTGCGCGGTCACGGTGTATTTCCACTCGCCGGCGCCGAGCTTCCAGCTGTAGTCCAGCGGCACCGTCGCGGTGTCCTTGTCGAGCTTCAGCTCACCTGCCGCGACGGCGGGTTTCACCGGGTCGAGGGCCTTGAAAACGGCCTTGACCCGATCGTTCGCGGCGGCGGAGTCCTTGCCGTCAAAGGACACGGTGCCGACGTCGAGCGCGGCCACGGCCGACGCGAGCTGCTTCGCCGCATCCTGCGCACCGGACCGGCCGTCGTCGCACGCGACCAGCGTGCTACCGAGAACCAGACCAACGAGAGCAAGCGAGAGCTTCTGAATTTTCCCCATTGCGACATTATGCCCCGAGCTGCGGACACCTCCCGCGTCACACGGTCACCGGGGGCGGCTAGCTCCGCCGGATGATGCGCCGCTGCGCCGCCACGGCGATGGCCGCCGTCCGGTTATCCACCCCGAGTTTCCCGTAAATGTGCACCAGATGGGTCTTCACCGTGGCCTCGGAGATGAACAGCTGCCTGGCGATGGCCCGGTTCCCCAGCCCGGTGGCGAGCAGTTCGAGCAACTGGATCTCCCGGGAGGTCAGCGCCGGTTCGGGATTGCGGATCCTGCCGAGCAGCCGCGCTGCCACTTCCGGAGCCAGCGCCGTCTGGCCCGCCGCGGCAGCCATCACGGCCTGCCTGATTTGCTCCGGGGGCGCGTCTTTGAGCATGTACCCGCTCGCCCCCGCCTCCACCGCGGCGAGGATGTCGGCGTCCGAGTCGAACGTCGTGAGGATGAGGACGGGAGGTGCCGGTGTTCCGGCCTCTCCGGCCTTGATCCGGCCCGTGGCGGTGACGCCGTCCATACCGGCGCCCATTTGCAGGTCCATCAGGACGACGTCGACCGGGTCACCGAGGGCGTGCAGCCGCGCCACCGCGGCCAGTGCGGCGGCGCCGTCGGCCGCTTCGGCGGCGACGGTGATTCCGTCAAAATCGGCCAGCATTGCGCGCAGGCCGGCACGGACTACAGGGTGGTCGTCAACGAGGAGGACGCGGATCGCGGTCATCCTGCGTCCGCTCCCAGGGGCAGCCGGATGGCCACCACGGTCCCTTCGCCCGGGGCGGATTCAAGGTCAAGGGTGCCCTGCAGCGCGGCGACGCGGTCCCGCAGGGACCTGAGCCCGTAGCCGGATCCGTCGGCCCGGTCCTGGCAGGCGGCCGCCGGGTCGAATCCGGCGCCGTCGTCGAAAATGTCCATGGCCACTTCGGAACCGAGGAAGGACAGCGTCACAACGGCGCTGCGTGCGCGGGCGTGGGCCGCCACATTGGCGAGGCTGGCCTGCGCGGCACGCAGCAAGGTGGTGCGGTACGGGTTGGGAAGTTCCGCCGGAGTCCCCTCCACTTCGAGCCGGCAGCGCAGCACCGTGCCGCGGGCGGCGGCCTCCGTTTCGGTCGAGGCGCAGAGCCGATGCAGGCTGTTCACGAGTGAGCTTTGCTCGAGTTCGGGGGACTGCAGGCCGCGGACGAAGTTACGGGCCTCAGCCAGGTTGGTGGCTGCTGTCTCCTGGATGGTCCTGAGCCGGCTCCGGATCGCGTCGGTGTCCCCGGCATCCAGTGCTTGCTCGGCGGAACGTCCGGTCAGCACGATGCTGGAGAAGCCCTGGGCCAGGGTGTCGTGGATTTCGCGGGCCAGCCGGGTCCGCTCCGCCAGTGTTCCGGCCTCATGCTGGCTGCGGGCGAGCTCGGCACGGGTCCGCCGGAGCTCGGCAGCGGCCCGGCGCTGGTTTTCTGCCTCAACGAACAGGGCACGGTAGGCCAGGCCGGTCACCACCGCGAAGGCCGCGCCGAAAGCCGGCCCCAGCACCATCGGAAGTTGCAGGGCGACGCCGGCCGGGCCGCCGTTGTGGAACCACAGCGCTGCGACCACCAGCACCGTGCTGGCCGCAATGGCGGCCAGGGCGGGGCATCGGGGCAGCACGTGGAGCTGCAGGAAGAACAGCGGAAAGGCCAGCCAGGCGAAATCGGCGCTGCCCCAGACGAGCAGCAGCCATAGCAGGCACACCGCGCCGAGCCACCAGGCCGAATACGGCCGCGGATCGAAACGGTCGGGGCGGACGGAGTGGCGCTTCTCCAGCACGGTGCCGGCCAGGTAGACGCCCGCCAGGGCAAGGACCAGCGCCAGGCTGATCCAGCCGGATCCGCGGACTCCTGCGGCCAGCAGCCGGCCGAGCGCAACCAGCAGCAATACGGCAAATCCCACGTGCAGGCTGACCCGCAGGACCCGCAGGATGACGGCCGCGCCGGCGGGTTCCCCCGTCACCGTGCTGCGTCCGCCGTCCATGCGTTCAGCCTAGCGCCGGGCTGCCCACCGCGGGCCGCTGCAGGCCGTTGCCGGGGCAGGATCAACCAATCGGTTGATCCTGGGACCAACCGAACCGCCGCGCGGGACCATCCGGAGGCCCGATGGCACGGTCCGCCCGGGCGGCGAGAGTGGAAAGGAAGACTCCACCACCACAGAAGGACTCCAATGTTTCTCGCTCTCCGCGACATCCGCTTCGCCAAAGGCCGCTTCGCGCTGATGGGCGGCGTGGTCGCCCTCATCACCCTGCTGCTGGTGATGCTCTCGGGGCTCACGGCCGGACTTGGCAACCAGTCGACCTCCGCCATTGCCGGCCTGCCGGCGGACCAGATCGCGTTCGGGGCCCCCGCCGGCAGCACACCCCAGTCCTCCTATACCGAATCCGAAGTCACCGGGGCGCAGGTAGCCGGTTGGGCCGGACGGGACGGCGTCAGCAGCGCGGAAGCCCTGGGCATCAGCCAGGGTCGGCTGCAGGCCCTTGGCGCCGGAGGCGTGCCTGCAGGAACGGCCAACGTCGCCGTGTTTGGCACCGGAGCCGGAAGCAGCCTGGCCCCGGTACCTGTGGCCGACGGCACGGTGGTGATCGGGTCCGGGCTGGCCAGGGACCTGGATCTGTCAGCCGGCAGCAGGGTCGCCGTGGGCGGCACGGAACTGGCCGTCGCTGCCGTTGTCCCGGACCAGTGGTACTCCCACACGGGCGTCATCTGGACCGCGTTGACGGACTGGCGGAAGGTGGCCCATCTTGCCGGAAAGGACACAGTGGGCACCGTGATCGCGGTCAGCTTCGACCGGGGCGCGAGTGTTGACGTGGCCGCGGCCAACCGGGCGGCCGGCACCGTCAGCGCCAGCCGGGAAGGCTCCTTCCAGGCCCTTGGCTCCTACCGCAGCGAGAGCGGTTCACTCATGCTGATGCAGGCGTTCCTGTATGGCATCTCCGCTCTCGTGATCGCAGCATTCCTGACCGTCTGGACCGTGCAGCGTACCCGGGACATCGCGGTCCTCAAGGCCATGGGAGGGTCCGCGGGCTACGTGCTCAAAGACGCCATGGTGCAGGCCGCGGTGGTGCTGGTGGCCGGCGCCGCCACGGGTGGTGCGGCGGGCGTGGTGGGGGGCCTTTTTGCCGCCGGGGCCGCCCCGTTCCTGACCACTGTGCAGACCACGCTGCTGCCGATCGCCGGGATCGTGGTCCTGGGGCTGGCCGGCGCGGCGCTGGCGGTGCGGGGCGTTACCCGCGTTGACCCCCTGCTGGCGCTCGGCGGCAACTGACACCTCGTCTACCAGACCAAACCCGTAAAACATTCCCTGAAAGGCATATCTATGGAATCCGCCCTGCAACTCACCAACGTCACCCTCGAATACCCCGACGGGGACACCGTCCTGCGGGCCCTCGACAACGTCAGTCTTGACGTTGGACGCGGCGAATTTAGGTCCCTCGTTGGACCATCCGGCTCGGGAAAGTCGTCACTGCTGGCCGTGGCCGCCACCCTGGTCCGCCCGACTGCCGGAACAGTTATGGTGGCAGGGAACGACGCCGGAGCCCTCACCGATGCCGGGCGGACCGCCCTGCGCCGGGACCATATCGGCATCATCTTCCAGCAGCCGAATCTCCTGCCGTCCCTCACCGCCGTCGAGCAGCTGGTCATCACCGCGCACCTGCGGAGTGAATCTCTCCGCGGGGCAATGACCAGGGCTGCCGGCCTGCTGGAGCGCGTGGGCCTTGGCGGGGCCCTGGACAAGCGCCCGCACCAGCTCTCCGGCGGCCAGCGCCAGCGGGTCAACATCGCCCGGGCACTGATGGCCAGCCCGGCGGTGCTGCTGGTCGACGAGCCGACGGCGGCGCTGGACCACAACCGCAGCGCCGGGATTGTCCGGCTGCTGCGCGAGGTCACGGACGAGTTTGCGGTGGGGACCCTGATGGTCACGCACGACACCGGGATGGTGGCTTACACGGATGCCGTGGCCACGATGCGGGACGGCCGGCTCTCGGCGGCGGAACTCCCCGTGCCCGCGTAGCGGCGCCGCTCCCGCCTGGCGGAGCCGCCCCTGCCTAGTGACCCAGCTCGGGGACTGCCAGGCCGAAGACGTCCTTCAACGCGTGCCGGGCCGCATGGAAACCTGGCATTCCGGTCACCCCGGGCCCCGGAGGCGTCGACGAGGAACAGAGGTACAGTCCCGGCACCGGGGTCCGCCACGGCACCGGGCTGAGGACCGGCCGCCGGAGCAGGCCGCGCAGGCTCATGGCGCCGGCGCTGAAATCCCCGCCGACGTAGTTCGCGTTGTAGGTGCCGAGTTCCGCCGCGGTGGTCACCCGCATCCCGACAATAAGGTCGCGGAAGCCGGGCGCGAAGCGCTCAAGCTGGGCCACGACGGCGCCGCCCATGTCGATCGTGGACCCGGCCGGGACGTGGCAGTAGGTCCACAGGACGTGCCGGCCGGCGGGGGCGCGGCCGGCATCGAAGCGGGACGGCTGGGAGACCAGGACATATGGCCGGTCAGGGTGGCGCCCGGCCGCCACGGCGTGTTCGGCCTCGGCGGTTTCAGCGCGGGTCCCGCCGACGTGGACCGTCCCTGCATCGGCGAGTTCCGGGGCGGCCCACGGGGCGGGGCCGGACAGGATGAAATCGACCTTGCAGGCGGCGTTGCCGAAGCGGAACCCTTCGAGCGCCCGGCGGTAGGCGCCCGGGAGCCGGTCCCCGGCGATCTGCAGGAGTCCGGGAGGTGCCACGTCCAGCAGGGTGGCCCGGACAGGAGGAAGCTCAGCAAGGGATCCGATGCTGGTGCCGGTTTCCACCACTCCGCCGTGCGCCTCGATGTCCGCCACCATCGCGCGTGCGATCGCGGCCGAACCGCCTACCGGGATGGGCCAGCCGCCGGCGTGGCCCAGCGCACCCAACATCAGCCCTGCGCCGGCGGCAGACAGTGAAGGCAACGGCGCCACGGCGTGGGCCGCAACCCCGGTGAGGAGGGCCGGAGCGAGATCGTCCCGGAATCTGACATCCCACAGGCGCGAACCCTGCTCCAGGGCCCGCAACGCGAAGACCCCGGCCGCGGCCGGGTGGCGTGGCAGCCGGAGCAGCTGGTTCAGGGTCAGGTCCAGGACGCCCTCCAGCCTGGCCAGCAGGGGCGTCATCAGCCGCCGGTAGGCGCCGCCATCGCGTCCCAGGCCGGCGACGGTCCGCTCCAGCGAGCGGTAGCCGAGGGCCGCCCGGCCGCCGTCGAGCGGAGCCGCGTGCGAGAGTTCCGGCACTTCGAACCTGACCCGGTCCGCCAGTTCGAAGTTCCGGAAGAACGGCGATGCCAGGGCCATCGGGTGCACAGCCGAGCACACGTCGTGAAGGTGGCCGGGTTCGATCAGTTCCGTAGTCCGGAGGCCGCCGCCGGGGCTGGCTGCCGCCTCGTAGACGCGCACCGCCAGTCCGGCGCGGGCCAGAGTCACGGCGGCCGCGAGCCCGTTGGGTCCGGAACCGACGACGGCGACGTCAGGCACCGGAATCAGGCGTCCGTGCGGGCACGCCGCCAGGGCAGCACCGACGCGGCCGGCCGCCGGAGATTCACCGCAAACCAGTCGCTGGCGCCGTCGAACGGGCCGCCGTGCGGGTCGTCGGCGCCGCCGCGGCGCACGACGTCGTAGGCCGGGTCCCAGATCTCCCAGATAATGCGCGCCATCAAGTAGCCGGTGGCGAGCATGTGCGCCAGCACGGCGAGGACGTAGTACGGCATGTCGATGTTGTGCTGGGTGGGGCCGCCGCTGGTGACCTGCCCCAGATACATCCAGATGGCTGCCCAGTGCAGGCCCTCAATGGCCTGCCAGACCAGAAAGCCCCGCCATCTGGGCCGCGCCAGGGCCAGCAGCGGAATCAGCCAGATCACGAACTGTGGCGAATACACCTTGTTGGTAAGGATAAAGGCGGCCACGATCAGGAACACCAGCTGCGCCAGCCGGGGCCGGCGCGGCGCCGCGAGGGCCAGGACGGCGATCAGCACGCACGCGGCCAGGAAGAGATTGAGGGCCAGTCCATTGACGGCCTCGGCCTCCAGTGGTTTCCAGCCCAGCCGGCCCGCCACCAGGTTGTACGCGAACCAGGGCGAGCTGTAGCCCGCCGGCCTCGTCTCGGTGAACTGGTAGAAGTACTTCCAGCCGGCCGGGTCGCCCGCCGCCGCCGGAATGTTCACGGCCAGCCACGTCGCCGCCGCCGCCCCCGCCGTGACGAGGAGGGCCCGGACCTTGCCGGTGCGCAGGGCGAGGACCAGCACGGCCCCGAGGATCAGCAGCGGGTAGAGCTTGGTCGCGGCGCCGAGTCCGATGAACAGGCCCGCGAGGAGCAGCTTGTTCCGGGCGAAGAAGTACATGCCGAGGGCCAGCATCGCCACGGCCCACATATCCCAGTTGATGAAGCCGGCGAGGACGATGCCGGGGGCGAGTGCCACCATGGCCGCGTCCCAGGAGCGGCGGCGGGCGGTACGCGCCGTGGCCAGGACGGTGACGATCCAGACGGCAACCACCAGGGTGGCGTTGAGGTCGAAGTACGCGAGGACCCGGGTGGGGTTGACGCCGTCGCCGGGAACCAGGAACGCCGTGGCCCCGGCAATAAAGCCCATCAGCACCGGGTATTCGAAGAAGCTTCCGGCCGTGACGAAGGGGAAGGCGCCGTCGCCGAGGCCCCGGTTCTTGAACAATTCGGGGAAGTCCGAGTAGCAGGTCGCGTAGAACTGGCCGGGGGAGTCCCAGCCCTTGGTGCGGCAGTACCCCTTAAGAAGCAGGGCCACGAGGGCTGCCAGGACGGTGAGGACCACCAGGACCCGTTCGACGGTGAAGAGTCCGGGGGAGACAATCCCCGGAGCCGTCCGCCGGCCGAGCGGTCCGCCGACGAGTTCCGTGAAGTTCCGCAGCAGTAGATCACTGCGGCTTGGGACTACCAGTCGGGTCCGCTTGCGGTTCTCCGGCGGCATTGTCTCCTGCATGCCTCGAGCTTACCGGGGCCGACGGGCCGTGCGGGGAAGGACCGGGACGGCGTCCCGGCGCTGCCGGTGGCCGTCAAGCCGGCCCGGCGCAGCTCAGCGTTGCAGGTTAAGTCGCAGGTTAAAAGGGAGGAGCCCACGCGTAGCCGCGTGGGCTCCTTGCGGATCAGGTGCAATGGTCACCATCGGATCCTCCTTCGCCGGGTACCGTGACGGCCGTCGGCCTGAATGGGACGGCACGGCATCAACGGAGCAGTCCCATCTGATGCATGGCGAGGTAAATGTCTTCGCGCCGCTGCTCGAGCAGCCGGGCGTTGAACTCCGATTTGTCCCGGATCGCGGGCCGCGGGTTGAAGATCAGTACGTCTTTCAGTTTTCGGATCATGGTGGTCACCTCCTTTCGGGGAGCCTGGGCGTTCTGCGCGTTCCGGCGTGGGGCGGTGCCGGGATGTGGTTTCGCTGCGATGGTCACAGTGGGCCTTTCTGGGTTGGAGAAATAAAAGTAATTGGGCACAGCAATTAAGCCCTCAATTTGTTGAAGAACAGTATGTTTTAGGCATAGGAATGCCCGGTACTAATACGGTGGTTTTCGCAAATGCGAAGAATGGCCCCTGCCGCTACGTGCCGCACCCCAACAAGAAGCTGGGTTCCGAACTATGGGGTATTGCACTGGTTACTGCTGTGGGGGGTGTGTTGCGCAACCGCGTGGGTCCGCTGGGCCAGACATGCCGGCCGGGTCATCCCGTGGGATGGACCCGGCAATCATTCCGGGCCGGCGTTACGCCGGCGGGAGGATTGTTTAGGCGGGCAGTCCGGTTTTCGGGCGCGCGGCAGCGTCAGAGGCCGGGTTCGCGGTGACGTTGTACATCCGTCCGCTAGTCAAAATATTCATTTCCCAACCTCCTTTTCTGATCTGCCGTAGCTCCGGCTGACTGGCCGGGCGACGCGCGCCGTGACCCTGGCAAGCCGCTCTGGGGTCAGAAATAAAATTACACTACAAATGCGGAGTTTGACCACTTAAATGGGAAATATTCCGCAAAATATTTTTTGCGCCGGGTTTATAGTCCCCAGCGGACCACGGCAGGCGTCTTCTTATCCCAGCCAAGCGTGCACACTTTTGCGGTGCCGAGCACAAAATGGCGGCCTTCATGGGCGTCCAGTCCCAGCCACCGCGCCGTCAGGATCCTGGAGAAATGGCCGTGGGCCACGATCAGAACGTTGTCCAGGCCCGACTCAAGTACCCGGGCCACGATCTTGTCCGCACGGGCAGCGACATCGTCGAGTGATTCCCCGTTGGGCACCCCGTCCGTCCAGATCAGGTAATCGGGGTTGTCCTTGCGGATCAGATCCGAGCTGATGCCCTCGTACTCGCCGTAGTCCCACTCGACGGCCAGGGGCTCGAGCTGCGCGTCCGGAAACCCTGCCAGCTCCGCCGTCCGCCGGGCCCGGCGCAACGGAGAGGTAAGGACCAGGTCAAAGTCGACGGCGTCGAGCACCTTTCGAGCCTCAACTGCCTGCTGCTCGCCCTCAACCGTGAGCGGAAGGTCGGTGAGTCCGGTGTACTGCCCGCTCTTGGACCATTCCGTCTCGCCGTGCCGGAGGATCCAGAGCTGGGGACGGGGACCGTTGGAAGGTGCAATCACTTAGGACTCCTCTGTTGGGGAAACGTCGACGGCGGCAGCTTCCGGCTGCTGCGCCCACCATTCATGCAGTCTGGCTTCGGCCTCGGCGGGCTCGAGCGGGCCGTGTTCCATGCGTTCCTCGAGCAGGAACTTGTAGGCCCGGCCCACAACAGGCCCCGGTTTGAGCCCCAGCAGCGCCATGATGCGGCCGCCGTCGAGGTCCGGGCGGACGGCGTCGAGTGATTCCTGCTCGCGCAGGGCAGCGATGCGCGCCTCGAGGTCGTCGTAGGCGAAGGCCAGCCGCTCGGCCTTGCGCTGGTTGCGGGTGGTCACGTCCGAGCGGGTGAGCCGGTGCAGCCGCTCCAGCAGGGGCCCGGCGTCGGTGACGTAGCGGCGGACCGCGGAGTCGCTCCAGCCGGCGTCGCCGTACCCGTAGAAGCGCATGTGCAGTTCCACAAGGCGTGCCACAGCCTTCACGGTGTCATTGTCGAAGCGGAGGGCCTTCATCCGCTTGGACGTCAGTTTGGATCCGACCATGTCGTGGTGGCGGAAGCTCACCGCGCCGCCCGGTTCGAAACGGCGGGTGGCCGGCTTGCCGACGTCGTGCATCAGGGCCGCGAAACGGAGCACAAAGTCCGGCCCGGGCACCGGGCCGTCAGCGTCCGATTCCAACGCGGCCGCCTGTTCCAGGACCTGGAGCGAGTGCTGGTAGACGTCCTTGTGCCGGTGGTGCTCGTCGGATTCGAGCCGCAGGGCCGATACCTCGGGCAGCACGAACTCGGCGAGTCCCGTCTCGACCAGCAGGTCCACGCCGGTCCGGGGCCGGGGGGCGCAAATGAGTTTGACCAGCTCGTCGCGGACGCGCTCCGCGGAAATGATAGTGATGCGCTCGGCCATTTTCGTCATGGCCTGGCGCACGTCCGGGTGCACCGAAACGCCCAGCTGCGCGGCGAAGCGTGCGGCCCGCATCATCCGCAGCGGGTCGTCCGAGAAGGAGTCCTCGGGTGAACCGGGCGTGGCCAGGGTGGAGGCGTGCAGGTCTCGGACGCCGCCGAAGGGGTCCACCAGTTCCAATCCTGGCAGCCGGAGGGCCATGGCGTTGATGGTGAAGTCCCGCCGCTGCAGGTCGTCAGTGAGCGACGAGCCGAAGGCGACCACGGGCTTGCGGGACTCGGGATCGTAGGCCTCGGCACGGTACGTGGTGATCTCGATCTGGAAGCCGGCCTTGCGCATGCCGATGGTGCCGAAGGCGCGCCCGATCTCCCAGTAGTTATCAGCCCACTTTTTGATCAGTGCCACGGTCTGGTCCGGCGTGGCATCCGTGGTGAAATCCAAATCCGGTGAGACGCGGCCCAGGAAGAGGTCACGCACGGGCCCGCCCACCAGGGAGAGCTCGTAACCGGCGTCGACGAAGCGCTGCCCGAGCTCAATGACCACCGGATCTACGTG
Source organism: Arthrobacter sp. 10T416 (assembly GCF_056394165.1). Taxonomy (NCBI): domain Bacteria; kingdom Bacillati; phylum Actinomycetota; class Actinomycetes; order Micrococcales; family Micrococcaceae; genus Arthrobacter; species Arthrobacter sp. 10T416. The sequence goes on along the minus strand of NZ_JBFTHI010000011.1, from coordinate 96,516 downwards.
GAAATCAACGGTGTGGGTGTCAGTCTGGTGATGTGCGTGCGCCATAGTCTCTTAAGCTTGTCAGAAATCCCGGCCAGCACCACACCGGAGTCGCCTCCGATCCGCGGCCGCGTGCGGCAGGGAGGGCGGCGGCCGTCAATCCAGTTTTCCGCCGGGCCACTTTCCTGTCATGTTTAGGTCATCAAGTCCGGGTAAGAGTCGTTAGAGTGGACTGCATGGCCCATCCCGTACCGAGCGCTCCCGGCAGGAGGACAAACGCGCCGTTGCCATCGGCAATCGGCGCCAATGTCGCGCCCGCCCAGCATCCGGGCCAGGCCTCGCTGCCCACCGTCGAGGAAATCTCGGCCGGCGGAGTGGTGGTGGACACGTCCGACGCCGAACTGCGGGTCGCGATCATTGCCCGCCTCAACCGCGGCGGACGCCTCGAATGGTGCCTGCCGAAGGGACACCCGGAGGGCAAGGAAAGCAACGAGGAAGCCGCGGTCCGTGAAATCGCGGAGGAAACGGGCATCGAAGGCACCATCCTCGCGCCCCTTGGAAGCATTGACTACTGGTTCACGGTCAGCGGACACCGCGTCCACAAGACAGTGCACCACTATCTCCTGCGCTCCACCGGCGGCGAGTTGACCATCGAGAACGATCCGGACCAGGAGGCCGTAGACGTCGCCTGGGTGCCGATCCACGAACTCGCCCGCAAGCTTTCCTTCCCGAACGAGCGCCGTATTGCGGACCTCGCCCGGGAAGTCCTGCCCGAGCACCGCTGAGGCTGACCGGGCCGCCCCGGCAGCAGGGACAGCCGTTCCGTGCGCCGTCGGGCCCTGTGAATACCCACAAAGCCGGGCCCGGGTGAGACGATGAAGATAATGTCTGCCGCCAAGCCCCGATCAGCGAAGCCCGTCCCCTCCGGGTCCGCCGCCGCCCAGCCCAATCCCGCCGGAGAGGCACGTTCCAGTGCCGTCATGGCGGCCGGAACCCTGGTGTCGCGCTTCCTGGGCTTCGGAAAGACGTGGATGCTGGCGGCCGCCCTCGGCCTTGGGTCGACGGTCACCGACACGTTCATCAACGCCAACAACCTCCCGAACCTCATCTTCCTGCTGGTGGCCGGCGGCGTGTTCAACGCGGTCCTGGTGCCCCAGATCATCAAGGCAAGCAAGGGCCCGGACCGCGGCGCGGACTACATCAGCCGCCTCCTGACCCTCGCCGTGGTGGTGTTGCTGTCCCTGACGCTGGTGGTGACCCTCCTTGCCCCGTGGGTGATCGAGCTGACCACGCAGGGCTACTCGCCACAGCAGAAGTCGCTGGCCGTGACCTTCGCGTTCTGGTGCCTTCCGCAGATCTTCTTCTACGGCCTCTACGCCCTGCTGACCCAGGTGCTCAACGCCAACGGGGCGTTCGGCCCGGCCATGTGGGCACCGATCCTGAACAACATCGTCGCGATCGCCGGACTGGGCATGTTTATTGCCATCCTCGGCGCGAACGCCGCCAACCCCCACACCCTCGATAACTGGGGTCCCTTCCAGACGTTCCTGGTGGCCGGCTTCTCCACCATCGGTGTGATCGCGCAGACGGCCATCCTGCTGGTTCCGGTCTTCCGGCTGCGGCTGGGGTTGCGGCCCCGATTCGGTTGGCGCGGTGTGGGCCTGGGCCAGGCAGCGAAGCTCAGCGTGTGGACCCTGGCCACCGCTGCCGCGGGCCAGCTCGCGTTCCTCTACGTCATGCGCATCGCCACGATCCCCGGCGCCGAACGCCTCCGGCTCGAACAGGCCGGCGACCACGCTGCCGCAGCAACGCTGCCCGGCAACGCAGTCCTGGAAGTCGCCAGCCAGCTGTACCTGCTGCCCCACTCCATCATTGCGCTCTCGCTGGCCACCGTGCTGTTTAACCGCATGACCCGGGCCTCCCAGGACGGCGACCGGGCCGAGCTCCGCCGGGCCCTCTCGCACGGCCTGCGCACCATGGCCGTCGCTACGGTGTTTGGCGCTCTGGCCCTGTTTGCCCTCGCCGGACCGCTGGGCATGTTCTTCTCCGGTGACCACCGGCAGGACGGCGTGATGCTGGCCCAGACCCTCACCATCCTGGCCCTCAGCACGCCGTTTATGAGCGCGAACTTCATGATGTCCAGGGTGTTCTATGCCAACGAGGACGCGCGGACCCCGTTCTTCATCCAGCTGGTCCTGGCCGCCGTCAACGTCGTTTCCGCGTTCTTCATCCAGTTCCTGCCGTTCGACCAGATCATCTTCGCCATCGCAATTCTGTACACGGCCGGCAACATCCTCTCGGTCTTTGTCAGCGCGTTCTTCCTCCGCCGCCTCCTCGGCCACCTGGATGGTCCACGCGTTGCCAGCTCCTATATCCGGATGGGCTACGCGGCACTGGGGTCGGCCGTGGCGGGTGCCGGTGCGCTGTGGCTGATGGGCAGCTACCACGCGGACGGTTTCGCCTGGAGCAGCCGGATCGCCGCCTTGGTGACGGTCGTCGTCGTCGGACCCGTCATGCTGGCCGCGTACTTCGTTCTCCTCAAGGCCCTGCGGGTGACCGAACTCCAGGACCTGTTGCAGCCGCTGCTGGGGCGCCTGCGTCGGGCTCCCGCCGCGCCTGGGCCGGAAAACGGCCCTGTGGCCGGCGAACCTGTTGCCGCCGAGAACGCCCCGCCGCTCCACCCCACGCCTGAACGGGCCACCACGTCGCTGGATACCGGCCTGATCCCGCGGATCTCCGGCGAGTTCGACGCCGCGTCCTTCCGGGCGGGCCCCGACCTTGGGTCCGGGGAGACCCCCGGATGGCGGACGGACAACGAATACCTGCCCGAGGAGGAGCTTCCGGGCACGGCCCAGGGCAGCCAGGGCCACGCGGAGATTCCCCTGCCCGGCCGGCGCACCTATCAGGGGGAGCCGGGCCACAATCCCTACTTCCCCTTCGACCGCCGTCGGAAAAAATAACGCCTTTCCGCCTCAGGGCGCCGCATCACACGGCGCGGACAGTGCATCGGCTAGGATCGAAGACTAAGAAGGGGAGTTGCAGACCAGGGGTCAACCAGCCTTACCGGGGCCCCAGGTGACTGACGAAGTCGCCGTGGTTGGCAGCTCCCGGACAGTCTAGGAGGAACCTGTGTCCCACCCGATCGATGTCGGATCAGTACTTGGCGGCCGCTACAAGGTCACTGCCACGGTACTGACCTCGCATGACCAGGATCTGGTGCTGGACGGGGTGGACCAGGTGCTGAACCGGCCTGTGAGCATCCTCGTAGCTGGCCCCGGCAACGCCGACCAGGTGGCCCAGAGCGCACGCGAAGTTGCCACGGGCGAACGTCCCGGGCACGTCCAGATCCTGGATCTGGGGGTCAGTGATGCCGCGACCTACCTCATCACCAACCACACCTCCGCCGCGGACCTGTTGGACCTTGTGGTGAGCTCCAACCCGCCGTATGTGGAACCGTTCTTCACGGACACCCTGGGCAGCGAAATCTTCGGCCAGGCCCGCTCCACTGAGCCCGAGACGTACGACGGCCTTTATGACGACGAGGAAGTCGACGCCGGCTACATCAACTATGGGGGACAGCAGCGTCCGGCCGGGCAGAAGCCCGCCACGCCGCCGTCGCCGTCCGCCCCCGCGACGCGGGTCCCCGCACCGCCGGCGGCCTCCCCGGGCGTAGGCGCCGGTGCGGCCGGAGCGGCAGCTGCCGGAGCAGCAGGTGTTGCAGCCGGAGCAGCAGCGGCCAAGGCGGCGAAGTCTCCCAAGACGGCTCCGCAGGAAGCGGCGGCGCAGCCCACAGCGGCCCATCCCGTGCAGGCGGCGCCCACCGCGGCGCAGGGCAGCGCGGTGCCGAAAGTCTCCCGCTGGGAGGACGATGATTACGATGACGCGGTGCCCGATCAGCGCACCTCGTCGATGCCGGCGGCAACGGACGCCGGAGGCGGCCGGGCGGCCGGTAATTTCCCCGCTTTTGCTCGTAATAACGCTGCGGACGATTCCTACGACGACGCCGATGACGAGGACGCTCCCCGTGGCGAACGCCGATCGCTGCGGTGGCTGGTCGGTGCACTGCTGGCGGCCGTCCTGGTGATTGGCTTGATCTTCGCCGTCACCAATCTGGGTGGCCTCTTCAAGGGTGGAACGCCTGAGGCAGCCAAAACGACCGCGCCGGCGAGCACGCCCGCGAACTCCGGCGCGCCTTCGGCCACCCAGAGCTCCGCGCCGCCGGCCGCCGTCCCGCCCGCGATCGAGTCGGTGACGCGGCAGGGCAACTTCGACTTCGCGGCCACCTACGATGGCGACCTGGTCAAGACCTATGACGGCAACGCGGCGAGCTACTGGTCCGACATGGAATTCGCTACTGATGGCTGGGGCGGATTTGCCCCCGACGGGGTACCGCTGGTGGTCAAGCTCAAGAGCGCAGCGCAGATTTCCTCCGTGACCCTCAGCCAGCTCGGTGCTTCCGGCGGCAACATCATCGTCTATACCAATGACCGGCCGTCGCTGGACGGCGCCAAGCAGGTGGGCAGCAACAGCTTCACGTCCTCGGACCTGACCATGCCGCTGCAGGAACCCGTCAAGGCGCAGTACGTCATCATCTCCATCAAGAGCCTCCCCAAGCTGGCTGCCCCGAAGACCCGCTACGGCTATGGCTTGCGGCTCGCGGAGATCAAGGTCCAGTAGCCCTGGCGGCCGCCTGCGGGGTCGGAATCCGCTAAATGCGGACGGCTGTGGCCGTCCGCGGCCGGTAACCTAGGGGAAGTACACCGGGGCCCTGCTAGGTGCGCCCGGAATATTCAGTTACCCGCAACGGTTGTGCCATGTGGCCGCCCGTTCTGGGTGGCGCATCGACAAAGGAAGAGGTTCACCGTTCAGTGAGCAACGCAGAAAACACCGCGTCCGAAGTACGTGATGTCATCATCGTCGGCTCCGGGCCTGCCGGTTACACCGCCGCGGTGTACACGGCTCGTGCAAACCTCAAGCCGCTGCTCCTGGCAGGTTCGGTCACCGCCGGCGGCGAGCTGATGAACACTACCGACGTCGAAAACTACCCGGGCTTCCCGGAAGGCATCATGGGCCCGGACCTGATGGAAAACTTCGAAAAGCAGGCGGCACGCTTCGGTACGGAAATCCAGTTTGAGGATGTCACCGAGCTGGACCTCGACGGCGACATCAAGACCGTGACCATTGCCACGGGGGAGACCTTCCAGGCACGCGCCATCATTCTTTCCACCGGCTCCGCCTACCGCGAGCTCGGCCTCCCCAACGAGAAGCGCCTGTCCGGCCACGGTGTTAGCTGGTGTGCAACCTGCGACGGTTTCTTCTTCAAGGATCAGGACATCGCCGTCATCGGTGGCGGCGACTCCGCTATGGAGGAAGCCCTGTTCCTGACCAAGTTCGCCAAGTCGGTCACCGTGGTCCACCGCCGTGACACCCTGCGCGCCTCCAAGATCATGGCCGACCGCGCCCTGGCCCACGAGAAGATCAACTTCGTCTGGAACACCGGTGTTGAGGACGTGATCGGCGGAGACAAGGTCACCGGCCTGCGCCTAAAGAACCTGGTCGACGGTACCGAAACCGAACTGGCTGTCACCGGCGTTTTCGTCGCCATCGGCAACGATCCCCGCACCGACCTGGTCAAGGGCAAGGTCGACCTCGCACCCGAGGGCACCATTGCCGTCCAGGGCAGGACCTCCAAGACCAGCGTCAAGGGCGTTTTTGCTGCCGGTGACGTCATCGACCCCACGTACCGCCAGGCCATCACCGCCTCGGGCTCCGGCTGCGTCGCCGCCCTCGACGTCGAACACTACCTCGCAGACCTCCACGCCTAATCAGCGCGCGGCAAGAATCCCTAGAGAGAGACAAGGTTATGAGCAACGCTAAAGATGTAACAGACGCTAGCTTCAGCACCGACGTGCTGGAAGCGGACAAGCCCGTCATCGTCGATTTCTGGGCCGAATGGTGCGGCCCCTGCCGCAAGCTGGGCCCGATCCTGGACGAGATCTCCGTTGAGTACGGGGAGAAGGTCAACGTCGTCAAGGTCAACGTTGATGACAACCCGGCCATCGCGGCCGAGTTCGGCATCACTTCCATCCCTGCCGTGTACCTGTTCCAGAACGGCGAAGTGAAGAGCACTGTCATCGGCGCCAAGCCCAAGCAGTTCTTCGAGAAGGAATTCGCGGACGTCCTGTCCTAGTCTGAACCGCGGTACCCGGTCAGCCTGCTGACCGGACTGCCACGACGGCGGCTCCCTTTCCATTCGGAAGGGGAGCCGCCGTTTTTCGTAGGGATGAAGCTCGGCTGATGTGGGGGATGGTCCCTGTTGCGCGTTGCCGGCCTTTTTGGAGAGGAGCGCCTTGGTGCGGCTTATCCACCTATCCCGAGAACTGAGCCGCATGCAACGTATATAAACTGATGTCTACTACCATATTGTCTAGGATTGACTACCCTGAACCTCCAACATCGCCGTGACGTGGGGTAGGGGACACTGACGCCAAGAGACGCGCCCTACGGCTCGGCTCACTGTCATTTCCGCATCTGATGCTCAAATGTCCCCAGACCCTGGAAGTTCGTTTCACGTGAAACATTCCGCCGGCAGCGGGAGGCCGGTGAGAGTGCCCGGCGACAGTCGGTTTGAGGTCGAAGGCACGATCACAGACTGAAGTCGCTCGACGGTCCACGCCTCTCTCGGCATCAGGCGGCGGCTAAGCTTCCCTTTAGCTTGCCCGGTGGACCGAGGGCTTGCATTACGTGCTCCAGCTCGAAGCGCAATGTTTCACGTGAAACGGCGTTCGGCGCGACGCCTCCGCTTCGCGCCTTTTGGTATCTACGGAGAACGCCCAGGGCTGCGTAGACACATAAGCAGGCTGCGGCCAAAACCTGGATCATCGCCCCAGGTGAGTCCGAGGACGGGGTTGCCGCCATTACGCGACCATGGTCCGGCTGCTGGCACCTTGCGCACCGGCCCAGGACGTGATCGGCGCTCGTGGGCTTCCCTGAGTTGGGTAGAGCTCCGCACACCCCGTGTCCGGACACACGGTACGTCCCGGACAATCATTTGAAACGGTCGATTCCATTTTCTTTCGCTAGGGTGAACAGCCCACCTGCTCTCCACAACTCGAGCCTCAGCGATTCCTCCCAGCGCTGTTTCACGTGAAACAACGTCACGTCGCGCCTAAGGCCACATCCGGAACCGCCCATGAGCAGCGTTACAGCCAAAATTGGTGGGTCTGGCCGCACCGTCAGAACTTTACGGTATGCATAAGTTGTTGGTCGTTTAGCCAGCGAAACCAAATCCTGGCATCGAATCAGCCATTACGACGCAAACGGACCCCACCGTGCCCCAACCGATGTGGCGACAGTTGGAGCGTGTATCGACACAAAATTGGGCTGATACTCGAGACACCCATCGCGCACTACATCTCGCGCCATCCCTGTCCTGGCCGCACCGACGCTTAGGCCAGGCGGGCTGAGCGCCACCCGGCATAGTACATGTCCGCATTTTTGCGTATTCGGGCAAAATAGTAGGGCTCTGTTTCACGTGAAACAGAGCCCGGCAGGCCCAGGTGATGCGACCTCTGTACGCAGCTGGAACCAGCGACGCCGGCAGCGGACGCGGCTACACATAACTCCGTGGCCGCCCACGAGGAAGTCACAACGCACCCCTTGAAGAACGACGGCAACCAGATTCCTATTCGTTAGGCGCTTCTAGCTCAGACTCACTTCGTCGGTCGCACCTTGCTTGCCTTCTACGGGCCTGCGTTCTCCGGGGGAGGCCGTGAACGAGGGTAGAAGAACCGCCCTGGCGAACCGCGGACGCCCGAGGCTTCCGGTCGTTGGCAGACGGGAACATGCACCGCTTGGACTGCTCTCCGCATCGACCACGGCGCGATACCGCTCCCTTGAGTCCTGACCGCCCACCGTCCGACCCACGCGCACAAGCCCCTTCGCATCGACCCGCCAGTCCTGAGCCTCCAATGACCGGTACATGGACCTAGCTAGGCCCCAAAACCCTTCCGCAAATCGAAACCCTACGCGCATCGTCCCTCCATCCATCCGCCACCTGGCCGCAGCGGCCTGGAGCGGTCTTAGTCCTTGCCTGAGACTCCCAGGACGCCCCGCCCCCTCATTGTTTGCCTAACCGTGCCCTAGCGGCGCAGGGGAGAGTACAGAAGGCTAGCCGGGGAATCGCCGTCGGATACACGGCGGAGCCAAGCACCGCAGGGGCTACGCCCGCTCGCCCTCCCTGGCACCATCCGCGCCTCTGCGTGAGACGACGGGAAAGTCGATGGTCGCAGCCGTGCACGGTGCCGGCCACGAGATTCGTTGCCGGCCCGCTCACACGGGAGGGCGAGAGCTCCCACAGGCGGGGGTGTAGGTGGCGCCCCGGGATGGATGTCAGCCTCGCTTCACGGGTCTTTGCAGGGTTCGAGTTTCACGTGCAGGCGCTGCAATTGTGTGTCCCACGAGCGCCTGGGCACTTGCACCATTGATAGACCGGCACAGGCACTGCCTCAGACGTCATTCACGTACTCCACCCGGCCGCAGTCAAGAAATGGTCCCAGCCATTCATGCTCACATATTTCCATGGGAGCGAAACTGGTCCTATGGCCTAGCTAAAACCGACAGACCCACGCACCTACTAGGCATCTATCGAGAGCTACGTAGGGGAGGTCCACAGTGCATCTTCGGCAGAGGGAACTTCCTCAATGCCAACGCGCATTGCCCTGCAGGATCTCACAGGGCAAATAGCGACGTGCGGCGTAGCCACCGACATGTCTTCTCAGCTGAGCACCTCCGCAGTTCTCAGCGGGGAAGCATCAGGGGAGGCACCACCCTGCGCTGCGTTGGTGGCCGGCCCACTGCCAACCTGGATAGGGCATTGGCAACGTCGCTCCCGCCCACACTGTCCGCCAATCTACGACAGCATCGGTCGGCCAACGAGCGGGTCGAGAAGGATCGAAAGGGCTGCCAAACGTTCGATCATGGACGCGTACCGCCAGGCGGTTATACACAAACTTATCCACAGGCCTCTGAGACTTTACGCACAGCGGTATCCACAGGCCTACTGGCGTCCCAGTGCCGATCCTTCATCCCGACCAGCCGATCTCGAATCTCTCGCGGGGTTGAGTGTCCCTGCAATGTCCTCAGGAGCAAGTAAGCCGAACCCAAAGCGCAGCCGATACTTAACCCAGTAGAGGCGAATTTCGGGTGAAATCCAGCGTATTTCCCCGACGTCCAAGGTGTCCCTTGAATGTTTCACGTGAAACAGGTCGGGAGGCGAAGAGACTGGTGGACGTTCGTATTGGCAAGTGGACTTCGGGCGTGACTACGGGGTGGCTTGACTCGCTGGCTCGTCATACTCTATCCACAAAGTTATCCACAGAGATATCCACCGATCAATTCACAGTCTCGGGGTCGCTGGGGCTTGTGGATATTGGTCATTGGGTGGAGAAGATGTGAGGGTTCCGCCCCGCAAAAATCGCCGGCGGTCAAGCCCTCTATACAGGCCGGGGAGGACCTACGACTTGCCTCAGGCGGCAGCCCATCCTGTCCAGGCAGAGAGGGTGAGGATAGGCCGAGACCGAGCACGGGCTCTGTTCACTCGACCGTGCGCCGGCGTCGGGCGTGGACGATTCTTGAGCTGCGAGGTGCCCGTGACTTTCGTACACAACTCCCTGTCAGCTTCTGAACACTGCGGTGCCCCGAGGTATCCGAGGCAACGGCCTGCGCCGGGCACCACGCCCTATCGGCCCCACGCACCGATCGTAATGCAGATGGCAGCAACTCGGGCTCTGACGGGTGACCGGCTCAAGGAAAAGAGGGGGAGCGATTGTCGATCAGATCGAATTCTGAGGTACCTCCCCATGAGCGACTCCAGCTAGCGAAGCTCCTAGGGCTACCGCAAGGAGCACCCTGTGCGGCGGCAACAGCGTGGTGCGGCCGTCCACTTGGGTGGGTCTGAGTGGCCACGATAGGCTCCCGAGGCAATCGCGTGCCGGGTCGCTGCAGCTGGGGGAGGGCGGAACAGCGTCGCCCCAGCGCCACGGTCGGGATCTGGACTGCCACTTGATCCCAGGAGGTGACTTTCTGTAGCACCACCAGACAACGTACGTGCGCGTTCTCGTTCGGACAGCACTTACGGACGGAAGCAGACAAACAGCATTCCAGCTGGGCCCGCGTGGGAATCACGGGCATGGCCTTCCGTGACCCCACTGCCTTCGAGTCTGCATTGCCCGGATACGAATCGCCACCTGTGGCAACCAACCTCCGGGCTGCCGCGAGAGTCCTGGTTAGGACTGGTCGGGCCGCCGCTAGTCACTCTACGCTCACCTATTCTCGGCCGGCTGAGCGCGCGTTACTGCGAATCCAGGGGTAGGCGCCAAGAACTTCTCACGTGTGACAGGGGTAGTCGCCAGGTGGAGGTACTCCCCGGCCAAGCGGCAGTGGGGAAGTCTACATACGCGACCGCGGGTGCGTATCCGTTTCACGTGAAACATGACATCAATTTGGGCTGTCGAATCCCTCATACGAATTGCCCGAAGCATCCGAGCTGCCCTGCCGCACGAAAATCTGTAACTTTCACGGCGTGCTTGCCAGACGTAGCCACAATGGCGGCCTACTGAACTTCGCCAAACAGTTGTGTGGCAGCACTAGTTCGGACAACCTTTCCCGGACATCCCTGGCGACCAACTCGCTGGGGGCAGCGGAACACGCTCCAACGCAGCCAGCCGCAGTGATCCATCCGAAGCCCCATGGGCTGTGACATGTATCTGATTATCGCTTACCCGGATATAAACGGGTTTCACGTGAAACACCAATGGCACCGAAACGGAACTACACAACCGCGGTTCCGACCACCTGCTCGGGACAACTAGGGATGCTGAGCCGGACAAACGTCTCAGCGCACGTTACGGGGCGCCAACACAAAGCGTCCGGCACCGACGAGGGGTGCAGCCATTCCGCCAACAACACCATCAGAAGAGTCTCGCAGCCGCCGGATTATTGGCGAGTAGAGACGCTCCAGCCACAGCCAAACGGCTAGCATCGCCCGCCTGTAAGCGCCTCCAGGCCCCATCGCAGGCCAAGGCGCCCTTGTATCGGGGCGTAGCTGCGACAGCCCCTGACACACCCTCACGCGGCCGGCCCGTCCAGCCATAGGTAGACCCGCCCGCTCAACGCCGGCGCATTCAGTACTGGCCACTGGAGCGACGACGCTGTCCCAGCGAGGCCGTGGTGCTCCGAGAGACGCGAAAGCCCATAGAACGCTCGCCTCTATAGCCCGGACCTTCCACATGGCGTACTGGACGAGGCACCCGCACTGTAACTTCATAGATCCCTACACTCCGGCTTGATCAATACACCCGTAAACCGCCCCGCAGGCAAAAAACAGGCCCTGTTTCACGTGAAACAGGGCCTGTTTTCCGCACCAAGTGCGGCCTCGGATTGCTAGGGCGCTAGTTAGGGTTACCCGGCGTCAGAACTTCCATAATGCGGTTCAGGTCTTCAACGCTGGCGAACTCAATGCTTACGCGTCCCTTTCGGGCACCCAGTGAGATCTTTACGTTCGTATCCAGGCGATCAGAAAGCGACGAAGCGAGGTAGTCGAGACGCTCATGGCGCGCACCCGGACGCGGAATGTTGTTCTTGGCCGGTGCAGCCGGGCTCTGGTAGAGCGTCACTGCCTCTTCCGTAGCCCGGACGGACATTCCCTCGGCGACGATCTTCTGCGCCAAGCGTTCCATCGCGGCTGCATCCGGCAGAGCCAGCAGAGCGCGGGCGTGACCAGCCGAAATAACACCGGCCCCGACGCGACGCTGCACCAGCGGCGGAAGCTTCAGGAGGCGCAGAGTGTTGGAGACCTGGGGCCGTGACCGGCCGATGCGGTCAGCGAGCTGCTCGTGCGTCGTACCGAAGTCCTCCAGCAGCTGCTGGTACGCGGCTGCTTCTTCGAGGGGGTTCAGCTGGCTGCGGTGCAGGTTCTCCAGCAATGCGTCGCGCAGGAGGTCATCATCGGTCGTGTCACGGACAATCGCGGGGATGGTATCGAGTCCGGCGGCCTGTACTGCCCGCCAACGGCGTTCACCCATGACGAGCTCATAGGGTTCGCCACCCTCTTCGGTTGAAGTTCGCACCACAATTGGCTGGAGGACGCCGATTTCGCGAACAGAGTGAACGAGCTCCGCCATGTCGTCCTCATCGAAGACAGAACGCGGCTGTTTCCGGTTCGGGTGGATGTCCGAGACCGGGATTTCGGCGAACCGGACGCCGGGTACCTCCACGAGGTCGACGCCGTTGTCCTGGGGGTTCGTCGTCGCTTCGGTCACGGGAGCAACGTCCTGGACCGGGGCACTGCCCTTGGAGGGAGCGGCTTTGCGTGCAGTCGCTTTCTTCGCCGTCGTCTCGGTGGCCTTCGGGGACGAATTCTTCGATCCGCTCACCGGTGACGTTGCCTGCTTCGCAGCAGGCTTGGCATCTGTGGAATCAAGTGCCGCAGACTCGTCACCGCGAACTGACTCTGCCGAGGCTCCGTCGACGGCGGGAGACGCCGTCGTCGTCCCGTCCAAGGCAGCGGGCGGCTCTTCGGTGAGCACCGCTTCAGGTGATCGCTTCCTGGCTTCAGGAAAGAACAGATCCACGGGCCGGGACGGAGCGGAACCGTTCCCGGAGGCGTTAGCCGAGGCGGAACTTGGAATCAGTGCGCCAAGTCCACGGCCAAGGCCGCGTCGCTTATCGCTCATGGATAAATCCCTCCATTGGAAGAGCCTGGCATCCCCCGGCTCTGGCTAGTGCAATTGTTGAGAAGATTCTAACGTTCAGCAATTTCCGCTGCGGCTTCCAGATAGGAAAGGGCGCCGCTGGAGGAAGGATCATAGGTCATGACGGTCTGCTGGTAGCTCGGTGCCTCGGAAATCCGGACCGAACGGGGGACCACTGCACCAAGGACCTGATCAGGGAAGTGTTCGCGGACCTCAGCTGCCACCTGGGCTGCGAGGTTAGTGCGTCCGTCGTACATCGTCAGCAGGATGGTGGATACCACCAGATCCGCGTTGAGATGCTTCTGGATCATTTCGATGTTCTTGAGGAGCTGGCTCAGGCCCTCCAGCGCGTAGTATTCGCACTGGATGGGAATGAGTACCTCGCCGGCTGCACAGAATGCGTTCACCGTCAGCAGTCCCAGGCTGGGCGGGCAGTCGATGAAGATGTAGTCCAGCCGCTCCTCGCCGTTCTTGGCGCGCTCCTTGGCGTAGACGTCAATGGCACGGCGCAGGCGCTGTTCGCGGGCAACCAGGCTGACCAGCTCAATTTCGGCCCCGGCCAGGTGGATTGTCGCCGGAGCGCAGATCAGCTTCGCAATGTCCGGGCATGGGGCCACGACGTCCTGCAGGGGAACGTCGTTGATGAGGACGTCGTAGATGCTGTCAACGTCGGCGTGGTGTTCGATGCCAAGCGCGGTGGAGGCGTTTCCCTGCGGGTCGATGTCGATGACCAGTACGTTGAGGCCCGCCGCGGCCAGGGCTGCGGCAATGTTCACCGTAGTGGTGGTCTTGCCGACGCCGCCCTTCTGGTTGGAGACGGTAAAGATGCGGGTCTTCTCGGGCTTGGGCAATTCGCGTCCCAGGAGCCGCTCGCGACGCTTGTTTTCGTGCGCGAGTTCGCGGGCGATGGGGCTGGAATCGTCGATGGAGTCCAGTACGTTGCGGCCGGAGGACGTTGAAGTTTCACGTGAAACTCCGGTGGAGGTGGCTACTTCAGCAACCGATGCGGGTTGCTTGGAGGAGATATTGTGAGCGACTGCGGGCGCGGAAAGGACCCGTGCTGACCCCAGTGACACAAACGGGGGAATCCGCTGTGTGGAGGCTTCGCTACTGCTCACTTGACACTCTCGCTCTCATTCGGCTGTTGCTGCCGGTTACTAGCCTAACCTCTTCCCCTTCGAGTCCGAGGGCACCGGGCTGGTGCTACGCAATCTTTCGAGGCTTGTTTACAACGATTCTGACCACCGTTGTGGGTTCTTCGAGAAGGTCGTCGCCGACAACCACCACGGAGGTCTCCACGCCGCCAAGTTTCCGGATGGTTTTAGCGGCTTTCTCAATTTCTTCGCCGGCGCTCCGGCCCTTGATGGCCACTACCTCACCCTTCCCGCCAAGCAGGGGAATGGTCAATCCGGCGAGGTTTGAGAGGGCTGAAACAGCCCGCGCAGTCACGACGTCGGCGCTCACCTGGCCCACGGCCAGTTCAGCCCGGGTTCGCATCACGGTGACGTTGTCCAGGCCGAGGTCATCCACTACTTCCTGGAGCCAGATGACCCGCCGCTCGAGCGGTTCGATCAGTGTCAGCTCCAGGTCCGGGCGGGCAATTGCCAGGCAGAGTCCGGGAAGCCCGGCGCCGCTGCCGACGTCGGCAACGTGGCTGCCATGCGCGATCTCACGTTCGATGACGGCGCAGTTGAGGACGTGCCGGCTCCACAGGCGGGGTACCTCGCGGGGCCCGATCAGGCCACGCTCGGTGCCTGACGTCGCCAGATGCTCCACATAGCGCTTGGCCAGGTCCAGCCGGTCACCAAAAATTGCTTCGGCAGCCTTAAGTTCGGCTGCGGTAATTTCCACCATTAACCTGTCCCGCGAATCAGTCTGCGGAAACAACGATGTGCCGGCCGGCACCTTCGCCTTCGGATTCACTGACAAACCCGAGATCGGCGACAGCATCGTGCACAATCTTGCGCTCGTAAGCACTCATGGGTGCCAGTGCTACAGCCTTGCCCGACTCCTTGACCGATGCGATGGCATCCTCCGCGATCTTCTGCAGATCACCGGCACGATCGGCACGGTAGCCGTTGATGTCCAGCACCAGGCGGGAGCGGTTTTCCGTAGCGGACAGGACGGCCAGGCGGGTCAGCTCCTGGAGGGCTTCAAGTACCTCACCGTCGCGGCCAACCAGGTTCTCGAGGCCTGCGGCGTCGTCTTCCGCCACGATGGAGATGTAGGTGCGGCCGTTGCGCACCTCGATGTCGATGTCGCCGTCGATATCAGCGATGTCCAGCAGCTCTTCGAGGTAATCCGCGGCGACGTCGCCCTCTTCCTCGAGGCGGCTGGCCGAGCTTCCCTTCGCTGACGCGGCAGGGTTGTCGGAGGTTCCGGCCTCCCCGGCAGCGACCTCGTGAAGGTCATCCTGCGCAGGGGTTTCGGCGGAAATAGCGTGTTCAGTGCTCTCGGCAGACATTACTTCCTCTTCCTGTTCTTGCGCTGGGGCTGTACGCGCTGGCTCTTGGCGGCAACGGCGGCAGCGGCAGCAGCCGCCTCGGCTTCGGCGTCGGCCTTCTTGGCACCCATCAGGGGCAGGGACGGCAGACCCTTCGCGGCCCGGCGTTCGGCCAGGGCCTTAGCGGCAGGGGATCCCGGCGTCGGCATCCGGCGAATGACGAAGAACTGCTGGCCCATGGTCCACAGGTTCGTGGTGGTCCAGTAGATCAGGACACCGATGGGAAAGTTGATGCCGCCGATGCCGAAGACGAGCGGCAGGATGTAGAGCATCATCTTCTGCTGGCGCATAAAGGGGCTGGCCATGGCTTCTTCGGACATGTTCTTGGCCATGATCTGCTTCTGGGTGATGAACTGCGAGGCCGTCATGGCCAGGATCATCACGACCGAGAGCACCACAACGGCGACGTTGCCGGATCCACCGTGGAGCAGGGCCGCAGACAACGGGGCGCCGAAGATGCTGGAAGCATCGAATTCCACCACTTGCTCGTGGCTCATGGCGCCAATGCCGGCACCCTGGTCTTTGGCCGCCGAAATCCCGGAAAGAACCTGGAACAGCGCGAAGAAGAACGGCATCTGGATGAGCATCGGCAGGCAGGCCGAGAAGGGGTTGGTGCCATGCTTCTTGTACATGGCCATCTGTTCCTGGGCCATGGCCTGGCGGGACAGCTGGTCCGTTTTGCCCTTGTACTTCTCCTGCAGCTTCTTCAGGTCCGGCTGCAGCAACTGCATGCCACGCTGGGCCTTGATCTGCTTGACGAAGACGGGGATCAACGCGGCCCGGATCACAAGGACGAGCCCGATGATGGACAGGGTCCAGGTCCAGCCGTTCGCCGCCGGCATGCCGATGGTGCTCAGTCCGTCGTGGAATCCAATCATGATGATTGAAACAAGCCACTTGAACGGGGCCATGATCGTGCCAAAGAAGTCCATACGATATCCCTACTCGTCAGGCCGCCGAGCGGCCTTCTCCATCAGACTGAACAACCAGGTATTGGTCCGGGTTGTTCAGCACAACAATTCTGGGGGTGTGGCCGTCGGGCCACTCCCGGTGCCCGGCGGGGACATGGTCCACTCCGCCGGAATTCCATGGGTGGCATCGTGCCAGGCGCTTCGCGGCAAGCCAGCTTCCCTTGACGGCGCCGTGCACCGTGACTGCTTCAAGCGCATAGGCCGAGCAGCTGGGGAAGAAGCGGCAAACCTGTCCGTACAGCGGAGAGACCACCTTGCGGTAGGCCATCAGCAGGAGGATCAGGATGTTCCGCGGTAGCTTCCACAGGGACCTGACCAGCCAGAGGGCCGCGGTTTGGATGCGGGATCGAGGAACAGGGACGACGGCGGCAGTTGAGTTACGCACGCGGGGTCCCTTCCTGTGTTCTCTCGTAAGAAACTGTAGAAGCGGCCGGTGAAAAGCGGCTGCCCAAGCGTTTCATGGTTGTTTCCAAAGCGACGTTATAGTCAGCCAACAGAGCGTCCCAGCCGGCAGCTGCCGAGGCGGGCAGTGCCCGGACCACGATAGCGAACCCGCTGGGATAGTTCTGCAGCGACAAAGCGCCAGCTTCTCTCAGTCTCCTCTTAACGAGGTTCCTGACAACAGCGTTCCCAACACTCTTGGAAACGATGAAACCGATGCGGCTTGGCTCATTGGCAGCGAGAGCTGCCGTATATAACACTAAGTTCCGGCGTCCATTGCGGACGCCGGAACGTACAGTTGTTGAAAAATCGGTAGGGGTCCTCAGACGGTTCCGGGTGGCTAGCACCGTTCAACTCGCATAGGGATGGTGACCGATGAGTCAGGTATTTATGCCGACAGCTCGGTGCGGCCCTTGCCACGGCGGGCTGCCAGGATGGCGCGGCCGGCACGGGTACGCATACGAAGGCGGAAGCCGTGCTTCTTGGCTCGACGGCGGTTATTCGGCTGAAAAGTCCGCTTGCTCACGTTAGTTACTCCAGTGGATCAAAGGTGCGCCCACCCGATCAAAAAAAGGGGAAGAACTGGCCGACGCTAAGTTTTGTATGTGCCGCTACCCCCGGCTCGCAAGACGCAAGGCGTCGGGGAGCGCTTCTAAGAGGCGAAAAGCGGACACAAAGGACTTCACAACGTTAGGGGAAAAACGCCCCCGGAGTCAAACCGGCGGCCACCGGCAGGCCTGTCCCCAGCTGTGGTTAACCGCATGGCCGGGCTGTGGATGAACTACGTCACGCCCCCGGTTTTGGAACCACACGCGTGTAATTATCCACAGGCCTGAGCCCAGCTATCTTCTAGTCTTTTGATCCCCTAGAGTGTCCGAGTAGCCGATTATCCACGGACTGTGCACAACCCTGTGGATTAAGCCGGGGCCAGCCGCCTGGCCCGGGGCATGTAGGTGCACGTAACGCAGGCAAGCAAGGTTTGAGGAACTGATTGATGACGGTAGACGAAGCCAACCACGCAAACACCGTCGGAAGTTCCTGGCGCAGGGTGGTCAGCCTCCTGGAGAACGACCACCGGGTCTCGCCCCGGCAGCGCGGCTTCGTGATCCTGGCCCAGGCCCAGGGCCTCATCGGTTCCACCCTGCTGGTGGCCGTTCCCAACGAACTCACACGCGAGGTACTCCAGACCCAGGTCAAGGAAGCCCTCGACGACGCCCTGCGTGACGTCTTCTCCGACGAGATCCGCTGCGCCATCGACGTGGACACGGACCTGGTGCCTCTGCATGTTGAACCCGAGCCTGCCGCCGAGCTCGCCCTTGCTGCCGACCCCATGGTGGAACTGAAGCCGCAGCCGATGCTGCCGAGCACGTCACACGAGTTCGGCCGGCTAAACCCGAAGTACGTCTTCGACACCTTCGTGATCGGGTCCTCCAACCGGTTCGCACACGCGGCCGCCGTCGCCGTCGCCGAAGCACCTGCCAAGGCCTACAACCCGCTGTTCATCTACGGCGACTCGGGACTGGGCAAAACCCACCTGCTGCACGCGATCGGCCACTACGCCCGCCGGCTCTACAGCGGCATCCGGGTCCGCTACGTGAACTCCGAGGAATTCACCAACGACTTCATCAACTCGATACGTGATGACGAGGGCACCAGCTTCAAAACGACCTACCGCAACGTGGATGTCCTGCTCATCGACGACATCCAGTTCCTTGCCGGCAAAGACCGGACCCTGGAGGAGTTCTTCCACACCTTCAACGCCCTGCACAACAACAACAAGCAGGTTGTCATCACCTCGGATCAGCCGCCCAAGCTGCTCGCAGGCTTCGAGGACCGCATGAAGTCCCGCTTCGAGTGGGGCCTGCTGACCGACATCCAACCCCCGGAACTGGAAACCCGTATCGCGATCCTCCGCAAGAAGGCCCTCAGCGAAGGGCTCTCGGCCCCCGACGACGCCCTGGAGTACATCGCGTCGAAGATCGCCAGCAACATCCGCGAACTCGAAGGAGCCCTGATTCGCGTCACGGCCTTCGCCAGCCTGAACCGGCAGCCGGTGGACGTGGCCCTCGCCGAGATGGTGCTCAAGGACCTCATCACCGACGACGGCGCCCAGGAGATCACGTCGGCCCAGATCCTGACCCAGACGGCCGACTACTTCAAGCTCAGCATGGAAGAGCTCTGCAGCAAGTCCCGCACCCGGACCCTGGTGACCGCCCGGCAGATCGCGATGTACCTCTGCCGGGAGCTCACGGACATGTCGCTGCCGAAGATCGGCCAGGAGCTCGGCGGCCGCGACCACACCACGGTGATCCACGCAGACCGGAAGATCCGCGAACTGATGGCCGAGCGCCGAGTGATCTACAACCAGGTGACGGAACTGACCAACCGGATCAAGCAGCAGCAGCGCAATTCCTGAGCTTCGGCGTCGCGCACTCTTACCTTATTAACAGGGGGCTGTGGACAACCCTGTGGATAGTTAAGGGGACAACCGGCCTTAATGGGCTTAAAACCCTTAAGCCGCCTGTGGATCGGCGAAACGGCCAAAAATGTTGTCCCCATCCACACCCTGTTTAAAACCTGCTCCACCCACAGTCCATGAACAGGGCTTAACCGCGGATCCCAGCGTCCAGACCGGGTTATCCACAGTTTCCACAGCAGTTATTAACACTACTAATCCCAAGAAAATGAAATTCCCTCAAACAACAGTTTCTTCCCGACCGACCTCGCCCCACCCCGGACTCTCCTGAACCAACCCGCTCCGGCCTGGCCGGGAACCACACTGGTGTAACCCGGGGATGGGAGAACTCCGATGTTGGGGCTAAGCTGTCTGCAGTGCGTCCGTCCCGGACACTCTTTGTCATTCGCAGCCCGGCAGCGGGAAGCGGAAGCAGTGCGTCCGGGGTGCATGCACTTGCCTTTTGACGGATCGGGCACCACGCCCGGAGCCGCAATGGCCCAGTGATTTATTAGCGATGTCAGCAGCAATGAAAGGCGGCACCCTTCCGTGAAGTTCAGAGTCGAACGGGACGTCCTGGCCGAAGCCGTGACCTGGACCGCCCGGTCGTTGTCTCCGCGGCCGCCTGTTCCCGTGCTTTCCGGTCTGCTCCTCAAAGCTGAGGCCGGCACTGTCAGCCTTTCGAGCTTTGACTACGAAACCTCGGCCCGCCTGGAAATTCCCGCCGACATCACCACCGAGGGCACCATCCTGGTTTCCGGCCGCCTGCTGGCCGACATTTGCCGCAGCCTGCCCTCCGCCCCGGTGGAAATTGAGACCGACGGCAACAAAGTCACCCTCACCTGCCGGCGAAGCAGCTTCCACCTGGCAACCATGCCCGAGACCGAATACCCGCCGCTGCCGGCCCTGCCGCCGATCAGCGGTACCGTGCCCGGCGACTCTTTCGCCCAGGCCGTTTCCCAGGTGATCATCGCCGCCAGCAAGGACGACACCCTGCCGATCCTCACCGGTGTCCGGATGGAGATCGAGGACGATCTCATCACGTTGCTGGCCACCGACCGCTACCGCCTCGCCATGCGCGAGGTTCCGTGGAAGCCGGCTACGCCGGGGATTTCCACCAGCGCGCTGGTGAAGGCCAAGACACTCAACGAGGTCGCCAAGACCTTGGGCGGCAGCGGGGATATCAACCTCGCGCTGGCCGACGATGACAGCCGGCTGATCGGCTTCGAAAGCGGCGGCCGCACCACCACGTCGCTGCTCGTGGACGGGGACTACCCGAAAATCCGGTCGCTGTTCCCGGATTCCACGCCGATCCACGCCACCGTCCAGACCCAGGAGCTGGTGGAGGCTGTCCGCCGTGTCTCGCTGGTGGCTGAACGCAACACCCCGGTGCGCCTGGCCTTCACCGAGGGCCAGCTGCACCTTGACGCCGGCACCGGCGAGGACGCGCAGGCATCCGAAGAACTTGAAGCGCAGCTGACCGGGGAAGAAATCACGGTTGCGTTCAATCCGCACTACCTGATCGAGGGCCTGAGCGTCATCGAGACCAAGTTCGTGCGGTTCTCCTTCACCACCGCTCCCAAGCCGGCGATGATCACCGCCCAGCAGGACGCCGACGGTGAGGACCAGGATGACTACCGCTACCTGGTCATGCCGGTCCGCCTTCCCAACTAGGGCGCGATTCTTCGCCCACCCGCACCACCAGCGCAGAAAAGAGTTCACACCGTGCACATCGGACTAATCGGCCTTGGAAAAATGGGCAACAACATGCGCGAGCGGCTGCGCCAGGGCGGCATCCAGGTCACGGGTTTCGACCGCAATCCTGATGTCACCGACGTCGCCACCGTCGAAGACCTGATTGCCGCCCTGCCGGCACCCCGCCTGGTGTGGGTCATGGTGCCCTCCGGGGACATCACCGACGCCGTCATCACCGAGCTCGGCAACAAGCTCGACGCCGGCGACCTCGTGATCGACGGGGGCAACTCCCGGTTCACGGAAGACCAGAAGCACGGCGCCGCGCTGGCTGCCAAGGGGATCCGTTTCGCTGACTGCGGCGTATCCGGCGGCGTCTGGGGCCTGCAAAACGGCTACGGCCTGATGGCCGGCGGTGACGCGGTAGATATCGAGCGTGCCCTGCCGGTCTTTGACGCGCTCCGCCCCGAAGGCGAACGCGCCGACAGCTTTGTCCACGTGGGCGGCGTCGGCGCCGGGCACTACGCGAAGATGGTGCACAACGGCATCGAATACGGCCTGATGCAGGCCTACGCCGAAGGCTACGAACTGCTCGCCGCCAAAGACATCGTCACCGACCTGCCCGGCACTTTCCGGGCCTGGCAGAAGGGTACGGTCGTCCGGTCCTGGCTGCTGGACCTGATGGTCAAGGCACTGGACGAGGATCCGGGCCTGGAAACCATCGACGACTATGTCGAGGACTCCGGCGAAGGACGCTGGACCGTGGAAGAAGCAATCGCCAACGCTGTCCCGGCACCGGCTATCACGGCGGCTCTGTTTGCGCGCTTCGCTTCCCGCGAGGACAGTTCACCGGCCATGAAGATGGTCTCGGCACTGCGCCACCAGTTCGGCGGGCACGCCACGCGCCCGGCCAAATAATCACCGGAATCCTGAAAACGGCGTGTACCTAGAACACCTTTCGCTGACGGATTTCCGCAGTTACGCCCAGGTGGACCTCAGCCTGTCCCCGGGCGCGACGGTCCTTGTGGGTTCCAACGGCATCGGGAAGACCAACCTGATGGAAGCGATCGGCTACCTCGCCACCCTCAGCTCCCACCGGGTCAGTACCGACGCTCCGCTGCTGCGTTTCGGCACCGAACGGGCGATGATTCGGGCCAGGCTGGTCCGCGCCGGCCAGCCGACGGTACTGGAACTGGAAATCAACGGCGGACGTCCCAACCGGGCCCGGATCAACCGCAGCAACCCGGTCCGCGCCCGGGACATTCTGGGTATCTGCCAGACGGTCCTTTTCGCCCCTGAGGATCTGGCTCTGGTCAAAGGGGATCCGTCCAACCGGCGCAGGTTCCTCGATGAACTGCTGGTCAGTCTTATCCCGCGGCACGCCGCCACCCGCAGTGACTACGACCGGGTGCTCAAACAGCGCAACGCGTTGCTCAAATCCGGCCGTGCCGGCAAATTCACCGCGGGACATGAAGCAACACTGGATGTGTGGGACCAGCACATGGCACGGGCCGGGGCGGAACTGCTGCACGCCAGGCTCGAGCTTGTGGAATTGCTCCAGCCGCACCTGAAAAACGCGTACGCGCAGCTCACGGACGGCTCCAAGGCCGCCGGCGCGGTGTACCGTTCCACCCTCCAGGGCATGTCCGACGACGACGAATCCGCCGGTCCGGCGTCGGGCACCGTGCCGCCCGAGGGGGTGGAGGATCTCCGTACCCTCAGCGTGGAGGAGCTGACGGATCGGTATATCAAGGCCTTCGCGGCGTCGCGGCGCAGGGAACTCGAACGCGGAATTTCCCTGGTGGGCCCGCACCGCGACGAACTCGAACTGATCCTGGGCCAGGCGCCGGCCAAGGGCTATGCCTCCCACGGTGAGACCTGGTCCATGTGCCTGTCGCTCCGCCTGGCCTCCTACTACGTCATGCTGGATGACTCCCGCACCGGCGGGTCCGCGCCGATCCTGATCCTCGATGACGTTTTTGCCGAGCTTGATGTCCAGCGGCGGCGTAAACTGGCCGCCATAGTATCCGGCGCGGAACAGGTCCTCGTGACCGCCGCCGTCGAGGACGACATCCCGGCGGAACTGGCCGGGCGGCGGGTCAAGGTCATTCCCGGAGGAATCGATGAGCCGGACAACCGATGAATAAGGACACCGACGGCGGCCTGCAGCCGGGCCGGGATCCTGACGAAATTGATGCTGCCCAATCGGCTCTGAACCGCATGCGGGACGCTGCGGCAGCCCGCGGCGAAATCCGCCGGAAAGCGCCCCCGCGGCCGGGAACTACCCAAAAACCCGCACGCGGCGGCACCCGCGGATTCAGCCAGTTCCACGGCACGGGACGGGATCCCCTGGGACTCGGGAAGGTCGTGGGACGGCTCGTCGCCGAGCGCGGCTGGTCATCGCCAGTGGCCGTGGGATCGGTAATGGCCCAGTGGCCAGCCCTGGTGGGGCCCGAAATTTCAGCCCACTGCATCCCCGAGAGCTTTACGGACACCACACTGCACGTCCGCTGCGATTCCACGGCGTGGGCCACGCAGCTTCGGCTCCTGAGCCTGAGCCTGCTGGAAAAGTTCCGCCTGGAACTGGGCGAGGGCGTGGTGACCAACATCCAGGTGCTCGGCCCGGCGGCCCCCAGCTGGCGAAAAGGTGCCCGCACCGTCAACGGCCGCGGCCCGCGCGACACCTACGGATAACCACGCCCGGCCCTCCGGGTATGAAGCACTTCTTCCAAAACTATTGAAAAATGCCCTAACGCCGTGTAGGGCGCTTTGAGGCCCCGGACTCGTATAGGCACCCAGCAGGAGTACCCCTGGGCGCGTGCAGGGGGAACGAGCGGCCTCTCAGCGGCATTTAGACCGCCGTTTGGGCCTCCAGAATGCGGGTTTCCGTCCTATAACACGGTAGAATCGTGGTAGATAACTGGGCGCCGGTGAAACGTCGACTGAGTTCGTTTCCGACGCATTTTTTGTGTGCGGACGGACTCGGCCGGGGACAGCAGCCGGGGTGCAGCGACGTGCCTGTTGGCGGCCACGTTCCTTCGGGAACGGGACGGCCGGCCTTCAACGAACATAGAGGAGTCGAAAGCGCCTGTGGCTAACGACAGTAATGATTTCCCGGCAGCGGATCCAGCCGAAGGTGCGGCGGTGGAAACAGCCGGGGAGGCAGTGAAACCCCGCGAATATGGTGCCAGCGACATCACGGTGCTCGAGGGCCTCGAAGCCGTCCGCAAACGCCCGGGTATGTACATCGGCTCCACGGGTCCCCGCGGCCTGCACCACCTGGTCTACGAAGTGGTGGACAACTCCGTCGATGAGGCGCTGGCCGGCTACTGCACGCACATCGAGATCGTTCTGCAGGCCGACGGCGGCGTCAAGGTCGTGGACAACGGCCGCGGCATCCCCGTGGACATGCACCCCACCGAGCACAAACCGACGGTGGAAGTGGTCATGACCATCCTGCACGCCGGTGGAAAGTTCGGCGGCGGCGGGTACGCGGTCTCCGGCGGCCTGCACGGCGTCGGCATCTCCGTTGTCAACGCCCTCTCCAGCCGCGTGGAAACCGAGGTCCGCCGGCAAGGCCACGTCTGGCGGATGTCCTTCGCCGACGGCGGCAAGCCCCAGGGCAGCCTGGTCCAGGGCGAAGAGACTTCCGAAACCGGCACCACCCAGACGTTCTACCCGGACGCCAGCATCTTCGAGACCACCGACTTCGACTTCGAGACGCTGCGCGCGCGCTTCCAGCAGATGGCGTTCCTGAACAAGGGCCTGCGCATTACGCTGACCGACGAACGCCAGGCGGCTTCAGAGCCCGCCGAAGATGATGACCTGGATCTCGACGTCGTCGAGACCGAAGGCGAAGTCCCCGCTGAATTCCACACCGTGGTCTACCAGTACGACGACGGCCTGCTGGACTACGTCAAGCACCTGAACTCCGGCAAGAAGGTGGACGTTGTCCACGAGGACGTCATTGCCTTCGAAACCGAGGACACGGAACGGCACATTGCGCTGGAAATGGCGATGCAGTGGACCAACGCGTACTCCGAAAGCGTCCACACCTACGCCAACACCATCAACACCCACGAGGGCGGCACCCACGAAGAGGGCTTCCGGGCCGCGATGACCTCGCTCATCAACCGCTACGCGCGGGAGAAGAGCATCATCAAGGAAAAGGATGACAACCTCACCGGTGACGACATCCGCGAGGGCCTGACGGCCGTCATCTCGGTCAAGCTGTCCGAACCGCAGTTCGAGGGCCAGACCAAGACCAAGCTTGGGAATTCCGAGGTCAAGGGCTTCGTCCAGCGCGTAGTCACCGACGGGCTGGGCGACTGGCTGGAACGCAACCCGGGGCCTGCCCGCGACGTGATCCGGAAGGCCATTTCCGCAGCCCAGGCCCGCATGGCCGCCCGCAAAGCCCGGGACAACGCCCGCCGCAAGAGCCCGCTGGAATCGTTCGGTATGCCCGGAAAGCTTTCCGACTGCTCCTCCAAGGACCCGCAGAAGTGCGAGGTCTACCTCGTGGAGGGTGACTCGGCCGGTGGTTCCGCGAAGCGCGGCCGCAATCCCGAAACCCAGGCGATCCTCCCGCTGCGCGGCAAGATCCTGAATGTCGAACGCGCCCGGCTGGACAAAGCCCTGGGCAACGCCGAGGTCCAGTCCATGATCACGGCCTTCGGCACCGGCATCGGCGAGGACTTCGACCTCGCCAAGCTGCGCTACCACAAGATCGTCTTGATGGCCGACGCCGACGTCGACGGCCAGCACATCACCACCCTGCTTATGACGCTCCTGTTCCGCTACATGCGCCCGCTGATTGAAAACGGTTACGTGTACCTTGCGCAGCCGCCGCTGTACCGGATCAAGTGGTCGAACGCACCGCACGACTACGTCTACAGCGACCGGGAACGCGACGCGAAACTCGTCTCCGGCCAGGCCGCCGGCCGCCGTATCCCCAAGGATAACGGCATCCAGCGCTACAAGGGCCTGGGCGAGATGGACTACACGGAACTCTGGGACACCACCATGGACCCGGACCACCGGACCCTCCTGCAGGTCACCATGGACGACGCCCTCGCGGCGGACCAGACCTTCTCCGTCCTGATGGGCGAAGACGTTGAATCCCGCCGAAACTTCATTCAGCAGAACGCCAAGGACGTTCGGTTCCTCGATATCTAGCGGCTGCGGCCCTGCATATTCCAGAACCGATATATACCTGAAACGGAAAATATAGACTATGAGTGACGAAACCCCCGAGGTCCCCGCCGAATCAGGCGCGGAGCCCGTACTCGAAGGCAACGTTCTTGACACCGATGTGCTGACCGACCGCGTCGAGCAGGTGGACCTGCAGACCGAAATGCAGCGGTCCTACCTGGACTACGCCATGGCAGTCATCGTCGGACGTGCCCTGCCGGACGTCCGCGACGGCCTCAAGCCCGTCCACCGCCGCGTGCTCTACGCGATGTTCGACGGCGGCTACCGTCCCGAGCGCTCCTTCAACAAGTGCGCACGCGTCGTCGGCGAGGTCATGGGCCAGTACCACCCCCACGGCGACACCGCGATCTACGACGCCCTGGTCCGCCTGATCCAGGACTGGACCATGCGCTACCCGCTGGCGCTCGGCCAGGGCAACTTCGGCTCGCCCGGCAACGACGGCGCCGCCGCCCCGCGGTACACCGAAACGAAAATGGCCCCGCTGGCCATGGAAATGGTCCGGGACATCGACGAGGAAACCGTCGATTTCCAGGACAACTACGACGGCAAGAACCAGGAACCCACCATCCTGCCGGCGCGGTTCCCGAACCTCCTGGTGAATGGTTCTTCCGGCATCGCCGTCGGCATGGCCACCAACATCCCGCCGCACAACCTCCGCGAGGTTGCGGACGGTGTGCAGTGGTACCTGGCCAACCCGACCGCCACCCGCGAGGAACTCCTCGAGGAACTCATCCAGCGCATCAAGGGACCCGACTTCCCGACCGGCGCCACCATCCTGGGCCACAAGGGCATCGAGGATGCCTACCGGACCGGCCGTGGCTCCATCACGATGCGCGCTGTGGTCAACGTTGAGGAACTCCAGGGCCGCACGTGCCTGGTGGTCACCGAGCTGCCCTACCAGGCCAACCCGGACAACCTGGCCATCAAGATCGCCGAACTGGTCAAGGACGGCAAGATCTCCGGCATCGCCGACCTCCGCGACGAGACCTCGGGCCGCACCGGCCAGCGCCTGGTGATCGTGCTCAAGCGCGACGCCGTGGCCAAGGTGGTGCTGAACAACCTCTACAAGCACACCCAGCTGCAGGACAACTTCGCCGCCAACATGCTGGCGATCGTCGACGGCGTGCCACGCACGCTGAGCCTCGACGCGTTCATCCGGCACTGGGTCACGCACCAGATGGACGTTATTGCCCGCCGCACGCGGTACCGGCTGCGGAAGGCCGAGGAGGAAGCGCACATCCTGCGGGCACTCCTCAAGGCGCTGGACGCGCTCGATGAGGTCATCGCCCTGATCCGCGCCTCCAACACCACCCAGGCGGCCCGCGACGGGCTCATGGAGCTCCTCGAGATCGACGAGGTTCAGGCCATCGCGATCCTGGACATGCAGCTGCGCCGGCTCGCCGCCCTGGAACGCCAGAAGATCCAGGACAAGCATGCCGAACTCGAAGCCCTGATCACCGAGTACAACGCCATCCTGGCCTCCGAGGCACGCCAGCGCGAGATCATCAGCACCGAGCTCGGCGAGATCGTCGCCAAGCACGGCGATGACCGCCGCACCAAGGTGCTGATGGGCTTCGACGGCGACATGTCCATCGAAGACCTGATCCCCGAAGAGGAGATGGTTGTCACCATCACCCGCGGCGGCTACGTCAAGCGGACACGCAGCGACAACTACCGCTCACAGCAGCGCGGCGGCAAGGGCATCAAGGGTGCGCAGTTGCGCGGCGACGACGTCGTGGAGCACTTCTTTGTGACCACCACCCACCACTGGCTCCTGTTCTTCACCAACCTGGGCCGGGTCTACCGCGCCAAGGCGTACGAGCTTGTCGAAGCAGCGCGGGACGCCAAGGGCCAGCACGTGGCAAACCTGCTCGCCTTCCAGCCCGACGAGCACATTGCCCAGGTGCTGGACCTGCGCGACTACGCGCACGCGCCGTATCTGGTCCTCGCTACCAAACGCGGCCTGGTCAAGAAGACCCGGCTGGAGGACTACGACACCAACCGGTCCGCCGGCGTCATTGCCATCAACCTGCGCGATGAGGACGAGCTGGTCTCCGCCCAGCTGGTCTCCGAAACCGACGATCTTATGCTGGTCTCCCGAAAGGGACAGTCCATCCGCTTCACCGCCACCGACGATGCCCTGCGCCCGATGGGCCGGGCCACGTCCGGTGTAACCGGCATGAAGTTCCGCGAGGACGATGAACTGCTGGCGGCCGACGTCGTGCAGGACGGTTCCTTCGTCTTCATCGTCACCGAAGGCGGGTTCGCCAAGCGGACCGCCGTGGAGGAATACCGCCTCCAGGGCCGTGGCGGCCTCGGCATCAAGGTCGGGAAGTACCAGGAAGAGCGCGGACACCTCGTTGGTGCCCTGATTGTCCAGGAAGAGGATGAAGTCCTGGTGGTCATGGAAGGCGGCAAGGTGGTTCGTTCCTCGGTGACCGGGGTGCCTGCCAAGGGCCGCGACACCATGGGCGTGATTTTTGCCAAGCCGGACAAGAATGACCGCATCATCGCAGTGGCGCGGAACAGCGAACGCGGCCTCGAGACGGACGAAACCGATGCCGAAACCGGGGACGAAAGTCCGGCTGCGGGGCAGGATGACGTAACGTTGGCTGCAGATAACGGATCACACGAGGGGTCCGTAGCGACAGAATCAGTACCGGCCCCGGAGTCAGATGAGTCATCAGGCCATGCCGAACTGGACGAAGACAACACCGGAGGTAACGCGTGAGTAATTCCGACTCATATCCCAAGTCCAGCAGTGGTCCCGCCGGAACTCGGCAGCCCTCTGCCGCCCCGCGGGTGAACGCGCCGTCGCGTCCGCAGCAGCGGCCGAACGTCGCCGGCTCCGGTGCACGCCCGGTTGCTCCGGGCCAGCGTCCGGTGTCTGCGGGCCAGCGCCCGCCCGCCCAGGGTCAGCGTCCCGCCCAGGGCGCCCCCGGCGCCCCGGGGCTGGTCAAGCCGGCACCGAAGGCCAAGGTCCGCCGCGCACGCCTCCTGGTCAGCAAGGTGGACCCCTGGTCCGTCCTGAAGATGGCCTTCCTGCTCTCGGTGGCGCTGGGTATCGTGACCGTGGTGGCTGCCATCGTGCTGTGGACCGTCCTGGACCTCACGGGCATCTTCGACCAGGTGGACGGCCTCCTTGGCACCCTTGCCGGCACCGAGAGCGGCGGCTTCGAGCTGAAGAAGGTCGCGTCGCTGGGCCAGGTCGCCTCCTTCGCGGTGATTATTGCCGTGATCAACGTGGTGCTGCTGACAGCCCTGTCGATGCTCTCGGCGGTCCTGTACAACATCGCTGCCACCCTGGTGGGCGGCATCGGCGTCACCCTCACGGACGACTAAAACCCGTACTTTTCCCGGCCAAACCCCGGGGAAATGCCTCGATTTGAGATCGGGCCGGGATGTGCTGTAAAGTCATATCTCGGCCCGATGAGGCATCGGGGCGTATAGCTCAGGCGGTTAGAGCGCTTCGCTGATAACGAAGAGGTCCCAGGTTCAAGTCCTGGTACGCCCACGGAACCTGTACTGGTTCCTGTAAGGGTCCACGTAAAAGTGGCCCGGAACGGGGTGCATGTGAAGAAGTTGCTGGTTGTTGCAGCCACGATCGCAGGCGTCCTGGTCTACAGGAAAGTGCAGGAATCCGAAGCCCGAAAGGCAGTCTGGAGCAAATCGACCGATACGGTTGATTAGCCTGGGACCCGGGGCAGGAACGCTGGAAACAGCGTGACGGCGCCGGGGTATGATTGACGGGTTGCTTCTTATGGGGGCATGGCGCAATTGGTAGCGCACCTGCTTTGCAAGCAGGGGGTTCGGGGTTCGAGTCCCCGTGCCTCCACCATAGGAAAGGGTCCCGGCCAGCGGAAACGCTGGCCGGGACCCTCTGCGTTAACCACTGTCGCCAGGTTCATACCTACTCCCGCCCCCGGGGTCCGCGTAACCACTCTGTCCGGAGCCGGGACCGCCCTTGCTGGCCTCTATTGTGGGTACGTGAACTTTTTCCTCGCCGCGCTCGGAGTCCTCGGCGTTGCCTCCTCCGGTCCGTTGATCGCAGCGACCCTCGGCGCCACGACCGTCAGCGCCCTCGCCATCGCTTTCTGGCGGAACGCTATCGGTGCCGTGGTCATGGCCGGACCCGTCCTGGTCCGGCAGCCCCGCCAGTTCGGTCGGGTCAGCGGCAGCGAATTCCGCTGGTCGCTGGCCGCAGCGGTGGCCCTTGCACTGCACTTTGCCTGCTTCATCACGTCCCTGCAGCTGACCTCGGTAGCAGCCGCAACGGCCCTGGTGTGCCTTCAGTCGGGCTGGATCGCCGTCTTCCAGCTCTTCCGCGGGATCAGGCACCCGTGGCAGGTCCTCGCAGGCCTGGGGCTGGCGTTCGGCGGCGTCGTCGCAATCACCGGCTTCGACATGGGCAGCTCGCCGCAGGCCGCGCTTGGGGATCTTCTGGCCGTCGCCGGAGGGGTCCTGGCCGGCATTTATACCCTGGCCGGCGGCAAGGCCCGGCAGAGCATGGGAACCGGCGTCTACACGACGCTCTGCTACGGCATGTGTGCCGCCTTAGTGGCCGTGCTGGCCCTTTCCACCGGCCAGCCCCTTGCTGGCTTTGACGCGACGGGGTGGCTGGGCATCCTGGCGATCACCGTATGC
Organism: Arthrobacter sp. 10T416; assembly: GCF_056394165.1. Classification (NCBI taxonomy): domain Bacteria; kingdom Bacillati; phylum Actinomycetota; class Actinomycetes; order Micrococcales; family Micrococcaceae; genus Arthrobacter; species Arthrobacter sp. 10T416. The sequence continues at coordinate 65,868 of NZ_JBFTHI010000011.1, read as the reverse complement.
GCGCAGCTGGTGGGACACACCGCCTTCAACCATCTCCTGGCCACCATGAGCCCGCTGTTGGTCTCCATGATCATCCTGCTGGAGATCCCCGGCGCCGCCCTGCTCGCCGCAGCGTTCCTGGGCGAGAAGCTCCCCGGCGGAACGTATGCGGGGCTGGCGATGATCCTTGTGGGGCTCGCCGTCGTCGTCGCCGGCCAGCGGCGCTCCCGCGCGGTCCGGCGTGACGCCGCACGGCTGGCGGAGCTGGGAACGGACTAACGACGACGGCGGTCCGCGCCGCAGGGGGCTACTGGCCGCCGCGGCGGGCGGGCTGGGCAGTGTTCACCGTGTGGATGGCGCGCAGCAGCTTGGCCGGGAAGTAGACGGAGAAGAAGACGACCATAGGGGCCTTCAACGCCATTTTCTTGACGTTGTGCGCCTTGTAGGTGCGGTCGAACCGGGTCACGTAATAGCGGTAGTCCCGCGGGGAATCCTCCAGCCGGCGGGCGGACATACCGGAGACCATCTGCGGCCAGTACTGGATCCGGAGCTCGTGGTCGGCGAGGTGCAGTGAGAGGTCGATGTCCTCATGCATCTCATCCTTTTCGTCCCGGCAGGTTTCGAGCCGGATAGTCTCCCACGCGGAGCGGCGCAGGGCCATGTTGGAGCCGAAGAGGAAGTGGTACTGGTGCTTGGCCAGTTTCAGCATCAGTTGCCGCATCTTGTCGTCGGCTTTGAGACCGAACCGGCGCATCGGCATGTCGTAATACACGACGGGTCCGGTGGCGGCATGGACGGCGCTGTCCGCGAAGGCCTTCTGGACTTGTTCTACCCAGTCCGGCTCCAACACCGAATCCGCGTCGATCCGGCCCAGGATTTCCCCTGTGGCGTGGTCCAGCCCGAAATTGCGGGTGGGAATGAGGCCCTGGTCCTTGTCCTGGCTGAGCAGGATGATCGGGCTCTCCGGGTATTCCAGCTGCATGTGCCGGACGATTTCAGCGGTCCGGTCCCCGGACATGTTGTCCACAACGATGATTTCGTGGGCCGGCACGGACTGGTAGACGGCGGCGATGAGGCACTGCCGTATGACGCTTTCCTCGTTGTACGCCGGGATGACGATGGAGACGGCTGGCGGCGGCGCAGCATCGTCCAGGGCATCCACGGGAGGCTGTTCGGGTGACATCACCCCAAATTTAGCACCTGCAGTGTTCAGGGGATCCGATGACCGGGCCGCGGGGCGGCGGGGCAACGCAAAGGAGGGACCCCGCCGCTGAAACCTTCCAGCAGCGGGATCCCTCCCATGAATACAGCCTTTGGCCCCCCGTGTGCTCGACGGGCGGACCGGCGGTTACTTGGCCTTGTCGTCGCCGTTCAGGCTGGCGGCGATGTTGCGGACCGCGGTCTTGGCGTCGGTGGCAACCTTGGACGCGGGGTCCTCGGACTTGCCCGCCACGGCGTCGGCGGCGTCCGCCGAAGCTTCGGCGGCCTTGTCGGCGGCGGCAACCGTGGCGGAGGCCGCGTCGCTGGCGGTGTCCTTCACGGCTTCCTTGACGTCGCTGACGGTTGTGGCCGGGACCGGGGCCGGGGTTGACGGTGCAACAGGGGCCGGGGTCTTCCACGGATCCTCGATCGGCTTGGACGCCTTCCACGCGGCCACACCGGCGGCTACGGCGGCGGCGATGACGCCGAAGATGAGGAAACCGCGGTGCTTGGGCTTCTGCGGCTTGGCGATCTCGCCGGAGACGGCGCGGCTCGCTTCGGCGGCTGCGGCTTTGAGCTGCTGGCCGGCGGACTGCGCCTGTTCCTGGATGTTGTGGACCACACCGGAATCGACCAGGCGCTGTGCCACGGCGTCCACGTGGGCTGGAGCGCCCTCGAGGGTGCGGTGGACGGCGTCGGACGCTTGACCGAGCTGGTCAGAGAGCTTGGGCAGGTATTCGACGACGACGCGGTCGCGGGCGTTGGCGATCACCGGAGTGGCCTTGTCCAGCGCTTCGTGCAGCCGCGGGGTGGCGCTCTCGACGGCGTCGTGGATCTTCGGCGCCAGCTGCGCGAGCCCGTCCTGAAGGCGGGGGGTCACAGTTGCCACACCGTCGGCCAGGTTGTGGGCCGCAGACTTCAGGCCCTCCTGGATCTTGGGGGAAGCGGTGTCAATGCCCTGTTGCAGGCGTGGCACGGCCCAGTCGACTGCCGCCTCGACCCGCGGGGCGGCCCAGTCCCTGGCGTTCTCCACCGCGCTGCTGACCGAGTGCTCCAGCTCACGGGCCATACGATCCGTTTTCTTCACAACTACCTCCCGATTAATGTGACGGTTCTGCAGTTAGCCTACGTGTCCCGGACTCCACCGGCTATTCTCCGGCCGGATTTTGGCCCGATTTCACCCAGCGCGGAACTGACTCCGCGGCCCTGTACGGCTGCCCCTGCCGTGGAAGAATAGGGCCATGACTGCCATCGCAACTGCAAAAGCAACCATTCACACGAACCTGGGCGACATTGTCGTCAACCTCTTCGGCAACCACGCGCCCAAGACCGTCAAGAACTTCGTCGGACTGGCCACGGGCGAGCAGGCCTGGACGCACCCGGAGAGCGGTGAGGACAAGACCGGTACCCCGCTCTACAACGGCACCATCTTCCACCGCATCATCAAGGACTTCATGATCCAGGCCGGCGATCCGCTGGGCCGTGGCATCGGCGGACCGGGCTACAAGTTCGACGACGAAATCCACCCCGAACTCACCTTCAACGAGCCCTACAAGCTCGCCATGGCCAACGCCGGCATCCAGATGGGCCGCGGCACCAACGGCTCCCAGTTCTTCATCACCACCATCCCCACCGGCTGGCTGCAGGGCAAGCACAGCATCTTCGGTGAAGTCGCGGATGAGGACTCCAAGAAGGTCGTCGACGCCATCGAGGGTGTCCGCACCGGGATGGGCGACCGTCCGGTCGAGGACGTCGTCATCAACAGCATCGACGTAGAACAGCTCTAGCCACACGCCATGAGCTACGGATATCCGGCGGCAGAGCCGTCCGCGCAGATCCCGGTGTGCCCCCGGCACCCGGACCGGCCCGCCTACGTGCGGTGCCAGCGGTGCGGGCGCCCTGCGTGCCCCGACTGCCAGCGGGCGGCCGCCGTCGGATTCCAGTGCGTTGACTGTGTCAACGAAACCAAACGTACGGCGCCGGCGCCGCGCTCCGTCTATGGCGGCGCCGCCGCCGTCGGCCGGCCCCTGGCCACCTTCGGGATCATCGCTGTGTGTGCCCTCGTGTACGTCCTCCAGTGGATCATCCCCAACGACGCGATCTACCAGAACTTCGCCTTCGCAACGGCGTACGCCAACCCGGCCTATGGCGCCTTTGAACCCTGGCGGATGCTGACGTCCGCTTTCCTGCACTCGCAAGGCTTCATACTCCACATCGTGCTCAACATGTACATGCTGTGGATGTTCGGACAGGCGCTGGAACCCCTTCTCGGGCGCATCCGCTTCCTGGCCGTCTATCTTCTCTCCGCAGTCGGCGGATCGGTCGGCTACCTCCTGCTGACACCGGCCTATGTTCCAGGCCAGGACCTGACCGGCGTGGTGGGTGCCTCGGGCGCCATCTTCGGCCTCTTCGGGGCGATGCTGGTGGTCCAGCGCCACCGCGGCGGGGACACGAGGCAGCTTTGGGTCCTGATCGCCATCAACGGTGTGATCGGATTCGTAGTCCCGCAGATCGCCTGGCAAGCGCACCTGGGTGGCCTGGTCACCGGAGCCCTGTGCGCTGCGGCCATCGCGTATGTCCCGAGGGGACGGCTGCGTGGCCTGTTCCAGGCCGCCGGACTTACGGCCGTCCTGTGCCTGCTGATCGTCGCCTCGGCCCTGCACGCCACCGCCACAGCCGTCCCGGCCTAGCCCGGCTTTCCCCACCCACGGCACGGCCCCGTGGTGTCGCCCTGCGTTGTGGCGCCCCGTCGTGTTTCCCTCCGGTGTAGCGCCCTGCGTTGCATCCCTGCGTTGTGGCGCCCCGCGTCTCCCGCCTCCGCTCGGCCCCGCCCTCTGGTTCCCTTCGTACGCTAAACGGCGCCCCCACGCCAGCCCGGCAACCCCACGTGCGGTATCACCGGCCAGTCCCTGCGGGACGGCGCAGCCGTCTTTTCCACAGGGGTTATCCACACTGTTGGTAACTTACATCCCTGTAGTTCAGGCTGGCGATGCGGATCTGACAGCCACAGCGGGCAAATTTCCCCAGCCGCACGAGAGATTCTCCACATCTGTGGATAACTTCCCGCCCCGGCCCTGTGGTTAAGTGGACAACTGGCATGAACCCGGAGGGTGGCCCGGAAAGGCATTTCCAAGGCTTACGCCTCGAGTTGCGAGCTGTTGCCGGGCGCAGGCCCGCCGGATCGGGCCCCGGGGTCTATATATCTGATTTCTATCGGGTTATTCACAGCGTTGTTCACAGTGTTAATAACTTGATCTTCTGAGTATTTCGCACCGGAAAGCGCCGTTGTGGCCCCGGAGGAGGCACCCGTGCCGCGACCAGCTGCCGGTTATCCCCACCTGTGGATAAGTTGTGGGTAGTGGATTGTTATTAAGTGGATAACCGGAACCCGTCAGTGTGCGGGGGCCGGAAATGCCCGTCCCTGCCTGGTTCAGCGTCCCCAGGAGACCGTTACCGGCCATTTTTGACTCGTATCCCTGCACGCCCGGTGGTTATCCACAGTTAATCCACATTGTTAATAACTTACAGAGCCGTAATTCCCCTGCCGTTATGCTCGAAACTCCTCGCTGCGGGGCGCAGGGGGCCCTCAAATGCCAGACTCCGAGCTGGATCCCGCACCAACTGTCAACAGACTGTGGATAACTATAGGCTTCGTTCTGCACAGCTGTGGACGCGCTGAGCCCGTAGTCAGCGATGACTTCTAGGCAGTCCAGACGCCGGAGGATCCCCTCCGGTGGCTGTCGAGCAGATGCGTATCCACCATCCCGATGGCTTCCATCAGGGCATACATGGTGGTGGGTCCTACAAAGACGAAGCCGCGGCCGCGCAGGGCTTTCGAGAGCGCAACGGATTCGGGCGAACTGGTGGGGATCTGGTCCAGGGCTGTCGGCTCGGGTGTCAAGTCGGGCTGGAAACCCCACACAAAATCAACCAGGCCGCCGTCGGCCCTTAGATCGATGGTGGCGCGGGCGTTGGTGATCGCCGCCCGGATCTTCAGCCGGTTCCGGACGATACCGGCGTCCTGCAGCAGCCGCTCGACCTCGTCCTCGGTGAAGGCGGCCACAGTCTCGGGATGGAAGTCGGCAAAGGCGGCCCGGAACGCCGGCCGCTTGCGGAGGATTGTTGCCCAGGACAAGCCGGCCTGAAAAGCCTCGAGGCTGATGCGTTCGTAGAGTCCCTGCTCGTCGCGCACCGGCAGGCCCCATTCGCCGTCGTAGTAGTCGCGCAGGAGCGGATCCGTCGCCGCCCAGGCGGGGCGGGCCAATCCGTCCGCACCGGTGATGCAGCCACTGAGGTCGGGGGTCATAAAGCGTCCTTCGCTGGAGAGTTGCCTTCCAGCATTATCGCCTGCCGCGCAGTGGCTCCGGATGCGGCAGCGGGCCGGCACACTCGGTGTGCCGGCCCGCTGGAAAAGCGAATAGATGGAGTTATTAGGAACGCCAGCGTGTGGTCATCAGGAAGCCCACGATGGCGATGCCGAACCCGGCAACGATGTTCCACGACGCCCAGTCCCGGACCGGGAGGGTGCCCTCGCTGATGTAGAACGTGATGATCCACAGCAGTCCAATGATCATCAGGCCAAACATCACCGGCTTGAACCACACAGGGTTGGGCTTGTAGGCCTGCGTCGCTGAAGTCTGCTGCTCTACGCGGGCAGTCCTCTTTCGCGGCTTCGACTCGGGCACGGGTCCTCCTTGGCGGGCTTGGTGAGGAGCGGCGACACGGCTTGATATCCTGCTGGGAGGAACAGCCGGCGGTTAACGCGCTCTTGGTCAACTTGGAAATCCTAATCGCAGCCAATTCTAGCTGTAATTCAGGCCATACCCCGCGCCCGCTGCGAAAGCCCCGAAGGAGAGCCCACGGTGTTGCAGGAGACAGCGGACCCCGCAGCCGCACCTGCCCGGGCCGGTTCCGAGGCCGGCCGCGGTCCGCTGGCGCGGGCACTGCAGATCGGCGGGGAACTCATGCTGACCGCCGGCGTCGTGCTCCTCCTGTTCGTGGCGTGGCAGCTTTGGTGGACCAACCTCGACGCCGATGCCCGGCAGCGCGACGTCGTCCGGGATTTTGCCCGCGAGATCGGCACGCCCGCCAAGCCCGGGCAACAAGGGAAGCCAACCGGCTCCGCCGGTTCCAACGGACCGGACCGCGCCGTGGTGGCCGCGGAGCCGGCGCCGGGCGCCACTATCGGTGTCCTCTATGTGCCCCGCTTCGGAGCCGGCTACACGCGCCCGCTCGTGCAGGGCACCACTCCGGCCGTCCTTGATTCCCTGGGAATCGGTCACTACCAGGGAACGGCGATGCCCGGCGCGGCCGGCAACTTCGCGGTGGCCGGGCACCGCCAAACGCACGGTGCGGTGCTGGACAGCATTGATTCCCTGGTTCCGGGAGACAGGATCTACGTTCAGACCCGCGACGGCTATTACACCTACCGTTTCCGCAACAGCGAGATTGTCCTTCCCACAGCTACCAACGTCCTGCTGCCGGTGCCGACGCAGCCAGGGGCCGTAGCCAAGGACAGCTACCTGACCATGACCAGCTGCAACCCACGCTTCGGATCGCAGGAGCGCATTGTGGCGTACTCCCTGCTGGAGAGTTGGCGGCCCGCTGCGGCCGGCCCGCCCGCGGACATCGCAGCCCAGGTCTCCCGGACTCTGGCGGGTGGGTAGCCCATGTATGGATGGATTTTCCGGCGGCTGCCCGGCCCACTCTGGGTCCGGGTGGTGACCTCGCTGGTATTGCTGGCAGGCGTACTGGTATTGATGGTTCAGTTCCTCTTCCCGTGGATGGCGCAATTCAGCCCGTTCACTGATTCAACGATTGGTACAGCACGGCAATGAGTACAACCAAGATCCTGGTCGTGGATAACTACGACAGCTTTGTCTATACCCTGGTCGGCTACCTCCAGGAACTGGGGGCGGAGACCACGGTGGTCCGCAACGACGACGTCACGCTGGCCGAGGTCGTCGAGATGGCCGAGGCGCGCGACGGTGTGCTGATTTCTCCCGGCCCGGGGGCACCGGCCGAGGCGGGGGTCTGCATCGAACTCATCAAATGGTGCGGCAGCCACAACAAGCCGATGCTGGGCGTCTGCCTTGGGCACCAGGCCCTGGCTGAGGCGTACGGCGGGCGCGTCACCCACGCGCCGGAACTGATGCACGGCAAGACCTCACTGGTCCAGCATCACGGCACCAGCGTCTTCAAGGGCCTTCCTTCCCCGTTCACCGCAACGCGCTACCACTCCCTCGCGGCCGTCCGTGAGAGTATCCCCGAGATCCTCGAGATCACCGCGGAGACTGGAAACGGCGTGGTCATGGGGCTGGAACACCGAACGGCGCCGCTCTGCGGAGTCCAGTTCCACCCCGAGTCGGTCCTGACCGAGGGCGGCTACCAGATGGTGGGCAACTGGCTGGAATCGCTTGGCATGGACGGTGCGGCCGCGCGGGCGGCGGCCTTGAGCCCGCTCATCCAGCACTGACGTCCCTGCGCTGCTAGGAGGAAGGTCCCAGCAGCTTGCCCACGCCCTCAGTGACATCCGTCGGGGTGTCCGTGGGGGTGGGAGTCGGCGTCGGGGTGGGCGTGGGCGTGGGTGCCTTGGCCACCGTGACGGTGACGGCTTTGCCCTGCTCGACGGCGGTATTGGCGGCATCGCTTTGGGCGGTCACCTTGCCCGGCTGGACCTGTGAGTTCTCGGTCTCCTTGAAGATAGGAATCAGGCCGAGCTTCTTCAGCGCCGCCTGCGCCTCGGCGCGCGGCAGGCCGACGAGCTGCGGCACCGCGACCTTGCCGGTGGACACAATGATCTCCACCGTGCTGTCCACGGCCACCGTCTGGGACGGCGCAGGATTCGTGGTGATGACAATGCCCGCCGGGACGCTCGGGCTGTTGTTGAGGGTGGTCTTCGGGGCGCCGGTCAGGCCGGTTCGGCGCAGTTCGTCCCGCGCGTCAGCCTCCGTCCGGCCCGGCAGATCCGCGGGGATGGTGATCACGCTGGGACCCTCGGAAATGTCGAGCGTGATCTCCGAGTTAGTTTCCAGGGAACTGCCGGCGGACGGCACGGTGCCTACGGCGAAGCCCTTCGGGATCTTCTCGTGCTGGATGCGTTCCAGCTGCGGTTTCAACCCGGCGTTGTAAAGCTTTTGCAGCGCCTCGGACTCGGTCAGCGAGGCCACCGCTGGCACGGCCACCTTGGCAACGGGTGGCGGCTGCTGGTTGACCATGTTGTACAGCCACAGCCCGCCGCCGGCCAGCACCAGCAACGTAAAGATCACCAGCGTTGCCGTCCACATCCGCCGCGTGGTCTTTTGCCGGCGGGTGGGTTCACGTTCCGCGGGGAAGCTCAGCTCCAAGCTGTCCGTTTCCGGCTGCAGGTGAACGTCGGACGCGGACTCGACGGCCGGTGCATCCTCGGCCGCCGCGGCGTGCTGGGTCGGGATGCGACCGGACGGGGCATCGTCGAGGAACCTCGCACCGGTCAGCGCGAAGGCAGCGGTGGGGGGCCCCGGCTCGGGGGCCACTGTGTTGTTGGGATCGGTGGGTGCCTCACTGGCGGGAACCAGGGCGACGGCGACGCCGCTGCGGGCTGCCCGGAGCGCGCGCCGGAACGCGCCGGCGTCCTGGAACCGGTCTGCCCGGTTCTTTTGCAGGGCCTTGGCCAGCACGCTGTCCAGGGCCTCGGACACGTCCGGGTTAAGGCTGCTCGCGGGCTCCGGGATCTCCCGCACGTGCTGGTACGCGACGGAGACCGGGCTGTCGCCGACGAACGGCGGCCGGCCCGTGAGCATCTCGTACAGCAGGCAGCCGGCCGAATAGAGGTCGCTGCGCGCGTCGACCGTTTCGCCGCGGGCCTGTTCCGGTGAGAGGTACTGGGCCGTGCCCACCACGGCCTGCGTCTGGGTCATCGTGGCAGAGGAATCAGCCATGGCCCGGGCAATCCCGAAGTCCATCACCTTCACGCTGTTCGAACCAGGGCAGAACATCACGTTGGCCGGCTTGATGTCGCGGTGCACAATTCCGGCCTTGTGGCTGTAATCGAGGGCGGCCAGCACACCGAGGGAGAAGTCGATGGCCTGGTCGATAGTGACATCCTTCGAGCGGATCAGCTCCCGGATGGTCTTCCCGGAGACGTACTCCATCACGATGTACGGAACCCGCACACTGTCGTCGTGGCCGCCGGGCACCGCATGGTCCCCAGTGTCGAAGACGGCGACGATCGAGGAATGGTTCAGCGCGGCGACGGCCTGGGCTTCACGCTTGAACCTGGCCTGGAACTGGGGGTCACGGGCCAAGTCGGGGCGCAGGAGCTTGATCGCCACCGTCCGGCCCAGCCGGGTGTCGACCCCGCGGAAGACGTCGGCCATCCCGCCGCGGCCAATCAGCTCACCCAGCTCATAGCGCCCGCTGAGGACACGCCGGGATGACACCGGGCTGCTGTCCTCACGGTGCGATGGAGTGCGGGGCGACGTGGACACAGGTGCCTACTTGCTGGGGCTGACGCTCGGGGTGGGGGAAGAGTCGGCCGGAGCCGGAGCCTTGGCCAAGTGGTAGGTCACCACGGAGCCTGCAGGGACTTCCTTGCCCGATGCGGGTTCGGAGCTCACAAAAGTACCTTCCTGCTGGGTTCCGTCGCCCTCAACCGGATCACCCTTTTGCCAGCGCAGCCCTGCACCCTCGATAGCCCGCTGGACGGAGGCCTCGCTGGCGCCCTGCTGAAGCGTGGGAACGGTGGCCTTCTCCGGGCCCTTGGAGTAGCTCACGGTGATGAGGCTTCCCGGCTCGACCGGGCCCGAGGGGTTGATGTCCAGGACGGTGCCGGGAGCGGACGGATCCGCGACCGGCTCGCCCTTGACCTGCAGACCCAAGCCGTTGAGTTCAGCGCGGACGTCGTTGTAGGGGCGGCCCTTGTACGCGTCCGGCAGGAGGTTGATGGCAGCCGGGGTCGACACGGTGGGTGTGGCAGAGCTGCTGGTGGGGCTGGGACTCTGGGACGTGGGCGGGGCGCTGGTAACGCTGGCCTTGGTGGTTGAGCTGGTCGCGGCCGGGGTTGAGGGGAACAGGATCCCGGCCTGCGTGAGCACCACGCCCACCAGGGCAAAGAGCACCAGCAGGATCAGGGCGATCAGCGGCCACGTCCAGGGGCTGCGGCCCTTGCGCCGCGGCTCTTCGTCGGGCTCGTAGTCGTCGTAGTCCTCTTCCTCCGGGGTCCAGGTCCGTTCGGCGGCCAGCGCATCGGCGCGGGACAGGGCGCTGCGCGCTCCGTGGCCGCTGGCCGCCGCGGCTCCCGCTGCGAGTCCTGCAGCGGCGCCGGCGCCGGCTGCCCCGAGCACGGGCAGTGCCGACGTCGACCTGTCCTCGGTGCCGATGACACCGGTTGCCGCGGTGCGGACATCCACCGGGGCGGTGATGGGGCCGGTCGGCGCCTCGTAGAGCAGCATGCCGGGGACGGCGGCGTGCGCTGCCGCGATGTCACCGTTGCGGATGGCGTCCGAGGCTTCGGCCAGTTTGATGGCGTCCGCCGGACGGTTCTTCGGGTCCTTGGCCAGCATCGACATCAGGAGCGCGCGGACCGGCCTGGGCAGGGTTTCCGGCAGCGGCGGCGGGGCGTCGTTGACCTGGGCCAGCGCGATGGCGATCTGGGACTCGCCGGAGAACGGCCGGTGCCCCGTGAGGCACTCGTAACCGATGACGCCGAGCGAGTAAATATCTGAGGCACCGGTCGCGGTCTGGCCGGTGGCCTGCTCCGGGGCGAGGTACTGGGCCGTGCCCATGACCTGCCCGGTCTGCGTCAGCGGAACCTGGTCGGCCAGCCGGGCGATGCCGAAGTCGGTGACCTTGACCCGGCCGTCCGGGGTGATGAGCAGGTTGCCCGGCTTGATGTCCCGGTGCACCAGGCCCTGGGCGTGCGCTACCGAGAGCGCCCGCGCCGTCTGGGAGATCATCGACAGGGTGCGGTCCGGTGAGAGGACCTGCTCGTGCTCGATGATGCTGCTCAGCGGCTGGCCGGGAACGAGTTCCATAACCAGGTACGCCGAGCCTTCCTCCTCGCCGTAGTCAAAGACGTTGGCGATGCCTACATGGTTGAGCAGGGCGGTGTGGCGTGCCTCGGCCCGGAAGCGCTGCAGGAACCCCGGATCACCGGTGTACTCCTCCTTGAGGACCTTGATGGCGACGATCCGGCCAAGAATGAGGTCCTTGGCCTTCCAGACCTCGCCCATACCGCCGATCGCAATGCGTGTGGTCAGCTGGAACCTGCCGCCGAGTGTGATTCCCGATGTAGGCCTCACTTATTCAACACCGCCTCAAAAATCTTCTTCGCGTTCGGACTGGTTAGATTTGCGCCGGTGGTGATGTCCACGCCTTGCATGACGATCGTGACGGCCACTTGCGGGTCATTCGCCGGGGCAAACCCGGTAAACCATGAGTTGTTCAAGCCGGTGCCGAGCTCGGCGGTACCGGTCTTGCCGGCCACCTCCACGTTGGGCACGGCGGCTCCGCCGGCAATGCCCTCGCTGACGACGCTGGTCATCCATTCGGTGATCTGGCGGGCGATTTCCGGGCTGGTGGATGTCCGGAGCGGCTCGGGCTTGGGCTCGTTGAGGATCCGCAGGTCCGGGGACCGCAGGGCCTTGATCAGGTTGGGCTTCATCTGGACGCCGCCGTTGGCGATGGCGGCCGTCATCATGTTGATCTGCAGCGGCGTGGCGCGGACATCCCGCTGACCGATGGCGGACTGCGCCAGCCCGGCCTCGTCCAGGGGCTCGCTCGGGAACGTGCTCTTGGCGTTCTCCAGCTTCAGCTGGTCGCCAAAGTCCTGCCCGAAACCGAACTTGGTGGCCTGCTCTTCGATGGCCTTTTGCCCGAGGTCGACGGCGATGCTGGCGAAGGGGGTGTTGCAGGACTGCTGCAGCGCGAACGCGAACGAGGCCGTGTTCCGGGTGTAGCAGTTGCCGCCGGCGTAGTTCGGCAGTTTGTACTGGATGCCGGGGAACGGCATCTCGGCCGGGTTGGGCAGCACGCTGTCCTTGTTGTACTTTCCGGAGCTCAGCGCCGCGGCCGTGTCAACGATCTTGAAGACCGATCCGGGGGCCAGCAGGGCACCGGTGGGCCCGCTCACTGACTGGTTCAGGTTGATCCCGGGGATCTTGTTCAGCGCCGTGATGTTGGCTGCCTCGGCGTCGGCATCCTGGGTAGCGACCAGGTTGGGGTCGTACGACGGCTTGGACACCATGGCCAGGACCGCGCCGGTCTTGGGGTTCGTCACCACGATCGACCCGCGCTGGCCGTCCGGAATCAGGTCATAGGCCAGTTTCTGCAGCTTCGGATCCAGCGTCAGCTCAACCGAGGCGCCCTTGGGCTGGTTCCCCAGGAACAGCTGTCCCACGCGGTCCAAAAACAGCTGGTCGGAGCTGCCGGCGAGCTGCTCATTCATGGCCAGCTCCATCCCGGTCAGGCCGTAGTTCTTGGAGAAATAGCCGGTGATGCCCGCGTAAAGCTGCGGCTGCGTGTAGGTGCGCTGGAACTGGCAGGCCTCATTGCCGGCCACGGACTGTGCAACCGGCTTGCCCCCGACGATGATGGCGCCGCGGTCGTTGCAGTAGTTCTGGATCAGCGTGCGCTTGTTCCAGGCATTGGCCTTGAGCTCGTCGGCACCGACCACCTGGACGTAGCTAAGTGCGCCGAAGATCAGCGCGAACATCGCGATCGCGGCGATCCAGGAATTACGAATTGCCTGGTTCACAGGTGTTTCACCGCCTCGGTGGGAGCGTCTTGACTGGAGCTGGTGGCCGGGGCCGTGGCGGGCCTGGGCGGCAGGGACGGTGCGTCCTTTCTCGCCTCGGGATCCTGCCCGGGCGGCAGCGGGGTGGTGTCCACCGGCCCGCGTGCCGCGTGCGAGATCATCAGGAGCAGCCCGACGATGATCCAGTTCGCCAGCAGCGAGGAACCGCCGGCGGCGAGGAACGGCGTCGTGAGTCCGGTGAGCGGGATCAGGCGCGTGACGCCGCCGATCACCACGAAGCACTGCAGCGCGATCGCGAACGAGAGCCCGGTGGCGAGCAGCTTGCCGAACGCGTCCCTGGTGCCCAGCGCCGCACGGAATCCGCGGGTGAACAGCAGCAGGTACATGAGGACGATCGCGAAGATGCCGATCAGCCCCAGTTCCTCGCCGAAGGACGCGACGATCATGTCGCTGTTGGCGAAGGGCACGAGGTTGGGGCGGCCCTGGCCGAGGCCGGTGCCGACCAGGCCGCCGTTGGCCATCCCGAAGAGCCCTTCGACGATCTGCCGGCTGCCGCCGAACTCGCGGTCGTAGACCTCCGGGGTGAAGGCGTTGACCCAGCCGTCGATCCGGAGCGCCACGTGCGAGAAGACCTTGGCGGCCACGAAGCCGCCGGCCGCCATCAGGATCACACCAATGATCACCCAGCTGATCCTGCTGGTGGCGACATAGATCATCACCAGGAAGAGGCCGAAGAAGAGGATTGAGGTGCCGAGGTCGCGCTGGAAGATCAGCACGCCGATGCTGACAAGCCAGGCCGCAATCATCGGACCCATGTCCTTGAACCGGGGGAACTGCACCGGGCCGATCTTGCGGCCGGCCAGCAGGATCAGGTCCCGGTTGGAGGAGAGGTAGCCGGCAAAGAAAATCGCGAGGGTGATCTTGGCGATTTCACCTGGTTGGAACGTCATGGACCCGAGCTTGATCCAGACGCTGGCGCCCAGGACTTCGCCGGCGGAGATTCCGGGAACCAGGGGCAGGATCAGCAGTACGGCGCTGGCAGCCAGGGAAATGTAGGTGAACCGGCGCAGGATCCTGTGGTCCTTGAGGAACCAGATCACGGCAATCGCGACGGCCATCGCCACGAGGGTCCACCGGAGCTGGTTGTTGCCGGTGTCTTCCCCAACCCGGTCCAGCCGGTGGATCATGGCCAGCCCGAGGCCGTTCAGAGCGACCACCAAAGGAAGTATTACCGGATCGGCATATTTAGCGCGGACGCGGAGGACCAGGTGGAATGCCAGCGCGGCGGCGGTCAGCAGCCCGGATTGGAACCAGAAGTCGGTGTCGAAGGCCTTCTGCCGGTCGACGCCGACGAGGGCGTTGGCGCCGATGCCGACTGCCAGGGCGAGGATCAGCAGGACGAGTTCAACGTTGCGGCGCGGTTTAGGCGTGGCGTCGATGGCGGTCATTTGCCCCCCTCACAGTTGGTCGGGACCGGAGTCGGCGTCGGGGTGGGGGTGGCCGATTTCGACCGGGCCGTCCCCGACGGCGACGCGGTGGCCCGCGGGGTCGCCGAGGCGCTGGCGCTTGGCGACGGGGAGGGCGTCAGGCACTCATCGGCCGGCGCCGTGGTGCCGGTCCGCTGCAGGTTTTTGACGATTCGCTGGGCGTCGTACAGGTCCCGTGCGGGGACGGTCTGGCGCACGCGCTGCTGCGAAAACTCTGGCAGGTCAGACATCCGGATATCGGTCACCGTCTCGAGGGTGGAAAGCGGAATGGGGCCCAGACGCTGGGACACCCCGTTGAAAATGGCGACCCGCTGGTCCTGCTCGCCGATGTAGTACCGGGTTTGCGTCCATGCGTAGCCGAGCCAGAGTCCGATGCCCAGCACTGCGATGATCGCGGCCGCAATGGACATGGTCAGCCAGCGCCGGCGCTTGACCGGCGGCTTGAACTCGTCGGGCTCTTCCTTGTCCTGCTCGGCCTTGTGCGTGAGGACCGTGGCGGCCCGGCGGGCGACGGTGCGCCCCGCGATGGACGGGATGGAGCCGGAGGCGGCGGCCGCGGCTGCGGCGCCCACAAGTTCGTGCGGGCGGGTGGAAAGTTCCTCGCGCAGGACCTCGGCGGAGAGGTGCTCCCCGAGGTGCGGATCGGTGGAGGGTTGCGGTTCCTTGGCATCGTCCGCGGATTCGCCCTGGGCCTTGCCGGACGCGTCGTCCTTGCTGCTGCCGGCAGATTTGCCCGCGTAGGTGCTGCCGGTGCTCCCGGCCGGCGGGGTGCTTCCGGACTTCGGCTCTGACGCCGTCGCGGTGACCGTGGCCGGCGCCGGGACCACCTCGACAGCGGCCGTGTTGACGTCGTCGGGCGTTTGTTCCGCGATGTCGAGGACAACGACCGTGACGTTGTCAGGGGAGCCGGCTTCCAGAGTCAGGTCCACCAGCAGTTCCGCGCATTCACGCAGGTTTTTGGTTTCCCGGACGGTGCGCTCCACAACGTGCCCGGCGACGTAGTTCAACCCGTCGGAGCACAGCAGCCAGCGTTCGCCGGGTTCGACGGCCAGGACGTCGAGGTCCAGTTCGGGGCTGGCGTCGACGTCACCCAGGACGCGCATCAGGACGTTCTTGTGCGGGTGCGTCTCGGCTTCTTCCGGACGCAGGCGGCCCTCATCGATAAGCCGCTGGACGAAGGTGTGGTCGACGCTGACCTGTTCAAAGACGCCGTTGCGCAGCCGGTAGGCCCGGGAATCACCGATGTGGGCGAAGTGCAGCTTGCCGTTGGCCAGCAGCAGTGCCGTAACGGTGGTGCCCATTCCGGCCAGCTTCGGGTTCATGTGGACCAGTTCGGACAGCAGTGAATTCGCGGTCTGGATTTCGTCGGCCAGGACGGTGTCCGCTTCGCTGCTGGCGGCGTCATAGTCATCGCGGTCCAGATGCAGCATGTCCAGCACCGTGGCTGCAGACGCGACGTCACCGCCGGCGTGGCCGCCCATACCGTCGGCGACGACGGCGAGGTGGCGGCCCACGTACGCGGAGTCGTCATTTTTCGCGCGAACGCGGCCGACGTCGGAGCGCGCGGCATAGCGCATGATGAGCGGCCGCTTCGGGGCAGTTGCTGCCCGGTCGGCGGGGGAGTCGGAGGCAGCCATGGCTACGGCCTCAATTCAATGACCGTCTTGCCGATTCTCACGGGGACACCCAGCTCCACCGGAAGGGCCCGGGTGAGCTGTTGATCTGCCAAATAGGTGCCGTTGGTGGATCCGAGGTCCTCGATGAACCAACGGCTGCCCTGCGGGAACAGGCGGGCGTGGCGGCCGGAGGCGTAGTCGTCCTCCAGGACCAGGGTGGCCTCCTGAGCACGGCCGAGCAGGATGGGGCTGGCTGCCAGCGGAAGGGTGGTGCCCCGCAACGGGCCTTCGGTGACAACGAGCTGGCGGGCCTGCTGCTTTACCGGGGCCGGAGCAGGCTCTGCCAGCGATGGGTTCCGGCGTACCTGCCTGGCCGTCGGTGCCCCGGCGGCGGCCTTGCGGCCGATCATAAGGTCGCGGCGCATGGCTGAGACGATGCTGAAAATAAGCACCCAGAGCAGAATCAGGAAACCAAAGCGCAGGGCCGTGATGGTCAGTTCGCTCACTGGCGGCCACCCGGGCTGGCGGGCAAAAGGCGGAAGATGATTTTGGTCCGTCCCATCGTGATCGTGGCACCGTCGGTGAGTTCCGAACTGCCCACAACTTTGTGGCCGTTCACATAGCTGCCGTTCGTTGAGCCCAGGTCGATTGCCTGCGCCGTGCCCTGGCCGGTCTGGATTTCCAGATGGCGGCGCGATACGCCGGTGTCATCGATCAGGATGTCCGCTTCGGAGGAGCGGCCCAGAACAACCGAGGGGGCGTTCAGCGAGTAGCGCTGGCCGTCGATGTCCAGGACTGGCTGGAGCCGGCCCGGCTGGCGGGTCGGGGCGGCCGGCATCCCGCTGTGGCCGCCCGGCTGCGCCGGGGCGCCGCCGGACTTTTCCGTCCGGGACTTGATTTCAAAATCGCCCGCGCGGCGGTCCTCGTCGCGACGGAAACTGATCCGCACCGGGCCCTGGAGCGTGTAGCCCTGGCTGCGTACGTGGTTGATAACGACGTCGCAGAGTTCTTCCGCAAGCGGCGTGCCCCATTCCTGGGCCCGCTGGAAATCGTCTTCGCTGAGCAGGACGTCGAAGACGTTGGGGGCCAGGGTGCGGCCAGCGGCAATCGTGAGGGCCTTGTTATCGACCTCGCGGCGGAGGTGGCTGGCGATTTCGACCGGCTCTACCTGGGCGCGGGAACCGGTGGAGAAGACTCCGCGGACGGCTTTTTCGATGCCGCGCTCGACCTTGTCAAGCAAGCCCATGGTCCTTCTCCTTTCCTGACGGCTGCGGGGCAGCGTTTGTTCCGGAACTCGGTTTCCAACATTCGCAGGAGTCCGCCGTATTCGGGCACTCCTACATCAGATACTACTGGGCGAGGCTGGGAATGACCTTAATGCGCGCCCCCGCAGGGGTCGTGAAAATTAGAGCCGGGCGGCTCTGACGTGCGCGGACGTCCGGCCGCCGACTCCAGTGGCAGCGCTGCTGCCGGGTGCTCCGAACGGGCGGCCGGGGCGCCGAAAATGTGGCGCGTCGGGCGCCTCCGGGACTCGATTGGTGTTTTCCCGCTGTTGTCCGTTATGCTTGATCTCGCTGCTTTTACGAGGTTGATGGTCCGGAGAACGGGCCCCGGCCGGGTGAAAGAAGTTGCGCGCGAGTGGCGGAACGGCAGACGCGCTGGCTTCAGGTGCCAGTGTCCGAAAGGGCGTGGGGGTTCAAATCCCCCCTCGCGCACGCATCAGGACCCCGGGAAATCGTTGATTTCCCGGGGTCCTTTTTTGTGCCCGCCTATAGACCCGCCAACGCGGCGCGAGCATTACTCGCTGGTGCGCGCCGGCTACGGACTTCTGGTGGGTTCGGGGACAAAGACCGCAACGGCTATGCCGATGGAAGCGCCGAGGAGGGTTTCGATGCCCCGGTCCGTGATGAGGACAAACCGGCTGATCGGGTTGGCAAGCTGGCTCATGAGCAGGATCGCCGGGGTGAAGAACATCATGGCCAGCCCGTAGTGGCGCATCATAAACAGTTCGGTGGGGAAGAGCAGGACCATAAGGAGGACGGTCAGGGTTGTCCGGTCGAACCCGGGCAGCAGGATCAGGGCCGTGAGGAGGATGCCGGCAAAGGTTCCGACCACCCGGTGGATGCCGCGGACGATGCGGCTCTTCCTGTCAGTGGCGGCCAGGGGCACTGCCGCCGCGGCCATGGTCCAGTTCGCGTGGCCGGCCCCGCCGAGAACCCCGAGGGCGCCCGCGGTGCCGACGGCTATAAGGTAACGGGCGGCGTGCACGCGCACCGCCCGCGGATCCAGTGCCGCCCCTCCCGGCGCCGTCGTCGCCGTCGTCGCGGTCCACGTCCTGTTGCGGATCCACCCGGAAGATCCGACCAGGACCGAGAACGCCGCAGAAGCCGCACAGATGCCGATCGCCAGTCCAAAGGGGATGGTGGTCGGAACCGATGCGCAGGCTCCGAGCGCGAAGATCGCATAGAAGGGCCCGGAGGGTCTGAGCCGCATCCTGTCCGCAGCCAGAGATGCTGCCACAGCGAACAGCGACTCCACCACCACCAGGATCCAGGACGGTGCCCGGGCGACAGACAGCAGGACACCCAGGGCAAGGCCAGAGGTGAGCAAGAGGCCGGCGCGTGATTGATGAACGAGCCGGGAGCGGTAGCCGTCGTTGCGCCCGTACATGGCAGTGAATCCGCCGAACACCGCGTAGATGCTCAAGTCAGGGCGGCCGAGGGCGAGGAGCGCCAGAAGCGGGACGCTGATGCTGACTCCGACGCGCAGCGCCGGCAGATGGTCAGCCTGCGCGGGTCCAATCCGGGCGATGTCTCTCGCGTGTTTCAGGACCCTGCGCACTGTCCGATTTTACCGCCGCCCCGGGAGGGTCTGTAACTGCATCCCCGGGGCTGCGGTATTCCAGCAGTAGGGTGTCGCGCCACTGCCCGGAGCGGGGCCCATAGGCCATGTGCCCGATGCGGCGGCGGGTGCCTACCGCGGTGAACCCGTGCCGCAGATGCAGGGCAATTGAAGCAGTGTTTTCCGGGAATATGTTGGATTGGATGGTCCAGACGCCGGCCGCTTCACAGTGGCGGATGAACTCCAATAAGAGCCGCTGTCCGAGCCCGCGTCCCCGGACAGCGGCGGAGATGTAGATGGAGTGTTCGATGACGCCGCGGTAGACCGGCCGTGACGAGACGGGCGATCCGGCGGCCCAGCCGATCACCGTGCCGCGGTCTTCGGCCACGAGGCGGAGGTCTGGCCGGCGGGTGGAGTCGAAGTCTTCCCATGAGGGAGGCGCAGGTTCAAAGGTCGCGTGCCCGGTGGTGATGCCTTCGGCCCAGATGGCTTCCACTGCCGGCCAGTCCTGCCGGGTCATGGGACGGATCGTCACGCCGGTGTTCCCCAGGGGTTCTTCCGCGCGGGTTTCGCTCATCAGAGTGTCCTGTCGATAGGGCGGGTGGGTCCCCTGCCCATCAGTGGACCCTCACCGGGAGGAGTTCGTAGGTGTTGTCGCACCCTCCGCGCGGCGGTGTGTGGCCGATGTCGTAGACGTGGTCGGAGACGGACATGTCCGGTCTGGTGGCGACGACCCTGATGCGGGACGCCGGCGTGGGGGCGTTGGCGGGTTGGAGGAACGGCGTCGCCTGCGGGACCATCCACCGCCCGGAGCTGTCCTGGGGGACCGGTGCGGGGTTGCAGTGCTCGTTGGTAACGAAGCAGGCGGACGCCCTCAGGGCGCCCGGAACGCCGGAGAGATCCAACTCGACGGCGTCGAGGTTGACGAAGCCGACGGCAGGGCAGGCCGTCGGGGCCGGGGTGCAGCCGGTGGCGAGCACCAGCGCTGGCAGCAGCGCCGGCAGCAGTGCGGCAGATAACCGGGTCTTCATGGCGTCAGCCTAGCCGGACGTGCCCGGTGAACGGGAGATGAACAGAACCACAGCATCACCGCAGGAACGCCCAACACGCACCGCATATGTGCCTACGGTGGTGCGGGCGTTCGGTCAGTCCGAACGTGCGGTGAGGCAGCCGCAGCCCAATCCGAGAAATATCCAATGAGCAATCAAGACGAGAAATTCCGGAGGTTTCCATGCCTATTTTGACCAGTCTTGCCGCGAGCAAGTTCCTCATCAGCTCGGTTGCCGCAGGCGCGATCGCCCTGGGCGGGGGCGCGGCCGCGTTCGCGAACATCACCACGGCCGACGCCGGCAGCGAAGCGACGGCCACTGCCTCCGCGGCCTCGGAGTCTCCCTCCGAAACGCCTTCGGAGTCCCCGTCGGAGACACCCAGTGAGACGCCCACTGAGACGGCCAAGCCCAGCCCGACGGCGCCGGAGGCACCGGAGCCGTCCGCCCCGGTCTCTTCGGCGCCCGCTCCGGCAGAGCCGGAAACCGGTGACGACAACGAGGCCGGCGATGTCAACGAGGGCAACGAGGCCGGAACGGAGGCCACTGAAAACGAGGCCACCGAGCATAAGGCCACTGAGCGCAAGGGTGACGACGCGGCAGAGGTTGAAGCCGCCAAGCCGGCCGCCGCTGTACCCGCCGCGGCGACCCCCGCTCCCGAGGCCCGGCAGCACGGCCGCGATGCGGAACGTCGGGATGACTCCCGCCACCGCCCGGAACACTGGAATGTGGCCCACCACAACGAGGGCGACCACAACCAGGGCCACCACAACGAAGACCACAGCGGCCACCGTGACCACCACGAGGGCAGCGACAACAACGACTAAGCGCGGGCCGAGGGCCAGCTGACAAAAGGGAGGGTCTTGGGGCCCTCCCTTTTGCGTACTCTAAGCAAACAGTCAGGTGCCCCGGCACATAATGAAGTGAAACTCCGGCCAACCGCTATTTGGCCGGAGTTTCGCCATTCGCCCGGAGCGCCCCGAATCCCGCCACCAGTGCCTCCAGTCCCAGGCTGAAGGCCGCATCCGCCTGGTTCGCGTAGCCCTGGTCACCGAGGCTGGCGACGGCGGCGGAGAAGTGGGGCGTAGACGAGGCCAGGCTGCCGGCGTCGAAGATGTCCGCAGGTGCCGTGACGTCGTAGGCGGAGCCGAAGATAAAGGACTCAAGCGCCACAATCGCTGAGACAATCCGGGCCTGCGGGAAGCCGGCCCGGCTGAACCCGGCGCTGACGGCCTCATACATGGCCAGGGTCTTGGGCGCGTCGGCCACCGGAAGGACCGCGATCACCGGAATGAGGGGAGTGTGCCGCGAAAAGACATCGCGGTAGCTCCAGGCCCAGTCCCGGACCGCCTGATCCCAGGATTTTGATTCAAAGGCCGACACATCGACGAAAGACGTCAGGTGGTCCTGGATGAGTACCAGCACCTCCCGCTTGGAAGCCACGTGGTTGTACAGGGCCGACGGCGCCACGTTCAGTGAGCGCGCCAGGGCGGCCATGGTGAAGCCGTCATAGCCGCTCTTGCGCACCAGCTGCAGGGCGGCGGACGTGATCCCGGCCTGGTCGAGGACGGCAGCGGGCGGCCGCCCCACCCGGCGGCCCGTCGTTGCGTCGGGGCGGAGCGGATCCGCGGTGGCGCTGCTGGCTGCCGGCATTCGCGACCTTTCTTCTGGGCTGTCCCAAGGATTATTCCACCGTAGGGGACTTTCTCCCGAGGTCTTCCCTCTTCTGCACCGTACCGCTATAGTCGTCGTAAATGAATGGCATTCATTTAGTGGTTAGCATCACTTTGCGGCCACGGAGAGGACATCATGCTGGAACTTGACCGCGACGTCGTCATCGTCGGAGCCGGGCCCGCCGGCCTCACCGCAGCGAGGGAGCTGCGGAAGGCCGGATTGAGCGTCGCCGTGCTGGAAGCCCGCGACCGCGTGGGCGGCCGGACGTGGACCGACGCCGTCGACGGGGCCATGCTGGAGATCGGCGGCCAGTGGGTCTCGCCGGACCAGACGGCGCTGCTGGAACTCCTCGACGAACTCGGGCTCGAGACCTACGACCGCTACCGGGCCGGCGAATCGGTTTACATCGGCGCAGACGGCCGGCGCACGCTCTACACGGGCGACACCTTCCCCGTCAGCGCCACCACCGCGGCCGAGATGGACAAGCTGACGGCCCTCCTGGACTCGCTCGCCGCGGAGATCGGCGCCTCCGAGCCGTGGGCCCACCCCAAGGCCCGCGAGTTGGACACCATCTCCTTCCATCACTGGCTGCGGGCCAACTCCTCGGACGAGGAAGCCTGCAACAACATCGGACTCTTCATCGCCGGGGGCATGCTCACCAAGCCGGCCCACGCCTTCTCGGCCCTGCAGGCCGTGCTGATGGCCGCCTCCGCGGGCTCCTTCACCAACCTCACCGATGAGGATTTCATTCTGGACAAGCGCGTCGTCGGCGGCATGCAGCAGGTCTCGCTACTGCAGGCCGCGGAACTGGGCGACGACGTCGTCCTCTCCAGTCCGGTGCGCACCATCCATTGGGAGGGCGCCGCCGCTGAGGGCAGCGCGGGGCAGCGGGTGACCGTCGAATCGGACCGGGCCACCGTGACGGCCCGCTTCGTCATCATGGCCGTCCCGCCCAACCTCTACTCTCGGGTCTCCTACAACCCGCCCCTGCCGCGGCGCCAGCACCAGATGCACCAGCACCAGTCCCTGGGCCTCGTCATCAAGGTGCACGCCGTCTACAGCACACCGTTCTGGCGCGAAGAGGGCCTGTCCGGAACCTGCTTCGGCGCGGACGCCCTGGTCCAGGAGGTCTACGACAACACCAACCACGAGGATCCCCGCGGCACCCTCGTGGGCTTCGTCTCCGACGAAAAAGCAGACGCCATGTTCGAGCTCAGCGCCGCAGACCGCAAGCGCGCCATCCTCGAATCGATCGCCGCCTTCCTGGGCGAAAAGGCCCTCACCCCGGAGGTCTACTACGAATCCGATTGGGGTTCCGAAGAGTGGACCCGCGGGGCGTACGCGGCCAGTTACGACCTCGGCGGGCTGCACCGTTACGGCAAGGACCAGCACGCGCCCGTCGGGCCGATCTACTGGGCCTCCTCGGACCTTGCTGCTGAGGGCTACCAGCACGTGGACGGCGCCGTCCGGATGGGGCGCCGGGTCGCATCCCGGATCGCCGCGGCCGCGGACCGGACCACGGCCGCACGCTAAGTCCCCAAAGTCCATCCAACAATCCGAAAAGAAGATCAGAGAGGTCGGCCAGATGCGTTACGTAGTGGGGTATTCAGCCAATGCCAGGGGCCGCGACGCCGTGAACCTGGCCGTCTCCCTGGCCCGCGGCCGCGGAGCGGGCCTGGACCTGGTGGTGGCCATCCCGGAGCCCGGGCCGTTCAACGCCGCGCACGCCCCCGCCGCGGGATATGACAGCTACCTGCACCAGCAGGCGGGGGAATGGCTGGAGGAAGCCCTCGCCCTGGTGCCGGCGGACGTCCCGGCCGCCGCGCACGTCCGCAGCGGTGAATCCGATGCGCAGACGCTGATCGAGGCCTGTGACGAGTTCCAGGCGGACATGCTCATCATCGGCGCCACCAGCAGCGGGCTGTTCAAGCGCTTCACCATCGGCTCGGTGGCGAGTGCACTGCTGCACGCAGCCACTGTCCCGGTGGCCCTCGCCCCGCACGGCTACCACCGCCGGGAGGCCCTGACCCGCGTCAGCTGCGGACTTGGGGACCGCCCGGGCGCGGAGGAACTGCTGGACTACGCCGTCTCGATGGCGGTCAACCGCGAAGTTCCGCTGCGCGTTGTCTCCCTGCTGACCCTGGACGAGGGGGACTCCGCGGACGCCGCGACGGCCGCCAACGCGTACGCCACCCGGCACCTCGCAGCGGCCCTCCCGGCCGACGCCGCTGGCGCGGCCGGGTCCGCTGCTTCCGCGCCCGACGGCAGGGCCGACGTCGTCGTGGCCCAGGGCCGGGACGTCGAAGAGGCTGTGGACCGGCTCGACTGGGAAGACGGAGAGGTCCTCCTGATCGGATCCAGCCGCCTTGCCCGGAGCCGCTCCATCTTCCTCGGCAGCACTGCCAACCGGATACTGCGCGCACTGCCGGTGCCGATGATCGTGGTCCCCAGCGACTACGAGCTCAAGACCCGAACCCATTCAACGTCGAATGACACCTCCCGAGAGGCAACAGCATGAGCACCAAACACGTGGCTACCACAGCCGGCCCGGCGGACCGGCAACACGGCCTGAGCGAGAAGGGCCTCAAAGCCGGGTCGGTGGGGCTGATCGGCGCCGTCGTCATCGGCGTATCCTGCATCGCCCCGGCCTACACCCTCACCGCCGCCCTCGGCCCGACAGTCGCCGAGGTGGGCGTCCACCTGCCGGCCATCTTCCTGGTCGGCTTCCTGCCGATGCTGCTGGTGGCGTTCGGCTACCGGGAGCTCAACAACGCCATGCCCGACGCCGGAACCTCGTTCACGTGGGCTTCGCGGGCGTTCGGGCCGTGGATCGGCTGGATGGGCGGATGGGGGCTGATCGCGGCGACCATCATCGTGCTGTCCAACCTTGCCGCCGTCGCCGTGGACTTCTTCTACCTCATGCTGGCCCAGCTCTTCGGCAATCCGGAGCTGGCGGACCTCACCAAGGTCCTGCCGCTGAACATCGCCACGACCCTGGTGTTCATTGCCCTGGCGTGCTGGGTTTCCTACCGGGGCATGGAAACCACCAAGACGGTGCAGTACGTGCTCGTGGCCTTCCAGCTGCTGGTCCTGGGCTGGTTCGCCGTCGCCGCGTTCAGCCACGTGGCGAACGGGACGGCCTTTGATGCCACAGCCATCGCACCGGACTGGTTCAATCCGTTCGCCGTCGAATCCTTCTCCGCCTTTGCCGCAGGCGTGTCGCTGTCCATCTTCATTTACTGGGGCTGGGACGTCACGCTGACCATGAACGAGGAAACGAAAAACCCGGAGAAGACCCCCGGCCGGGCCGCCACCGTCACGGTCCTGGTGATTGTGATCATCTACATGACCGTCGCTTTGGCCACCCTGGCCTTCGCCGGCGTCGGAACCGAGGGCCTGGGCACCGGAAACCCGGACAACCAGGGCAGCATCTTCGCCGTCCTCGCCGGACCCGTGATGGGCCCGTTCGCCATCCTGATGTCCCTGGCTATCCTGAGCAGCTCGGCCGCGTCGCTGCAGTCCACGTTCGTCTCCCCGGCGCGGACCCTGCTGTCCATGGGCCACTACCAGGCCCTGCCGCAAAAATTCGGCCGGATCAGCCCCAGCTACAAATCGCCGAGCTACGCCACCGTCGCCTCGGCCGCCGCGGCCGCAGCGTTTTACGTCATCACCCGGACCCTGTCCGAAAACGCCCTGTACGACACCATCACCGCACTGGGCATGATGATTTGCTTCTACTACGGCATCACGGCCCTGGCCTGCGTCTGGTTCTTCCGGGCCGAGGCCTTCAGCGGGGCGCACTCGTTCTTCTTCAAGTTCCTGGCCCCGCTGCTGGGCGGCGTGATCCTGCTGGTGATGTTCTTCAAGACCGCCTACGACTCCATGGACCCGGACTACGGTTCAGGTTCCTCCATCGGTGGCCTGGGCCTGGTGTTCATCCTCGGCATGGGCGTGATCCTGCTGGGCGTGGTCCTGATGCTGGTGATGGCCAGGCTCCGTCCCGGTTTCTTCAAGGGGCAGGTCCTGACCCGCGGCTGATCCCCGTGTGTTGGAGGTCCTCCCTCCGCCGGCCCCGTGTGCGCTCCTTGAAAAGTAAGCACACTTATCAATAGGCTGGCGGAAGGAGGACCTTCCTCCGTTGGATTATGGAAGCGGTGAGCGCATGTCGGACGCACAGGACATCAGCAAGGTGACGGACATCATCAACGATTCGCGGATCGGAATGTTCACCACCATCAATGAAAAAGGCGCCCTTGTCAGCCGGCCGCTGGCCGTTCAGGACGTGCAGGACGACGGCGACATGTGGTTCTTTACGTCGGCAGAAACCTCCCAGGTAGCCCACATCAAAGCCAATTCCGCAGTCAACGTCTCATTCGGTAAGCGGACCGAGTGGGTCTCCGTGGCCGGCACCGCGGAGGTTGTTACCGACCGGCAGGCCATCCACGACCGGTGGAACCAGATGGTCGAGGCCTGGTTCCCGGACGGCCCGGACACCCCGGGCGTGGTCCTGCTGCGCGTGGACTCCGATTCGGCCGAGTACTGGACCAGCCCCGGCGGAACGGCCGCGACCGTACTGCAGTGGGTGAAATCGAAGGTCACGAACAGCCGGATGAGCGTCGGCGAAAGCGGAACGGTCGAACTCTAGGCGCGGGAGCCGCGGCGCGGCCGGGGCAGGGGCTCGGCGCCGCCGGACTTCGCCGCTCAGTCGAGGATTTTCAGCGCCGTGCTCCAGGCGAAGGACTCGTATGCCGGGTTCATCTGCAGGCCCATCACCAGCAGCTGCATCCCCTCCAGGTCGCGGGCGTGGCGCAGCGCGCCCACCTGGAGGGGCCGCAGTCCGGCCGCGGCCGCGAAGGCCGCCACCTCATTCCGGGCCGCCTCCGAATCGGAGGCAATAAAAACGTCCAGGGCCATGCCCTGTGAGGAGCCCTCCGCCAGCGGCCCGGCGAACGTCGTATTAAAGGCCTTCACCACCCGCGCGCCGGGCAGGAGCCGGGCGATTTCCTCTGCCGCGGAGCTCCCGGGTTCCACCTCCGAGTCCCCGGTTTCCGGGTCCATCGGGTTGCTGATCTCGATCACTGTCTTGCCGCTCAGCGTGTCGCCATAGTGCGTGGCGACCTCCTTCGCCGGTTCGAAATAGAGGGCCAGCACCACGATGTCGCCGTCGGGCACGTCGCCCAGGCCGCCGGACGTAGTGCCGGAACCCAGCTCGGCCGCGAGTGTGGCCGCGTTGTCCGGCGTCCGGTCCAGGACCTGCACGGAGCGGCCCGCTGCGACGGCGCGGAGTCCGATCGCCCGGGCCATGTTGCCGCTGCCGATTATCGTGATGTCAGTCATCATGCCCCTCCTGTGGAAATGTGCCGGGCGCCTGCGGCGGTCTCAGCCTCTGCCAGTGCCTGTTCGAAGCGTTCGACGGCGGTGCTGTAGCCCGTGGACGGCGTGCCGTCCCCGCCGGTGCCGTTGTGACCGGTGCCGCCGTACCCGGTGCGGCTGTGACCGGTGCCGCCGCGCAACTGATCGGCCTTCCGCATGGCTTTGTACATCGCGGCGGTCTCCGCGCACCCAGGGTCCGTCATGGCCGGGAAATCTATTTCGAGGGCGGGGTCCAGTTCGTAGCGCTGCCAGCGCGCCAGGGCCGCGCGGTGCCGGAGCGCCGCCGCGTCGTCGTCGGCCGTGGCCTCCCGCACCGCCTGCCGGTTCTCCTGCCAGCGGAAGAGCGCCGGCGCCCAGCGGTAGCTGAGCACGGCAGTTGCCACGGCGAGCCCGGCGAGGACCGATCCCGCCCGCGGGGAGGCCAAAGCCGGAAGGACGACGGCGGGAAGAACGACGGTGAGCCCCGCGAAACCGTCCCAGAACACGGCGTCCGGCAGGGCGCCGTCGGACGCCCGGTGCTTACGGACCATAAACGTCGAGGCGGCCACAACGCCGACAATCAGGAGGGCAAGCGCCAGGAACTGCCAGGCCCCAAGCGGGCCGGATCCTCCAAGTGACGGCATCGCGCACCTCCCGCGGGACGCGACCGGGCGGGCGCAGTTCCGCTGATTCCATTGGAGTCCATCCGCGCCGGACCGTCAATGGGCGGTTCCCCGCGGCAGCTACCGCGGCGTAGCCTAGGGCGCATGCGATTGAAAATGTGCAGTATCCACGTCAAGGACCCGGCCGCCGCCCACGAGTTCTACACCGGAGTCCTCGGGTTTGAAACGCTGATGGTGTTGCCCGAACACAACCTCTACATCGTCAAGGATCCCGGCGACGGCGGCAGTGTGGGGCTGCTGCTGGAGCCCAGTGACAATCCGATCGGGGCCACGTACATGAACGCCCTGCACGATGCCGGGATGCCCGCGATCGTCTTCGGCGTGCCGGATGTCCGGGCCGAATACGAGCGGCTGGCCGCCAAGGGTGTGGTCTTCCAGTCCGAGCCGTCGGAGGGCCCGGGCGGCACAACGGCGGTCCTGGACGACGGCTGCGGGAACTACGTCCAGCTGCACCAGGACTAGGCGCGGGCCGCCAATTCGACGGTTCCCTGCAGGCTGGATGGTTACCGGCGTCGAAGCGGCGCGGAACCGTCGAAACGGACGGGCGCTACTGGCGTGCGCGCTTCGCTTCCTTCTTCGCGGCGTCGTCCTTGACCCGCTGGGCCTCGGCGCGGACGGCGGCGTGGGTGGCGCGTTCGGCCACCAGCCAGGCCGGGGGAGCCTGCAGCAGCGCGGTGATTTCCGCCGTCGTCAGCGCCTCCTCGACGCCGCCGCGGGCCAGGCCGCTGATGGAGACGTTGAGCTTCTGGGCGACGACGGGGCGCGGGTGCGGGCCGGTGCGGCGCAGTTCGGCAAGCCACTCCGGCGGGTTGGCCTGGAGCTCGGCGAAATCTGCGCGGGTGATAACCGAATCCTGGAACTCCTGGGGTGTTGCGGGCAGGTAGATGCCAAGCTTCTTGGCAACGGTGGCCGGCTTCATGGACTGGGAGTTTGCAGAGGTCATGGTTCAAGGGTATCCGGCGGGATGGCTGCAGGGCACCACCCGGCCGCAGGGGCCGGACCATCCTGCGGCACTGGCGGTACTGTGAACGTGTGCCCGCAGACGAAGAAACAGCCCAGCCCCACGACCACCCCGATGCCGCCGTCCGGGAGCTGACATTCGCGTACGTAGCCGGTGTGACCCCCGGCAAGTGGATCCGGCGCTGGGAAGAGCGGATGCCGGACGTTCCGTTGCGCTCCTTTATGGCCGACGACGGCGCGCAGCTCGCGGTGCTGCGGGACGGCTCCGCGGACCTGAGCTTCGTCCGGCTTCCTGTGGAGCGCGAGGGCCTCAGCGTCATCCCCCTCTACGAGGAACAACCCGTGGTGGTCGCGCCGAAGGGGCACGAAATCTCGGTCTTCGAGGAGGTCGCGCTGGATGATCTCGCCGCGGAATCCTTCCTGGACGTCGCCGCCCTTGGCGGACCCGAACCGGCCCTGCAGGTGGTGGCCAGTGGCGCGGGCCTGGTGATCCTGCCGATGTCCGTGGCCCGGCACTTCAACGTTAAGGACACGGTGGCCCGGAAACTCACGGGCGCCCCCGGCACCGAAATCGCCCTGGCCTGGCCCAGCGACACCACAGACGAAGTCATCGAGGAGTTCATCGGGATCGTCCGCGGCCGGACCGCCGCCAGTTCCCGGCAGCCCTCGGCCCAGCAGGATAAGCCCAAGCGCGCGCCGAAGCCGGACCGCCGTGGCCCGGCCGTGAAGAAGCCGAAAGTGGCCCAGCGGTATGCGCCGAACCCGGACAAGGGCCGCGGCAAGGGATCCCGCAAAAAGGGAAAGCGCTAAGCCGACCCCACTGACTGGGGGGAGGTCGCCGTTTCCCGGGCGACCCCGCGGGCTGCCTACTTGGCGCAGGCGGCCTGGAGGTTCTTGACGGCGTCGGCCGGCACCTGGTCCCCGGAATCCGCGATCTGCTTCAGCGGGGTGGTGATCTCCGCCGGCACTCCTGCGCCCTTCGCGCCGGCCACCAGGCCGGCCAGGGCCTTTTTGTCCTGGACGCTGACCAGGCCGTCTGCCACGGGTGAGCAGGCCTGTTTCTTGATCTCGCTGCCGGCCGCGCTGGCAACCTGGGACGCGCCGTCATTGACCGCCTTTTCGGCAGCCTGCTGCACCTGGCCGCAGCCGGAAATGAGGAGCATCAGGGCAACGGCGGACAGGGCGGCGAGGCGTCGTTTCATGACGTCAGCCTAACAAGCGGGGTCCCGCGCGCTGGGCGACGCGGATGTAGCTGGGCGACGCGGATGTAGCTGGGCGACGCGGGTTGGTCCACCCGACTCGGATATTGCCCAGCGCCGCGGGTATTTCCGGTGCGACAGGTATTTTGCGCGTCGCGAGGCCAAATCCGTTTCGGCAGACCCGCGGCCCGGGAAAGTCAGGCGCCGTGGACCGCGCTCTGCTTTTGCTCCGAGCGGTCGAGGTAGGCCAGCAGCAGGTCCGCGGCCCGGGCCGTGTCGCCCGCCTCCAGGGCGGTGCAGATCAGCTCATTGTCGTCGAGGTAGCTGCGGTAGAAGTGCGCGTCCACCGTGGCCTTGTGGAAGAACAGCCGCATTTCGGCGAGGACCTGGGACATGATCGTGTCCAAGCGCCGGCTGCCGGCCAGGGCGACGATTGCCTTGTGGAAGTGCTGGTTTGCGGTGCCCAGGCCTTCCTCGTCGTCGGCTGCCGCGGCGGCGCGGCCCTCGTCGACGGCGGCGCGGACCGCAGCCACCCGCTCTGGGCTGCCGCCGCCGCGGAGGGCTGCGACCTCGATGGCGCGCCGCACCGTGTAGACGTCGTGGATGTCGCCGGGGGCAAGGCTGGCCACGAAGACGCCGCGGTTGGGCTGCCGGACCACAAGACGCTCGGCGGCCAGTTCAGCAAAAGCCTCGCGGACGGTGTTGCGCGAGACACCGAGGTCCTCCGCGATGGTCGACTCGGTGAGCCGGGCGCCCGGGAGCAGTACGCCGTCGGCCAGCTGCTGCCGGAGTTCGGCCGCGACCCGATCCGCCACGGACGGGACGGCGATCCGCAGCCGGGCCGCCGCTGCCAGGGCCTGCGGGGCGGCGTCGGGTGTGCTCATAGTGCCGAATCTACACGATTGTTCTTCAGGTGAATCGTCGGATTGTTGAACAATCCAACACAATGGGGCATCCTAGTAGGAGCACCACACTGAGACGAGGATCACGAATGGGCACTACCGGGACGACCACCATCGACCTGAACAGCGACGTCGGCGAGTCCTACGGCCGCTGGAGCATCGGCGACGACTCCGCCATGTTCCGGTCCGTTTCGAGCGCCAACGTGGCCTGCGGATTCCACGCCGGCGACCCCAGCGTCATCCGCCGGACGTGCAGGGAAGCCGTAGCCGCCGGAGTCCGGATCGGCGCCCACGTCGGCTACCGCGACCTAGCCGGGTTCGGCCGCCGCTTCCTCGACATCGACCCCATAGAACTGGCGGACGACGTCGTGTACCAGATCGGCGCGCTGCAGGCCCTGGCCGCCGCAGAAGGCGGCACAGTCACCTACGTGAAGCCGCACGGCGGCCTGTACAACGCGATCGTGGCGCACACCGCGCAGGCGAAGGCCGTCGTCGACGCCGTCAGGTCCGTCGACCCGGGCCTGCCCATCCTGGGCCTGCCGGGCTCCGAAGTGCTCCGCCTGGCCGAGGCTGCCGGGCTGCGCGCTGTCACGGAAGCCTTTGCCGACCGCGCCTACAACCCGGACGGCACCCTGGTTTCCCGCACGCTGCCCGGCGCCGTGCTTCACAACCATGCCGAAGTCACCGAACACGTCCTGCGGATGGCCGCCGATTCGGCGGTCCGCACCATCGACGGCTCCATCCTGAAGATCCGCGCGGAGAGCATCTGTGTCCACGGCGACTCCCCGGGAGCCGTCGCGATGGCGGCCGCCGTCCGGGAAGCGCTCGAAGCAGCCGGGATCGGCACCGCCCCCTTCGTCTAACCTCACCCGTCCGGCAACGGCGCCGCACCGAAATTTGGAGGACCATCATGACCACACCACACCAGGCCGCTCCGGCCGCCGCCAAGAGGAATCTGCCGCCCGGCGCCCTCAAGGCCTACATCGCGAGCCTCACCGGCACCTCGCTGGAGTACTACGACTTTGCGATCTACTCGGTCGCCTCGGCCCTGATTTTCCCCAAGATCTTCTTCCCGGTAGGCGACGAACTGGTGGGGCTGCTGCTGTCCTTCTCGACCTTCGCCGTCGGCTATCTGGCCCGACCCATCGGCGGCGTGATCTTCGGCCGGCTCGGCGACCGGATCGGCCGCAAGCATGTCCTCGTTGTCACGCTGATGCTGATCGGCGTAGCCACAGTGCTCATCGGCGTGCTGCCTGACTACTCGGCCATCGGCGTTGCCGCCCCGGCCATCCTGGTGCTGCTGCGCCTGGCCCAGGGCATCGGCGTCGGCGGCGAATGGGGCGGAGCCGTCCTGCTCTCCAGCGAATTCGGGGATGCCCGGAAGCGCGGGTTCTGGTCCTCGGCCGCCCAGATCGGGCCACCGGCAGGCAACCTCATGGCCAACGGCGTCCTGGCCCTGCTCGCGGCGACCCTCAGCAACGAGGCCTTCCTGTCCTGGGGCTGGCGCGTGGCCTTCCTTGCCTCCGCACTGCTGGTGGTCTTCGGCCTCCTGATCCGGCTCCGGCTCGAAGAAACCCCGGTCTTCAAAGCCATCCAGGCCCACGGCGAAGCCCCCAAAGCACCGTTGAAGGAAGTCTTCACCAGGGAACCGCGCGCCCTTGTGGCGGCCGCCCTCTCGCGGATCTGCCCGGACGTGCTGTACTCCCTGTTCACCGTCTTCGTCGCCCTCTACGCCACCAAGCAGCTCGGGATGACCACCGGCAACGTCCTGGGCGCCATTCTGATCGGCTCGGCATTCCAGCTGGCCCTGATCCCGGCCGCCGGCGCGCTGACGGACCGGTTCAACCGGCGCCTCGTTTACGGCCTCGCCGCCGTCGCCACCGCCATCTACATTCCGCTCTTCTTCCTGATGATCCAGGGCAAATCGGTGGCTGTCCTGACCATCGGCGTCGTGATCGGCCTGGCCCTGCACGCATTTATGTACGGCCCGCAGGCCGCCTTCATCACCGAGCAGTTCCCCGCCCGGCTGCGCTACGCCGGCAGCTCGCTGGCCTACACCCTCGCCGGGGTGATTGGCGGCGCCATTGCCCCGCTGGTCTTCACCGCACTCTTCGCCGCCACCGGGAACTGGTTCCTGATCGCCGGCTACCTCGCGCTGTCCGCGGTAGTGACGGTGGTGGGACTGGCGATTGGCCGGAACCCGCAGTCCAGCGAGGAAGAGCGACTGCTGCAGGGTACGCGCGCCTAGGTGCGGGAAATGGCGGGGGTAATCATGGACGCAGGGATGGAGCCGGGGGTGGCGCGGGGGGCATCCGGGCACAAAGTGGAGTCGGTGCGGGCGGTGGGCACCCGCGCGGTGCTGGCCGAGCTGACCGGTACCGAGGGCGTACTGGCGCTGCAAGCGCTGCTTTTGGAGCACCCGCTGCCAGGCCAGGTGGACGTCCTGGCCGCAGCCCGGACCGTGATGGTCACGGCCGACTCGCCCTCCGCCGCCCGCCGGATCGGCGCGCAGCTGCTGCAGCTCGACCTCACCGATCCGGTGCAGCGCGATGGCAGCCTGGTTGTTATCGACACCGTGTACGACGGCGAGGACCTCACCGAAGTGGGGAAGCTGACCGGCCTTGGGGTCGATGGCGTGATCGCCGCACACACACGCCAGCAGTGGACCGTAGCCTTCGCCGGCTTCGCGCCCGGCTTCGGATACCTCGTGGGGGAGGACAACACCCTGGAGGTTCCGCGCCGCAGTTCGCCCCGAACCGCAGTGCCTGCAGGCTCCGTGGCGCTGGCCGGAACCTATTCGGCGGTCTACCCCCGCCGCTCGCCCGGGGGCTGGCAGCTGATCGGCCACACCTCCGCGCGGATGTGGGACCTCGACCGGGAGCAGCCTGCCCTCGCCGCCCCGGGTACGCGGATCCAGTTCCGGCCCGTCCGGGAGACCGTCCCGCTGGCGGCGGCTCCGCGGCCCGAGCCGGCCGCGGCGGAGGCGGCTCCGCGGCCCGAGCGCGCCGTGTCGGAGGCGGGGGCCGGGCTCCGGATCGTCTCACCTGGCCTGCAGAGCCTGATCCAGGACCTCGGACGGCACGGCCACTCCGGCCTCGGCGTATCCGCGTCCGGCGCCCTCGACCGGGCGTCACTGCGCCGCGCCAACCGGCTCGTTGGGAACACGCCGTCGGCCGCGGCGATCGAAACCGTGGCCGGCGGACTGAGGGTGCAAGCTGTCGGTGACCAGGTCTTGGCCGTCGCGGGGGCACCCTCCGAACTGGTCATCACCACACCGGACGTCTCGGAGGACGAGCCCGCCCGCCGCACCGTCCCGATGGCCGCCCCGTTTGTCCTGCTCGACGGCGAAACCCTCACCGTGGGTGTGCCGGAGCGGGGCTTCCGCAGCTACCTCGCTGTGCGGGGTGGGGTGGACGCCGCCCCGGTCCTCGGCAGCCGGTCCACCGACACCATGTCAGGGATCGGTCCCGACCCGCTGGCTGCCGGCGGCTTCCTCGCGGCCGGAAGCGGTGCCGAGTCCGGCGTCGTCGGCGACCCCGAACTGCAGCCGGACTTTCCCGGCTCCGGGGTGACAGTCCTGGATGTCGTGTCTGGCCCGCGCGCGGACTGGTTCGATCAGGCGGCGCTGGATTCCCTGACCGGTCAGGAGTGGCAGGTGAAGCCGCAGTCCAACCGGGTGGGGATGCGCCTGGACGGGACCCCGCTTCAGCGCGCCCGCGACGGGGAACTGGCCAGCGAGGGGACCGTCTCCGGCGCCCTGCAGGTTCCGCCCGAAGGCCTGCCCGTTTTGTTCCTGGCCGACCATCCGATCACGGGCGGCTACCCGGTGATCGCCGTCGTCGTCGACTCGCAGCTGGATATCGCCGCGCAGGTGCCGATCGGTGGGACCATTCGCTTCAGGTGGGCGGACCGCAGCGAGGTCCTGTGAGGTGGGCGGGGCTGGCGAGGGCGTGACGACTCGTGGGTCTTGGACCTGGTGCGACTGCGGAGGCCGTTGCCCGGCAGGCTTTGGCGCGCGTGCCGGAGGAGTCCCGGCCCCACCTCGGGACATGCCCGTCCCCGGGAGCACCCATCGGACATGCTCAACGTTCGCGCCGACCAATGGACATAACGCAACTATGTCCATCCTTGGGCTCGAAGACTGGGCATGTCCGTCTTTCTCGGTGCGCCCGGACGAGCATGTCCACTCCTGACGGGCACTGATGGGCATGTCCAGCGGCCTCGACTAACGACGAGCATGCCCATCCTTCGGGAAGATCCTCGTTGAGCATGCCCACGCTCGCGGACCACCATTGAGCATGTCCATTCCTGATGACGTTCGATGCACATGCTCGTCGTCGCCGAAGTTCACCGATGAGCAGGTCCATCCCTGACGACCACCGATGGGCATGTCGCCACGCCGCCCCCGTCGCACGCACGGCACACCCCGCCCCGCCGCCCCGCCCCGCCGGGCAGTCCGGCCCTACCGGCTCCATTGCGGCGGGATGATAATCGCCGGTATCAACCCCATACGGAGAATGGAGGCGGCAGCCATGTCTGTCTACACACTTGGAATCTGGCTGGTCCACCCGGGACGCGAGAACGATTTTGTGCAGGCCTGGCGCGATCTGGCACGGAAGACCCAGGAGGACTACCCCCACGCCAAGGCTGTGCTGATGCACGACCGCGATGTGCGGAACCGCTTTATCAGCACCGGCCCCTGGGAGTCGTTGGAACAAATTGAGCAGTGGCGGGCGTCGGACACCTTTACGCAGGGCGTCGAGGCCATGCGGGAGATGCTCGAACACTTCGAGGCCCGCACCCTGGACGAGGCTGCCGGAATCGGCTGAGCTTACCCCGCGGTGAGGGCGTCGAGCACCGCGTCCAGCAGGACGTCGTCGCGCCCCCAGACCGGGTCGAAAACCTCGACATACCAGGACTCCGCGAGCACCAGGGCCAGCGATTCGTTGGCCTCGGCCGACCAGTCCTGGAGCTGGTCTGCCTCGATCGGGCTTTCGCTGGTGCCCAAAACCGTGACGATCTCCGTGTCCCGCAGCGTCACGGGGATTGAGGCGCGGCTCATCTCGCCCGGGGCGTGCCCCACGGTCACCAGCTCGGTCCGGGATGAGAGTTCCAGCAGGCGGCCGGCCGACTCCGGGGCGCAGTAGCCGGTGACATAAGCGCGCTGGGTGTTGCCGCCCTCGCGAAGGCCGGGCTGCGACTCCTTGGTGAACAGGCCGCTGCGGTTCAATACCGCGAGTTGGTCGGCGATCGGCTCCGTTTCCGCGTCGATGCCGGCGGTGAAAGTCCCCGGCTGGTACTGGCTCCTGCCCTCGAGCCAGCGCGCGGTCAGTTCCCCGGCCGCAGGGATGGTGGTGGCCTGCCGCCAGACCTGCCGGTCGGCGAGCAGCCTGCCAAAGCCGTCCCGTTCAGTTGTGTACTGGTCGTCCATGGGCCACTTCCACTTCCCGGCCACCGGAATGCTGCCGCAACAAAACCGCGAGCCGTTCGCAACTGAGTTTGAGGGCGGCAAGTTCCCGCTGGCCGTAATCGTCAATACTGCGGTGGATCCAGGAGGAGAGATCCGCCGCACCGTCCTCAACTTCATACTCGTGACTTAGCGTGACCACTGCAAGGCCGGCCTCGTCGTCGGCGCCGCGCGTCACTGCCAAGCCGCCGGCCAGCCGCACCAGCGGGGCCTCGGGCCGCGCCTGCTCAAAGAGGATCCGCAGCCGGCCCGGATCCAAGAGCCGGCGGCAGTGACTTGAACTGAGGGCGCCGTTCGCCACGACGGAGATCCTCAATTCGTGTTCCCACTCGTCGCCACTGACGTGCTCGGAATAGATGGTGAGACCATCCAGGTAGGGCCAGTGCGAGGCGTCGCGCAACACGCCGAAGACCAGGTCGCCGGGGGCGTCAATGGCCAGCTGATGCGTTGTCCCGCGCGTCGTCAGTGACACCTTGCGCCCCCCAATCGTCTGCCGTCTTCTATGCAGGCTAGGCGAGGGCCGGGTCGGCGGCGCACAATTCCGTCCCCTCGCGTCACGCGGGGCAATCTTCGGTAACAGAACCGGAAGATCTTGCAACGGAACATGGCCGCCGCCCCGGTTGAGGAGGCCGCCAGGAAGGACGGCGAGCTGACCATCGCCGTCAGACCGTTCTCCGCGCCCGCTGGCGTTTACCAAGGAGTTACCCGCGGTGTTGGGCTGAGCCGGCAGAAAACCGGCTCTTGTGCTGCTAACTGAAAACGTTTACAGTATTGCAAAGCCGACGTGATTGGATTCACAACCGGCTGTCCCGCCCCGGCCGTGACGTGCCGGACCCGCCCAGCTGGCCGACTCAAAGGAGAGTGCATCCGTGGCGAACATCCATGACGTGGCAAAGCTCGCCGGCGTCTCCATTGCAAGCGTCTCCCGCATGCTCGCGGGGGAAAACGTCCGGAGCGCCGACGCCATCCGGCAGGCCATCGCCGATCTCGGGTACCGGCCGAACGCCAGCGCCCGCGGCCTGCGCCTGGGCAAGCACCACAGCATTGCCGTCATTGTTCCTGATATCTCCAACCCCTACTTCGCTACCCTGGTCCGGGGCATCGAGGAAAGGGCCATGACACAGGGGTTCCGGATCATCGTTGCCAGCAGCGATGAGCAGTCCAGCGCCGAAGCGGAACTGCTGGGAAACCTCGTGGAGGCGGTCGACGCCGTTGCGATCGTTCCGGCCGAGGAGGGCGAGAACACGCGCAGGATGCTCTCCGGCCTCAACAAACCGGTGGTCCTCATCGACCGCACCGTGGTTGAGGACCCCGGCTTTGACCTGGTCCACGTCGACAACGCCAGCGGCGCCAAGGCAGCCGCGGAATACTTCCTGTCCCTGGGGCACCGCCGGTTCGGCATCATCAGCGGCCGCCAGGACACCGTCCCCGGGCGTGTCCGGCACGAAGTCTTCCTGCAGACCCTGGCCGACGCCGGCATCCAGGTGCCCGCGGAGGCCATCAAGATCGGAGAGTTCAGCCGCGACTTCGGCCGCCGCGCCGCCCAGGAACTGATCGAGGACCCCACCGGAATCACCGCCCTCTTCGTGGGAAACAACACCATGGCCCAGGGCGCCCTGCTCTCGCTGCACGCGGCCGGCGTTTCCATTCCCGGGCAGCTGTCCTTCCTTTGCTTTGACGATTTCGACCTGGCGGAGCTCCTCCCGGCGCCGGTCACCGTCATCTCACGGCCCGCCATCGCCGAGGGCCATGCCGCCGCAGACCTGCTGCTCGCCCGGATCGAACACTTCGGCAGACCCATCCAGCCCCCGCTGGAGCACAAGGTCCTTCCGGTGAGCCTGACCATCCGGCAGTCCTGCGCCGCTCCGCCCTCCCACTGACACCCCACCTGACCCCTGCTTAAGGAATCCCATGACAACAACTGCGCCCGGAAACGGGAACGTACTGGTGATCGGCAGCATCACCTGCGACCTGACCAGCTTCAGTGACCGCCTGCCGCAGCCAGGCGAAACGGTGCTCGGCAACTCGTTCACCATGGTGC
Source organism: Arthrobacter sp. 10T416 (assembly GCF_056394165.1). NCBI lineage: Bacteria > Bacillati > Actinomycetota > Actinomycetes > Micrococcales > Micrococcaceae > Arthrobacter > Arthrobacter sp. 10T416. The sequence goes on along the minus strand of NZ_JBFTHI010000011.1, from coordinate 27,687 downwards.
TCGGCGGCAAGGGCGCCAACCAGGCACTGGCTGCGGCACGCGCCGGAAGCCAGGTCTCGCTGGTCGGCAGTGTCGGAAACGACGGCTTCAGCGAGCTGGTCCTCGGAACGCTGGCCGAGGAACGCATCGACACCTCCAACGTCCTCCGCACCGAAGGCCCCACCGGCATCGCACACATCCGCGTGGACTCCTCGGCCGAAAACGACATCGTGATGATCCCGCTCGCCAACTCCCGGCTCAGCCCCGCGCACATCCGGGAAACCCTCGAGCAGCCCGGACAGCAGGCCGCAGTCGCCCTAATCCAGCTGGAGATCCCGCACGAATCGGCGCTCGAAGCTGCGCGCGGATGCAAGGCCCGCGGCATCACCGTCATCCTGGACCCCGCCCCGGCGCCGGCAACAGGGCTCGACCCGGACTTCTGGCCGCACGTTGACATCGTCACGCCGAATGAGACCGAAGCCCGGCTGATCACCGGAATCGAGGTCACGGACCACGCATCAGCCACGGCGGCCGGCCGGTGGTTCACGGACCGCGGCGTGCACCGTGCAGTCATCACGCTGGCCGGCGCGGGCGCCGTCGTCGTCGAACGGACCGGCGCGGACAGCACCACGGTCACCGTGCAGGAACCCTTCCGGGTTACCGCCGTGGACACGACGGCGGCCGGCGACGCCTTCGCCGGTGTCCTGGGCAGCGCCTTGGCCGAGGGTCTGGACTGGGACGACGCCCTCCGGCGCGCCATGGCCGGCGGCGCGCTGGCCGTCACCGTGGCCGGAGCCAGCCCCAGCCTTCCCCGGCGCGAGGCCATCGACACCTTCCTCGCCGGGCAGGCCGCCGCCGCCCGCTAGCTGGCGCGACCACCCCACCAACGTCCCATCCCTCTACAACGCAGTGGAGCAACCATGCGCAAAAACAGCGGTACCCTCAACGCATCCCTCGCCCGGGTCATCTCGGAACTGGGTCATACCGACGAACTTGTGGTCACTGACGCCGGGCTGCCGATCCCGGCCGGAGTGGAACGGATCGACCTCGCTCTAACAGCCAACGTCCCGCGGTTCCTTGAATGCCTGGACGTCGTCCTGGCCGAAGTCGAGGCGGAAGGGGCCATTGCGGCCTCGGAAATCGCCGAGCACAGCCCCGAGCTCCTCGCGGCCCTCACGGAACGGCTCGAAAGCCACGGAATCCCACTGGAACTGGTCCCGCACACGGACTTCAAGCAGCGGACCAGGAACTCCAAGGCCGCCGTCCGCTCCGGCGAGTTCACCTCCTACGCCAACGTCATCCTCATCGCCGGGGTGGTGTACTGACATGACTCTCACCCTCAGCGGCATCACCAAATCCTTCGGCCCCAATCGGGTACTGCGCGGTGTGGACCTCAGCATCGAACCGGGCGAGATTGTCTCCCTCGTCGGGGAGAACGGGGCTGGAAAATCCACCCTGACCCGGATCATCGCCGGCGCCTACCAGCCCGATTCCGGCGAGATCACCATCGACGGCCAAGCGCGGAAATTCGGCGGTCCGCAGGACGCCATGGCGGCCGGTATCCAGGTCATCTACCAGGAACTTAAGAACAACCTGTTCCCGCAGCTGGACGTCGCCTCGAACATCTTCGCCCATGACGGCACCGGCGAGTTCGGGAAGCTGTTCGTCAATAAGGACAAGATGCACGCCCGGGCCGCCGAGCTGCTCAACCAGGTGGGGATCGACGTCGACACCCGGCGTCCGGTGGGGAGCCTCAGCTTCGGCCAGCAACAGCTTGTGCAGCTGGCCCGCTGCCTCAACCACTCAGTGAAGCTGCTCATCCTCGACGAACCCACGGCGGCCCTCGATGACCGCGAATCCGAGCTCTTGTTCGCGCAGGTGCGCAAGATCCAGGCCGCCGGCGTGGCCGTGATTTACATCAGCCACCGCCTCCCGGAGGTCTTCGCGCTGTCCGACCGGATTGTTGTGATGCGGGACGGCCGCGTGTCCAAAACCGGCACCGCCGCGGAACTGACCGAGGCCGCCGTCGTGGCAGCCATGGTGGGCGGCGAAGTGGAGAACTTCTATCCGAAGGAGCACCACGGAACCGAGCGGGTCCGGCTGGACGTCCGGGACCTCGAAGCCGCCGGCGTCAACGGTGTCTCCTTCCAGGTCCGGGCCGGCGAGGTCCTCGGCATCGGCGGCGTGATGGGCAGCGGAAAAGGCGAGGTCCTGCGTGCCCTGTTTGGACTGGTCAACGCGGCGGGCACCGTCAGTATCGACGGCAAGCCGCTGAGCCTGGCCTCGCCCCGGCACGCCATCAGCGCCGGTGTGGCCTACCTGACCCCGGACCGCCAGGCGGAGGGCCTGACCCTGGCGCAGCCCATTTCGCACAACGAATCCCTGGCTACCCTCGGTGCCATCACCCGGAACGGGATCGTGGCGCTGAAACGGGAGCGGGAGCGGTGCCAGGAGATCTCGACCCGGCTGAGCGTCAAATGCAACACCATCGATGACGCCGTCGGAACCCTGTCCGGTGGCAACCAGCAGAAGGTGCTGCTCGCCCGCTGCCTGCTGGGCAACCCTGCCATCCTCCTGATGGAAGAGCCCACCCGCGGCGTTGATGTGGGCGCCAAGGCCGAGATCTACTCCATCATCAATGACGTCGCCGCCCAGGGCGTCGCCGTCGTCCTTGTCTCATCAGACCTTCCCGAACTAGTCGAAATGTCGGACCGGGTGCTGGTCATGCGCGGAGGCAGCATCAACGCTGAACTGGCCTCCGACGCCCTCACCCAGCAGTCCGTCCTGGAACACGCAATGGAGACCGTTTCCCGATGAAAAAAATATCCCTCTTCAACGACCAGCTGCGTGCGGTCTGGATGCTCGCGTTCGTAGCGATCGCCCTGGTCTTCGCCACACCGCTGTTCCTGCAGCCGTCCAACATGCTCAACGTCCTCCTCACCGCAGCCGTTGTGGCCCTGATCGCCGCCGGCCAGACATACGTGATCATCCTTGCGGAGATTGACCTTTCAGTCGGTGCGGTCCTCGGCTTCACCGCGATCACCACCGCCAGCGTTATCAGCCAGTACGGTGTGGTGGCCGGCCTGGCCGCGGGCCTCGCGGTCGGCGCACTGGCGGGCCTGATCAACGGCCTGCTGGTCACCAAGGCCAAGATGCCCTCGTTCATCGCGACCCTGGCAACCATGTCCATCTTCGCCGGGCTGACCTTGCAGTTCTCCCAGGGCAACCCGGTCAAGGTGACCAGTGACGCGTTCCTGGCCCTCGGCCAGGGCAGCCTCCTGGGAATCCCCACTCCGATCTGGATCATGCTGGTCCTCGGCGTGCTGTTCGGCTACATCCTGGCCCGCACCCGCTACGGCCGGGAGCTGTACGCCACCGGCGATAACGCCGACGCCGCCCGCCTCGCCGGCATCAGCACGGACCGGGTCAAGATCACGGCCTTTATGATCTCCGGTGTTCTCGCCGCGACCGCCGGCTTTATCCTTACCGCCCGTCTTGGAACAGCGCAGCCCACCGCGGGCACCGGCCTGGAACTCGCCGCCATCGCCGCGGTGATCATCGGCGGCACCAGCCTCTCCGGCGGCCGCGGCGCCCTGCTCGGCACCCTCGTCGGCGCGGTCCTGCTGGCGATGATCGATAACGGGCTGAACCTGCTCAACGTTTCCCCGTTCCTGCAGAGCGTCGTCAAGGGCGCCGTGATCCTGCTGGCCGTCTTCGTGGACCGGAACTCGGGAGTGCTGATGCGCATCTTCCGCGCAGGCCCGGCCAAGACGGGCACGACGACGGCGGCGTCCGCTGCGGACACCGGCTCGCCCGCGCCGCTCCTCCCCAAGGTCGCCATGCTCGCCGTCGTCGGCCTCCTGGTGGTCGGCGCCGGGGTCACCACCGCTTTCCGCTCGGCGGACAACGGCGGCGGGGACAACCGCGCGAAGAGCGCCACCCTGGTCATCTCGACGCTGAACAATCCGTTCTTCGTCTCCGTGGGCGACGGCGCCAAGGACCAGGCCGCGAAGCTCGGCGTCAACCTCGACGTGCAGAACGCCAACAACAACGACACCGCATCGCTGAACCAGGCCACCACCGCGCTGGTCAAGAAGCCCGGCGTCCTGCTCCTCGACCCGACCTCCAGCGAAGCCGGCGGCTCGATCACGGTCAAGGCCAACCAGGCCAATGTGCCGGTGGTCGCCTTCGACCGGGCGCCCGATCAGGGCAAACTGGCCGCGTTCATTGGCTATGACGCAGTCCAGGCCGGCAAGAACGGCGCAAAGGCACTCTGCGAGGCCGTCGGCGGAACCGGCAAAGTCGCCGAGTTGCAGGGCCTCCTTGGCACGAGCGTTGCGCGGGACCGGTCCGCCGGGTTCAAAGCCGGCATGAAGGAATGCCCGGGCGTGCAGGTTGTCGCCGTGCAGTCAGCGGACTTCGATCGCGGCAAGGCCCTGGATGTGACCACCAACATCCTCCAGGCTAACCCCGGCATCACCGGCATCTACGGCGCAAACGATGAAATGGCACTCGGGGCGGTGGCCGCCGTGAAGTCGCGCGGCCTGCTGTCCTCGATCAAGATCGTGGGCAATGACGGCATCGGCGACGCCCTCGCCGCCGTCAAGAGCGGCGAGATGTACGCCACGAACGCCGAGTCCCCGTTTGCCCTCGGCCAGGAGGTCGTCAAGATCGGCCACGCCGTGGCCAGCGGCGAGAAGGTCGAGGAATCCCGGGTCCTGCAGGGCAAGCTCGTTACCCGCAGCGGCGTCGACGGGTTCTGCTCGTACCTGCGCGGCATCGGCGACACCGCCACCTGCAAGTAGCCCCACCTCCGAGGAGAATCATGACTGACCTGAATGCGTCGCTGGATGCGACCGGCCTGGCCGCGATCGTGGACCACACCTTCCTGCAATCCACCGGAACCCGCGCCGAAGCAGCGGAGGCGGCCGCCGAGGCCGCGCGGCTGGGGGCTTACTCGGTCTGCGTCTCGCCGTCGATGCTCCCGCTGCCCGGCACCGCCGCCACCCGCGTCAGCGCGGTGTGCGGCTTCCCGTCTGGCAAGCACCACAGCAGCGTCAAGGCGGCCGAGGCCGGCGAGGCGGTGCGCAACGGCGCGGACGAGATCGACATGGTCATCGACGTCGGGGCCGTCCGGGCCGGTGACTACGACGCCGTCGCACAGGATATCCGGGCTGTACGGGAGGCCGTGCCTGCGCCAACGGTGCTGAAGGTCATCCTGGAAACAGCCGCACTGACCGATGAGCAGATCATCCGCTGCTGCGAGGCCGCCGAAGCCAGCGGGGCGGACTTCGTCAAGACCTCCACGGGCTTCCACCTCGACGGCGGGGCCACCACCCATGCCGTCGAGCTGATGGCACGAACAGTGGCTCCGCGCCTGGGCGTAAAAGCCTCCGGCGGCATCCGGGACTGGGCTGCTGCGCAGGCCATGGTCGCGGCCGGCGCCACCCGGCTGGGGCTCTCCGGAACCGCCGAGGTCCTCGGCGGCGGCCGCAGCACCGGGTACTAGGCCGGCGCCTGGCCCGGTGCTACGCGTCCTGCAGCGGGCGCCGGGCCAGCCACGCGGCCACAATCGCGCCGGAGATGTTGTGCCACAGCGAGAAGACGGCGGACGGCAGCGCGGCCAGCGGGCTGAAATGTGCCGTCGCCAGGGTGGCTGCCAGCCCCGAGTTCTGCATTCCCACCTCGAAGGCGAGGGCGCGGCGCGCCTTGTCGTCGAGGCGGCCGAGCTTGCCGGCCAGGTAGCCCAGGCCGAGGCCGAAGCCGTTGTGCAGCACAACGGCCAGGAAGACGATGCCGCCGGCGGCGACGATCTTGTTGGCGCTGCCGGCCACCACGACCGCCACGATCAGCGAAATCACGACGGCGGACGCCCACGGCAGGGCGGGGAGGACCTTGGCGACGACCTTCTTCAGGAACAGCCGGGCCAACAGGCCGGCGACCACGGGCAGCAGGACGGTCTTGACGATGTCCAGGACCATCCCGGCGGCGTCGATCTGCAGGTACGATCCGGCGAGGAAGAGCACCAGCAGCGGCGTGACGATCGGCGCCAGGAGCGTGGAGACGGACGCGACCGCCACGGACAGGGCGACGTCGCCCTTGGCAAGGAAGGCCATGACGTTCGACGCGGTGCCGGACGGCGCGCAGCCCACCAGGATCAGCCCGACAGCGAGCTCCGGCTCGAGGTGCAGCGCTTGCGCGATCAGCCACCCGGCGCCGGGCATGATCACGTAGTGCGCCACGATGCCCAGCACCACGGCCCAGGGGCGCCGGGCGACCGAGGCGAAGTCGGGCGGGGTGAGGGTCAGGCCCATGCAGAACATGATGATGCCGAGCAGGTACGGCACGCTCGGCGCCAGCGGTTTGAAGGCCCCCGGAAGCAGGAAACCGGCGACCCCGGCGACCACCACGAGCAGCGGGAAAATGGTGACCGCAATGCGGGCGATTCTGGCCTCGGCGGCGAGGGCGGCGTTCGCCGGGCCGTCCGCGTCAGTGCGGGGCTCCGGCGCGGACTGAGATGATTTGGTTGCCTCAAGCATCCAAGCATGGTGCCACCGGCGGCGTGCCCGGAGCCAGTTCGTGACTGCCCGGGCGGGATTATGTCAGACTTTTGACCTAGCCGGGCGACGGGGCGCTGCGTGCCCGGCTGTAGTCTTGAACCCGCCGGCATGCCCCCTTGCAGGCATTTCCTGAGCGCACTTTAGAGACCCGCCGCGACGCCGGTCGACGCGCTTCCCCCTCAAACCTTCGGCGCGGTGCTGCGTCCCTCCCAGCCAGAACGGAGCCAGTCGTGGCCGCCCTACCCGCCGTATTGACCCCCGAGTTAACCCCCGAGCAACGCCAGTCGGTCCGGGGCGCCCTGCTGTCCCCGCGGCGGCTGAAGACCGAAGTCCTGGGCGGCCTGGTCGTGGCCCTGGCCCTGATCCCGGAGGCGATTGCCTTTTCGGTCATCGCCGGCGTCGATCCGCGGATCGGCCTGTTCGCGTCCTTCACCATGGCAGTCACCATCGCCATCGTGGGCGGGCGTCCCGCAATGATCTCGGCTGCCACCGGCGCCGTGGCCCTTGTCACCGCCCCGCTGGTGAAGTCCCACGGCGTCGATTACCTCGTCGCCGCCGTGATCCTGGCCGGCCTGTTCCAAGTAGTCCTGGGGCTCGCCGGCGTGGCCAGGCTGATGCGCTTCATTCCGCGCTCGGTCATGGTGGGCTTTGTGAACGCGCTGGCGATCCTGATCTTTATGTCCCAGGTGCCGGAACTGCTGGGTGTCCCGTGGCTGGTGTACCCGCTGACGGCGCTCGGCCTGGGTATTGTTTTTGGCCTGCCCCGGCTGACGAGGGCAGTACCCGCACCGCTCGTGGCCATCGTGGTGCTGACGCTGATCACGGTCCTTGCCGGCATCACGGTTCCCACGGTGGGCGACAAGGGCGAGCTCCCGGACTCCTTGCCGGCGTTGTTGATCCCCGACGTTCCGTTCACCCTCGACACGCTCGGTGTCATATTTCCCTTCGCCCTCGCCATGGCTTTCGTCGGCCTGCTCGAATCACTGATGACGGCCAAACTGGTCGACGACTTCACCGACACCCGGTCGCCCAAGACCCGCGAGGCCTGGGGCCAGGGCGTGGCCAACATCGTGACCGGATTCTTCGGCGGTATGGGCGGCTGCGCGATGATCGGCCAGACCATGATCAACGTCAAGGCCTCCGGCGCACGCACCCGGATCTCCACGTTCCTGGCCGGCCTGTTCCTGCTGGTCCTTGTGGTGGCCCTAGGCGACGCCGTCTCGCTCATTCCGATGGCGGCGCTCGTGGCCGTGATGATCTTCGTCTCCGTGGCCACCTTCGACTGGCACAGCATCCGGCCGCGCACCCTGGTGCTGATGCCCAAGAGCGAGACCGGGGTGATGGCCGCCACCGTCATCGTCACCGTCGCCACCCATAACCTGGCGATCGGCGTCGGCGTCGGCGTCGTTGTCGCAATGGTCATGTTCGCCCGGCGGGTGGCGCATTTCGTGACGGTGGAGCGGACCGTGAGTTCCGTCGACGGGCGGGGGAGAGCCACCTACGTCGTCGACGGCGAACTGTTCTTCGCCTCCTCCAACGATCTCTACACCCAGTTCGACTATGCCCTTGACCCGCAGGAAGTAGTGATCGATTTGCATGGCTCGCACCTGTGGGACGCCTCAACCATCGCGACGCTGGATGCCATCACCGCGAAGTACCGCCAGCAGGGCAAGGATGTGACGGTGGTCGGACTCAACGACGCCAGCAGCCTGATGCGCGAACGCCTGGCCGGGAAGCTCGGCGCCGGGCACTAACAGGGCACTAGCCGGGCGGCCCCGCCGGGCTAGGACGCCGGCTTGGTCGCCTTGCCGTCGAGCCACAGGGTGTTGGATTCGTCGCTGTGCGCGCCCGTGGTCCCGACGTGTTTGCTGCTGATCCCCGGGCCTTGCCGGATGACGTGGACCAAAGCCATGCCGTGGCCGCGGCCCAGCCCGTAATCCGCGCGCAGCCAGTCGAGGATCTCGCCCGCCTGCGCGGAGGTCCCGGAAAACCCCTTCCTCCGCGCGAGCTCAAGGAGCTGACGTGGCGTCAGGCCCGTCCTGTCTTCGATGGTGTCGAGGTACGCCTGGAATGACATCCTTGGATTCCCTTCAGCGGAGCGTGGAGTTCCGGGCCACTCTAGGCACCGGATCCCGCCCCCGCCAGACCCTTCCGACCCTAATCTGGAATCCTTCTACCTGGTTCGCCGACCGGCTACGCTCGGGACTATGGCGCAGACATGGGAGCCGGGCCAACCCGGCGTGCTCAGTCTTCCGTCCGGACGCCTGATCCGCGGCCGGGGGCTGTTGGCGCCGTTTCCGCCCGGACCGCGGCCCGAATTCGCGTTGTACCTGCTGGGGCGTCGTCCGCGTCCCGTGGACTGGGAGTACCGGTGGGTGCGCTGGCGGGACCTGCGCATCCCGTCCGACGGCGACGACGCCCTCGATGCCTTCCGCGAGGCATGGCGCCGTGCGGCAACCGAGCGGGTGGAGGTGGCCTGCTGGGCCGGCCGGGGAAGAACAGGCACCGCGCTGGCCTGCATCGCGGTCCTGGACGGCGTCCCGGCCGCCGAGGCGGTCGATTTTGTGCGGAGTAACTACCGGCGCGCTGCCGTGGAGACTCTCTGGCAGCGGCGCTACGTGGCGGGCTTTACCGGCGTCGAACCCTAACGCCCAAGCCGTTCCCGGGCTCCGCCGCCCGGGGAGGGGCCCCTGAAGATGGGGCAGCCGTCCGCGGAGCTGCACGCTCCGCGGACGGTGGTTGCCGGGGCAACCAGTGTGCCGTAGCTAAGCGCGGGATCGGCCGCGGATGAAGTGGAAAATCAGGACAACGACGGCGATGACCAAAAGCAGGTGGATGAACCCGCCGCCGATGCTGCCCAGCAGGCCGAGGAGCCAAAGAACGGCGAGAATGATGGCTATCCAAAGCAACATTGCGGTTTCCTTTGTTCTGGGGGATGAAATTTTTTTGATGCTGGTTTATGTCCCGGTCCAAAGGACCGCTTGCAAGAAATACTAAGTCTGCTGTCCTTAATTTTCCACCAGGTTCGTGCGATGTACACCGGCGCGCCTACCCCTGGGTCAGCCGGTACCGCTCGATCTGTTTGAGCCGGCGCAGCAGGCTGTCGCGCCGGGGATGGGGCACGGCGTCGGCGGGTTCGGCGGTGAGGTCGATGTGGGTGGTGCCGTACTGCCACAGCAGCAGATCATCCAGGAGCCGGTCCGGGCCGGGGGAGTAGCGGTGGTCCAGCGCCCGGCGGACCTCGGTGATGCGGTTGGCGCTGAGCAGGCCGGCCAGCTGCACGGTCTGGTTCAGCCCGTGCGCCGCCATCAGCTCCGCAGCCCAGCCCCAGTCGTCGTCGACTTTTCGGTCCACGTGCGGCAGCAGGGTCCGCCAGACATCTCGGATGCGGTTGGGTGTGAGCTGGGCGGCGCCCTCCCCGTCCATGTCCCAGTAGCCCCGGACCTCCTCGTACCTCTCGTTCAGGTCGGCGAAGGCACTTTCGACTGTCTCGAGCATCGCCGCGGTGGCGGTGAACTGCCGGTCGAACTGCGGGGTCCAGGCCCGCGGATCTTCGGCCTTGAACCGGATGTCGTGCTCAATCTCGCTCCAGGCGTGCGCGAAGACGGTCCGGATCTGGCACTCGAAGAAGTAGCTGCCGTTGGGCTGCACGTCCGGGTTGAACACCTGCTGGTAGGCCTTCACGGCGTCGTTCTGGATGGTCCGCAGGATCAGGTGCCGGCTGGAGTACCCGTAGGTGCCGGATTCGATCGATCCGATGTCCTTTTCGCGGTCGCCGCGGCAGTCGAACAGCTGGCGCTGGCGCTTGATCAGGTTGGCCACCACGGCGTTTTCCGCCGGCAGCTTGGTGATCACCCGGATGCCCACCATGTCATTGAGCGTGCGGAACGGGTCCGGGAACTTCAGGACGGGCGGGCCGCCCGGCTCCAGTGGCTTCTCGGTCCGGGAGATCTTCTCGCGGAAGGATTCCACGGTTTTGGTGCGGCCGGTGACGAACAGCGGTGTCACCTCGGTGCCCTTGAGCATTGCCCGGAGGGTCAGCAGCACCTCGCGGGTGACGAGTTTCAGGGCAGGACGAACCCGCTCGTAGAGTTCCACGTTTTCCTGCACGGATTCGCGCAGCGCGGGGTCCAGGCGGTCCCAGTTGCTAGCCATGGGCCTAGCTTACGGCGCGGGTGTGACAGCGCGGCCGGCAGCCCGCCGTCGAAACTGCGGTGTTTTGACCGCGGCGAGGGCCTTCGGCGGTGCCGGGCGGCGCCCAAGGTAGGCTCTGCACATGTCTGAAGTGCGGCGTCGGGATCTCTTCGTGGCTGCAGCGGCGGTGACTCTGGGGACGGTCGCCGCCTGTTCACCGGGCCCCAAGGAGGACACAGTGAAGCGGCAGAAGTACCACTATGGTGACGACCCAAGCCAGTGGGGAGAACTTTTCCTCCCGGAGGCGGCCGAGCCGAGGGGTGTGGTGGTGGTGATCCACGGCGGTTACTGGCGCTCGCAGTACGGTGCCGAACTCGGCGAACCGTTGGCCAGGGACCTCGCCGCCCACGGACTGGCGGCCTGGAACCTGGAGTACCGCCGGGCCGGCAACGGCGGCGGCTGGCCGAACACTTTCGAGGACGTGCTCGCGGGGATCGACAAGCTTCGCGACGTCGCCGGGGAACACAGCCTAGACCTGGAGCGCGTCGTGGCACTGGGCCACTCCGCCGGCGGCCACCTGGCGGTGTGGGCGGCGGGCCGGAGCCGGCTGTGCCAGCTTGGTACCCCGGATGCTGACCGCCAGCTGCAACGCAGGGACGACGGCGCAGCGGTGCAGCTCACCGGCGTCGTGAGCCAGTCGGGCCTGCTGAACCTGGCCGCAGCCGAGCGGCTCGACCTCAGTAACGGCGCCGTCAGCAACTTCCTGGGCGGCTCGTCGGAAAGATACCCCAAACGGCATAAATACGCCGACCCCATGACGGCGGTGCCGTTGCGGGTCCCCGTCTACGCCGTGCACGCCACTGAGGATGACACGGTGCCGATGAGCCAGTCGGAGGCTTACGCGGCCGCTGCGAAGGCAAGCGGCGCCCCCGTCCAGTTCCTCAAGGTCCCCGGCGACCACTTCGCGCTCATCGACACCAAGACGCCCGCCTACCGGAAGTGCCGCGAACTTGTACAGCAGCTCCTGGCCTAGCCCGGAGTAACCTGAGCGCCCGGCTGGGCGTTCGCATAGACTGAAGTCAGGTGCGCCGGGAAGTCTGGTCGGCATAGTTCTGTCGACCCGAAAATTAGGACTTCCACGTGAGCCACACTCCTCCCTCTGCGGCTAGGCCGGGCCCGCCCGGCGCCACCATCCTGGGCCGCGGCAGCTACGCGGAATCCCTGCGCATCGGCGAAATTCTGCGCAAGGAAACCGTCGGCGGCGCGCTTCTGGTGGCCGCGGCCCTCGCGGCGCTGATCTGGGCAAACTCCCCGGCGTCGGAGAGCTACTTCGCGCTCCGCGACTTCACTGTCGGCTACGGGCCATGGCATCTGGAGCTCAGCCTCGGCGCGTGGGCCGCCGACGGGCTGCTCGCCATTTTCTTCTTCCTGGTGGGACTGGAGCTCAAACGCGAATTCGTGGCGGGCGACCTGCGCCAGCTCAGCAAGTCCGTTGTTCCGGTGGCCGCTGCTGCCGGTGGGGTCCTGGTGCCCGCGGTGATTTACGCCCTCGCCAACCTCGGCAGCCCGGAGACTCTGCGCGGCTGGGCCATTCCCACCGCCACGGACATCGCGTTCGCAGTCGCGGTACTCGCGATCATCGGCTCGCACCTGCCCAGCGCGCTGCGAATCTTCCTGCTCACCCTGGCCGTGGTGGACGACCTGATCGCAATCACCATCATCGCCGTGTTCTACTCCAGCGAGATCCAGCCGGTACCTCTTCTTTTGGCCGTGTTGCCGCTGGGACTCTACACCTACCTGGCGCACCGGTACCGGCGATTTTTCGGGCTAAAAGCTCCCGCGGCGTGGCTCATCCTGTTGCCCCTCGGCCTGGCCACGTGGGTGCTGGTGCACGCGTCCGGCATCCACGCGACGGTGGCCGGCGTCCTGCTTGGTTTCGCCATTCCAGTGCTCCGTTCCCGGGCCAGCGGGGGACCAGAGGCGGGTCCGGGTCTCTCGGAAATCTTCGAACACCGCTTCCGGCCCATCTCCGCGGGCATCGCCGTTCCCGTCTTTGCCTTTTTCTCGGCGGGCGTGGCCGTTGGCGGCTGGGGCGGCCTGGACGCTGCGCTGACGGATCCGGTGGCTATCGGGATTATCCTGGCGCTGGTGCTGGGCAAACCGGCCGGCATCCTGGGCACCACCTGGCTGCTCACGAAGGCGACGCGCGCCCGCCTGGACACCTCGTTCACCTGGATCGACGTCGGCGGCGTCTCGATTCTTGCGGGCATCGGCTTTACCGTCTCGCTCCTGGTTGCCGAGCTCAGTTTCGGCCAGGGCAGTGTCCACGACGACCACGCCAAGGTCGGGATCCTCGCAGCGTCCCTGCTGGCCGCACTGCTGGCGAGCGTGGTGCTGCGCGCCCGCAACCGCCAGTACCGGCTGGCAGAGGAAGAGGAGAGGCGCGACTCGGACCACGACGGGATCCCGGACGTCTACCAGCAGGGACCCGCGGAGTCCTAGGGAGCGGGCTGGGCGGAGCTCGGGATCCGGACCACAGCGGCGCCGGGACGTGTTCTCTGGCAGAGTATGGGCATGCTCACAGTCATTGGTGAGGCCCTGGTTGATGTTGTCCAGCGCTCCTCCGGAATCCAGGCCCATGTTGGCGGCAGTCCCCTGAACGTGGCGGTTGGGCTGGCCCGGCTGGACCATCCGGTGCAGTTCATCGGGCGCTACGGCCGGGACGCCTACGGGGAGTCCGTCGCGGCGCACCTGAAGTCGAGCTCGGTGCTGGTACCGCTGGGCCCGGATGAGTTGCCGACGTCGGTAGCCACTGCCCTGATCGACGACGACGGCGCCGCGAGCTACACCTTCGACCTCGCCTGGGAGCTCCCCGGCTTCGCGGACCGGCTGCCGTTCACCCTGCAGGGCAGCACGTTGCTGCACACGGGTTCGATCGCGACCATGCTGGCGCCGGGCGCCGCGGACGTCCTGGCCGCCGTCGAGCATGCCCATCCGTCAATGACCATCAGTTTTGACCCCAACTGCCGGCCGACCATCATCACCGACGTGGGCTACGCCCGGGCGCAAGCGGAAAAGTTCGCCTCGCTCGCTGATGTGGTCAAAGCCTCCGACGAGGACCTTGAGTGGCTCTACCCCGGCGAGGACCCGCTCGATTCGGCCCGCCGCTGGCTCCGGCTGGGCGGATCCGAGGGCCCCGCCATGGTGGTGGTCACCCGCGGGGCCGACGGGCCGTGGGCCGTCAACGCGGCCGGAGAAGCGCACGTCAGGATACCGAAAGTGCAGGTTGCGGACACCGTCGGCGCCGGGGATTCCTTTATGGCGGCGCTGCTCTCCGGCATCGTGGACCGCGGATTGAACGGGGCGCAGAACCGCCCGGGCCTGCGTGAACTTTCCGCGGAGAGCCTGCACGGACTCCTGGCCCGGGCCGCCGCGGCCGCCGCTGTGACGGTCTCCCGTGCCGGAGCGAACCCGCCCACCCGGACGGAACTGAACCGGATGGAAGCGGACTGGGCTGCGCTGAAGAGGTAGACGGGACTGGATGACCCCGGCCCGGGGACGGGTGAGCCGGCCGGTAAGGAGAGGACGCCATGGAAACCTTCACACTGCGGAGCGATGCCTTCGACGACAGGCAGGTTCTTCCGCCGGCCCAACGCGGCGCCGCCACCGGCCCCGGCGGCAGGGATGAATCACCGCCCCTGAGCTGGAGCAACGCGCCGGCCGGAACCCGGAGCTTCGCCGTCACGGTCTTCGACCCCGACGCCCCGGGCCGCGGCGGGTTCTGGCACTGGGCCGTCCTGGACATCCCGGCCGGCACTGCGTCCCTGGCCGCCGGGGCCGGCGACCGGCGCGGCGCCGGCCTTCCGCAAGGCGCGTTCCAGCTCCGGAACGACGGCGGGAAAGTTGGCTACCTGGGGGCCGCCCCGCCCAAGGGACACGGCCCGCACCGCTACGTGATCACGGTGCACGCCCTGGATACGGACACGTCCGGCCTCGACGCCGGCGCCTCCCCGGCCAGCCTCGAGGCCAAACTCGGGCCACACACGTTGGCCCGTGCCAGCCTGACGGGCACCTACGAGCGGCACTGACGGCCGCCGTCGTCACCAGCCCCGCCCCCCTCCGCGGCCAACGTAGACTGGCACTATGCGGCTGGTAGCTAGTGATATTGACGGAACGATCCTCGGCCACGACGGAAAAATCAGCGACCGGACCGTGCGCGCATTCCACGCCTGCCGCGACGCCGGGGTGGAACTGGTGTTCGTCACCGGCCGGCCCCCGCGCTGGCTGCACCCCCTGCAGGACCAGCTTGGCCACACAGGCACCGTCATCTGCTCCAACGGGGCTGTGGTCTGGGACCTGGAGACGGACAGGGTGGTTTCCTCCCGGGCCTTGGAGCTCGACGCCGTCTTCGAAGTCCGCCGGATCATCCAGCAGCTGCGCCCCAGCGCGCTCTTCGCCGCCGAAACACTCACCGGCTTCCACCTGGAACCGGGTTTCCTCGGCACCGGCTCCACTGCCCTCCTCGCCGAATTCACCCCGGCGCCGTTGCAGGAGACGCTTACCGCGGACGACGCCGTCGTAAAGTTCCTGGCGATCGTCCGGGAGGGGACGGCGGATGAGTTCCTGGCCGAAGTTACCCCCGCAGTCGCCCACCTGGCCGCCGCCACCCACTCCGCCCCGAACGTCGCCCTGCTGGAGCTGTCGCTGCCCGGCGTCAACAAAGCCGTGACCCTCGCCGAGTACGCGGCTTCCCTGGGCGTGCAGGCGCAGGACGTCGTGGCGTTCGGCGACATGCCCAACGACATCGAAATGCTCCGCTGGGCCGGCGACGGATACGCCATGGCCAGCGGCCACCCGGAGGCCATCCGCGCGGCCGGCCAGCAGGCGCCCCATTTCGACGACGACGGCGTGGCCCAGATCCTCGAAGCCAAACTCGCCGAGCTGGGCGTCCGCCTTCCCTGACCCGGGAGTGCAACCCCCGCAGGAGTGCAACCCCGGCGGACATGGGATTCCCAGCTGGCGGCCAACTGCCGTTCACTTTCGGCTCCTAGGCTGGCAGCACCGAATGGATCTCTTGACTGATGGTGGGGCACTCATGGCCAGGTACGGCAACCGACATATTGATGACCAGCCGCTCCGGCGGGTGGACCCGGACGCGCACTGGAAGAGCCTGCGGCAGGGCGACCGGGTCAGGGTCCGGCTCTCGCCCGGGTTTGAAACCGGCGGGTTCGTCGACGCCGTCACCCCGGACCACACCACGGTCTGGGTAGACCTCGACGGCGGCGGCCGCACCCTGCTGCACTGCAGCGATGGCGTGGAGATCCTGCCGCACAGCGCCTGAGCCCAAAGAGTCCCTCCGGTACGCTTCAAGGGTGATAGCCCCGCACCCCTTCCTCGCCCCCGGCGGCGCCCCCGGGGCGCCGGTGCCGATGGCGCACCGCGGATTTTCGCCGGAAGGCGCCGAGAACTCGATGGCCGCGTTCCGCGCCGCCGTCGCACTCGGTTACCGCTACCTTGAAGCGGACGTGCACACCACGGCCGACGGCGTTCTGCTGCTCTTCCACGATGAAACCCTGGACCGCGTCACGGACGGCAGCGGACGAATTTCCGAACTACCCGCGGCAACCGTTGCCCGCGCCCGGATCGCCGGCGCCGAGCCGATCCCGCTGCTGGCGGAACTGGTGGCCGAACTGCCCGACGTCCGGCTCAACCTGGACGTCAAAGACTGGAATTCGGTGGACACGCTCGCAGCCGCAATCGAACAGTTCGGGCTGCATGACAGGGTCCTCATTGCCAGCTTCTCCGACCGCCGGCGGCGCGCGGTACTGCGGCGCCTGAGCCGGCCCGCGGCCAGTTCCGCCGGGATGGCCGCCAATGCCCTCTTTGTGCTGCTGGGACCGCTGCTCCCGGCGGACCTGTTGCGTCGGGCGACGGCCCGGGCACTCCGCGACGTCCACGCCCTGCAGGTCCCGGTCCGGTACGGCGCCGTGCCGGTGGTGACGGCGGGATTTGTCCGCCGCGCCCACCGCCAGGGCCTGCATGTGCACGTCTGGACCATCAATGAGGCGGCCGAGATGCACCGGCTGCTGGACCTTGGCGTCGACGGCATCGTTACAGACCGTGCCGACCTGCTGAAGACGGTCCTGCAGGAACGCGGCCAGTGGGTCGACTGAGACGCGCTGCCGCGGGGACCCGCGCCGCCGGGAACCCCGACGCCGCGCGCCCTCGGCTCGGAGTGAACCTAACTGCTGAGTTCCACCATCAGGGCCGGCAGTTCGTCGCAGAGTTCGCGCGCCAGGTAGCCTAGTCCGCCCAGCCTGCTCGCCAGCCGATCGCCGGCCGCGGCGTGCAGATGGGAACCCCAGCAGGCGGCCTGCGCGTCCGTGGTTCCCCGCGCCCGCAGCCCAGCAATGGCGCCTGCCAGCACGTCGCCGCTTCCCGAGGTGCCCAGGCCGCTGTGTCCCGTGGTGATTTCCCAGACGGTCCCGCCGGGCTCCGCGATCACCCCCTGGCAGCTGACCACGGCCTGATATTTGTCAGCGATTCTTGACGCGTCCCGCTGAAGGTCCTCAATGTCCCGGCCCAGCAGGATGCTGCCTTCGGTGACGTTGGGGGTCAGGATCAGCCGGCCCGCCCATGGCTGCAGTTCCTCGGCCAGCTCGGGCAGGCAGCCCAGGGCATAGGCATCGAGGACGACGGCGGGCCCGCGCTTCGGACGGGACCTGCCAGGCAGCAGCAGGGCGCGCAGCAATGACAGGGTCTCGTCCTTGTCATCCAAGCCGGGTCCGACCAGGATGGCGTCCGCAGCGCCTACCTCGTCCGCCAGCAACGACGCTCCGGAGCCCTTGACCGACCCATGCGACGTCTCCGGCAGCCCCACAACGCCCGACTCCGGGAGGGCCACCGCCAGCTGCACCGCCGTCGACTCCGCCACCGCCAAGGTCAGCCTGCCGGCACCTGAGCGCAGGCTCGCCACGCCGGCTAGCAGGGCCGCCCCCGGCGTCTTGCGCGCGCCGCCCACCACCAGCACCGAACCTCGGTCGTCCTTGCCGGAACCGCCGCCGGGCAGCGGCCAGCCGCGCAGCAGCGTTGGCGTCAGTTGCACTGTGGGCGAAGACTTAGCGCGGGTGGACATCTGCGTCCCCTGCGTGCTCGGTGACGGGGACGCCCTGTTCCGCCAGGTGGTCCGCCATATTGAAGCTCTCCAGCACCCACGCCCCCCGCCCGTCGGTCCGGGCAAAGCGGCTGACAGAGGCGTTCAGGATGCTGGTCTTGGCGGCAAGGTCCAGCAACTCGGATTCCGAGAGGCCCTGGAGGATGTAGCGGAACAGCACGATCAAGGCGTCGTGGCAGACCAGCACAACCCCTTCCCCGGAGTGGACCCGGTCCAGATCCGCCAGCAGCGAGCGGAGCCGCAACACGACGTCGGCCCATGATTCGCCGCCCGGGGGCCGGTAGTAGAACTTCCCCAGCCACCTTCGGCGCTGGGCTTCCTCGGGCAGCCGGGCTTCGACACCGTCGGAGGTGAGCATGTCCAGGATTCCGAGCTCGCGGTCGCGAAGCCGCTCGTCCAGCCGGATTTGCCCGCGCCAGCCGCCCGTCCCGACCGCCAGTTCGGCGGTCTGCCGTGCGCGGGCGTAGGGGGAGGACCACACGGCGCCGCGGCTCTGCTCGGGGACGCCGGCCAGAAACCGGCCCAGCGCCAGTGCCTGTTCCCGGCCGGTGTCCGAGAGCCCGACGTCGGCGTCGCGCGCCGGGACGTCGATGACGTGTGCCCCGGCCTGATGCGCGCGGGTCGCGGCCACGTTGCCTTCACTTTCCCCGTGCCGGATCAGGACGAGTCCCGTGATCCCCGGCAAGCTGCCGCCGGCATATTCGCTGTTGCCCACCGTTACCTCCTGCACGCCCGCCCGCGGGGCCTGTCGAAACTGCCACTGCCGTCCACGGGAGGATCCCGGGCGGCCCGGAAGTGCCCACGTTACTCCCGGGCCCCGGCCTTGTCTCGGAAGGCAAATGTCGGTGCCGGCTGGCAGGATGGAGCCATGCGTATCCTGATCGCCCCGGACAAGTTCAAGGGCTCCCTGACCGCCGCCGAGGCCGCTTCCGCCATTGCCGAGGGGGCCCTGCGGGTCTATCCCGAGGCGGAAGCCATCCAGTTTCCCGTGGCCGACGGCGGCGAGGGCACCCTGGAAGCCGCCGTCGCCGCCGGGTACGAGGAGCGGCTGAACGCCGTCGTCGGCCCGATCCTGGCCCCAATTGGCGCGGCCTGGGCGATCCGCAAAGATGCCTTCGGCGGCGCGACCGCTGTCATCGAGACAGCCCAGGCGTCCGGCCTCGCGCACATGGAACCGACGCCCGAGAATGCGCTGCGGGCCCACAGCTACGGATGCGGACAGCTGATCGCGGCCGCCCTCGACGCCGGCGCCACGGACATTGTGCTGGGCGTCGGCGGCTCTGCGATGAGCGACGGCGGCAGCGGGGCCCTGCGCGCCCTTGGCCTGAAACCCGTGGACGCCGCCGGGAACGTGGTGCCGCTCGGCGGCGGGTCGCTGGCCGACGTCGCGGCCGTGGACCTCAGCGGCCTCGACCCGAGGCTGGCCGCGGTGAAATTCAGGATCGCCGTGGACGTTCAGAACCCGCTTTACGGGCCCGACGGCGCCGCCCACGTCTTCGGTGCCCAGAAGGGGGCCGACGCGGAGGCGCGGGAAGCACTCGACGCCGGGCTGCGCAACTGGGCCTCGGTGATCCGGCAGGCGACCGGCCGCGACGTCAACGTCCCGGGTGCGGGGGCGGCCGGCGGATTCCCGGCGTCGTTCCTGGCCTTCAGCGACGCGTCCCTTGAGGGCGGGTTCGAGCTCGTGGCCGGACTCACGGGCCTCGCCGACAAACTGGCCGACGCTGACCTGGTGATCACCGGCGAGGGGTCGCTGGACTCCCAGTCGCTGGGCGGGAAGGCGCCGATCGCGCTGGCCGACGCCGCCCGCGAACTCGGAATCCCGGTCATTATGGTCGCCGGCCGGATCCTGGTCACCCCCGAGGACCTGGCCCGGCACGGGGTGGTGGCGGCAGCGCAGTTGCTGGACGTGGCCCCGAACCCGGTCGAGGCCATCGCGAAGGCGGCCAAGTACCTGGCCTGGGCCACCACCCAGGTCCTCGAAGGGGCCTAGCCCCCCGGGCACGGATTCCCCGGGGGAAACTCTGGTTCGGGCGTATCGGCGCCGATAAACTGGCGGCATTGGGGGCCGTGACTCCCTGCCAGGGTTACGCGCAGACCGTGGCCCTGCCCAGGAGTCCGATATGTCCATGAAGCGCACCAGTCCCCGCCGGCCCAAACTCCAGGAACGCCGCCTGGAGGTCGAACACATCAACGTCGTTGACCGGCGCGTTATGCGTAAGGCACTCGGCGGGACCATCGTCGGGAACACGATGGAATGGTACGACGTCGGCGTCTTCGGCTACCTGATCACCACCATGGGCCCGGTTTTCCTGCCCGAGGCGGACAAGACCGTGCAGAACCTGTTCCTGCTCGGCACCTTCGGAGCAACGTTCATCGCCCGGCCGCTGGGCGGGGTGTTCTTCGGCTGGCTCGGCGACAAGATCGGCCGTCAGCGTGTCCTGGCCATGACGCTCATCATCATGGCAGCCTCGACGTTCGTGGTGGGGCTGCTGCCCGGCTACTCGGTGCTCGGAATCTGGGCGGCGGTGCTGCTGGTCACCACCAAACTCATCCAGGGCTTCTCGACCGGCGGGGAGTACGCGGGTGCGACCACCTTCGTCAGCGAACATGCCCCGGACGCCCGCCGCGGCTTCTTCGCCAGCTTCCTGGACCTAGGCAGCTACATGGGCTTCGCCATCGGCGCGGCGCTGGTGACCCTGCTGCAGGTCACCCTCGGCGGGGACGTTATGGTGGCGTGGGGGTGGCGGATTCCATTCCTGATTGCCGGTCCGCTGGGCCTGATTGCCATCTACTTCCGGATGAAGATCGAGGAATCCCCGGCGTTCCAGGCCAGCCTCGACGCGCAGGAGGCAGGGGGTCCCGCGGGGGAGGCCGCGGACACCAAGGGACCCGTCGCCATCTTCACCTCACACTGGCGCGGCATCCTGCTCGCCATGATCCTGGTGGCCGCCGCGAACACGGTCGGCTACGCCCTGACGTCCTACATGCCGACCTACCTGACCTCCAACAAGGGCTATGACGAGCTTCATGGCACCCTGCTGACCATCCCCATCCTGGTCCTGATGTCCGCCGCGATTCCGCTCACAGGCAAGCTCTCGGACCGGATCGGACGCCGGCCGGTATTGTGGATCGGCTCGCTCGGCACCGTGGTGCTGGCCGCGCCGGCCTTCCTCCTGATCGGCGTCGGGGCCATCTGGTCAACACTGCTGGGGCTCGCGCTCATCGCGTTCCCGCTGACGTTCTACGTGGCGAACCTGGCCTCGACCCTGCCCGCCCTCTTCCCGACTGCCAGCCGTTACGGGGCCATGGGCATCGCGTACAACTTCGCCGTCGCCATCTTCGGCGGCACGGCGCCGTTCATCATCGCGTCCCTGATTGCGGCGTCGGGCAACGAAATGATGCCCGCGTACTACCTGATGGCCACCTCGGCCGTTGGCGCAGTGGCGGTGTACTTCATCAAGGAGACGGCCGGCAAACCGCTGATGGGCTCCATGCCGAGCGTCGACACGATTGAGGAGGCGCACGAACTGGTAGCCGGCCAAGAGTCGAACGAGAACCTGGACCTCAACGAGATGCCGTTCGACCACACCTACGAGCCGCCGGAGGGTGAAGCGGGGGCGGCGGGGGCCGGTGCCGAGTCGGGTGCGGCGGCTCCCCGGCCCGGTGCGCCCGCTGCTCCGGCCGACCCCGCTGCTCCGGCCGACCCCGGCCAGTCAGCCGGTTCCGCGCAGAGGGACGGCCACGCGGACTAGCCTCCGCGGCGTCAGGCCCCGGTTTCGTAATGCGGTTCGGCCACGGGCTTGGACTCGGGGGAGCCCTTCTCCCGCAGGTACACCGAGGCGCCCACCAGTACGGCGACGGCCAGGAATTCGCTCTGCCAGTTCTGGAAGGACTCGAACCAGAAACGGCTGGTGGCGAAGTAGCCCCAGACCGTGACGGGCGGCTGGCCGTGGGCCTGCTGCTCGTCGCTGTATTCCTGGCTGCCGCCGACGGCATGGAGGGCGACTGAAGCCAGGAACAGCACCAGGAACATAATCGAGAGGGAGTGCTCATAGAGTTTGAGCACCCACCCGCCCCGGCGCACGGGCCAGGGCGTCGCTTTTTTGATGGTGGCGGTTCGCGGGTCTTCATCCTGCGGGGCAGCCTTGCCCATCGGTTTGGATTCGGAGGAGCCTTTCTGGAAGAGGAACACCGTCAGGATGACGTACATGCCCATCTGCAGGAACTCCGATTCCCAGTTCTCGAAGGTCGCCTCGAGGAACGCGCCCGTACCCAGGTACTCGAAGATCCCGACGGCGGACTGCCCGTGGGCCAGCTGGTCTTCGCTGTAGTCGGCGGCGCCGGTGACCACCATTCCGCCGAAGAAGACAACGAAGAGCCCGATGTTGGCCAGCAGCAGCCCGCGTTCTTTAACCCACTTGCGCATTTGTTCTCCCGACTCTGGGTGGATGGTGTGAAGTGTTAGGCCGGTGCCGGACTAGGTCCGCCGGGCTTTGTGGCGGAGCCTGCCCGGGATTAGCACGAGCAGGACCAGCAGCACGGCGAGCAGGCCGCCGCCCGCGATCAGGCCCGCTGCCCGGCCGATGGCGACGTCAAAGACCAGCGCCGAGGTACCCACGCTGAGGAGTGCGACGCCGGCCAGGGCCAGTTTCGCGATCCGGTCCGCGCTGGCCACGAGGGTCTCCTTGAGGCCCTGCCGGAAGAGCCGGCGGTGCGCGCTGACGGGCAGCAGGATCAGGGCGGTGGTGAGGGCGGCAAGGACCACGGTGGCGAGATAGAGCACCATTTCGAATCCGTCGAGGGTTGTGAAGCGGGCCTGGAAGGGAAGGGTCAGGAGGAAGCCGGCGAGGATCTGCACGCCCGTCTGGAGCACCCGGAGTTCCTGCAGCAGCTCCGCCCAGTTGCGGTCCATCTTCTCGTCAAAGGTTTCATCCCGCCCCGTGCCCGGGGACCCTGCTGCGTCCGGCATCATCGCTCCTCATCGTGAAAATCGCCTCGGTACTAAGCTTACTGAGGATTTTTCGGGTACGGTGGAAATGCGATAGGGCCCGGCATGTTTGCCCGGCCCAATCCTCAGCTCCGATCATCCAGAATCGACCGGCCGAATGCCAGAATGCAGGAGGAACGACATGACTCAGGACCAGCAGGGACACCCCATCGAAGAAGAAGCGGGCGGCTACGGGACGCCCACCGCCGAGCAGGAAGTGCCGGGCGGCGACGACAAGTCGTTTGCGCAGCCCCGCGACGAGGAGGCCTTTGATGCGGCCGGCCTCAACCAGGACAGCCCGGACGGCGAGACGTACCCGGCCGGAGCGCCGGACCTGAGCCAGTTCGGCGCCGAAGACCAGGACAGTGCAGGTGAACCCGGAGCCGGACGCTTCGGGGGGACGGAGGAACAGATGAACGCGGAAAACGAAAGCAGCGAGGCCGGATTCGAGCAGGGCAGCGCGGCAGCCGCCGAGCGCGGCGGTGCCGTTCCGTCCTCGGAGGCGGATATGGATGCGGCCAACACCGAGGAACCGGAGCAGGAGCGCCCCTTCTCCTCGGAGTCGGGCCAGGACGCGGCCGGCCTTCCCGACGGCAGCGGCACGGACCTGCCGGAGGAGAAATCACCGAAGGACCGCGGCCGCGACGACAAGGATTCGTTCGACGCCGGGTAATCCGCCGCCGAAACGCCGAAGGCCGGCCCCTCACACCATCTGGTGGAGGGGCCGGCCTTTTGTGTGCCGGCTGCCGCTTAGCGGCGCTTCTTCGGGGCGCGCTTCGCTGCGGCGTTCACCGCAGACTTCACTGCCGCCACCGCGGCGGCGTCGTCCGTTTCCGGCTCGGCCACGGTTCCGCGGGCCTTCGCGATGGCCTTCATGCCGTGGTAGATCACCAGCGCGGCCGCGGATCCCAGGGCGATGCCGGTGAACTTCAGGTCGCCGATGGTCCACGTGTAGTCCGCGATGCCCACGATCAGGGCGACTGCGGCGGTGGTGAGGTTGATGGGGTTCGAGAAGTTGACCTTGTTCTGCACCCAGATCTTCACGCCCAGGACGCCGATCATGCCGTAGAGCATAGTGGCGGCGCCGCCCAGGACCCCGGCCGGGACCGTCGCGATCAGTTCGCCGAACTTCGGCGAGAAGCTCAGTACGACGGCGAAGATGCCCGCCACCCAGTAGGCCGCCGTCGAGTAGACCTTCGTCGCGGCCATAACGCCGATGTTTTCGGCGTATGTCGTGGTGCCGGAGCCGCCGCCCAGGCCGGCGAGGACCGTCGCGGCGCCGTCGGCCAGCAGCGCGCGGCCAGACACGCCGTCGAGGTTCTGCCCTGTCATGGCGGAGACCGACTTCACGTGGCCGATGTTCTCGGCCACAAGGACCAGCACCACGGGCACGAAGAGGCCAACTACGCCGAGGTGGAACTCCGGGGTCTGGAAGTGCGGAAGCCCGACCCACGCGGCGGCGTCGACCTTCGCGAAGTGGATCTCGCCGCGGATCATGGCCACCACGTAGCCCACGATCACGCCGACCAGGATGCTCAGCCGGCCCAGGATGCCGCGGAAGAACACACTGACCACGATGATCACGGCGAGGGTGATCAGGGCGGTGATGGGGGCGGCGTCGAAGTTATTCTTGGCGGCCGGGGCCAGGTTCAGGCCGATGAGCCCAACGATGGCGCCGGTGACGATCGGAGGCATCAGCCGGTTGATCCACCCGGCGCCGAATTTCTGCACGATGGCGCCGATGATGGCCAGTCCGACGCCGGCCAGCACCACGCCGCCGAGCGCGCCCGCGATCCCATACTGCTGCTGCGACGCCATGATCGGGGCGATGAAAGCGAACGACGAGCCGAGGTAGCTGGGCACGCGGCCCCGGGTGATGACCAGGAACAGCAGAGTGCCGATGCCGGAGAAGAAGAGGGTGGTGGCCGGCGGCATGCCCGTGATGATCGGGACCAGGAAGGTGGCACCGAACATGGCGACAACGTGCTGCATGCCCACACCGATGGTCAGGGGCCAGGCGAGCCGTTCATCGGGCCGGACAACCTCGCCGGGGCGGACGGACTTGCCGTTTCCGTGGATCTTCCATTTGGTGCCGAGCATGCTCATTGCAGCGAGCCTTTCAAGAATGTGTGGCGGGACCGGGAAGGAATCTTCCGGTGACACTTTACCGCGCCCGCCGGAGGCTCCCGACGCGGGTTCGGCGGCGCTAGAGTGGCGGAATGGCCGCACTGACTGCCCCGACGAAGCGCCTTCATACTGCCTGGCTCGCGGCTCACGCGGAGTGGTGGCCGGGCCTGCACGAGGACGGTTTCGGGTTACTCCCGGACGACGACGTCGCGTCTGCAGCCGGGTTTGAGGCGTGGCTGGCACGGCTGGCCGGCGAGTCGGAGGACTGCACATACCGGTGGATCGTCGACGGCGGTGCGGTGCTCGGCGGGATTGCCCTGCGCCACGGCTCCGACGGGTTCGTGGAGCGAAACGGGCACATTGGGTACGGTATCCGTCCCTCCGCCCGGGGGCGCGGGCTGGGAACGTGGGCGCTCGGCCGCATGGTCGAGGAAGCGCGCTCGCTCGGCATGGACGGTGTTCTGCTGGTCTGCGAGGCCGGAAATCTCCCCTCGGCGAAGACTATTGAGCGGCAGGGCGGTGTGCGCGTGGGCCCGGAATCAGCCGACGCGTGGCGGTACTGGATCTCCATTACGTCCAATACTTCCGACGGCGGCTAGCTGGCTGTTGCGCCGGGTTCGGGCAGCGGAGATTTCATCAGCAGCAGGACCGCCTGCGGGTGCTTTTCAGACGTCCGGGGCGCCCGAACAAGTTGGGCCTCAAGCGTGAAGCCTTGTTCCGCGAACCGGGTGGCGACGTCGTCCGGAATGTGGAGTTCGGCCGTGAGTTCGACGTCGTGGCCGTAGGCGCGTGCCATAGTTCGGCGCCCGCTCCCCGCCTGGAATGCCAGCAGCGCCCAGCCGCCCGGCCGGAGGACCCGCCAGAATTCACGGGCGATGCGCGGGAGCTCGGCAGGGGATGAGTGAATGATCGAGTACCAGGCGAGGACGCCGTCCGCAGCGGCGTCGGCGGCCGGGAGCCCTGACAGTTCACCCACCTCGAAAGCGAGCTCCGGGTGGTGCTCGCGGGCCACCCGAACCATCTCCGGCGACAGGTCCACGCCTGTAGCCCGCACTCCCGAGCCGGTGAGGAGGGCGCTCATCCGCCCGGCACCGCAGCCGGCGTCGATCACCCTGCGCTCCGGCGTTGAGCAGACCAGGGCAAGAATTGCTCAACCATCGCGAGGTCCAGCGGCGCCTCGAACGTGGCGTCAGGGAGGGCCGTTGCATAGGACTCCGCCACGGCGTTGTAGGCGGACCTGATCTGGTCGAGAAGGTTCGGGTTTGCCATGGCCCGAGCCTAGCGGCGGCGGGCCGGATGCGGCCGCCTCTTTCGCATGGAGGGCGGTGTCGCGCGCTATGGCGGAGCGGTGCCTTCCGGCTGGATGTACCGTGAGGTCCAATGCATACTTCGAAAACTCCTTGAGGCCTACGACCAGCAACTGCGCACCGATGCGGAAACTCCCAGTGCGATCGCCGTCGAACGGCTGGGCCCACTTCGGCTCGTGACCTTCGCGGGCGGCCGCGGATTCGTGACCTACCAGGACCTGGCGGGCGCCAGCGCGGAAACGATCGCGGGGTGGGTGGCCGAGACGGCCCAGTTCTATCGCGCCGATCCGGACATTGTGCGGGTTGAATGGAAGACCCGCGGCCACGACCACGCGCCCGGACTTCACGAGGCGCTGCTGGAGAACGGGTTCGAACCCGACGAGACCGAATCGGTCATGATCGGACCCGCCAGCGCTCTCGCCGTGGAGGTGGCCTTACCGCCGGGAGTGACCCTGCGGCGCATAACGGCTGAGCCCGACATCCGCGCCATGAGCGCCATGCAGGACGACGTCTTTGGCACCCCCGCCTCGGACGGCAATGCGGAGGCCATTCTGCGCCGGATGGCCCGCGAGAACGGGATGGAATTGTGGGTGGGGGAGCATGGAAGTGACATCGTCAGTGCCGGACGGCTGGAACCGGTGCCGGACACGGATTTCGCGGGAATCTGGGGCGGCGCCACCCGCCAGGAGTGGCGCGGGCGGGGCATCTACCGGGCGTTGACGGCTGCCCGTGCCCGCTCGGCGATGGCGTTAGGCAAGACACTCATTCACAGTGACTCGACTGAGTATTCGCGGCCAATCCTGGAACGCTACGGCCTGGAACGGGTCTCGACGACGACGCCCTACCTCTGGCGGCGGTGAGCTCGGCGGCAGTTGCCGCTGTAGCCACCTTGGGGTGAGCCGCGGGAGCTGCGCGACGGCATAGGGGCTCGGCCCGTCCTGCAGCTACTTCTGCGCGTCAGGCGGGGCGTGCGTCGTCGCCCGTCCCGCCTGGCGCCGGGCCGCGACATATCTGGCGATCAGCAGCACTCCGACGGGAACAAGCACGATCCCTGTGATGAGCCGCACCGCGTCGAGGGGCGTCCAGGTGAGGAAAATCATCGCCCAGACGAGCATGAAGATTCCAGCCGCCAGCTGAGGGATGGACGGATTCTTCACACGGATTCCCTCCTATAGGCAAGCGGCATTAGCGGTCCCAACATACTTGCCGTGGCGCTGCCGGGAAGCTGCGCCCTCCCGCGGGTTGCTGGGGCAGGGCCGGGTCGATGGCCGGTCTGGACTTCTTTTTAGGGTCGGAAGTGGTGGTTGCGTCGGGGTTGTTGGGTGGGGTCGAGGTGTGGTGGTGGGGTGTACTAGGGGGTGCCGTTGTGGTTGTGGATGGTCCATTGTTCTTTGTGGATGAGGTGGTGGTGGTGTG
>NZ_JBFTHI010000010.1:0-139293 GCF_056394165.1 Arthrobacter sp. 10T416 | reverse complement strand
GCGTTCGGGTTGAGCGCGGTGGCGATGTCGTCGAAGTAGCCGGTGCCGACTTCGCGCTGGTGCTTGGTGGCGGTGTAGCCGCGGGCTTCGGAGGCGAATTCCTTTTCCTGCAACTCAACATAGGCGCTCATGCCTTCCCGGGCGTAACCGTGGGCGAGGTCGAACATTGAGTAGTTCAGGGCGTGGAAGCCGGCCAGGGTGATGAACTGGAATGTAAAGCCCATGGCGCCGAGTTCGCGCTGGAACTTCGCGATGGTCGCGTCGTCGAGGTGCTTGCGCCAGTTGAACGACGGCGAGCAGTTGTAGGAGAGCATCTGGTCCGGGAACTCGGCCTTGACCGATTCGGCAAACTTCCGGGCCAGTTCCAGGTCCGGGGTCCCGGTTTCCATCCAGATGAGGTCCGAATACGGGGCGTAGGCCTTGGCCCGGGCGATGCAGGGTTCAATCCCGTTGCGGACCTTGTAGAAGCCCTCAGGGGTGCGTTCACCCGTGATGAATTCCTGGTCGCGCTCGTCGACATCGGAGGTAATCAGGGTGGCTGCCTCGGCGTCGGTGCGGGCGATGATGACCGACGGGGTGCCGGCGACGTCGGCTGCCAGCCGGGCGGCATTCAGCGTCCGGATGTGCTGCTGGGTGGGGATCAGGACCTTGCCGCCGAGGTGGCCGCACTTCTTCTCCGAGGCGAGCTGGTCCTCCCAGTGCACGCCCGAGGCGCCGGCCTGGATCATGGACTTCATCAGCTCGTAGGCGTTCAGCGGGCCGCCGAAGCCGGCCTCGGCGTCGGCAACAATCGGCACCATCCAGTCCTCGACCGTCTGGATGCCCTCGGAGAACTCGATCTGGTCCGCTCGGAGGAGGGCGTTGTTGATGCGGCGTACCACCGTGGGGACCGAGTTGGCCGGGTAGAGCGACTGGTCCGGGTAGGTGTGGCCGGAGTTGTTGGCGTCCGCGGCGACCTGCCAGCCGGAGAGGTAGATGGCGCGGAGGCCGGCCTTGACCTGCTGCACGGCCTGGTTGCCGGTCAGGGCGCCCAGCGCATTGGTGTACTTGCCGTCCTTGTGCTCCTCGGTGAGCTGCTTCCACAGTTTCTCGGAGCCGCGGCGGGCCAGGGTGTGTTCCTCGGAGACCCGGCCGCGGAGGCGGACGACGTCGGAGGCTGAGTAGTCCCGGGTGACACCTTCCCAGCGGGGGTTGGCGGCCCACTCGAGCTCCAGGGCGGCGGCCTGCTCTTCGGGCGTCTGCTGGGTGGGCTCAAATGCTGCGGTCATCTTTGTCTCCTTGGTGGGTCCGGCCGGCGGGGCCGCGTCTCTGCGGGTTCCTGCCGGTTCATCCGGTGCGGTGAATCTTTCCGTGAGATCTACTTTTCTTCACTTTCAGGGGGCTTTCTAGGGGAAAAGTCTGGAAAGAAACGCAGTTCTTCCCGTATTCTCAAAAAATGCATCCCAGCAGCTGGAACCGTCAGGCCGAGCCCGCGCCCCACCCCGCCGATCCGGAGGTCGATGTCATCAGCATGGGCCGCCGCGTCCGGCACCTGCGCAAAGCGGCCGGGCTCACGCTCGATGACCTGAGCGCCGCCGTCGGGACCGCCCCAAGCCAGCTGAGCCTGATCGAAAACGGCAAGCGCGAACCCAAGCTTGGACTGCTTCAGCAGCTCGCGGCCGCGCTGGGGGTTACCATCGACGAGCTTCTGGGCGCGGAGCCGCCCAACCGCCGGGCCGCCCTCGAGATCGAGCTGGAACGCTACCAGCGCAGCCCGCTGTACGAGTCCCTGAACCTGCCGAAAATCCGCATCAGCTCGCGGCTTCCCATGGACGTGCTGGAGTCCATGGTGGGCCTGCAGCATGAGCTGGAACGCCGTCTGAACGAGCAGGTGGCCACCCCCGAGGAAGCCCGCCGCGCCAACGGTGAGCTGCGGGCCATGATGCGCGAACGCAACAACTACTTCCCGGAGTACGAGGCGGAGGCGCAGAAGGTCCTCGCGTCCGTGGGCCACACCAGCGGGCCGCTGTCCCACCACGTCATCGCGGACATCGCTGGCCACC
Source organism: Arthrobacter sp. 10T416 (assembly GCF_056394165.1). Classification (NCBI taxonomy): domain Bacteria; kingdom Bacillati; phylum Actinomycetota; class Actinomycetes; order Micrococcales; family Micrococcaceae; genus Arthrobacter; species Arthrobacter sp. 10T416. The sequence continues at coordinate 137,251 of NZ_JBFTHI010000010.1, read as the reverse complement.
TCGGGTTCAGCCTGCACCACGTCGGCGACCTGCCGCACTCCACCCGCTCGGTGACGGACCTGAAGAACCGCCGGATTTACCTCACGCAGAACGCCCGGAGCGACCACGACCCCCGTTCGGTGCTCCTCGGCCAAGGAAATTGCGGTGGAGGATCTTCGGGACGCGTTCGCCGTGTCCTACGAGACCGCGGCGCACCGGTTCACCAACCTCGCCACGCAGCACCTGGACCTGCGCACGCACTTCCAGAAGACGCACAAAAGCGGGATCATCTACAAGGCTTATGAGAACGACGGCGTAACGTTCCCGCAGGACCACACCGGCGCCATCGAGGGCCAGCCGTCGTGCCGGAACTGGACGTCGCGGGTGGTGTTCGACGTGCCGGACAAGTTCAGCGCCTACAACCAGTACACGGACACCCCGGCCGGAACCTACTGGTGCACGGCCCGCACGGAACGGTCCGCGAACGGGGAGTTCTCCCTCTCCGTGGGGGTCCCCTACGCGCAGGTGAAGTGGTTCCGCGGCCGGGAAACCACCGAACGGTCCAAATCCACCTGCCCGGACGAGAGCTGCTGCAAACGCCCGCCGGCGGCGCTGGCCACCGAGTGGGCGGGCAACGCGTGGCCCTCGGCCCGCGCCCACTCGCACCTGCTCGCCGCGATGCCCCCGGGCGCCTTCCCCGGCGTGGATGAGACCGAGGTCTACTCCTTCCTGCAGGCCCACTCCGGGAACTGACACTGACCGGCGCCGGAGCTCCGGCGGTGCCTCCGGGGCACTCTCCGGGCGTGGCTGGAGCTGGGGCGACTATTGTGGCCAGTGTCAGCTCGTCGATCCATCCCGCGGGAGCGTGCACTCATGGCCAAGGAACTTGCCACCCAGCTTGTCGAACAACTCCAGGCTGCCGGCGTGCAGCGGATTTACGGGATTGTGGGCGACAGCCTCAACCCGATCGTGGACGCCGTCCGGAAAACCGGCGGCGCCGCGAAGGGCGGAATCGACTGGATCCACGTCCGGCACGAGGAAGCCGCCGCCTTCGCCGCCGCGGCCGAGGCACAGCTGACCGGAAAACTCGCGGTCTGCGCCGGCTCCTGCGGGCCCGGCAACCTGCACCTGATCAACGGCCTGTACGACGCGAACCGCTCCGGCGCCCCGGTGCTGGCCATCGCCTCGCACATCCCAAGCAAGCAGATCGGCAGCAGCTTCTTTCAGGAAACCCACCCGGACCGGCTCTTCAACGAGTGCTCGGTGTACTCCGAACTCATCAGCACGGCCGAACAGGCCCCGCGCGTGATGCACAGCGCCATCCAGCACGCCGTCGCCCTTCGCGGCGTCGCCGTCGTCACATTGCCGGGGGACATCGCCGGCCTGGAGGCAACCGCCGAAACCCCCGCCCCCGCTGCCTTCCGGCCCGCAGCCCTGGTGCCCGACCCGGCCAGCGTGCAGGAACTGGCGGATGCCATCAACGACGCCGGCAAGGTGGCCATCTTTGCCGGGGCCGGCGTCCAGGGCGCGCACGATGAGGTGATTGCGCTGGCCGAACTGGTGGCCGCGCCGATCGGGCACTCGCTGCGCGGCAAGGACTTTATGCAGTACGACAACCCGTACGACATCGGCATGACCGGCCTGCTGGGTTACGGCGCCGCGGCCGAGGGGATCGAGGACGCGGACCTGCTGATCCTGCTCGGCACCGACTTCCCGTACGACCAGTTCCTTCCCGGCACCCGGACGGCGCAGGTGGACCGGGCCGCGCAGAACCTTGGCCGGCGGACCGACGTCGACGTCGCGGTGCACGGCGACGTGCTGCCCACGCTCACCGCGCTGATGCCGTTGCTGAAGCCGAAGAAGAGCCGCCGCTTCCTCGACGCGATGCTCAAAAAGCACGACCGGCTGATGAACAAGGCCGTCGGGGCGTACACCCGCAAGGTCGAAAAGACCCAGCCGATCCATCCCGAATACGCGGCCTCGCTGCTGGACCAGGTGGCCGCCGAGGACGCGGTCTTCACCGCGGATACAGGCATGTGCAACGTGTGGACCGCCCGGTACATCAACCCGCTGGGGACCCGGCGGCTGATCGGCTCGTACCTGCACGGTTCCATGGCCAACGCGCTGCCGCACGCCATCGGCGCCCAGCTGGCCTACCCCGGACGGCAGGTGGTGTCGGTCTCCGGCGACGGCGGCCTGTCGATGCTGCTGGGGGAGCTGATCACGGTCGCGGCGCACCGGCTGCCGGTCAATGTGGTGGTCTTCAACAACTCCACGCTCGGCATGGTCAAGCTGGAGATGCTGGTGGACGGGCTGCCCGATTTCGGTGTGGACGTGCCCGACGCCAACTACGCCGAGGTGGCCCGCGCGCTGGGCTTCCACGCCGTCCGCGTCACCGACCCGGCCCGGATCGAGGCTGCCTACCGGGAGGCCTTCGCGCACCCCGGCCCGTCCCTCGTGGAGCTCATCACGGACCCGAAGGCACTCTCGATCCCGCCGAAGATCAAGGGCGCGCAGATCCTGGGCTTCGCCACGGCCATGTCCAAGGTGGTGCTGAACCGGGGTGCCGGCGAGGCCGTGAGCATGGCCCGCAGCAACCTGCGGAACATCCCGCGGCGGTAGGCGCCTAGTGCCGTTTCGACGGTTCCCTGCCGGTTCGATGCTGCGGAGCGTCGAGCGGGCAGGGAAGCGTCGAAACGCCCGGGGCGAGCGCGGGATTCGGCGCCAAATCGTGACCACGGTGGGGTCGCGTTGGCGCGATGCCGATGCTTGACTGACGGAAGGCGGATCCCCGTCGTTTTGCGCGGCTACGCGGGCCTTGGGGGCGCGATGAAACAGAAGATTCCTGCACGTATGCTTGCGGCCGTCACCGGCTTGGCGCTGGTCCTGACGGCGTGCGCGGCCTCGCCGCCCGCTCTGCTGAAGGCCGACGGCGTCGAACGCGTCGCGGCGAACCAGTCCGCCTACCCGGCCGAACTGGGCCAGCTGCGGGCGTCCGCGCGGAAACTGGGCGCCGCCCTGATCGCCAACGGCGGCGACGCCGGGAACGGCAACGTGGTGGGCTCGCCGGGCAGCCTATTGATTGCCCTCGCGATGCTCCGCGCCGGGGCGTCCGGGGCGACGGCGGCCGAGATGGACCGTGTCCTGGGCCTGCCCACGCAGAACCGGGACGAAGCCCTGAATGCGCTCCTCGCCTCCTTCGAGGCGTTCGACGGCGACCCCGGTTCCGTCGACGAAAAGAACCCTCCGCGCCGGCCGGTCCTGCACACCGCCAACGCCTTGTTCGTGGACAAGCGCGAGCCAACCGGTGAGGCCTATCTGCAGTCTTTGGCCCGGCACTACGGTACCGGCGTGTACCCGGTGGACTTCCAGGATGAGGCCGCCACCAGGCCGGCGATCGACGCCTGGGTGAACAAGAACACCGGCGGACGGATCAAAAAGGCGCCCGCGACGTATGACCGCAGGGACGCGTTCAGCGTTCTCGACGCGGTCTACTTCGCCGCGGCCTGGAAGGTCCCCTTCGACCCGTCCGAGACCGCCGATCGGCCGTTCACGACGGCGGATGGCGGTCAGGTCACCGTGCCCACACTGTCCGGCGTGCAGGATGTCCCGTCGGCCCGCGACCGGGGCTGGCAGGCCGCCGATCTTCCCTACGCGGACGGGTTTGTGCTGCGGCTGGTGTTGCCGGACGCCGGGACTCCCGGCACCGGATCGCAGTATCTGGCCGGCGCGGCTACGGCCCTGGATGCAGCAACCCCGTCGCCCACGCAGCTCTACTTGCCGCGATGGGATCAAAAGAGCAGTTTCGACCTCCGGCAGGTCTTCACTGACCTTGGCCTTCGGACCATGCTGCAGACCGAGACGGACTTCAACTCGATTCAACGCCGCCTCACAATCCAGGCGGCAGGACAGTCCGCCAGCATCACCGTGGCGGAGAAGGGCACAGTCGCCGCTGCTGCCACCCAGATCAACGCCCGGCCCGGGAGCGCCGGAGCCATGATCAATGAGATCCGCTTCGACCGGCCGTTCCTCTTCGAGATCATCCACGCCGAGACCGGGATTCCGCTCTTCACGGGCAGGGTGGCAAACCCCGGCGCCGCAGGTTCCTGAGCCCGCCGCGTTAGGCGGGGCCTTGCGCCCAGTTCGACGGTTCCCTGCCGGTTCGATGCTGCTGAGCGTCGAGTGGGCAGGGAACCGTCGAAACGGCCGGGGCGGGCGCGGGACCCCGGCCGGGTGGCTTAGGGCGTTTGGCCCCGGCGTTCCGCCGCCAGCAGCGCCGCCGCCCGCTCGATCAGCTCGTACGGAACCGGTTTCGCCAGGGGAAATCTCAGCGTCCCCTTCGCCGCGCGGTACGGTGCGATGGACTCGCGAAACGCCTGGTCGCCGTCGGGCACCGGGTAGACGGAGATGTGGTGCGTCCAGGCCGCGAAATATACGACGTATTTGCCCCCAAGCGTGAGGGCCGGGATGCCGTAGCTGATCGTCTCGCCCGAGTCCGGTACCGCGGCATGGCAGCGCCGCCGGATCTCCTGGAGCGCCTCCTGCACGTCAGCCGGAAACGACGCGATGTATTCCTCGACCGACTCGAAGTGCTGTGCCATGCCGGTTCCCTCCGGCGATCATTGCATCCAGTTAGCGCGGGCCGCCCTGCCACAGCGCGTCGAAGGGCGCGCCCGAGGCCACACGGTTCCGGATCCCCGCGGTGACGAAATCCTTGGCTGTTCGCGCGGCGTCCAGCGGCGTCGCGCCCTTGGCCAGCTCAGCGGTCACCGCGGCGGCCAGTGAGCAGCCGGCACCGGAGACGGCCACTTCGCCCACCTTCGGAGCGGAAAGGACCTCCAGGGTCTCGCCGTCGTAGAAGACGTCGACGGCGTCCGGCCCGGCCAGGCGCACGCCGCCCTTGGCCAGCACCGCCGCTCCGCTGAGTTCGTGGATACGGACAGCCGCCGCCTTCAGGGATTCGACGTCGGTGATCTCCAGCCCGGAGAGCGACTCGGCCTCGAAGTGGTTCGGCGTCACGAACGTGGCCAGCGGCAGGATCTGGGCCTTCAGGGCCTGGTCGGTGTCCAGGGCGTGGCCGGGCTCCTGGCCCTTGCAGATCAGCACCGGGTCCAGCACCACGTTCGTAAGCGCGGAGTCGGACAGGGCGGCCGCCACCGTGGAGATCGTCGCCGGGCTGCCCAGCATGCCGATCTTCACGGTGCTCAGAGCGGACGGTGCGCCGGACGCGGGACCGTAGGCCGCCGTCGTCGCCTCCAACTGGTCGGCAATCACCTGCTGGTCCACGGGAACGAAGCGGTGGTTCCAGTTGTCCTTCGGGTCGAAGGAGACGATGCAGGTCAGGTTCACGATGCCGAAGACGCCGAGTTCCTGGAAGGTCTTCAGGTCCGCTTGCGCACCGGCGCCACCGGTGGCCTCGGAGCCGGCAATTGTCAGGGCGACGGCGGGGTAGGCGCTGGCGTCGGAGGTCACGTTGTCCACGGCGTAAGAAGTCATGGGCCTATCCTGCCGCTGCCGGAAATCCCGCCGCACTGTGCGTGTGACCAATATGACCAAAAGCAAAGTGTTCCGGATCACGGCAACTAAGGTGGCGGACGGTGTTGCTCACATGCGGCGCCGGATCCAGGAAGGTTCATTGATGAGCACCCAACTGTCCGAAGCAGCACAGACCAGAAAAGCCGTCGGCAACATCCTCAAAGGATCGGCCGGCAACCTCGTGGAGTGGTACGACCTCTACGTCTACACAGTGTTCGCGGCCTACTTCCAGTCGCACTTCTTCAATTCCAAGGACGACCTGCAGGCCGGCCTCGAGGCCATGGCGGTGTTCTCGACGTCGTTCCTGATGCGCCCCATCGGCGCCTGGTTCTTCGGCCGTTACGCCGACCGGAAGGGACGCAAAGCCGCGTTGACCCTGAGCGTGACGATGATGTCCGCCGGTTCGTTCGCCATCGCGGTACTGCCCACCCAGCAGCAGATCGGCCTCTGGGCCATGATTCTGCTGGTCCTGATCCGCGTGATCCAGGGCTTCTCCGTCGGCGGCGAGTACGGCACCAGCGCCACCTACATGTCCGAAGCCGCCACCACCAAGCGCCGAGGGTTCTTCTCGAGCTTCCAGTACGTCACCCTGATCGGCGGCCAGATGCTCGCGCTGTTGGTCCTGGTCATCCTGCAGAACGTGATGCCCAAGGCCGAGCTGACCGAGTGGGGCTGGCGCATCCCGTTCGCGATCGGCGGCGTTGCTGCCCTGGTGGTCCTGTGGCTGCGGCGCTCCATGGAGGAAACCGTCTCCGCCGAGCAGCTCGAGGCCGCCAAGGCCCCGGCCGTCGCGGGCCAGGCCCAGCCCGGCACCATGAAGTTGCTGTTCACCAGTTACTGGAAGCCGTTGCTGATCTGCATCGGCATCACCCTCGGCGGCACCGTGGCGTTCTACACCTACACAAACTTCATCCTGAAGTTCATGAACGACACCTCTGGCATCGCCAAGACCGACACCTCCGTGATCAACTTCTGGGCGCTGTTCATCTTTATGCTGCTCCAGCCGGTCTACGGCATCATCTCGGACAAGGTGGGCCGCAAGCCGCTCCTGCTCTGGTTCGGCATCACCGGCGTGCTCTTCACCTGGCCGCTGCTCTCCACCCTGGCCGGCACCAAGGATCCGTTCACGGCGTTCCTGCTGATGATGGGCGGCCTGCTGATCGTGGGCGGATACACCTCGATCAACGCCCTGGTGAAGGCCGAGCTGTTTCCGGCCTCCATCCGTGCTCTCGGCGTCGGGCTGGGCTACGCGATCGCCAACTCGCTCTTCGGCGGGACGGTGCCGCTGATCGGCGCCGCACTGCAGAAGGCCGGGCAGGAGGAGTTGTTCTTCACCTACGTCACAGTGGCCATCGCCATCTCGCTGCTGGTCTACATCTTCGCGCTGAAGAACAAGAAGTCCACGCACCTGGACCACGAGCAGGGCCACGCGTGGGACCAGCCTGTGGCCGTGGGCGCCGGCGTTGCCGCCTCTCCCTCGGCCTCGCCGGAGCGGGACGACGACGGCGTGCTGGACACCCCGCGGCGGTAATCCGCCGTTTCGCCGGTTCCCTGCCGACTCGACGCCCCGTAGCGTCTAGCCGGCACGGAACCGTCGAAATGGCGGCCGGTTGGCCGCAGCGCCGTCGTTCAATGCCCGCAGCACCCGGTACTTGAACTCCACCTCGTTGAACAGGTCCTTCCACTCGATGCGGAGGAACGTCCAGCCCTGTTCCATCAGGACCTTTTCGCGCCGCCGCTCGGCGAACAGGACGTCGCCGGTGGGGTTGTAGTCGAAGTATTTGGCCTTGCCGTCGAACTCGAGCGCGACCCGGCGCTCGGGCCAGGCAAAGTCCAGCCGGTGCTCGCCGAGTGGTGTCCGGACGACGTACTGCAGTCGCGGCGGCGCGATCTTCAGCCGGTACAGGAGCTCCCTGGTAAGGCTCTCGCCGGCAGATTCGGACAGTGGGTCCACCAACTCCAGCGCACGCCTCAGCGCGACGACGCCGTTGCGGCCGGCCAGGCCTGTGCAACTGTCCCGGAGGTAGGCCACATCCGCGCCCATCCGGACCGCGTGATCCATCAGGACGACGTCCTGCGGAACGGTGAACGTCAGGCAGCAGTCCACCACGGTGCGCTCCAGGGACGTGCAGGGCAGCCCGTCCACAAAGCACACCTCCCGGCTGCCCAGGCGGCGGGTGTGGGCCACCACTTCCCGGCCGTGCGAGATCCCTGACGGGCACGTCTCCTGGGTCAGGTGTACCCGGTTATCGACTTTCCACAACTGGAGGCGGTGCAGGCTGGCCCCCGAGGCGTGGCTGTAGGCGAAGCCGCCCGCCGACGTCGTCAGCGTTCCCAGCGCATGCGCGGTGATGAGCTGACGACGGCGGTCGGGTGCGCTCAGTTGCCGCCACCAGTCGCCGCGGGCGTAACAGCCGCGGCGGAGCCTGACCAGAGCCGCGCCCCGCACCAGCTCGGCAATGGCGCGGGAGGTGAGCCCGGCGGCCAGGAGTTGGTCGGTGCGCCACAGGTCAGCGGAGGCGGGGAGTGGTCGAGGCATGGGACCAGCCTCGACCACCAGCCAACGCATGCCCAGGAGCCGGTTCAGGTATGTGGGCAATGCCGGTTCGACGGTTCCGCGCCCGTTCGACGCGGAAGGGCGTCGTGTGCGCAGGGAACCGTCGAAACGGCGGGGGCGTCAGGCTTTGAGCGTCCCGTCGAGGAGGTCGCGAAGCTCGCGGAAGTGCCGTTCCGTGGCCTCCGGATGGAACGCGGAGGTGTCCGCCATCGAATAACCGTGGGGTGCCCCCGCGTAGACCTCGTTGCTGGCGTTCAGGCCGGCCGCGGCCAGGGCCTCTCCCAGACGGGCCACCGCGTCCGGCGCCATGCTCCGGTCATGATCGGCATGGCCGAAGACGAACCGTGCACGTGCGTTCCCGAGTTCGAGGTGGGGGCTGTCGGGCTCGCCGGTCGCAAGGCCGCCGCCGTGGAAGCCGCCGCACGCTGTCACCGCGTCCGGGTGGGCGGTGGCGGTGCGCACAGCAAGCCGGGCGCCCATGCAGTAGCCGGTGACACCGACCGGGCCAGGGGCGACGCCGTCGAGCCCGCGCAGTGCGCCGAGCCAGGCGTCGATGTCCGGGACAGCCTTGTCCGACGTGAGGCGTCCAACCCGCGGGAAAGCGGCCGCGCCCGCCTCCTCGCGGCCCGCCGTCGTCGTCATGTCTGTTGCCGGGGCGAGGCTGGCTGCTGTGCCTTCACGGTAAAAAACATTCGGGGCCAGAACAACGTAGCCCCAGTCCGCTATGCGCTGCGCCATGTCCTGGATGCGGGGGCGCAGGCCAAAGGCGTCCATGTACAGGATGACCCCCGGGAACGGGCCCTCACCGGTGGAAGGGCGGGCTACCAGGGCCTCGGCGGTGCCGTCGGCGGCAGGGATCTCAATGAGCATCCGGTCAGCCTATCCGACACCGCTTCGACGGTTCCGTGCGCACCCGATGTTCAGCGGCGTCGAGTACGCAGGGAACCGTCGAAACGGCGCGACGACGGCGGCGGGGGCTAGGGTGGGGCGCCTACGAGTAGTAGTTCGCCAGGGTCTCGGCCTTGAACTCGAAGAAGTTGCCGGCCTCGATGGCGAGCCGGGCGTCGTCGACCATCTTCACCACGAAGCGCTCGTTGTGGATCGAGATCAGCGTGGCGGAGACCATTTCCTTGGCCTTGAACAGGTGGTGGATGTACGCCCGCGAGTAGTTCAGGCAGGCGTAGCAGTCGCAGCCTTCCTGCAACGGGCCGAAGTCGCGCTTGTACTTGGCACCGGAGAGGTTGTACCGGCCGGTGGGGTGGTAGAACGCCGAGTTCCGGGCCACCCGGGTGGGGGAGACGCAGTCGAAGGTGTCCGCGCCGTTCTCGATCGCGGTGAAAATGTCGTCCGGCTCGGAAATGCCCAGCAGGTGCCGGGGTTTGTTCTCCGGCAGTTCCTCGTTGCACCAGCGCACGATCGTGCCCAGGTTTTCCTTCTCCAGGGCGCCGCCGATCCCGAAGCCGTCGAAGTTCATGGCGCCCAGATCCCGGCAGGCCTTGCGGCGGAGGTCCTCGTACTGGGCGCCCTGGATGACCCCGAACAGGGCCTGGTACGGCTTGCCGGCCCGCTCGGACGTGAGCCGGAAATGCTCGGTGATGCAGCGCTCGGCCCAACGGCGGGTGCGTTCGAGGGATTCCTCCTGGTAGCCGCGGGAGTTCTGCAGCGTGGTGAGCTCATCGAAGGCGAACATGATGTCCGCGCCGATCTGGTGCTGGACGTTCATGGAAATTTCGGGGCTGAAGCGGTGCCGGTCGCCGTTGAGGTGGCTCTTGAACCACACACCCTCCTCGTCCACGTGGGCCAGGCGTTCCTTGCCGGGGGCGACGGCGTCGTCGGGCCCCGAATTGTCCACCGACTTCATGTCGATGACCTTCTTGAAGCCCGAGCCCAGGCTCATCACCTGGAACCCGCCGGAATCCGTGAACGTGGGCCCGCGCCAGTTCATGAACGCGCCCAGGCCCCCGGCCTCGTCCAGGATGTCCGCGCCGGGCTGCAGGTACAGGTGGTAGGCGTTGGCAAGCACGGCCTGCGCGCCGAGGTCGGCGACGGATTCCGGGAGCACCGACTTGACCGTGGCCTTGGTGCCGACGGCGATGAACGCCGGGGTCTGGATCTCGCCGTGGGGTGTGGTGATGGTGCCGGTGCGGCCCAGGAACTCCCCGCCGTTGGCGGCAATCTGATCGGCCGACGGCACGCACTTGTCGGCCAGGCGCTTGCCCACGCGGAAGGAGAACTCGGACTGCCGGGCTGGCTGCGGGGACGGTGGGACGGCTTCAGGATTCGCTGGCACCGTTCAAGTGTGCCAGCTAACGCAGCCGTTGCCTCAGTGCAGCGGGTCCGATGTGGGGTAGTTCTCAGCCCGCCAGGTGTCCCAGTGGTTGCGGATGGCGTCGCGCTGATGGCCGCCCAGATCGTAGGTCGAGACGATGGCCAGGGAGCCGCCGTCGGGCCGGACCCCCGGGATGGACGGCTGGTCCGCCACAATCACCAGGCCGTCCCCGTGCTCGGCGTAGCTCTGCACCGTCAGGCCCACCTGGTGGTTGCTCCGGAACCAGACCTTCCCGGAGATCTCCTCCCCGGTGGCGAGGGTCAGCGAATACGGTTCGCCCGGGCCCGGCACGTCGGACAGGCCGAGCTTGTCGATCGCCGAGCCCCCGGTGCCGGGCACCGAGAAGAAAAACGTCCGGCGGCTGCCGTGCGGGTGGTGTTCCAGGGCGAACCGGAGCTGGTGCAGGAACGTCAGCCAGCCCTGGGTGATGTCCTCATCCCAGGCCGCCCACTCGGAATTGTGGTCGATCGCCGCCCGTGTCACGCTGACTTCCGTGCCCGCGGGGACGGGTTTGAGGGTGAACACGTCGCCGCCGTCGACCACCAGCGAGGTGTGGTCCGCGCCCTCCACCACGTTCGGGCCGAAATAGATCGCGTCGATCTCGGCGGCCTGGTCCTCGGCCTCCCAGCCGTGCCACTGGGCCACCTTGGCGGGTTCGCGGAGCATGGTCCAGACCTGCGGCGCGTCGGAGTTGATCACCACGCTGAGATTGTTCGTCATGGGGTGAATCTACCGCTCCCGGCCGTGCCGGGGTAGGGCTAAACCGGTCCCGCCGCTCAGGCCCGCACGGACTCCAGTTCGTTGCCGATCCGGCGCTCGAGTTCGGGGCCGCCGATGGTCTGTGAGCCGCCGTGGGCGCGGAGGAAAAGGAGCGCCTCCAGCCGCAGGAGGCGCCATTCCCGTTCCGCGTCGGTGTTGGAGTTGTCGATGGCGCGGAAAATTTCCTTGTCGTACAGGTTCGGCTCGTTGAGTGAGCGCTGGCGCACCTTGGCGTTGATGCGGGCCTTGAAGGGATCCGTTTCCGTTGCATCCGGTGCCCGCAGGAACTTCTCGTACACCGCCGCCCGTTCGTCCTGACCCTGCTGCCGGCAGATGTAGCTGGACAGGGCGAGTGAGGCCTCCACCGACGACCAGCGGCCGGGGTTTCCGTCGAACGGCAGCACGTTGAGCAGGTCCGCGACGGCCAGGGCGTTGTCGGCGTCCTTGAGCACCACAAACAGTTCGTGGGCCAGGTCGCTGAGGTCCTTGAGGCAGCTGCCGGACTTGGTGTTGATGCCCTTGGTCAGCCGGTCGCTCAGTAGCAGCACACCGAGCGCATCCTGGTGCGCCTCGGCGGCGGCCTCCACCACAGACTCCGGGGTCCCGTCGGTGAGGGGGATCAGGGCCAGGTCCGCGTCGCTGGGTCCGCTGGCGGCGGGCGGGGCCGCCGGCGGGGGAGGGACGACGACGGCGGGAGCCGCCGTCGTGCTGCTGTCCTCCGCGTGCGCCGGGACCAGTTGCAGTTCCGGCCCGTCGCTGTCCGCGGGGAAGGCCGGGGCGGCCTCGCCGGAGGCGGGGTCAGGGGCGGCGGCAGTGGCAGCGGAGCCGTCCGCGGTGACTGCCTCCGGAGGCAGTGCGTCGGCCTCCCGGACGAAGACGACGGAGCCTGCGGCGATCCGCAGCATTCCGCCGCCGGTGAGGGTGGCCCGCACGATGGCGGGGGTGCCGAAGTCGTCGTTATCGACGTCGACGCGCAGGATCTCCGCCGTGCGCTCGGCGTCGGGCAGGAGCAGCAGGTCCCCGGTCCGCAGAGATCCCGCCTGCCGTTCGCTGTAGTTCAGGGAGGCTGTGGGGTGGGTCATCGGGAGTCCTTAAATTCTCTTTCGGTCCGCTCAACAGTCTACAAAGACCGGGGCTCCTAGTGGCCGACGCCCGCGAACGCCAACGCCTGCCGGATCAATGCTCCGCGGCCCCCGCTGAACTCCAGCTGCACATCCGAGCTCATGACCTCTTCCGGCGTCATCCAGGTCAGTTCCAGGGCGTCCTGCCGCGGCGAGCAGTCACCCGTGACGGGGATGATGTACGCCAGGGCGACGGCGTGCTGCCGGTCGTCGGTGAACCCGGTGTGCGACGGGGACGGGAAGTATTCGGCCACCGTGAAGGGGACCGGGCTGATCGGCAGCTGCGGGAACGCGAGCGGGCCRAGRTCCTTTTCCATGTGSCGCARCAGGGCCGCCCGGATGGTCTCGCGGTACAGCACCCGGCCGGAGACCAGGGACCGGACCATGGTGCCGTCCTCGTCGGCCTGCAGCAGGGTGCCGACCTCATTCACAAACCCGAGCGGGTCCAGCCGGACCGGCACGGCCTCAACGTAGACCATGGGCAGCCGGCCGCGGGCCTCGAAAAGATCGTCGTCGGAGAGCCAGCCGGGATTGGGGTCGGGAGTGCGAACGTTCATGGTTAAGTTCTACCCCATCCGCGTTGCCCGGGCGTGGTCAGCCCCCGGGTCAGCGGGTCCGGGGCAGGGCAACCGCCGGGGCCGCGGCGATCCACAGGGAGTGCGGGCGGCCGGTGTCCGCATCGGGGCTGCCGACGTGCAGCAGCGGCACGGCGGCGTCGCCCAGGAGCTCAACGTCCTGCCCGGCGTCCGCGAGCCGCCCGCGCAGCGCGGCCAGGTCCCCGGCGTATTCGAAACCCAGTCCGGCGCCGCCGGCCACGGCCGCCGCCCCGCCGGCTACATTCCCGTCCGCAGGACCGACCATCAGCACGCCGCCGTTCTTCGCCGTAAACGCCTCCGCCACGGCGTCCCCGGCCCCATCCCCGTCCCCCGGCGCGCCTGCCGGGCGGGGGCGGGCGCCGATGTCGCGCAGCGTCCGGGCCGCCGCCGCGATGTCCGCCGCGAACCACACGCCGACGACGGCCAGGTCCGGATCCGCGTCCGCGGCGGTGGCCCAGGAGCCGTCGGAGGCACGGGCTGCGGCGTCGGCGAGGAAGCTGAATCCGTCCGGCGAGGTAACGCGGCACGTTGAGCCGTGGTCTGCCGCGATGACCTCCGCGGCGGTGCCGCCCCCGCCCGCGGTGCCCGCGCCGGCGTCGTTGGTCCGGCGGGCGAACTCCGCGAGGTCCCCGACCTCGACGCCGAACGACGTGGTGCCGTCCTCCGCCGATCCCGGTTCGGCGACGTGCAGCGCGAGCCGCCCCGCGCCGGCGTCGAACTCCCGCCAGGTGGGCCCGGCGACCGTCTTGACCACGCCCAGGTCCGTCAGCAGACGCTCCCACTGGTCGAGGCGGGAGGTGAAGTGGATGGGGCGGACACGCAGCATTGGTACTCCCTGCTGGGTTGGGGCTGGGAGCACAATGGTGCCATGGCTGCTGAGCTTACGGAACTGCTGGTCAAGGACGCCGCCGAGTGGCGCTCCTGGTTGGAACAACACCACGGGGACAGCCCCGGGGTGTGGCTGGTGCTGCACAAGAAGGGCGGCTCCGTCACCGAGCTGGACTACGAGGCCGCCGTGCAGGAGGCGCTGTGTTTTGGCTGKATCGACGGCCAGGGCAGGCGCCGGGACGAGGAGACCTCGTTCCAGCGGATGACCCGGCGCGGCCCGAAAAGCGTGTGGTCGGCGCGGAACGTGGAGCGCATCGGGCGCCTCGAGGCGGACGGCCGGATGACGCCCGCGGGACGGGCCGCCGTCGAGGGCGCCAAGGCCGACGGCCGCTGGGAGGCAGCGTACTCCGGGGCCGCCACCGCGGAGGTTCCGGACGACCTTGCCGCCGCCATCGCGGCTAACCCCCGGGCGCAGGCGATGTTCGAGGTCCTGACATCCGTGAACCGGTACGCGCTGATCTACCGGACGAACTCGGTCAAGCAGGCCGCCACCCGGGAACGGAAGATCGCCGGGTTCGTGGAGATGCTGGCACGGCATGAGACGCCGTACCCGCAAAAGAAGCGTCCGTCCCCGGGGTCTCCAGCGGCTTCCCAGTAACCGTCCGGGATTCCGGCAGCCCAAGCTGGCATAGTTATCCAATGCCCATTACCCAGACCGGGAAGCCAGGTGCAGCCCTGCCCGTCCAGCTTTCGCAGCGCGCGCTGTTCTTTGCGGCCGCGGGCCTGCTGGTGGCCGGGGAGGCAGTGTTCTGGCTCATGCTGGCCGCCGTCCAGACGGACTCGGGACTCGCTCTGCTCGACGGCGGCGTCCACGACGCGCTCATCGAGGCCCGCTCACCGGCCGTGACAGTCATTATGGCTGCGGTCAGTGCCGTGACCGCCCCGCCGTGGCTGGGCGCCGTTGCGGGTGTGCTGGCGCTGGGCTGGGCGGGCTGGAAACGTGAGATCTGGCGGCCGGCGCTGCTGATCGGTTCCGTGGCCGCCGCGCTGGGCGTTTCCACTTTCCTCAAACACCAGATTTCGCGCGGCAGGCCCTCGGCCGCGGGCTTCCTCACCGGCCCGGACGACGCCTTTTCCTTCCCCTCCAGCCACACGCTCGGGGCAGGCGTGTTCCTGCTGGTGCTCATCTACCTGCTGCTCGCCAGCGCCGGAGCGCGGGCGGTCCGGCGTCCGACGGCGGTCCTGGCCTTCGCGGGGGCGGTCCTGGGCACGCTGCTGGTGGCCTTCAGCCGGCTCTATCTGGGCTATCACTGGCTCACCGACGTTGTCGCCTCGCTGGGGCTCGCGGTTGCCGTGACCGGGATCGTGGTCCTGGTGGACGGCCTGAGGGCCGCCCGGAAGGCGGCCCCCGCGTCCGGGCTCCCGGCCGCCTAGAAAGCTACGCCGAGCGCCTGCGCCAGCACCACGGCCGAGGCCGAGGACCAGGCCTGCGGGTGGCAGGAGGCCGGGTACGGGACGGCGTGCCCCGACTCCGCCGCGGTGACGCCGGCGAAGAGCTCGGGCAGCCGGTGGCCGAACGACCCCGCTGCCGCCAGCAGTCCCTCTGCGAGCACCCGGGCCTCGGCGGTGAAACCGTCGCTGAGCAGGCCCCGGATGGCGATGGCTGTGTCGTGGCTCCAGACCGAGCCGCAGTGGTAGCTGAACGGCCAGAAACCCGCGGCGCGGCTGGAGAGGGTGTGCAGGCCGTAGCCGGAGAAGAGTTCCGGGCTCAACAGCCGGTCCGCGACCAGCCGCGCCTCGCCGGGATCCAGGATGCCCGTGCCCAGCAGGTGTCCCATGTTCGAACCCGGGATATCCAGCGGAGTGCCGTGGCCGTCCAGGGCCATGGCGGGGAACCAGCCGGCGTCGTCCTCCACCCAGAAGCGCTCGCGGAAGTCCTGTTTCAGCGCCGCGGCGAAGTCGCGCAGTTCCGCGGCCCCGGGTTCCCCGTAGGAATCGAAGAGGTCCGCCGTGGCCACTGCCGCCTGGTAGGCGTACCCCTGGACCTCGGAGAGGGCGATGGGACCGTCAGCCTGCCGGCCGTCGCGGAACTGCATGGCGTCGCGGGAGTCTTTCCAGCCCTGGTTGCTCAGGCCGTGGCCGGAGGTGTCCTGATAGCTGAGGAATCCGGCGTTGGCCGTGTTTCCGGCGGCCCCGGCAGCCAGCAGCCACTGCGCCGCGCGGCCGGCGTTGGGCAGCAGGGAACGGACCGCGGATTCGTCGGTGCCCGCCCGGCCCAGTTCGCCCAGCAGGCAGAGCCAGAGCGGGGTCGAGTCGACGGCGCCGAAGTAGACCGGGGGCAGCCGCAGGGCCTGACTCTCCAGGATGAGTTCCTTGGCGCGCAGTTCGTGCAGGATCTTGCCCGGTTCCTCGGCCGCGGCGGGATCCGTGGCGGTGCCCTGGTGGGCGGCCAGGGCGTGCAGGGTTCCGGCGGCCAGCGCTGAGTCGAAGGGCAGGAGCAGCCGGGCCGCCCAGAGCGAGTCCCGGCCGAAAAGGGTGAAGTACCAGGGGGCGCCGGCGGCCAGGAAGGGGGCCTCGGGGGCCTTGCGGGTCGCGAGGCGGAGCCCGTCGAGCTCATCGAGGGCGTTGTCCAGGAGCCGGCCCAGCGGTCCGTCCGGCTGCGCGCGGACCCGGCGGGTGGCCGGTGGGGCAGCCGTTACGGCGTCTTCGGTGTCGCTCAGGGCTGCTTGCCATTCGGCCTCCAGGGGCCGGCCGCGGCCGGCCGTTCCCCGCCAGACCAGCCGTTCGCCGGAGGCCACCTTGCCGGCCGCGGACACCGTCAGGGTTTTGCCGTCCTCGGTCCAGCGGAGGGTGGATTCGTCTGCCGCGGCGGGCTGCAGGGGTTCGCGGTAGCGGCCCAGCCGGATGGCGGCCATGTCGGTGAAGTCGGCGGCGAGGCGGACGCTGATCTCGGCGTCGAGGGCTTCCAGCGAGGTGCTCAGGCGGAGGGTCACGCGGACGGTTCCGGGGGTGACCGTCCAGGTCTGCAGGAGTTCGACGGCGGGATCTTCGGTGGGGCCTTCGATGCCGCGGACCAGGCCGCGGACCCGGAGCACCCCGCCGGGCGCGGACTCGACCGTGGCGGGCTCCGGAGCGAATCCGTTAACGGTCACCTCCGCGCGGCACAGCATCCGGGTGTCCCCGTGCAGCAGCCCGGTGAACCACTCGCCGGCGCCGGTTTCAGGTCCCGTGCCGGTGGCAGCTCCCGCGGCTTCGGAGCCCGGCGCGCCCCCGGTCAGCCGTCCGTCGGCATCAAGCCACACTTGGGTGGGGGCGGCTACGGCGCAGTGCTGACGGTGAAGTGCTGGCTGAACAGTCATGCGCCCCAGCCTATGCCGGGGCGTCCGCCGGACCTAGGGCTGAACGCGCTGCCGGGCATGGCCAGGCAGCGCCGCAACGCCGGGTATGTGCGGACAGCGGGGGCCTCAGCCGTCGGCCGGGTCCTCCATCGGGAAGGCGACGGCCTCGCCCACCACACGCAGGCACAGCTCGGTGCCGGGACGGGCGATGGAGGCGTTCCAGTGCCGGATGGTGATGACCTCGCCGCCGCCGGGGTAGCGGTGGTCCGCGACGGCCCCTTCGGCCAGGACGGGGGGAACGGCCAGTTTCAGCCGGACAGTGGTTTCGGGGCCGAAGTAGTCCGTGTCCACCACGGTGCCCCGGATGGGGCCGTCCTCTGCGATGCGGATCTGCTCGGGGCGGAGCATCAGCTGGACGCGGCCCTGCGCCGGGGGCCGGCGGACGGGGATGCCGCCGAGGGAGCAGGTGGCCAGGGAGCCTTCCATCCAGGCGTCGAGGATCACCGCGTCGCCGAGGAATTCCGCGGTGGCCCGGTCCGCCGGGCGGGTGTAGACCACAAAGGGGTTGCCGATCTGGGCGAGTTTTCCGCCGCGCATCACGGCCACCTGGTCCGCGAAGGACAGCGCCTCGGCCTGGTCGTGGGTGACCAGGATGGTGGTGACCCCGGCGTCGTGAAGCACCTTGCCGACGGCCCGCCGGGTGGCGACCCGCAGCCCGGCGTCGAGCGCGGAGAACGGCTCATCCAGCAGCATCAGTTCCGGCTCGCGGGCCAGCGCGCGGGCCAGGGCGACGCGCTGCTGCTGGCCGCCGGAGAGCTGGTGCGGGCGCCGCTTGGCCATGGCCGGGTCCAGGGCGACCATTTCGAGCAGTTCGGCCACGCGTGCCTTGACGCCGCGGTGGCCGCCGTCGAGCTTGCCGGCGTCGAGGCCGAACGCGATGTTCTGCCCCACGGTCAGGTGCGGGAAGAGGGCGCCGTCCTGGGCGACGTAGCCAACATGCCGTTTGTGCGCGGGGACCCAGAGCCCGTCCCCGGCCACGGTGCGGCCGTTGAGGGCGATGGTGCCGGTGTCGGGGTGTTCAAAACCGGCAATCAGGCGCAGCAGTGTGGTCTTGCCCGAGCCGGAGGGCCCCACGATCGCCGTCGTTCCGCCCTTGGCGACGGAGAGGTTGACGCCCTTGAGGACCGCCTGGGAGCCGAAGTTCTTCGTGACGGCCTCGACTTCCAGGTGGCTGTTGGTGCTGGGCGCCACGGAGGCCGCGATCCGGGGTTCGGGGAGCCGGGAGGGGTTTTGTTCGGTCACTGTCCCGCTGCTTTCTTGGACTGCTGGAAGAGAAGGTAGGTCATGGGCGCCGAGATCAGGATCATCAACAGGGCGTACGGTGCGGCGCCGGCGTAGTCGATTTCGCTGCTCTTGCTCCAGAATTCGGTGGCCAGGGTGCGCGTGCCGTTGGGCGAGAGCAGCAGGGTGGCCGTCAGCTCATTGACGATCCCCAGGAACACCAGGGCGGCCCCGCCGGCGGCAGCCGGTGCGGTCAGCCGCAGGGTGACCCGCAGGAAGGCCAGCAGCGGCGGTTTGCCGAGGGCCTGGGCTGCCTCGTCGAGCTCCTTGGGCGCCTGCGACAGCCCTGAGCGGATATTCACCAGGGCGCGGGGCAGAAACAGCAACACGTACGCGGAGACCAGCAGGGCCGTGGTCTGGTACAGGTCCGGGGCCATCCGGATGCTCACCGTCACGAAGGCCAGGCCGACGACGATCCCCGGCATGGAGCTGGTGACGTAGTTGGAGAGTTCCAGGGCCTTGCTGAACCAGCCGGGATGCCGCACCGCGAGGTAGGCCATGGGGAACGCGACCACGGTGGTGGCGGCCGCTCCGGCCAGGCCGTAGCCGAGGGTCTGCAGCAGTGCCGGCAGGAACTCGTCGGCGGACCAGATGGCGGGGCCGCCGGCGACGATCCAGCGCACCACAAACGTCAGGGGAAGCCCGAAGGCCAGGGCGGTGAGGGCCAGCAGGGAGAACTGCGCGGGCAGCTGGTAGGCGTGCAGGGGCAGCCGCAGCGCCTTGGCCTGCGCGCCGGAACCGACCCGGGCGTACCGGGCGGTGCCGCGGCCGCGGACTTCGACCAGGAGCAGGATCAGGCAAAAGAAGACCAGCACGCTGGCCAGCATGTTTCCGGCCGTTCCGTTGAAGGTGGACTGGTACTGGACCATGATCGCGGTGGTGAAGGTGTCGAAGCGGATCATCGCGAACGCGCCGTACTCGGCCAGCAGGTGCAGGGAGACCAGCAGCGCGCCGCCGGTCATCGCGATCCGGAGCTGGGGCAGCACCACGCGGAAGAAGGCGCGCCACGCGCCAAGGCCCAGGGACGCGGCGGACTGTTCGATGGCGGGGTCGAGGCGGCTGAGCGTCGCGGCGGCCGGGATGTAGACCAGGGGGAAGTAGGACAGGGTGGCGATCAGCACGCCGGACCACAGCCCGCCCATCGAGGGGACGGCGGAGACCCACGCGTAGCTGTTGACGAACGCGGGCACCGCGAGCGGCGCGGCCAGCAGCACCGCCCACCACTTGTGGCCCTTGAGGTTGGTGCGTTCGACCAGCCAGGCGCCGCCGACGCCGAGGACCACGCACAGCGGCACGGTGATCACCATCAGCAGCACGGTGTTGAGCAGCAGTTCACCCACCCGGGCCCGGAAGATCAGGCCGACGGCGGTGTCCCAGCCGGTCGCGACCGTCATAAAGGCCACGTAGCCGAGCGGGACCAGGGAGAACAGGGCGATCAGGACGGCCAGGATCGACACAACCGAGACGCCGAAAGGCGGGCGGGGCCGCGTGGCCCTGCCCGCCGTCGTCGTGCCGCCGGTGGTTCCGGGAGCAGCCAGCGTTTTTGTCACCGCTTAGAGCAGGCCTGCCTTGGTCATCAGGTCGGTGACCTTGGCGGAATTCAGCTTGGCCGGATCGACCGTGGGTGCCTGCAGTTCCTTCACCGGTACCAGCTTCCCGTTGGCCGCGACCTCGGAGCCCACCGGGTACTCGAAGGACGTGCCCTTCTGCAGGACTTCCTGGCCCTTCTTGCCGGTGATGAACTTCAGGAACGCCTGGGCGGCTGCGGCGTTCTTCGAGGACTTGAGCACACCGCCGCCGGAGACGGAGACAAACGCGCCGGGATCCTGGTTCTTGAAGTAGTACGGTGTGACGTTCTTGGAGTTCTCGCCGGTCTTGGCCTGGTCGCCGTAGTAGTAGTAGTGGTAGATCAGGGCGGCATCCACTTCACCGGCGTTGACGGCCTTCATGGCCGTGCTGTTGCCCTTGTAGGCCTTGAAGTTCTCCTTCATGCCCTTGAGCCATTCCTCGGTGGCGGCCTCGCCCTTGAGTTCCAGCAGGGCCGAGACGATCGCCTGGAAGTCGGCGCCGGAGGGCGACGCCGCCCACTTGCCCTTCCACTCGGGCTTGGCCAGGTCCAGCATGGACTTGGGCAGCTTGTCAGCGCTCAGCTTGGCCTTGTCGTAGACCAGCACGGTGGAGCGGGCGGCGATGCCCGTCCACTTGTTGGTGGACGGGCGGAACCCTGCGGGGACCTGGTCGACGGTGGCCTTGTCCACGTCCGCAAAGAGGCCGGCATTTTCCACCTGGGCCATGGCGGGGGAGTTTTCGGTGAGGAACACGTCGGCCCGCGAGGCCGCGCCTTCCTGGATGATCTGGTTGGACATCTCGGTGTCGTCGCCCTGGCGGACGGTGACCTTGATGCCGGTCTCCGCCGTGAAGGCGTCCACCCATTCCTTGGTCAGTGATTCGTGCTGGGCGTTGTAGACGGTGATTTCACCGGCAGGCTTGCCATCGGCTCCGGTAGTGCTGCCGGAGGAGGCGCCGGTGCCACAGGCTGCGAGGCTGAGCGCGGCGGTGGCGGCGAGGGCGATGCCGGCCAGCGCGTTGTTGCGGATCTTCATGAGGCTACTTTCTGCAAGGAAAAGGTCGTAGGTGCCTAACCTCCGTGAGCGGGGAAGTTAGGGCATGCTCACTACGAAAAACTGTAGGTTAGCCAAACCTAAGCAACCAAGCCGAGAGTGCCTTAAGTGAGGAGGATCACATGAATTACGAAACTATTGCGTGACCTAATTGGCCTCGGGCGTCTCCAGGGCCTCCGAAACGTCCGGGGCGCTGGCTGCCCCGCTCTCGGAGTCGACCTTGGCAGGTTCGACGACGGGCAGCTTCCCGGCGATGGACGCCGCTGCCTCCAGCACCATCCAGGCCTGCAGCTGGGTGGAGAGTTCGACGGCGGAACCCGCCGGGTAGCTGCGCCGGGCCGGCAGCTCGGGCCGGGCCGCAAAGACCAGCCGTGCGCCGTTGCGCGCCAGCGGCTCTTGCGCCGCCACCAGGCGCCGGCCCTCCCAGAAGGCCTCCGCGGTGTCCGTGACGAGGCGGGCCGCCTCGGTCCGGGTCTCGTCGGGCAGCCGTTCGTCGACGGCGGCCAGGGCGAGGTAGCGGACCAGGATCCCGGTGAACAGGCCGCCGTCGCCGGTTCCCTCGGAGCGCAGGACGGTGGCCTTGCGGCCCATCAGCGGCGCCTCGACCGTGAGGCTGCGCCCCACCGCCGCCACCAGTGCGGCCGCCCGCTGCAGGTTCGCCTCCCCGCCCAGCTCCAGCAGGGCGCCAAGTACCGGGCCCTGGTTGTAGGTATAGATGGCGCTCTCCAGCACCAGTTCGCCGCCGGGGGCAATCCGGAGGCCGTCCTGGTACATCCCCTGCTCGGGGTCGAAGAGCCTGGCGTCCAGCCAGTCCAGCAGGGCCTGCGCCCGGGCCGCCTGTCCGGTGCGGGCGTAGTACAGGGCGATCGGGGCCGTGGCCGGAGTGTTCTTGAAGTCGCGTTTCTTGCTCCAGAACGTGCCGCCGCCCAGGTCATCGGTCGAGGCCGAGTCGAACTGCAGGGTCAGGCTCTTCAGGACCTTGGCGTTGCGCCGCCGCCCGGGGCTTTTGCGGGTGTCCTCGGCCAGTGTCTCGAGCCGCAGTGTGGCAAGGGCCAGCCAGGCCATGTCGTCGTAGAAGCTGTTGACCACGGTCAGGAAGTTGCGCAGCCGGATGCCGGTGACCAGGCGGGACGCGAGCTGGCCGGCGCTGGGCAGGTTGTCGCCGTCGAACTTCGCCGGCGTGTGGCCCTCGCCACCGAGTTCGCGGCGTCCGGCGTCCACGAGGCAGTCAACGTAGTGCGCCTGCCACCAGTAGTGCCACGGCCGTGCGAGGTTCTTCAGCCGGCCCGACGGGCGGGTGATCGCAGCGATGTGCGTGCCGGGCAGGAAGAAGAGGCGCTGCCCGAACAGCCGGGTCACGGAACGGGCGGCCTCGTCGGCGCGGAAGGACCAGTTCGTGGCGGGGGCATGGGCGGATGCTGCGGTCATGGGACCAAGCCTAGTGGCGGCGGTGTCCCCGGCACGGATTCCCGCGTCCGACGTGCGCAATATTGGCATTCCAGTTAACCTGTACTAACTAATGTTCCCTGGTGCCGGTGGGCTGCGTGAAGTCTACGGCCGGGGTGCAGTTCCACATCAAGGAGGATGTATGGACGTCTTGGGTACTGTCGCGCTGATCACGGGCGGTGCATCCGGGCTGGGCGCCGCCACGGCCCGGCGGCTGTTCGCTGCCGGCGCCTCCGTGGTGCTGGTTGATCTGCCCGCCTCCGCCGGGGAGGGCCTCGCGGCCGAACTGAACGCACAGGCCGGCGGCCAGGCCGACACGGCAAACCGCGCCGTCTTCGTCCCCGCAGACGTGACCAGCGAAGAGCAGGTGCAGGCCGCCGTGGACGCCGCCGTCGCCCTCGGCCCGCTGCGGATTGTGGTCAACTGCGCCGGCATTGCCACCCCCGGCAAGGTGCTGGGCCGCGACGGAGTGCTCCCGCTGGAGACCTTCAGCCGCGTCATCCAGATCAACCTCGTGGGCACGTTCAACGTCATCCGCCTGGCCGCGGCCGCGATGGCTGCCACCGAGCCGGCGCACACGGAGCTGGGCGGGGCCGAACGCGGCGTCATCATCAACACGGCCTCCGTCGCAGCCTTCGACGGGCAGATCGGCCAGCCCGCCTACGCGGCCTCCAAGGGGGCCGTGGCGGCGATGACCCTGCCGATCGCCCGCGAGCTGGCGCGCTCGCTGATCCGAGTCGTCACCATCGCCCCCGGGATCTTCGAGACCCCCATGATGGCCGGACTCCCGCAGGAGGCGCAGGACTCCCTCGGCAGCCAGGTGCCGCACCCGTCCCGGCTGGGCCGCCCCGCCGAATACGCCAACCTGGCAGCGCACATCGTGGAGAACGCAATGCTCAACGGCGAGACCATCCGGCTCGACGGTGCCATCCGGATGGGACCGAAGTGACCCTCGCCGTGGACGCCACCGCCCCCGTGGACCCGGCCCTCTCCGGACTGCCGACCGCCGACTTCTTCGATTTCGAGTCGCTCCTCAGCGCCGCCGAGCAGGCGAAAATGGCCGAGCTGCGGGAGTTCCTGGCCCGCGAGGTGGCGCCGTTCGCCACCCGGTGGTGGAACGACGCCGAGTTCCCGGCACACATCCTGCCCAAACTCGCGGCGCTCGAACTCAGCGCGCCCGCCCAGCGCGGCTACAGCAACCTCTTCGCCGGCCTCGTCATCGCCGAGATGACCCGGGTGGACACCTCGCTGGCCACCTTCTTCCTGGTCCACCATGACCTTTTCGTGGAGTCCCTCTACGGGTTCGGCTCGGCGGACCAGAAGGCCCGGCTGCTCGCGGACGCGGCCAACCTGCGCACCACCGGGGCCTTCGCGCTGACCGAACCGGACCACGGATCCGACGTCGCCGGCGGCATGGAGACCACCGCCCGCCGGGTCTCCGGCGGGGAGGACGGCGATTACTGGGTCCTCAACGGCGCCAAGCGCTGGATCGGGAACGGGACGTTTTGCGACTACATGCTGGTCTGGGCCCGCGACGAGGCCGACGGCGGCATCCGCGGGTTCATCGTCGACGCCACGTTGCCGGGTGTGAGCCGGAGCCGGATCGAGAACAAGATCGCGCTGCGGACCGTGCAGAACGCCGACATTGTCTTCGAGGACGTCCGGGTGGCCGAATCGGACCGGTTCGCCGGGATAAACAGCTTCGAGGACACCAACGAGCTGCTGCGCGGGTCGCGGATCATGGTCGCCTGGCAGGGTGTGGGGCAGCAGCTGGCGGCGTTCGACGTCGCCCGGCAGTACGCCGTCGAACGCCAGCAGTTCGGCCGGCCGCTGGCGAAGTTCCAGCTGGTCCAGCAGCAGCTGGTGATCATGCTCGGGAACGCGGTGGCGAGTATGGGCATGATGGTCCGGCTCGCGCAGCTGCAGGACCGGGGCGCGGCGGATATGCCCCAGGTGGCGCTGGCGAAGTCTTACGTGAGCGCCCGGATGCGGGAAACCGTGGCGATGGGCCGGTCCCTGCTGGGCGGCAACGGGATCGTCACCGATTACCGGATGGCGAAGATTTTCGCCGACGCCGAGGCGATCTACACCTACGAGGGTTCCTACGAGATCAACACCCTGATCGTGGGCCGCGCGGTCACCGGGGTCTCCGCGATTGCCTGACCCCGGGTGCCTGTCCGGGGTACCGCTAGGCGAAGGGCTGCTTCTCGCCGGCCTCGATCCGGTAGTCCAGGCTGTTGTTCTTCACCGGCATGGGGCAGGTGCCGTACGGGGTGAACGCGCTGGGGTAGTTGATGGCCCGGTTGAAGTCCAGGATCACGGTGCTGTCCGGCCGCGGCCGGGCCGTGGAGACCTTGCGCCACTCGTCGGTGCTCTCGCCGTTGGTCTCGTCGTGGAACGTGACCGTCAGGGCGCCGAGCTTCTCTTCTTCGGCCTGCAGGCGGCTTTCGTGTTCCTGGCCGGGGAGCCGGAAGACGAGCTCGCCGACGGAGCGGTGCACACCGTCGACCAGCGGGTTGGCCGTGCCGATGGGCACGTCCACCGGCTCGGGGTAGGGCTTGTAGCGCGCCTCGATGACGAGGTCGGGCCGGTAGTCGAAGGTGGGAACGCCGCTGAACCCGGTGAAGACCGGCGACGCCGAATCGCGGGTCCGGATCGCGTATTTGTCCGCGCGCATGGCGAGTTCCACCACCACCTGCCGGCCGTCCGTGCCGCCGTACTGGACCCACAGGAGGGATTCCTCGTCGGCCAGTTCCGCGCTGACTGTCCCGTCCACGGGGTCGCCAGACTCCACCAGCGTCAGCCCGTCCGCCGCGGCGGCGGTGAGGAACGCCGTCGTGCCGTCCGTTGACCACTGCCCCGGCGCGAGGTCGACGGCGGCGGGGGAGGCCGCCAGCCACTGGAACGAGGTCAGGGTCAGCCAGCCGTAGTCGCTGGCGAGGGCGGTGTTCCGGCTGGTGCGGAAGCGCTGCCAGCGGGCAAGCTGCGGGTCGGCGGGGGTCTCAGCGGTGGTCACGGGCGTCACTCCTGGTAGCGGGCGGGGTTGCGAGGGACGCCGCGACCAGCGCGGCGGCGGTGGCGCGGGCCGCGGCGGGCGCGGCGGGGTCGGCGTCGAGGACCCCGCTGGCCAGGCCGCCGTCCAGGACCAGGGTCAGGCTCCGCGCCAGGCCGTCCGGGTCCGGGGCGCCGGCATCCGCTGCCAGGGACCTGATCCAGGCCAGGATTTGTTGCTTATGGGCAACCGTCCGCTGGTGCACCCGGGTGCCGGCGGCGGATTCGGCGGCGGCATTGATGAACGCGCAGCCGCGGTAACCGTCACGGCGGCACGCGGTGGAGAGGGCGTCGAAGAGGCCCACCAGCTGGTCCGCGGGTTCCGGCCCAGCGGCGTCGGCGGCGGCGTGCAGCTGCCCGCTCCAGACCCCGTCGACCCGCTCGAGATAGGCCAGGATCAGGTCGTCCTTGGCCGGAAAGTACTTATAGAAGGTGGCCTTGGCGACGCCGGACTCGGCAATGATCGTATCGATCCCGGCCGCCCGGAGGCCCTGGGCATAAAAGAGCCGGAATGCCGTTGCCAGGATCTTGTCCTTCGCCTGGCCGGCCGGCGTCCGGACAGCCCGGGGCCCGGCAGTGGGCGCTGGGGCTGTCGCGGTCATAGCTTCATGGTACACAGACCAGTCTGTCTATCCAGCTTGCCGGGTCTTGCCGTAGACAGTTCTGTCTGATAACGTCTCGCCAGATGGTAGACGGTTCTGTCTACCCCATAATCCGAAACCCGTGAGGTCCCCATGAAAATCGCAGTCTTCGGCACCGGCACCGTTGGCCCCACGGTCGCAGGCGCCCTGGCAAAGCTCGGCCACAACGTCGCTATCGGCACCCGGGACCCGCAGGCCACCCTGGCCCGGACCGAGGCCGGCCCGATGGGCGGCGTCCCCTTCGCCCAGTGGCACACGGAACATTCCGACATTGCGCTGGCCACCTTCGCCGAGGCCGCGGCCGGCAGCGACATTGTTGTCAACGCCACCAATGGGACCGGATCCCTGGAGGCGCTGAACGCCGCCGGCGCCGACAACCTGGCCGGCAAGGTCATTGTGGACATCGCGAACCCGCTCGACTTCTCCCAGGGCTTCCCGCCGTCGTTGAACCCGGTGAACACGGACAGCCTCGGCGAGCAGATCCAGCGGGCGTTCCCCGACGCCCGGGTGGTCAAGACCCTCAACACGATGAACGCCGCGATCATGGTGGACCCGGCAAGTGTGGCCGGCGGCGACCACTCGGTCTTCGTCTCCGGCAACGACGCCGGCGCCAAGGCCGCGGTGTCCGGCCTGCTGGCGGACCTGGGGCACCGCGACATCATCGACCTGGGCGACATCACCACGGCCCGCGGCACGGAGATGCTCCTGCCGGTCTGGCTGCGGCTCTGGGGTGCCCTCGGGAACGCGGACTTCAACTTCAAGATCGCCCGCTAGGCCCCGGGCCTCGAACGGCAAGGGGGCGGACACTATCTGAGACGGATTCCACGGCGCACCGTGAGCCGGGTAACATCCCATGGGTACAAGTAACCCGGCTCACAGTATCCAGCGCAGTGTACGAGCCAAGTCGAACCCTCGAAAGATTGTTTCCATGGCTGACACTGCAATGACTTCCGCCTCGGACCTCGCCTCCGAACTCCGCGCTGACGTCCGCCGGGTGTCCACCCTGCTCGGCGAATCCCTGGTCCGCCAGCACGGCCCGGAACTCCTGGACCTCGTGGAGCAGGTGCGCCTGCTGACCAAGGAATCCAAGGAGGCTGCCCGCGGTGGCGCCGACGCCACGGGTCCCTGGAGCTCGTACGACGTCGTCGCCCAGGTCCGGGAACTGCTCGGCTCCCTGCCGCTCGAGCAGGCCACCGACCTGGTTCGGGCCTTCGCGTTCTACTTCCACCTGGCCAACGCCGCCGAGCAGGTCCACCGGGTGCGCGGGCTGCGGAACCGGCAGGAGAAGGACGGCTGGCTGGCCAGGGCCGTCGCGGACATCGCTGAGCAGGCCGGCCCGGGTGTGCTGCAGGACGTGGTGGATGAGCTCGACGTGCGGCCGATCTTCACCGCGCACCCCACGGAGGCCTCGCGCCGTTCCGTGCTGGACAAGATCCGCAGGCTCTCCGACGTGCTGTCCGAGGCCACCCTCGACGGGACCGCGGCCCGCCGCCGCCAGGACCGCCAGCTGGCCGAGGTGATCGACCAGATGTGGCAGACCGACGAGCTCCGGCAGGTCCGGCCCACCCCCGGGGATGAGGCCCGGAACGCCATCTACTACCTGACCGGGATCCTCGGGGACGCCATGCCGGAGATGCTCTCGGACCTCTCCGAACTCCTCGGCGATCACGGGGTCAGCCTGCCGGTCACCAAGGCGCCGATCCGCTTCGGGTCCTGGATCGGCGGGGACCGGGACGGCAACCCCAACGTCACCGCGGCCGTCACCCGCGAAATCCTGCAGATCCAGAACCAGCACGCCGTCCGGATCAGCATCGGCCTGATCGACGGGCTGATCTCCATCCTGTCCAACTCCACGGCGCTCGCCGGGGCGGACCAGGCACTGCTGGACTCGATCGACGTCGACCTGAAGAACCTGCCGGGCCTGGACCGCCGCGTCCTGGAACTGAACGCGCAGGAACCGTACCGGCTCAAACTCACCTGCATCAAGGCGAAACTGCTCAACACCGGACGCCGGGTTGCGGCCGGGTCCGCCCACGAGCCGGGCCGTGACTACGCCGCCACTGCCGAGCTCCTGGCCGAGCTGGGTCTATTGGAAACCTCGCTCCGGAACCACCACGCCGCCCTCGCCGCCGACGGTGCCCTGGCCCGCGTCCGGCGCGCGATTTCCTCCTTCGGCCTGCACCTGGCCACCCTGGACATCCGGGAACACGCCGACCACCACCACGACGCCGTCGGCCAGCTGATGGACCGGCTCGGCGGCCCCGGCGTGCGGTACGCCGAACTGAGCCGGGCCGAGCGGCTGGAGGTTCTCGGCTCCGAGCTCGCGTCCCGGCGACCGCTCTCCGGCCACCCGATCAAGCTCGACGGCGTCGCGGACGGCACCTACGACGTCTTCCGCGAGATCCGCCGCGCCCTGCGCACCTACGGCCCGGACGTCATCGAGACCTACATCGTGTCCATGACCCGCGGCGCAGACGACGTCCTGGCCGCCGCCGTGCTGGCCCGCGAGGCCGGGCTGGTGAACGTCTTCGGTGAGGCGCCCTACGCGAAGATCGGGTTCGCCCCGCTACTGGAGACCGTCGAAGAGCTGCGGGCCTCGGCCGAGATCGTCGATGCGCTGCTCTCCGACGCTTCCTACCGCGAGGTGGTCCGGCTGCGCGGCGACGTGCAGGAGATCATGCTTGGCTACTCGGACTCCAATAAGGAATCCGGGGTGATGACCAGCCAGTGGGAAATCTACAAAACCCAACGGAAGCTGCGCGACGTCGCGGCCAAGCACGGCGTGCGGGTGCGGCTCTTCCACGGCCGCGGCGGGTCGGTGGGCCGCGGCGGCGGGCCCACCTATGACGCCATCATGGCCCAGCCCAACGGCGTCCTGGAGGGCGAGATCAAGTTCACCGAACAGGGCGAGGTGATCTCGGACAAGTACTCGCTGCCGGAGCTCGCCCGCGAAAACCTGGAACTCTCCCTCGCCGCGGTGCTCCAGGGTTCCGCGCTGCACCGCGCCCCGCGCACCTCCGAGGACCAGCGGGAGCGGTACGGCCACGTGATGGAAACCATCTCGGACGCCGCGTTCGCCCGGTACCGGACACTGATCGATGACCCGGACCTGCCGGCCTACTTTATGGCCTCCACCCCGGTGGAGCAGCTGGGGTCGCTGAACATCGGGTCCCGGCCGTCCAAACGCCCCGATTCCGGGGCCGGGCTGGAGGGGCTCCGGGCCATCCCGTGGGTGTTCGGCTGGACCCAGTCGCGGCAGATCGTTCCCGGCTGGTTCGGCGTCGGCTCGGGACTCAAGGCGGCCCGCGAGGCCGGCCACACGGCCCAGTTGGTGGAGATGATGGACGGGTGGCACTTCTTCCGTTCGGTGCTCTCCAACGTCGAAATGACCCTGGCCAAGACCGACATGGACATCGCCGGCTACTACGTCTCCACCCTGGTCCCGGAGGAGCTGCACCACCTGTTCCACGCCATCCGGGCCGAGTACGAGCTCACGGTCGCCGAAATCCAGACCCTGACGGGTGAGAACCTGCTGCTGGACGCCCAGCCCACCCTCAAGCGCTCGCTCGAAATCCGGGACCAGTACCTGGATCCGATCAGTTACCTGCAGGTGGAACTGCTGCGTCGCGTCCGCGCCGAATCCGCTGCCGGGACGGACATGTCCAATCCTGAGATCGACGAGCGGCTCCAGCGCGCGATGCTGATCACCGTCAACGGTGTGGCCGCCGGGCTGCGCAATACGGGGTAGGGGCCCGGGGCTTTGGTTGGGGTTTCGGCCGGGGCGCTCCCGGCCGGGGCGGTCCGCGCTGGCTTGCGTCCTGCCGGCTCCGGCTAGGGTGGTTTTATGCCGTCGTTCCAGACCAGACTCAAAATCACCGGGCTCAAGCCGGGCAACCCGCCGGAGGCCGTGATGGCAACGGCCGTGGAGGTGCTCGGGACGCGGCACCACGTGGAGTCGAACCAGCTGGAACTCGCCGGCGGCGTCCCGCAGCTGAACCTGCGTTTCCTGGTGGACGCCACGGCCTATGCCGCGGAGAACAGCCAGGCGCTGGAGTCGGCCGCCATGATGCGCGACGCCGTCGAACGCGTGGCAGTCACCGGGACACTGACGGTGCTTCGCCGCAACCGCGGCCGCTGGGCGCCGGTCTAGCGGCCACCTGCCGGCGGCGGCGCCGGCCTAGAAGTCGAGTTCGGCGTCGGGATCCGCGCCGGGGGAGCCGGGCTCCACCACAGGGGAGCGGCTGCCGCGGCGGCGCGTGACGATCACTCCGACGACGGCGCCGATCACCAGGCCCACTCCCACCCCGATCAGCGAACTGGCCCAAAAGGGCAGCTTGGTGGCCGAGCCCGTGACGTAGCCGAGGGCCACGGACCACACCGCCCACAGCGTGCCGCCCAGGGCCGCGCAGAAACTGAAGCCGCGGGTGGACACGTTGGCGATCCCGGCCGCTGCGGTGGTGGCGAGCCGGCCGCCGGGGATGAACCGGATCCCGATGATCGCCCCGTAGGTGGATGAGCGGCCGGCCCGGGCGATGGCGAGGTGGACCCCGCTGTGGAATTTCCGGCCCCAGCTCCACCGGTCCAGCACATGGCTTAGCCGCCGTTTGAACAGCTGGAACACCAGGAGGTCGCCGAGCCAGGACGCCACCGCGGCGAGGAACGCCACGAGGAAAACGTTGGCGCGCCCGTCGGCCGACAGGGCGCCGCCGGTGATGACCAGCATTTCGGAGGGGACCGGCGGGAAGATGGCGTCGCCAAGGACCACGGGGATGATCCAGAAATAGATCGCGGCTCCCCAGGTGTCCGCGTTGGCCAGGTCCATGGGCACAAGGTACCGCATATCCGGCGGAGTGGGCGCGGTGTGGTTCGTTGCGGGTGGGCGCGCGGCGCGCCCGCGGCTAACGGGCTAGCGGGCTAGCGGGCCTCGGAAAGGGTGAGCCGGCTCCGGTACTCCACCGGGGCGCCCGAGATGGGGTCGACGAAGCGGATGCCGCGCGCCAGCAGCTGCAGGGGTCTAGTGTAGTCGTCCGGCGCCTTATCCAGCAGGTCGGGGTAGAACGCGTCGTTTACGATCCCGAGTCCCAGCGACGCCATGTGCACTCGCAGCTGGTGCGTCTTGCCCGAGTGCGGCTCCAGGCGGTACAGCGCGCGGCGCGGGACGCCGTCGTCGGCCGCTCCCGTCCGGGCGGGCCCGTCAAAGCAGCGCAGCCGCTCGATCCGGGTCTCGGCGTTGGGCTCACCGGGGATGACCTCGGCGAGCAGGTAACTGCGGGACTTAGTCATCCGGTTCCGGACCACCACGGGGAAGTCGACGGCGGGGTGCCCGGCGGCGGGCTCCGCGGCGGACACGCACTCGTACTCCTTCTGGACCTGGCGCTTTTCGAAGAGCACCTGGTACTTCCCGCGGGTCTCCGGGTTGGTGGAGAGCAGCAGGATCCCGGCGGTCATGCGGTCGAGGCGGTGCATGGGGATCAGGTCCGGCAGCTCCAGCTGGTTGCGCAGCCGGACCAGGGCCGATTCCTGGATGTAGGTGCCGCCCGGCGTGGTGGGGAGGAAGTGCGGCTTGTCCACCACCAGCAGATGCTCGTCCTGGTGCAGGATGTTCAGCTCCACGGGCATACGCGTCTCCGGCGGCAGGGAGCGGTAGTACCAGATGAAGGTGTGGCGGCGCAGGGGGGTGGTGCGGTCCAGCGGGACGCCGGCCTCGCCCACGATCTCGCCGGCGTCAAAGCGGTCCTCGATGCCCTGCGGGTCGATGTGGCCCCAGCGGTGCATCATGTACTCCATGGCGGTGTCCCACGGCCCCTCCTCCGGCAGGCGAAGGCGGGTCGCATTCACGCCGTCACGTACGGGCAGGGGGGATTGCATCACCGGTCCATTCTACGTGCCCCGCCCTTGCGCCCACCCCTCGCCCCCGTTCGCCGGCCTCCGCCCCGGCCACTTCGACGGTTCCGTGCTGGCGCGACGTATCTGAGCATCGATTCGGCAGGGAACCGTCGAAACGACGCCGACGACAAAAAAGTTCTTGACAAATAAAACTGTCGGCAAGGAGACTTGGAGCATGCTAGACATCGAAGTAATCGAGGACCCGGCCGCGGCGGAGGCCTCTTTGGACCCGATCCGCACACGGATCCTCCGTGAGCTTGCCGAGCCCGGTTCCGCCACGCAGCTTGCCGCGAAGGTGGGGCTGCCGCGGCAGAAAGTAAATTACCACCTGAAAGCGCTCGAACGGCACGGGCTGGTGGAACTCATCGAGGAGCGGCGGCGGGGAAACGTCACCGAACGCATCCTGCGGGCGACGGCGTCGTCGTACCTGATTTCGCCGTCGGCGCTGGCGTCCGTGGCCCCGGACCCGCACCGCTTCTCGGACCGGTTCTCCGCGTTCTGGCTGCTGGCGCTCGCGGCCCGCATGGTCCAGGAAGTGGGTCGGCTGATCGCCGGTGCCGCCGCGGCAAGGCAGAAACTCGCCACCTTTGCGATCGACGGCGAGGTGACGTTCAAGACGGCCGCCGACCGGGCGGCATTCGCGGAGGAACTCGGCGTCGCGGTGACCCGACTCGTCGACAAGTACCACGACGGCGGACCGTCCGGTCCCGCGGTCAGCCAGCCCGGGGGCCCGGCCGCCAGCCCGCCTGCCGGACGCAAGCACCGGCTCGTCGTCGCGCTCCACCCGGCGTTGAAGACGCCGCCGAACAGCACCCCACGCAGCCCCCAGGGCCCCAACCCACAAGCCAAGGAGCAGGACAATGACTGACAAGCGCGAATTCGAGATCGTCTACGACACTGAGCTGCCGGGCACCCCCGAGCAGGTCTGGGAGGCCGTCACCAAGGACACTCCCGCCTGGATGTTCCCCACCGACCGGTGGCCCGCGGTCCGCACCGTCGAGGACTACCCCTCCCACCTGGTGTCCCGGATGGAGGGACCTGACGGCTGGTTCAACCAGCTGGAGCACGTTCTGGAACCGGCCGACGGCGGCCGGGCGCGGCTGCACTACGTCCACAGCGGCATCTTTGCCGACAACTGGGACGAACAGTACGACGGCGCCAGCAAGCACACCGCCTTCTACCTCCACACCCTCGGCCAGTACCTGCAGCACTTCAGCGGGAGGCCCGTGGTCTTCACAGATATCCAGGCCCCGCCCCCGTCGCAGGCGCCGGATGGCTTCGACCGGCTCAAGAAGGCCCTCGGAGTTGCCGGCTCGGCCCCGGGGGATGCGGTGGCA
The DNA here is from genome assembly GCF_056394165.1 of Arthrobacter sp. 10T416. Classification (NCBI taxonomy): domain Bacteria; kingdom Bacillati; phylum Actinomycetota; class Actinomycetes; order Micrococcales; family Micrococcaceae; genus Arthrobacter; species Arthrobacter sp. 10T416. Next base: position 103,886 of record NZ_JBFTHI010000010.1, on the reverse strand, counting down.
TTGGACATCGACGGCGTCGGCCACCTGTCCGGCGAAGTGGACTTTGCCAACGAGAACTTCCTCGGAATACGGACCGCCGACACGATGTACCGGTTCTTCGGACGCAACAACTTCGGGGCGCCGGTGGGCATGACCGTGCACGACTTCAGCGGCCGGGGCGACTCCGCGGCGACGGCGGATGCGTGGGCCGGGTTCCTCGCGAAGGTCTACGCCTAGGTCCCTCCTCCGCGGCCCCCCCGTTTCCACGCGACCACGCTTCGCCACTTCGACGGTTCCGCGCCGCCTCGATGTTTCTGGGCGTCGAACCGGCAGGGAACCGTCGAAACGGGCGCGGTGGCCCAGCGGTCAGGCGATGGCGACGGCGGGCTGGGCGGGCAGGTTCCGGCGCAGCTGCGGCGAGCTGTCCAGCCGATCCTGGGCCGCGCGGAGGGCGAGCACCGCAGTCTCCAGTTGCTCCGGCGGCAGGGTGAACGGGACGCGCAAGTAGTGTTCGAACGCGCCGCCGACGCCGAACCTTGGTCCCGCCGCGAGCCGGATGCCGAAGTCCGGGGCGATCACGGCCAGGGCGGTGCTCACCGGCGCCGGCAGCCGGCACCAGACGGACAGCCCGCCGTCGGGCCGTTCCGCTTGCCACGACGGAAGCTGGCTGCGGATCAGATCGAGCAGGACGTCCCGGTTTCCGCGCAGCGACGCGAGCCGCGCCGGGAGCGGCTCGGCAAGATCGCTCACGAGGTGCGCCGCGGCGAGCTGCTCCACCACGGGGCCGCCGAGGTCCAGGGTGGTGCGGGCGGCGGCGAAGCGGCGGATCAGGGGCTCGCTGGCACGGATCCAGCCGGTGCGCAGCCCCGCCCAGTGCGACTTGCTCAGGGATCCGAGGGAAACCACCGCCGGGCTGAACGCGGCCATGGGCGTGGAGCGGACGCCGTCGAGGTTCAGCTCGCGGAGCGTTTCGTCGGCCACCAATACAGTGCCCGCCGCCGCCGCAGCAGCGACAAGGCGGCGCCGCTGCTCGTCGGGCATCAGGCGGCCCGTGGGATTGTGGAAGTCGGGCACCACGTACGCCATCGCCGGCCGCTGCTGCAGGAGTGCGGACTCCATCGCGTCGAGGTCCCAGCCGGGGTGCCCGTTGCCGCCCGGCGCGCGCAGGCCACCGGAATGGTGGCCGCCGTCGGACGTTGCCGCGGGCATGGCCACCGTGACCGGCCGGCAGCCCGCAGCCCGGATCGCGTCGAGGGCGTTCGGGTAGCTCGGATGCTCGACGAGGACCCGCTCCGATCGCCCCGCCAGGGTCCGCAAAACTATGTTCAGGGCGTGCTGCGCGCCGGACGTGACCAGGATCTGCCCGGCCGTGGTGGGCACGCCGGCCGCCGTGTATTGGGCCGCGATCGCCTCACGGAGCGGTCCGACGCCGAGCGCGTCGTACCCGAATCCGGGCAGGAGCGCCGGCAGTTCCGTCAGCGCCGCGGCGAACGCGCGGTGCACCACTTCGCCGCTGGCGGGCAGCGAGGCGTAGGCGAGGTCGATGATTCCGTCCGGCACCGCCAGGCCGGGTGCGCCGCTGAGCCGGAGGCCGCCGTCGTTCGCCCCCGCATGGACGTGCCCCTGGCTCGGGATGCAGCTCCGGCTCCGGCTGCCCTGGCCGCTGCTGAGGTACCCCTGTTCGCGCAGCAGGGCGTAGGCCGCCGTCACCGTGGTGCGGCTGATGCCGAGGGTCGCGGCCAGTGCCCGCTCGCTGGGCAGTGCGACGTCGAGGGGGACCCGCCCGTCCAGGACCAGGAGGCGGACGACGTCGGCCAGCTCGCGGTAGGCGGGCGAGGCGCCGACGTTCCACTCACCCAACAGGCGTGCCAGGGAACTCGGATTCAGGGAGCCGGACATAAGGCCAGTATTTCAAACTGGCTATGGATTGCAAGGCCAGTTTTGGCAATGATTGAAGGCATGATGACGCGCAGACTCCTCCAGCTCCTGATTGGCCTCGCCCTGTATGGCGTTTCGCTGGCCATGGTTATCCGTGCCAGCCTCGGCACGGCGCCGTGGGATGTCTTCCACCAGGGACTCGCGGGCCGGACCGGCCTGAGCCTGGGCACGGTTGTCATCATCGTCAGTTTCCTGGTCCTGCTGCTGTGGATCCCGCTTCGGCAATGGCCGGGCGTCGGCACGGTCTGCAATGCGGTGCTGGTGGGCGTCTTTGCCGACATCGGGCTGGCCCTGATTCCGAAGTTCTCACACTTGGGCGGCCAGATCGCGTTGCTGGTGGGGGCCGTGCTGCTGAACGGTGTGGCGTCGGCGCTCTACATCGGCGCCCGCCTGGGCCCCGGGGCGAGGGACGGCCTGATGACCGGACTCGCACGACGCACCGGGTGGCCCGTCAGGGGCGCGCGGACCGCCATCGAGGTGGTGGTGCTGGCCGCCGGCTGGCTGCTGGGGGGTTCGGTTGGCGTCGGGACGGTGCTCTACGCGCTGGCGATCGGCCCGCTGGTGCAACTCCTGCTGCCGCGGTTCACCGCTCCCGAGGCCAAGGTGCCCGAGGAGGAGTCGCCCGAACCACCGGTATCAGCAGCCGACCCGGCGGTGGCCACTCTCTGACCGTCTGGTGGCCGGGAACTGGTGGGGCTCCCTGACGGAGTGCGCGGTTCCCTCCGCCCCGGACGTTTGCAGGCCATCGACTTCGACGCGCAAAACACCCCTCGACGCGCAAATTACCGCTCGCTAGGGGAATTACCGTCGCCTTAGGTATTTTGCGCGTCGCTGGCACGTCGCCGAGTCGACAGGCCACCCCGCGGAACGGCCAGCCCCGCGGCCCCGGCACACCGCGCCCCGCCTCACCCGTTCTGTGTGTCCGGCAGGGGTTGGCAGTGGGGGCAGAAGTAGATGTCGCGTTCCTCGGTTCCGCTGGCCTTGGCCAGGACCCCGCGACGGATCGGAGTGCGGCATTTCAGGCACGGCTGGTGCTCGCGCCGGTACACCCAGTAGCCGGGCCGTCCGGCGGTCCGGCCCACCGGGACGCCGCGGGCGTTCAGCACCGTCACCCGCCGCCCGGGGCCGAGGTTGGCCGTCAGCAGGACCTTTGCGTCGGTGATCATCGCCGACAAATCCGGCACTGCAGAGACCGGGGCTGCCGGATGGACGCCGGAGAGGAAGCAGGCCTCGCAGCGGTAGATGTTGCCGATGCCGGCGAGGTTGCTCTGGTCCAGGAGGGCGACGCCGATCGGCACCTCGGGGTCCGCCAGCAGCCGCCGTTCGGCCTCCGCCATGTCCCAGTCCGGGCCGAGGAGGTCCGGTCCGAGGTGGCCGACCGCACTGGCTTCCTCTGCGGTGGGGATGACTTCGAGGATGCCCAGGGAGAATCCGACGGCGTCGGCGGTCGCGGTGCGGAGCACGCAGCGGGCGGTGAAACCGGGCTTCCGCCAGCGCCCGCCGGGGGGATAGACCTGCCACGTGCCTTCCATTTTCAGGTGCGAGTGGATGGTCAGCCGGTCCTTCGGCGTCGGGCCCGTCACCCGCATCAGCAGGTGCTTGCCGCGGGGGACAACTTCCTGGACTGTCCAGCCGCCCAGCTTCAGCGTGGCGAACCGGGGCACCCGGAAGTCGGAGGCGAGGAGTTCCTTGCCGGCCAGCGCGGCGTGCAGTTGCGCCGCGGCTCGGAAGACCGAATCCCCCTCAGGCACGGATCCTCAGTCCCTTCGGGGTGGAATAAGCGCCGGCCTGGGCCAGGGCGGCCGCAACGGGTGTGTCCAGGATGCCGTGGCCGTTGACTTTCTCCATGATCAGCTTGTCGACGGCGCCCCGGGTCACAACGCCCACCAGCGCGGCTCCGGCGGCGGCCAGCAGACCGGCGTCGGCGCTGAACGCCAGCAGGGTCTTGCCGCCGCGTTCGACATAGAGGATCAGGGCTCCGTCCACCAGCACCACCAGGGCGCCGGCCTTCCGGCCGGGGCGGTGGCCCGTTCCCGCCTCCACGTCCAGGGCAGGCCACGGCAGGGCCGCGCCGTAGGGATTGGCGGGATCAGTGGCGGCGAGGGCCAAAGCGACCGGCTCGGCATTCTCCAGCTGGGCGTCCTCAACATAGGAGCGCAGCCGGTCCACGGTGGCCGGCACCGCGAACTGCGCGGCGCCGAGGTGTTCGATGAAGTAGCCGCGTCGGCAGCGCCCGGCCTCCTCCAGCCGCGCCAGCACCTTGTACATCAGGCCGAAACCGCCCAGGATGTTTTCCGCCATGACCGAGCCCCGGGTGACCACGCCGTAGCGGTCCAGCAGGAGTTCGGCGGTGGCGCGGGCGTGGATGGTGGCGTCGAGTTCGGGGGAGGGGAGGGCGGACCAGCGCCCCGCGGCCAGGGGCGGCGTGGGCGTGGTCCCGCTGACCGAACCATAGCGGCCGCCGGTGAGCCCGGGTGACCCCAGCAGCCCGCTGCCGTGGGCGCGGCCCAGCCGGCTGAGCCGCGGGGCGCGGGCCCGCGGAGCCCGTCCCACCTGGCGGTGCGCGGTGTGGCCGCCGGCGATCAGCGCGCGGACGGGGGCGAAGGTGTCGCCGGTGATCCGGCCGGCCCAGGCCAGATCCCAGAGCGCGGACACCACGTCCTGGTCGCTCAGGACCGTGTCCATCCCGCCGGCAATGTCGGTGAGCTGCCGGAAGAAATAGCCGCCGCCGTTGTTCTGCAGGTGGTCGAGGAGCCGCTGCTGGGCGTCCCCGGGCTCGAAGTCGATGGCGGGGTTCAGCGTCAATTCGGCCGAGTCGGCGAGGTGCAGGCTCACCCAGCCGTCGTTCCCGGGCAGGGAGCCGGCCCCGGACCAAAGGACTTCCCCCGCCGCCATGAGCTCGTCGAGCATGGCCGGCTGGTAATTGGACACCCGGCTCGCCAGGACCAGCGGTTCCCAGGCCGACGCCGGAATGGGGATACCGGAGAGCTGGTCGACGGCGGTGATGATGCCGTCCAGTCCGCGCAGTGCCGACTGGCCCCGGCCGCCGGGGGTCCGCACGTGCTGCCACGCTGGAAGGAACCGCCCGTACGCCGACGTGTCCACAGGTTCGACCTCGGCGCGCAGCGCGGCCAGTGACCGGCGCCGGAGCTTGCGCAGTACCTCGGCGTCGCACCATTCGCTGGCCCCCGCCAGGGGCTGAACGACGGCCGGAGCGGCGGCCGCGGCACCGTCGGCGCCGCCGTCGTCCGCACCGTCGGTGCCCGCGGGTGCTGCATTGGGAGCCGCTGCGTGGGGGCGGAACTCGCCCTCGACGACGCGGCCGTCAGCGGCCAGCCGTTTCAGGGCCGTGCCGACGACGGCGACGCCAAGTCCCAGCCGGGTGGCCGCTTCGCCGGCAGTGAAGGGCCCGTGGGTGCGGGCGTAGCGCGAGACGAGGTCGCCCAGCGGGTCGGCGACGGGCTCGATGAACGCCAGCGGCACACCCATGGGCAACGGAACGCCGAGCGCATCCCGCAGCCTCGCGGCGTCCTCAACGGCGGCGAACCGCTCGGCGCCCCCAATGTTGACCTTGATCGCGCGGTTTGCGCGCTGCAGCGCGGCCAAGTGCGCGGCGGCCTCTGCGGCGTCGGCGCCCACGGCAACCGCCGCGACGGCTTCCTCCTCCGGCGCGGCTTCCGGGGCATCCGGTGCAGCCGCGGCATCGCCGGCCACCCCGGCGGCCGCCGCATCCGCCCCCTCCGGCTGGACCTGCGCCTCGAGCCGGGCCGCGACTTCGCCGGCGGTAAGCGGCCCGAGCAGCCGGAGCAGGTCGGCCACCCCTTCCAGTCCGCGCATCCGGCGGTCCGGGGCGAGGCGCTGCAGTTCGAGCTCGGTGGCCTCGATGACTTTGGCGTCGAGCAGTTCGCGCAGTTCCACCCTGCCCAGGAGCTCGTTGAGCAGGGTCGAATCGAGCGCCAGGGCGGCGGCCCGGCGCTCGGCCAGCGGCGAATCACCCTCGTAGAGGAACTGCGCCACGTAGCCAAAGAGCAGCGACTTTGCGAACGGCGAGGGCTGCTGCGTGGTGGTTTGCAGGATCCGCAGTTCGCGCCGCTCGATCGAGGCGGCGATGTCCTTCAGAGCGGGAAGGTCGTAGACGTCCTGCAGGCACTCGCGCACGGTCTCGAGCACGATCGGGAAGGTCGGGTACTTCCGGGCGACGTCCAGCAGCTGGGCGGAGCGCTGGCGCTGTTGCCAGAGCGGCTGGCGCTTTCCGGGCGTCTGCCGCGGCAGCAGGAGGGCACGGGCCGCGCACTCCCGGAAGCGGGAGGCGAACAGTGCGCTGCCGCCGACCTCAGCGGTGACAATCTGTTCGAGTTCCTCGGGCTCGAAAAGGAACAGTTCGGCGCCGGGCGGTTCGTCCTCCATCATCGGCACCCGCAGCACGATGCCGTCGTCGGCTGCCATCGCGGAGCCGTCCAGCCCGTAGCGCTGCTGCAGGCGCTGGCCGACGGCCAGGGCCCAGGGCGCGTGCACCGGCATGCCGAAGGGGCTGTGCAGCACCACCCGCCAGTCGCCGAGCTCGTCGTGGAACCGCTCCACCACCAGGGTGGTGTCGCTGGGGACCACCTCGGTGGCGAGTTTCTGTTCGGCGAGGTACTGGATCAGGTTGTTGGCGGCGAAGTCGTCCAGGCCGGTGGCCTTGCAGCGCTCGGTGGCCGGGCCGACGTCGGACGCCGAGAGTTCGCGCATAAATGCGCCGAGGGCCCGGCCCAGGTCCACCGGCCGGCCGAGCGAATCGCCCCGCCAGAACGGCAACTTGCCCGGCTGGCCGAAGGCGGGGGAGACGAGGACGCGGTCGTGCGTGATGTCCTCGATCTTCCAGCTGGTGGCGCCGAGGGCAAAGATGTCCCCGACCCGGGATTCGTAGACCATCTCCTCGTCCAGCTCGCCCACCCGGCGCCCGCCCTTGGCGGTGGACGTCTGGCTCGGGGCCTTGCCCTCGCTGGAGCCGTCGCTACCGGTGCCCTCCACCTCGGTGCCGATGATGTACACCCCGAACATGCCGCGGTCCGGGATGGTGCCGCCGGAGGTCACGGCCAGCCGCTGCGAGCCCGGGCGTCCCTCGATGGTGCCTGCATTGCGGTCCCAGACAATCCTGGGCCGCAGTTCGGCGAATTCGTCCGAGGGGTAGCGTCCGGCCAGCAGGTCCAGAGTGGCCTCGAACGCGGAGCGCGGGAGCGAGGCGAAAGGCGCGGAGCGGCGGACGGTGGAAAACCATTCCTCGACGTCAATCCCGCCGAGTGCGGTCGCGGCGACGGTCTGCTGGGCGAGGATGTCCAGCGGATTCGCCGGGACGTAGAGCCGCTCGATCTTGCCGTCCAGCATCCGTTCGACGGTGATGGCCGTGTGGACCAGGTCCGCCCGGTGCTTGGGGAAGAGCACACCCTGGGAGACTTCGCCGACCTGGTGGCCGGCGCGGCCCACGCGCTGCAGCCCGCTGGCCACCGACGGCGGGGATTCGACCTGCACCACCAGGTCCACGGCGCCCATGTCGATGCCGAGTTCCAGCGAGGAGGTGGCCACCACGCAGCGCAGCCGGCCGGACTTCAGGTCGTCCTCGATCAGGGCGCGCTGGTCCTTGGATACGGACCCGTGGTGCGCCCTGGCCAGCACCGGGTCCGCGCCCGCGGTGCTGCCGGCCTGGGCCATCATGTGCGCCGGCGTGGCAGTCGAGGTGGCGGGGCCGCCGGACGACGCCGGGGCGGCGTCGTCCCAGCCTCGGCCCTCGGCCATCAGCTGGCGTTCGACGTAAATTTCGTTCAGCCGGGCCGTGAGGCGCTCCGCGAGCCGGCGGGAGTTGGCGAACACGATGGTGGACTGGTTGGCCAGCACCAGGTCCACGATCTTCTCCTCGACGTGCGGCCAGATGGACGCCTGCGGCTGCAGCCCCGACGCGGGCCCCGAATCGAAAGCCCCGGCGGCGCCCTGGAGGTCGGACATGTCCTCGACCGGAACGGAAACGGTGAGGTCCCAGGTCTTCTTCGACGGGGGCGCCACGATTTCCACCGGGGCGGATCCGGCGAGGAACTGTGCCACCAGTTCTTTGGGCTCCACTGTGGCGGAGAGCCCAATCCGTTGCGCGGGCTTGGACAGGAGGGCGTCGAGGCGCTCCAGCGAGACGGCCAGGTGGGCGCCGCGTTTGGTGCCGGCGACGGCGTGGACCTCGTCCACGATGATGGTGTCCACCTCGTCCAGGGTTTCGCGCGCCTTGGAGGTCAGCATCAGGAAGAGAGACTCGGGCGTGGTGATGAGGATGTCCGGCGGGTTGCTCAGCAGCGAGCGGCGGTCCGCCGCCGTCGTGTCTCCGGAACGGACACCCACGGTGGTCATCGGCGCGGGAAGCCCGAGCCGCTTGGCGGTCTGGGTGATGCCGATCAGCGGCGCGCGCAGGTTGCGTTCGACGTCGACGCCGAGGGCCTTCAGCGGGGAGATATACAGGACCCGGGTCTTCCGCTTGGGCGTTTTCCGCCGTCCAGGCTTGGCGGCTGCGGCGTCCAGGCCCGGCAGCTCCTCGGGTTCCGCCGGGACGGAGACAAGGAGCCGGTCCAGGGCCCAGAGGAAAGCTGCGAGCGTTTTGCCCGAGCCGGTGGGCGCGACCACCAGGGCGTGGGAGCCGGAGGAGATGGCATTCCACGCGCCGTTCTGGGCCGGGGTGGGCGCGCTGAAGGCACCCAAAAACCACTCACGGGTCGGCCGGCTGAACCGGTCCATTGCCTCGGCCTCGAGTGTGCCGCCGGCGAGCTCCTGCCCCTTCATTCCTCCATCATGCCTTACGGCACCGACAGTAATTCGCGGGCTGATCGCCGCCCGGCCTCCGGCAGGACGCGCCGAGCTACATCGCCGCGAAGGCCCCGATGGTCAGGAGCTTGATGGCCGACTCGCTGCAGGCGTCTTTCGCGGCCGGGAGGAACAGTGATGCTGTGTCTTCGGGCGGGTAGACCCGGAAGCCGGCTGCCGGGACGTGGGTGCAGCTGGGGTAGTTCCCGGCCTGGGTGTAGCGCAGGGTGGCCTTACCGGACTGCCCCGGGGCCAGCAGCACGCTGGCGACCGGGGTGGAGTCGTCGCGGGTGGCGGCTGCTCCAAGCGGGTTTCCGGTGGCGCTGGCGGTGAGGGACACTCCGGCGAAGCCCTTCAGCAGGCAGGAAGCGGAGCCGGAGTTCTTCAGGATCAGCTGCATGTAGACGCTGCCGGCAGCGCCGCCGCCGCTGGCGTCCAGGGAGCCCTTGAGGTTCGCAGCCTTGCAGAGGGCAGGTCCGGACGCGGACGTGGTGGCCGTCGTCGCGGTGGCCGCGCCGGAGGCCGTCGGGGTCGCGGCAGCGGAACTCGGCTGGCTGGTATCGCTGGCGGACGCAGACGGCGTGGAGGAGCTGCTGGTGGCCTGGGTCTGGCTTTGGGTGGTCGCGCAGCCGCTGAGCAGCAGCGCCACCCCGGCAGCCGCCGTCACGGACATGAATACGAGTTTGTTTTTCATCTGCTGAGACCTCATGGCATAACTGTGATGTTCCACAGTTGCCTTAGTCAACGACGCCACGACGCAGGGCCCGGATTGACGCCCGGATTGTGATTTCCGGGCATCAACCGGGTGGAGCACCGTGGCGCCGTCGACTTCGGGCGCGCTAGTCCTTGGGTGCGGTGCCGCCGGCCGGAACCCGCGCGGGGGTGGCCCGCCGGCTCCGCAGCAGGGCCAGTCCGCCCAGCACCAGGCCGCCGATGCCGGCAACCAGGCCCGCCCAGCTCAGGGCCTGGCCGCCGTCGTCGTCCTTCGCGGAGGACGCTGCCGTGACAGACCCGGCTGCCTCCGCGTCGTGCGCGCCGGAGGCGGCAGCGCCGTGGCTGTCCGCCGCTGCCGCCGTGATGGTCACCGACGGCGACGGGGACTTCAGATCGTGCTCGTCCTGGCCGGCCGCAGGGATCTGTGACCAGTCGACCGTTCCGGTTTCGCAGGTCTGCAGGGTCCGGAAGTAGAGGGTCTTTCCGGGCTCGTCCGGCAGCTTCACGGACAGGACCAGGGTGTCGCGGAGCTCCGGGCTCAGGGGGGTCTTGGCCGTGTAGACGATCTGGCTGGTGCGCTTGGTGATAGAGGAACCGTCCGCGAGCTTCTTGGGCTGCGCCAGCTTCTCGGTGACCTTCGCTGCAGTCCAGCTGGGGTTCACGGTGGGCAGGGCGTCGTCGAGCTCGTCCGGCAGGCTGATGGCGATTTTGGTGGTGCTGGATTCCCCGCAGCCATGCGGGACGGCGAACGTCAGCAGGGCGTACGAGCCCGCCGCCGTCTGGTCCGGGGTTGCTTCGACGTGGGCCGATGCGCCGCTGATCCCGGCGAGCATAAGGGCCGAGGTGGCGGCGGTGACGGCGGCTGCGGTGAGGCCGCGGCGGAGGGCAGATTTGTGCTGTGAAGTGGTCAAAACGGGTGCCTTTCAGGCGGGCGCGGCGGCAAGGCGGCGCGCGGAAACAGGGAGGCACGGCGGGCCTCCCGTCGCTGGGTTCAGCGGAGGGTACGGCCGGTGCCTTAAGAAGGGTTAGGAAGGAACGACGACGGCGGGCGGCCCGCGGCGGCAGTCGGCCCGGAGGTTGCGCCAGGGGAGCGGAACGGCGGCCCTGGGGTGCGGCGGTACGGCGCGGGCGACTGCAGGCCTGAGCGGAGCAGGGGCGGGGAGCTCGATGAGCGGCCGGAGCCATGCGGCGAGCGACCAGAGGGCATCTTCACCCTTGGCCAAAAGCAGGGCACAGGCGAGTGTGGCCAGTGCGTGGCCCGCCAGCATCGACCAGGAGGCCACGGAGTCCAGTTCGTGCAGCTGCAGGTGTCCGGCCGGATGCGGCAGTTGCACGAATCCCGTGTGGTGCGCGGCAGTGGCAGCAGCGCCGGCGAGGCCAGCAGAGCTGGCGGCTCCGGCGTCGCTGGCAGTGCCGCCCGGGCCGGCGTCGGCCGCGGCGGGGGTGCTGAAAGCGGCGAATGCCTCGTGCAGGATCACCTGGCCGGCCCCGAGGAGGGCTGCCATGGCCGGGAGGTTCAGCTTCAGCCGGGTGGCCGCGGTGGACGTCAGGCCGGTGAGGGCGAGGACGGCGGCCAGGATGGCGGGGGCGGGAAGCTGGCCGCCGGCGATCACGTGCGCGGCGGCGGCGAGCGTCACCATGGTGGTGGCCACCATGGCGGCGCGGAGCGAATGAAAGGGTGTCCGGGCACGGGATGTACGCACCGGGGCCTCCTTCACCGTTCGACGCGGGCTGCAAACGCCCCAATTCTACTGGGTGTCGAAGACGGCGGGGTGATGGGTGGCCGAGCGGGCGTCATCTTGTGGTGCTCCGGACGCTTGGCGCTGCGTATCCTGCCCTTCGACGCGAAAAATACCCCTCGCGACCGGAATACCCACCGCGCTGGGTATTTTGCGTAGCGCGGGGCGCAAACCGCCGCGCCGGGCACGAACCGCCGCGTCCGGCCCTGTCCGCCGCGCCAGAACCGAACCGCCGCGGAATCACGGCCTCACATGGTGGGGCCGGTGCCGTTGGCGGCCCGGCCACCCCGGGGCGCCACGGACAGGGAGACGGTCACGGTGTCGCCGTCGCCGAACCCCTCCTGCAGGCGGACGTGCTTCTTCACCGGAAGGACGTAGTCTCCGTTGCGGGGCAGCAGCGAGGTTTCCCACTCGGTGTCGCCGATCCGCGCGGCCACCGGGATGGCACCCCACCCGTAGGTTGCCTCTGCGGCCTCGGCCCGGACGAAATCGGATGCGTCCGCGGGCAGGGTCAGCCAGTAGAACGGCGCCGGTCCGCGCCATTCGAACAGTTCCGCGTCGAAGGTCATGTCCACGTCAGGACACGCTAATCGGCCGGGGTCCTGTTGGCAACGGTTCTGCCGGGCGCCGGGAGCCGGCACCCGGGAGCGCGAAGCTACAGCAGGCTCGTTCCGATGTCCGTGCCGATCCGGCGCAGCAACGCAGCGGACAGCGCGGGGTCCCTGGCCGAGTCGAGGTCCGTGTAGTCGGCCAGGGTGTACACCCGGGTGAGGGCCAGTTCGTGCCAGCGTTCCCGGGGGAGCAGGGAGCGTCCGGCGACGGCGATGATGGGACGGGTTCCGGAACGACGGGCGACGGCGGCGGGCAGTTTCCCGGCCAGCGTCTGTTCGTCGAGGCTCCCCTCGCCCGTGATGACGACGTCACACTGGTCCTTGCGGGCGTCGAAGTCCAGCAGATCCAGGAAGTAATCGGCCCCCGAGACCTGCCGCGCCCCGAGCAGCAGGCAGGCGAAGCCGATCCCGCCGGCGCTGCCGGCGCCGTCGTGCTCCGCCACGGTCGCGGCGTCGTCGAATCCTGCCTCCGCGAGCCTGGCAACCAGCCGCGCCAGGCCGCCGTCGAGGACGTCGACCTCCGCGGGTCCGGCGCCCTTCTGCGGCCCGAAGACAGCCGCCGCGCCGGCAGCACCGAGCAGGGGGTTGCTGACGTCGCAGGCGACGACGAGTTCCGTGCCGGCCAATTCCGGGGGCAACGCGCCGTGGATGCGGTCGATCATCTCCAGGTCCCCGCCGCTGCCGGTGAGGGGCCGGCCCGCCGCGTCGCGGAAGCTGAGGCCCAAAGCGGTGAGCATGCCCATCCCTCCGTCGGTGCTGGCGCTCCCGCCCAGGGCCATGACAATCCGGACCGGCCTGAGGCTGAGGGCGGCCAGGACCGCCTCACCGAAGCCGCGGCTTGATGCGTTGAGGGGCTCCAGCCGCCCGCCCGCCAACGTCCCGAGCCCGCAGGTGTTGGCCACCTCGACGACGGCGGTGACGCCGTCGAACGCGATACTGGCCTGGACCGGTTGCCCCGTGGGGCCCGCCACGGTGCAATCATGCCGACTGAAGCCGGCCGCGACGGCGGCGTCCACGCTCCCGTCGCCGCCGTCCGCCAGCGGAAGGAGTTCGCAGAGCACCCCGCCGGTCCTGGCGGCGGAGCGGAGCCCCGCCGCCAGGGCATCCGCGACCTCAGCCGCCGTGAGGCTGCCCTTGAACTTGTCGGGTGCGATAAGGGTGCGGATGGTGTTTTCTGCCGGGGTCACGTTAGAGCGTTTCCGAGTAGGCGGGGCGGCGGCCGTCTGCGGCCGGTGACGGGCCGGTGGTGCCTGCCTCGTCTGATGCGCTGGCGGCGTGGACGGTGCGGGCACCGTCCGTGGGCTCGCTGGTGGGGACGGCAGCGTTGCTGGGGAGTGGTTCGACTACCTCTCCGGCGAAGACGCGGCGGGCACGGTCGGCGTCGAGGGTGCGGTCCCACCAGGCGATGAAGAGGGTTGCGACGGCGTTGCCGGTGAAGTTGACCAAGGCCCGGCATTCGGACATGAACTTGTCGATGCCGAAGATGAGCATGATGCCGGCGGCCGGGATGGTCCCGATCGTGGCCAGGGTCGCGGTGAGGGCGATGAAGCCGCCGCCGGCCACGCCTGCCGCGCCCTTGGACGTGAGCAGCATGACCGCGATGAGGCCCAACTGCTGGCCGATGCTGAGGTCGGTGTTCGTGGCCTGCGCAATGTAGACGGCAGCGAGGGAGAGGTAGATGGCGGCGCCGTCGAGGTTGAAGCTGTACCCGGTGGGCACCACCAGCCCCACGGTCTCCTTTTTCACGCCCGCGTGTTCCAGTTTGCGCATCAGCCCGGGGAGGGCTGGTTCGGCGGTGGACGTGCCCAGGATCAGCAGGTATTCCTCTTTGAGGTGGCGGATCATCGAGAAAATGTTCAGCTTCAGGAACGCCATCACTGATCCGAGGACCACCACAACGAACAGGATCGAGGTGGCGTAGAACAGGGCGATCAGGCCGCCCATGCTGGTGAGCGAGGAGACGCCGTACTTACCGACGGCGTAGGCCATCGCGCCGAAGGCACCGATCGGGGCCGCCTTCATAATGAAGCCCAGGATCTTGAACATGACCCCGGTTAGCCGCTGCACCCCGTCCAGTACGGGGGCGCCCGCTTTGCCGATGGCGTTCAGGGCGATGCCGAACACGACGGCGATGAAGATGATCTGCAGGATGTCGCCTTCAACGAACGGGCCGATCACGCTGTTGGGAATGATGTGGGTGATGAACTGCCACCACTCCTGCTTGGCGCCGGCGTCGATGAGTTTGGCCGCGGATTCGGAGGTCTTGATGGAGCCTGCGTCGGCGTTGACGCCGTCGCCGAGGCGGAAGATGTTGATGGCGACCAGGCCGAACACCAGGGCCAGGATGGTGCCGACCTGGAAATAGGTCAGCGCCTTCAGGCCCGTCATGCCGACCCTCTTGAGGTCTGCGACGCCGGCGATGCCGCCCACGATGGTCAGGAACACGATGGGGCCGATGAGCATCCGCATCGCATTGACGAACGTCGTGCCGATCGGTTCCAGGGCGGTGCCGGCGGCGGGGGCGAGCCAGCCGACCAGTATGCCGATGAGAATGGCGGTCAGTACCCAGAAGTACAGCTGCCGGTACCAGCGGACCTTGGGGTTCCGCGGTGCCTTTGCGGCGGTGGAGATGTGATCCATAATTCCTACCTCGTTGTGGAATGTCGCTGGAAGAGCGTTCGAAAGTCAGGGGTGTCGGGACGGGCGGTGGTTTTGCTGCGCCGCCCGTCCCGGGCTGGTGGCGGCCCCCGATGTTCCGGAGGCCGGCCGGTGTGGCTAGACGGCGGCCAGGGTGTGGGTCAGGGCCTTGATGATGGCGTCGGTGACGTCGGTGGTATCGGCATCGCCGCCGACGTCGCGGGTCAGGTATCCGGCCGCGGTGGTCTGCTCGATCGCGGCCTCGACCTGGCGCGCCTCGGCGTGCAGGCCGAAGTGGTCCAGCATCAGGGCGGCGCTCGCAATGGCGCCGATCGGGTTGCTGATGCCCTTGCCGGCGATGTCCGGGGCGGAGCCGTGCACTGGTTCGAACATGGACGGGAAGCGGCGCTCCGGGTTGAGGTTGGCGCTCGCGGCCAGGCCCAGGCTGCCGGCGAGGGCGGACCCCAGGTCGGAGAGGATGTCCGCGTTCAGGTTGGACGCCACGACGACGGAGAGCTCTTCCGGCTTCAGGATGAACTTCGCGCTCATCGCATCCACCAGGACACTTTCGGTGGCAACGTCCGGGTAGTCCGGGGCCACGCGCTGGAACGTCTCGTCCCACAGGACCATGCCGTACTGCTGGGCGTTGGACTTCGTCACCGAGGACACCTTCTTCACGGTCCGCGTCCGTGCGAGATCAAAGGCGAAGCGCATGATGCGTTCGCAGCCCTTTTCGGTGAACAGCGCGGTCTGCAGCGCAACCTCGTTGCCGGGGCCACGGCCGCTGAGGTTCCGGCCACCCAGCCCGGCGTACTCGCCCTCGCTGTTCTCCCGGACCACCACCCAGTCGAGCTCCGTGGTGTCGGCCTTACGGAGCGGGGACTCGATACCGGGAAGGAACTTCACCGGCCGGACGTTGGCCCACTGGTCGAAATTCTGGGTGATGTTCAGCCGAAGGCCCCAGAGGCTGACGTGGTCGGGGACGTTTTCCCAGCCGACGGCTCCGAAGTAGATGGCATCAAAGTTCTTCAGGGCGTCCAGGCCCTTCGGGTCCATCATCTGGCCCGTCTTTTCGTAGTAGCCGCAACCCCAGGGGAATTCGTTCCATTCGAAGGCGAACTTGCCTCCGGAATTCTCCGCGAGGGCGTCCAGGACCCGGCGTCCGGCCGAGATGACTTCCTTGCCGACGCCGTCGGCCGGAATGGACGCGATGCTGAATGTTTGGGTGGCGCTCACGTGCCTACCTCCTCGTTGAGTGTGTGTTAGCAGCGTCACACTGCTGGTCCTCTTCAAGTAGACGGGCTGACGCCTCAGGGCGTCCAAGACCAAGATCCGATGCGCCACATAGGCTCGACCTATGGACTCGGGCGGATCCCCGCGGAATCAGGGCGTGACGTGCAGTTCGGCAACCTTCAGGAAAGCCCGCGCAGCAGGTGTCAGGTCTTCCTTTCGGCTGAGGATTGCGACATCAAGCTGGGAGACCGGCTCGATCAGCAGGGTCCGGAGCCCGGACTTCTGGGCTGTAGGCGCCCAGGACGAGGGCATCACCGCGTGTCCGACGCCGGCGAGAACGAGGGGGAGGATCGATGTCCGGTGCGCGACCTCGACAACGATCTCGGTGTTGACGCCGCGTGCCAGGGCGTCGTCGACCAGCCAGCGCACCAGGGAACCGCGTTGGCTGGCTATCAGCCGGTGGCCGCCAAGGTCCTCCCTCTGGATGGCAGGTCCGGGGCCGAAGGTGTCGGCTTGCGGGTTGACGATGAGGATGAGGGGCTGGCGTTCCAGTTCCATGACCTGGACGCCGGGCACACGGATGGGATCGGGCGACCCGGCCAGGCCGATTTCGGTGCTGCCGGTCCGGACGGATTCGATGACCTCTTCGGGGGTGAACGCTGCGCTGACGTTCAGCCGGACCGAAGGATGCTGGCGGGTGAAACTGGCGATCATGGAGGTCAGCGGCTCGATGCCCGGGGAGGGCATGGTGATGATGTCGAGGCGGCCGCTGCGGACCCCCTGAAGTGCCCGCACCGCTGACTGCGCGGCGTCCAGGTCCCGCATCACCAGCCGGGCCGGGCCGACAAGTTCGTTGCCCGCCTCGCTGAGGACCACCCGGCGGCCGATGCGGTGGAAGAGCGGAACCCCTAGCTCTCTTTCCAGCCCGGCGATGGTCTGTGACAGGGAGGGTTGCGCGATCAGCAGATGCTCCGCGGCCCGGCTGAAGCCGTCGTGGTCAACCACCGCAAGGAAGTACTTCAGTTTGCGCGTGTCCATGCGGCTCCTCGATGGCTCGGTCTGGTTCGGCCCCGGTTCGGGGTCCTGCCTTAGGGTCCGACGCCGGGTGCCGGCGCTGGGACTGACGTCGGGCGACATCGGCTGAGGGTCCGATGCCGGGCTCCGCGCGGGCGCAGTTGCTTCGCACGCGCGCATCGATAGCTTACGCCTATAAGGGTGTGTGTGGGGCGCGCCCCTTGGACACCAGGCCGCCGCAACATTGTGCACCTGGAATTCCCCAAAGAGTCCTTCGTGCTACTTTGTTCGTCCCGCCGATAGGCTGAAGTCTCGAAGGTTTGGCAAGGGGGTGCATAGTTGGACTATGGGACCTCTTGATAACCGCAGTTTCTACACGCGTGGTGACTCATTCAGCATTGGGGACTCAAAGGAACATGCCGAGCGGGCGCTCGTTACCTTCGGGGCAACCGACGTCCGTTCCAGCCAACGCGGCGATTTCACAGCCATCGCGTTCAGGGCCGGCGGAAGGCAGTTCCGCATCGTCATCTGTTTACCGGATCCGCACGTGGTCGCTGGTGTCGGCGGTGGTTCCGGGAAGGTCCACGGCCCGGAGGTTACAGTAAGAGTGTCGGAGCTCAGCGCCCGAAGGTTTTGGCATTCTTTCGCTTTGTCGATAGACGCGAAACTCGCAGCGGTGGCAGCCGGGGTTGCTACGCTTGAGTCGGAATTTCTCGCCCATGTGGTTCTACCCGGGAATCGGACGGTAATTGACGAACTCGAACCAGTCATCGCGTCTGCCTACCAGTCCGGGCAGCGCCCTTCCATCAAAATTGCTGCTACGCCCTAAAACTGGCGAAGATGGTTCAAGGAAGGGCGACCGTGCTTCGCTGATCTCTCAGATGGTGGTTTTCGTCCAGCTGAAGCCCATTCCCTCATCGCAGGAAACGTCCGCGATCAGGGTCGGAAAACATCCGGGTCCTCGGTCCGCAAATACGTCAGTGGTGGACTGGGATTTTCTTGGGCGTGACCACGATGTCGCTTTCGGCCAGGAAGGGCGCCAGCTGGAGGAACGGCGCATCGGGGACCGAGATCGGACTGGAGAATCAGCACGGATGGATGGACGAACCGATGGTGGCGCCCCCGCGGTTGGTCAGGCTCTGGAGGTCATGGATGCCGTCGGCGATGAGGGCGTTGTGCACCCACGGGCTGTGGCGCCGAAGCCGATAACGACGGCGCTGAGTCTCCTGCCGTAGTCCCGGTGGTGCCGCGAAGGCCATCAATGGTCCGTGTTCGTCATCGCCGGCGGAGATTCCCTGGGTGCTGGCCGCCCCATTGAGTAGATGTCAAGGGCGCCGAGGATCAGAGAACCGCCAGGGCATTTTTCGCGCTTTCGACAAGAACATGGGTGGCGGCGGGAAGATGTCTGACCTCGCCGTCAATCTGGCAAGGAACAGCGTCGCGCGTGCTGAACGCGTAGCTACTGACGCTTGGCTGATTCCCGAGCCCCAACGTCACGGCCCGAAGAGTCATCAGTGCCATCTTCCAGTGGCCGGAATGGGGGAGCGTCACAACCTCGAAACGGCCGTCGTCGGGACCCGCCGCCTCGCTGACCCTCCCATACTTGGCCATCCGCGAAATATTGGCCAGGATCAGGCTGTCCAAGCAGGCGATGGCCCCGTCTGCCCGAACGAGCTCGAAGGGGCTCAAGTGGGAGAGCGTGCGCGCCACGGACAGGAGTTCGAGGATTTTGCCCTTTCCTCCGCTCTCGATTCCGATCGCCATCAGGGGCGTAAGTCCGAAACCGATGTAGGAATGGGCGTAGTGAACCTGTGCCTGCGGCTCCTCCCCAAATGTTATTCGCAACAGGTCGATGTGCCGGACCTGTCCCTGTCCTATCCGCACAGCCTCCGGCAATGATATTGCAGGCATGCTCCGGTGATGGTCGTTGGCATTGCCTGCCGCGACGACCGTGCACACCGCCTTGCTGCCCGGAACGTCCATCACCCCGTTGACAACCTCGTTGTACCCGCCGTCACCGCTTACTGAAACAATGAGCGTGGACCCTGCCGCCGCGACGGACCGTGCAAGGTCTCGCGCATGCCCCGCAAAGCCGGTCGGCAGCAAGTCAACCTGAAGTTCCGGGGCTCCGGCGGCGAGATCCCGTCGCAGCCCGTTGATCCTGGCGGTCATACCAGACTTGCCGGGATTGAAGACCAGCACAGCCCGGTCAAAACGTGCAGGCGCCCCGTCAGGGCCACTCGCTGTCATCGGCGTTTCAGCCCTGTCATTCCCCCAGGTCGTCCGCTACGCGGCGAAGGTCCTGAACCCATCCGCTTGAACGGCGCGGTGCCCCCGAACTCGACTCAAAGTTACCAAGAGCTTCCGCTATGCGCTCAAGCGCTTCGGAAATATTGGCCTTGACCGCCGCGTAGCCTTCCTCCGAACGGGGGTCAGAAGACGCCGCCGACAGCTGCTCGGCTCCGGACCTAATGACCAATGAAGCCTCATACTCGTTCACACCTGCACCTCGCAGCTTCCTTGAATGGAACGTGCAGCACGTCTACGATCACAACCATACCGTGGTACACCCGCTGGGGCGCCGAAAGTAGCAGCTGACGGTTCCTCGGCGGAAACCGAAAACACTACCGGCGAAATAAAATTCGAGGCCAGGTGCCACAGCTGCCATCAGGAAGACGAGGATGTTTCGGGATTCCCAACTGGGCTTCCTCCAGAGCAGGGGCGGTGGGACGATGCCCTTATGAGCGATCAACACAGCAAGGACGAGCAGGACCAAAGCTCGCATCAGCACGGGCAGTCGGCGCCGGGTACGCAGCCGGTGCCTACCGTAGGTCAACGCCGGCGGGAATCGGAAGAGAAGCTGGGCTCTCACCTGCGTGAAGCACGTCAGAAGAATGAACACCATCAAGCCCCTGAATCAGAAGGAGCCGTCAGAAATGTCCGGCCGGAGAAATAGGCGCCGATAACCTTGCCGCCGTCCAAAACGATGACCAGAGTCGGCCGTCGGCGTTAGGGAACGGGGCCACTGCCCGAGCGGTGATGGATTGCCATGACGACGAAGCCGTTGACGAACTCCACGATCTTGCGGCACCCGGCTCCTTGAGCGACGAGTTCCATGTTCACAAGGCTACGTATGGTTTGGCGCTGCGGTTGCCGACATGCGTCGGCGGTTGGGGATCATTGGAGAGGGGCGCAACGACGGCTCCTCTGAAATAATCAACTGGGTGTTGGTGATGTAGTCAGTAAGACACTGCCCGGGATAATCTCAAGACATGTCAAGTACCGGAAGCGGTAGTCAACCTAAACGTCCAGAAATTCCCGAGACTGCCGGGAGCGCCGGGACGGAAGCCGCCTCGGACGTTGCAATGGAGTACGGTCCCCCGGTCTGGACCGACTTGTGGGACGCAATGCGGCGCACACGGACCAAAATTGCGAACGGATATGAGAGCGGTTCGGATCCGGAAACCCTGAAGGCAGACATAATGGTCTTCTTCATCCTGTGCTGGAACCTTCGCGACTGGATCATGACCGATGACACGGTTCCCTTCGGTAAGGATCTGATGGACATCGAGGCCAGGGTTCTCTCCATGCGCCGGTGCTGGGCGGTGGCGAATACCGCCAACCAACGTGCCACGGAGGGGGTTCAAGGCATGGCGATCCATGACAACTCCAGGGCCAGCTTCCGCTTCATTGAGGACCCGACCGATACGGTCGATGCGTTGGAATTGGCGGACGAGTGCCTGCAGTGGTGGCGCACTTACCTCACAACACATGGAGTTGCAGCACGCTGAGGGCAGTCCACCACATGTAGGAGAACCGTAACCGAGCGGTTTCGATCCGATTAAGATCGATCCTGCTCCCCGTAACTGCATATCTCCCTGGCTCATCTACGTCGCCTTCCGTTTGGCAACAGGGCAGCACGGCATGGGCAAGGCTGGCGGCCGATAGGGAATAGCTTGTGTCTTGTGGCATCCGGGGACGCCCACATCCTGTCACCGTTATGAAAATCAGGGTGGCGGCGGGCCCGAGAGAATGTCGGCGTCCTGGCTGTGACTGCGCCGATCACGGGGATGATTGATTTCCGCCTTCGAAGCCGCCGGCTGCTTGACGGCTCCGACGCAGCCCGGACCGGTGTTTAGGCGGCCTGGTACGCGGGGACCGCCCGTGGCGAAAAACTTCGCCTTCAAGCTGCGGATCCACGACCAGCATGCGCCCAAATCGGCCCAATAGCCAGCGGCGTCCCCGACCGCGGCATTCGATTACCGGGATAGGGCGCAGTAAACCCCGTCTGTTCGCCCCCGCAGGCCGTCACCGCAGGCCCGACTAATAAAACGGTACGGCTGTCTTTACTGGCAGGTGTTCTTCCGAGAAGATCGATCAGTTGCGAGGCCGGGGGCACTACCGGAATTATGGCGAAAGCTGCGTCACGAAGGTAGGCGGCTTGGGGTAGTTGGTGCATTATTCCTGCCCGGGAGACGATGACGGGCGTGGGCACGCCTCCACAGCCCCAACTATGAACCCGCGGCCCTGTTCAAAGCTGAACGGGTTCGCGGTGTTCATCGGTCTGTGAGGGCAGTTGGAGCTTTCGAGCCGTCACAGTGCCTTTGTCTGAGGCGGACTCGTTGAGTGAAGAGCCAGGGAGGTCCCGTCGGTCCATCTCATCGGTCGCGAGCTCGAACCAGGTCCGGGCCCCGAAGGACGGGCCGGGTGAATCAAGGTGGCGGTACAGGGCGTCGACCAATCGGCCAAGCGCTTCATCCGAGAGGGCACGTACGGTTGACGCCGGGTCGAGGCTTCCTTCGTAGTATTGGCAGAGCTGAAGGTCGTCGATGAGCTCGGTCCCGGCGGGTCCGTGGGTGACGGTGCAGCCGGCGGCGTGGGCGCCCTGAGCGTCCGTGAGGTGCTCCAGGACGGCTCCGTCGATAGCGACGTGAGCGAGGCAGACCGGCAGTTCGGACGGTTCCTTTAGGAAGACCCCGGGGAGTTCTTTTCCGGGTTCGGCGTTGTTCGGAGCTGGTGCTGTGGCGGAGCCGCTGAAGGCCCGCAGATGGAGTAGCACGTCAGGGTCCAGATGCCTGGCTCCGCGCAAATCCAAGGTTAGCGGGCCCTTAGATACCTGTCCGGCCCTTGCTAGTGCGCGCAGAAGGACAGGGTACGCAGCGCCGGTCAGGCAACCGGAGACCTGAAGGCCGAGGCCCAGGGCGTCCACGTCGGTGCGGATTGTGAGTTGCAGTTTGTGTTCCATTACGTCTCCCCGTAAGCAGATCCGTGGAAGCCAACTGCTTAACTCCTTACTTGACCCAGAATATAAACCGTCCTCAGCAGTTAGCAAGCGTTCAGCATCCTTATTCGCCTGGCTTATATATGGAGGAGGCGTGTAAGCGAATGGACAGAGCGGTCCGGGCCTGGCGTGAGGCCAGCGGCCCATGTTAAAAGCCGGGCACGGTCACTCCCGCGAAGTTCGAATGTGAGTCCCGATCACGGAGTTGAGGGGGTGCGGGCCGCCCTTGGATACCTGGGATCCTCGATCTTCAGTAGACGGGGCAGAGCGACGCTGGCTCGGGAGCGAAGACCGTTCTGCGCTCCCTCCGTGCTGCAGGACGCCTGCGCTCCGACCCTGATGGGCCCGGACGGAAGCGGCGGCCGGTTCGCCGAAGGCCGGTTCCTTGAAATGGGGCAAGGCGGGATCGGGGTGTTCTTTCGGAGCCATCAGGTCTAGTTTGGGGGCAAGGTCCGCGTGGATAATTGCGCCGGGGCCGGGGTGACCGGATGGGGTCCGGGTTCGTCTTCGCATCGGGCGGGGCCGACGACAGTGACGGACGACGGCGCCTTTGGAGTCCCGGAGGCTTGGATGGAGCAGCAATGCGGGCTGAACCGGAGGTCGAAGTGGCCCTGCCGCTGAGGGGCCAGGGTGTTTACCTTTTGGACGACCATGAAGTCGTGAGGCGCGGTCTGCGTTATCTGTTGGAGTCCTCGGGTGTGGGCGTTGCGGGGGAGTCTGCGTCGGCGCTCGAGGCACTGCGGCGGATCCCTGCGCTTCGGCCGGCGCTGGTTATTGTTGATGATGATCTTCCGGACGGTTCCGGTGCTGCGGTCTGCCGTGGGATCGCCGTGTCGGCACCGGGTATCAGGTGCCTCCTGATGACGGCGGCGGCCGACGAAGCAGTCTTGATCGAGTCCATAATGTCCGGCGCCTGGGGGTGTCTGTCCAAAAAGGACGACAACGCCGAACAGCTCCGGCTGATCTCCCGAGCCTTGGACGGGTACACCGCCTTCAGTGGCGTGTTTCAGCCGGCTCTCCGGGCTCCGAACCTGCTCATTGTTGAGCCCGACCGGGAGGAGAAACTTGGGATGCTCACCCGCCAGGAGGCTGTCGCGGCTGCTGCCCTTGGCCGGGGACTGAGTAACCGTCAGATCAGCCACAGAATGTTTCTCTCGGAAAAAACAGTCAAGAACATGATCTCGAGTATTCTGGCGAAGCTTGGCATGGAGCGCAGATCGCAGGTCGCCGTGCATGTAGTGAATGCGTTAAACCGCCATTCAGAGACCGACGGTGATTACCGGAGCAGCCGGTTCCCGGACCTGGTGGCGGAGGTCACGGACGCGCTGCTGGTCTGTACCAGCGATGTTTCCCCGGTGTTGCCTACGGAGGCGGTGCGGAAAGACAACGCCGGTCGGCTTGCCGGCGCCCTCGCCGCGACACGCGCCGATCTTGGGTGTTGGTAGCCGGGCATCCGCAGGCCTCATCATTGCTGATGGTCCCGAGGGTAAGCCGACGTCATTTCCTCCAGGCAGCAGACGTCGCGCGTAGACTGCAGAAGAGGCAAGGATGCTTAGTGATAGCCCCGGTGGCGGAGCAGTGATAGCCCCAGGTGGTGGCGCAGGCACGGCTGTTACCGTCGGGGCGGAGGGGATGAGCCCTATGGTCGCGGACGATCCGCCCTCGGGTTCGGTGGGCAAGAGCCGGTTGAGTCGGGAGCTGGTGCTCTCGGCCGCACTGGAGCTGGTAGACGGCTGGGGGCTGGAGGCCCTTACTATGCGTCGGCTCGGGCAGAAGTTGGGCCGGGACCCGATGGCACTGTACCGGTACGCCCGGAGCCGGGCCGACCTGCTGGATGGTGTCACGGAGCTGGTCTTCAATGAGCTGCCTGTCAATCCTGCTGATCCTGACTGGCGGGCCCAGCTCCGGCGCATCGCGCATGATTTCCGGGACCTCGCACTGCGGCATCCGAATGTCGTGCCGCTGTTGGTGACGCGGCCTCTTTCCACCCCGCTGGGCCGTCGGCCGATGGGAACACTCCGGCCGCTGGAACAAATCCTGTCGCTGCTGGTTGGCGCAGGGTTTGCCGCTCCTGAGGCGTTGCACGTGTACCGCGCTTACTACGGCTTCCTGTACGGGCATGTCCTCAACGAGCTGCAGGAGGTCGTCGTCGACCCTGAGAAAAACGAAGCCCTGCTCCGTCTGGGCCTGTACCGGCTGCCGCCGAAGGATTTCCCCCATCTGCGGTCCCTCGTCCCGGTCTTGACTGACTATGACGGAAAGAAAGAGCTCGACGGCGGCATCACTATTCTGCTGGCAGGCCTTACCGACGGGTTTTCCGAACAGCCGGGGCGCCCAGGGGGCTAGGGATGTTACGTAGATCTGTACGGAAATAGGTCCCCATTGTTTACGTTTTCGCACTCGTTGCAGTGGTGTGGCCGGTTTCCTCCCGGGCGAGTCTGCAGCCCTGCGTTGGCTAGGCATCGATAGGTGTAAATATAGGCATATGTCTATATCTGTCAACGTCGCTCCCGTCCAGTCCGTGGCGCGCTGTTCGCCCCTGTCGAGGGAACCGTTGTCGGAAGTGGAGGCCGGGGAAGTCGTGCCGCTACTGAAGCGCTGGGTGATCCGGTGCGGCTGCGGCTGATGTCCCTGGTGGCCTCCCATGAAGGCGGTGAAGCCTGTGTGTGCGACCTGAATGACGCCTTCGAGCTCTCACAGCCGACCATTAGCCACCACCTGAAGATCCTCCATGAAGCGGGGCTGCTGGAGAGGGAAAAGCGCGGCGTGTGGGTCTATTACCGTGCGCGCACCGATGCCCTGACGAACCTTTCCAAGCTGATCAGCGGACAGAGCCGATGAGCATACTCCTGCGGCGGGCCGTGGCGGAGTTCGCCGGGACAACTTTCCTGGTGATGGCCGTAGTCGGGTCCGGTGTCATGGCCTCGCGGCTGTCCCCTAACGACGTCGGGCTGCAGCTTCTCGAGAACAGCACCGCCACAGGCGCGGCGCTGGTGGCCTTGATCCTGGCGCTGCAACCGGTCTCGGCATCCTTCAACCCCGTGGTCACCCTGGTCGAACGGGCCTTGGGGGCGGTGGACACTCGCACCACACTGGCCCTGATCCTGGCCCAGTTCGCCGGCGGCCTGTCGGGAAGCATGCTGGCCAACCTGATGTTCGGCCTGGACCCGGTGACGCTCTCGACACATGAACGCGCAGGGTCAGGGCTGTGGCTCGGCGAAATTATCGCCACGTTTGGGCTGCTCCTTGTCATCTTCGGCACGGTCCGTTCGGGCCGGGGGGAGCGGGTGGCTTTTGCCGTCGGCGGCTACATAACGGCGGCCTACTGGTTCACCAGCTCCTCCAGTTTCGCCAACCCGGCCGTGACTGTGGCCCGGACAATCACCGACACCGTCGCCGGCATTGCTCCGGCATCCGCGCCGGCGTTCATCCTCGCCCAGCTACTCGGCGGCGCCGCCGGTTTCTACCTGATTCGAGTCCTCTACCCAACCGTTGCCGGCCCAGCAGTTCCCGCGGCAGATCGACCCGCGGCCGATCGAAAGGTCCCCTCATGACCGACAAGCCCTCCGTCCACTTCGTCTGCGTCCACAACGCCGGACGCTCCCAGATGGCCGCAGCCTTCCTCACCACCCTTTCCGAGGGCCGGATCGAGGTCCGGTCCGCTGGCTCCCAGCCGGCTGAGAAGGTCAACCCGGCCGCCGTGCGGGCCATGGCCGAGCTGGGGATCGACATGTCCGCCGAAATCCCGAAGGTCCTCACCGCCGAAGCGGTGCAAGATTCCGACGTCGTGATCACCATGGGCTGCGGCGATGAATGTCCGTATTTCCCGGGCAAGCGCTACGAGGATTGGATCCTGGAAGACCCTGCCGGGCAGGGAGTTGATGCTGTCCGACCGATCCGGGACGAGATCAAGAGCCGCATCGAGAGTCTCATCCAATCCCTAACCCCGGCCGCCACCTAACCCACGCTGCCTGAGGGAACCTGCCCACGCCTGAAGCCCACGTGCTAGGGAGGCGATCTGGATGGATGCCGGATGCTGCACCGAGACCGGGCGTTGTGATGACGACTTGGACTGCTGTTAGGCAGCGCCCGCCGGTGGTCTTCGGACGGCTCCCGCAATGGGGCGCCCGCCCGAAGGAGTGCGACAGGATCAGTCGCCGTGACCGCCCTGTGCGCCGGCTTCGGCGGCGGTGATGGCGAAGTTGGTGTCGAGCTTGACGGTCGCGTGCGTGCCGTCAGTCTTGGTGATAAGGGCTTCGTAAGCTGCACTGCCGTCATCCTCGGTCGTCATGTTCTCGACGGTCGCACCCGCGTTGGCTGCCAGCACGGCGGCCTTGACGTTGATTGCGGCGTCCCCGGTGAGATCGGTTTTGTTTCCGTGGCTGGCATCGCTCACTGACGTTGATGTGGCGGACGGGGTAGGGGTGGTTGCGGCGTTGGCTGGTTGTGCCATGGCGGTCAGGGCACCACCTCCGAAGGGTACGGCGATGAGGCTGGTGCGTGCTGCTATTTTCCGGATGATGTTCACGATTGTTCTCCTTGCTGGTTCCACTCCGGCTTTCGAAGCTGTTCTTATCCTCGGAGGGAAGCCTGTCGGACTACCTTCATCCTGCTGTGCGCATTTTGTGACTGTTCCGCACGCCAGAACTCCCAAAGAAGCACCCAGAAGACGGGCTCGATAGAACTGCACCCCGCCCAGATTGAGAGTTCTCTCGCCCGGGCTGGCTTCGGTGCCTCCGGCATCGCTGCCGGCAGCTCGTCCAAGACACGAGGACGCACGAGCGCATCCCCGGGGCAGCTGGCGGGAAGCATGTTCTCAGAGATCGCGCCCAGGGATCGTGCCCGATCGGGTGCTCAGGGTGGCCCGCCAAGCCAACGGCGCCCTCCACCAGGTTGTCCTCTCCCGCATGCAATCGGGCCATCGAACCCAGGACTACATTTAGGGCAAAGCAAAGGCCCCTGCTTCCCTTCTAGGGATGCAGGGGCCCCGCATTTGGCGGTGACGGTGGGATTTGAACCCACGTTGGCTTTTACACCAAACAACATTTCGAGTGTTGCACCTTCGGCCGCTCGGACACGTCACCAACCTGACTAGGCTACCGGAGCAAGGCGCCCAACCCCAAAACGGCCGCCGCAAGAGGGTCCGCCACGCCCGTGCCCGGCCCGAAGCTTCCCCGTGTCGGCCCCCGGCGCTAGATTCGTAAGCACGATGACTACCTCCACCAGCACCGGCCACGTATCGAGCCCGGACCACACCACGGCCACCGCCTACTGGACGGTCGGCCCGGAGCAGGGTGAGCTCCGGACCGAGGAACTGCGCCCGCTCCAGCCCGGTGAAGCCCTGGTGCGCGCGCTGTACTCCGGCATCAGCAAGGGCACCGAGATGGTGGTGCACAACGCCCGGGTGCCCGAGTGTATTGCCGACGAAATGGCGGCACCCCACCAGGAGGGCAGCTTCCCGTCGCCGGTGAAGTTCGGCTACCTGTCCGTCGGCGTCGTCGAGCAGGGCCCGGCGGACTGGCAGGGCAAAACGGTGTTCTGCCTCCACCCCCACCAGGACCGTTACATCGTCCCTGTCGAGGCCCTGACCGAAGTCCCCGACGGCGTTCCCGCCCGCCGCGCCGTGCTCACCGGCACCGTCGAAACCGCAGTCAACGCCCTCTGGGAGGCCGGCCCGCGCCTGGGCGACAGGGTGGCCGTGATCGGCGCCGGCCTGGTGGGCGGCATGGTCGCCAAGCTCCTCGGAACCTTCCCGCTCGGCCGGCTGCAGCTGATCGACGTCGACCCCGCCAAGCGCGCGTTCGCCGACACCCTCGGCGTCGACTTCTGCCATCCCGACGACGCCCTGCCGGACTGCGACATCGTGATCCACTGCTCGGCCTCCGAGGGCGGGCTCCGCCGCGCCCTGCAGCTGGTGGGGGACGAGGGCGAGATCATCGAGATGTCCTGGTACGCCGACCGCCTGGTCACCCTCCCGCTCGGTGAGGATTTCCACGCCCGCCGGCTCTCCCTCCGCGCCAGCCAGGTAGGCGTGGTGGCCCGGGCCCGCCGGCACCGCCGCACCACCGCGGACCGGCTCAACCTCGCCGTCTCCCTGCTCAGCGACCCCGTCTTCGACACCTTCCTCTCCGGGGCGTCGCCGTTCGCCGAGCTGCCCGACGTCGTCCAGCGCCTCTCCGACGGCACCCTGGACGCCCTCTGCCACGTCATCGAATACCCCGCCAGTGACTCAGCAGCCACCGGCTCACCCGTCCCGAACCATTCGGCAACAGAAACCACGAGGTAATCCGTGTTCAGCCTGACCGTCCGCCGTAATTTCATGATCGCCCACAGCCTCCCTCGGCCTGCCTTCGGTCCCGCCCAGGGCCTGCACGGGGCCACATTCGTCACCGAGGTGACCTTCCGGCGTCGCGCCCTGAACGAGGACTCGATCGTCCTGGACATTGGCGAGGCCGGCGACGTGCTGGACGCCGTCCTGGCGGAACTGAACTACAAAAACCTCGACGAACACCCCGACTTCGCCGGCAAACTCAGCACCACTGAAGCCCTCGCCCAGTACATCGCCGACTCCGTAGCCGGGCGCATCCGGGACGGGCAGGACGGGAAAGCCCTCGCCGGCCTCGACGTCACGCTGCGCGAAACCCCTGACGCCTGGGCCAGCTACTCCCTCGAGTTCGACGCCGGCTAAACCCCGTGG
This sequence comes from Arthrobacter sp. 10T416, assembly GCF_056394165.1. Taxonomy (NCBI): domain Bacteria; kingdom Bacillati; phylum Actinomycetota; class Actinomycetes; order Micrococcales; family Micrococcaceae; genus Arthrobacter; species Arthrobacter sp. 10T416. The sequence goes on along the minus strand of NZ_JBFTHI010000010.1, from coordinate 75,224 downwards.
GAGCGCCCGGCGTCCGCCTCATCCTGCCCGGCAACGTCCGCCACAACTCCGGCGGCAACGCCTACAACGCCGCGCTCCTTCGTGCCCTGCAAGACCTCGGGGTAACGGCGGAATCCTGCGGGGCCGACGGCGGCTGGCCCGTCGGCAGCGCGGCTGACCGGCAGCGCTTTAGCCAACTGCTCACCGGGTCCGACGGCGGCCAGGTCACCCTGGTGGATGGACTGGTGGCCCTCGGGGCGCCGGCTGAGCTGGAGGCCGCCGCCGCGGCCGGCACCCCGGCGTGGATCCTGCTGCATATGCCGCTGGAGGGGCACGCGGAGCTGGAACACCGCGCCCTGGACGCCGCCGCCGGAGTGATCTGCACCAGCAACTTCGCGGCGGCGGCGCTGCGTGACCGGCACGCGCTGGTCACCCCACACGAAGGAGCCGGCCGTGCCAGGGCCGCAAAAATCTGCGTCGCCCTGCCCGGCACCGAGCCTGCCCCAGCCGCCACCGGCTCCCACCCGCCGCACCTCCTCGCCGTGGCCGCCCTCCTGCCGAACAAGGACCAGTTGCTGCTGGTACGGGCCCTGGCCGGCCTCACGGACCTGCCGTGGACGGCCACACTCGCCGGATCCGATACCGCCGAACCCCGCTACTCGGCCCGCCTCCGGCAAGAAACGGAGCGCCTCGGACTCCACGGCCGCGTCAGCCTTCCGGGCGAGCTGCGCGGCCCCGCGCTGGAAACCGAATGGGCCGCCGCCGACCTGAGCCTGCTGATTTCACAGGCCGAAACTTACGGGCTGGTAGTGACCGAATCACTGGCCCACGGCATCCCGGTGGTAGTCCGGCAGGGGACCGGTGCCGTGGAGGCCCTCGCAGCCGGAACCCCCGCCGGGACGGCGCTCCCGGGCGCCGTCGTCGCCCTCTCCGATGACCCGGCGCCGCTGACAGCGCTGCTGCGCCGCTGGCTGACCGAACCGACGCTCCGAGAGCGTTGGCGGACGGCCGCCCTGACGGCACGGGACCACCTGCCCGGCTGGGACGCCACAGCGAGGGCAGTCCTGGCGGCCCTCGGCGACGCAGGCCCGGTGGACTAGCCCGCCGCAGTTACCCCCGGGCGACACCTGCCGGCAATTATTGCGAGCCAGCCGGCCGAAGCTGATGGAGAATGGCCCCATGACCACCGAGCCGATGACCGTGCAGTTGCCTCCCGCCAAGAGCCTCACCCCTGAACGGCTCCGTGCCTGGTCGTGGCACCGGCAGGGGCTCGACGGCTCGCTGGCCGGGTGCACCGCGGAGCAGGTGTTCGCCCGGGCCGGCTGGGCCCGCTCCGTAGGCGGCGCCAACCCCTACCTCACGCTCTTTGCCCGGGCCGGCCTGGGCCGGGAACAGGTGGACGGGGAGGTCCTGGCGCAACGGATCCTGGAGCTCCCGACGGCGCGCGGCTGCACCTATGTGCTGGGCAGTGACGACTTCGGCTGGGCGCTGCGGCTGGGGCGGGACGCGGCCGAGGCCGGTTTCAAGGTGCTGGGAAGGCTCGGCGTCGACCGCGGCGAAATCACCCTGCTGGAGGAGCAGGTGCTGCACGTCCTCGCGGAGGCCGGAGTCCCCATGGACCCGCGCCAGCTCAAGGAGGAACTTGGAGATACGGTCCGCAACCTCGGCGAGGAGGGCAAAAAGAAGGGCGCCGCCACCACGCTGCCCACCGCACTCGGGATCCTGCAGGCAGACGGGCGGATCCGCCGGGTCCCCGCCAACGGCCGGCTCGACCAGCAGCGCTACGCCTACGAACCCTGGGGACTGCAGCCGAGCACCCTGGGCGACGACGAGGTCCGCGCCCAGCTGATCCGGCGGTACCTCGGCTGGACCGGCGGGGCGAGCTTCAAACAGTCGCAGTGGTTCACCGGCTTCACCGTCGCGCAGAGCAAAACCGCGCTCGCCGCCGCCGGTGCCGTCGAGGTTCCCACCGCCGCCGGCGGGGACCCGCTCTGGATGCTGCCCGACGACGTCGAACTCCTGGCCGCGTTCGAGGAACCGGCCGAGGAGCAGATCCAGTTGCTCGCCGGGACCGATTCGCTGGTGCTGCTGCGCCGGAACGCGGCGGAACTGCTGGCCGGGGCGGATCACAGCAAAGCGGCCCTGGCCCCGTTGGCGCTGCAGGCCGACCTTCCGGACCACCCCATCGTCGACCGCGGCCGGATCATCGGGCTCTGGCAGTACGATCCGGGCCGGGAAGGGATCGCCGCCTGGGTGTTCGGCACAGCAACGCCGGCCGTGACCCGGCGGATCGCCGAGGTGGAGGACTGGATCAGGGAGGACCTGGGCGACTTCCGTGCCTTCAGCCTGGACTCGCCCGCGTCGCGGCAAATACGGATCGATGCGCTGCGCGCGTCCACCACGGCCACCGCTAGCCGGTAGCCCGGCGGCCTCGAGCGGGCAGCGCGGTAGCCCGGCGGCCTCGCGTGGGCTGACCGCTGGCCTTCCAGCCGGCCGCCGGCGCTCCTCAGGCGCCGCGGTGCCCGGCGAAGAACTCCCGCAGCAGTGCGCCGCACTCCTGCTCCCGGACCCCGGCGTAGACCTCCACCCAATGGTTCAGCCGGCGTTCGCGCAGGATGTCGAACACGGAACCCGCGGCCCCGGCCTTCTCATCCCAGGCGCCAAAGACCACCCGCGGGATCCGGGCCAGCACCACCGCCCCGGCGCACATCGCGCACGGCTCCAGCGTGACCACCAGGGTGCAGTCTTCCAGCCGCCAGCCGTCGTCGGCCGCCCCCTCCCGGGAACGCCTGACCCGCAGCCGGGCCGCCGCCTCCCGGATCGCGACCACCTCGGCGTGCGCCGTCGGGTCCCCGAGGGCTTCGCGCTCATTGCGCCCCGTGCCCAGCACCGAACCGTCCGGGCCGATGACGACGGCGCCGATCGGCACGTCCGCGGTGGCCAGCGCCCGGCGCGCTTCGGCAAGGGCCAGGCCCATCCATTCGGCATGGCGCGGCTCGGGGGTAGTCATGGCTCAATGGTAGTTTCGATCCTAAGCAGGCTGTGCACCCGGGCGGTGCACCGGAAAGTCGGGAGACGGCAGTGAGTACCAGGACCGAGAGCTGGCTGATGCGGCGCTGGGGTAAGTGGGTGGTGCCGTACGCCGCCCTGTGGATCACCATGCTGATCGGCGGCGTCGTGATCGTGATGCTCGCCCTCCTCAGCGCGGAGGTCTACGACAACGTGGTGGATGACGCCGGCCTGGCCAACCTGGACAAGCCCACCCTCTCCTTTATGGAGCACCTGCGCAGTCCCGGCCTGGACTCCTTCGTCACCGGGTTCACCAACATCGGCGGCGGCATCGGGATGCCCATCCTGGCCAGCATCCTGACGGCCTGGCTGACTTGGGTCTCGCGGACCTGGCGGCCCCTGATCCTGATCGGCGGCGCCGCAGCCGTGTCCATTACCGCCACGTCGCTGGGCAAAAAGCTGATCGGACGGGCCCGCCCGGACCACGCCGACGCCGTCCCCCCTTACGAGAACTCGCCGTCGTTCCCCAGCGGCCACACCCTGAACACCACGGTGGTGATCGGGCTGGTGGTCTACCTCGCCTGCCTCCAGGTGCACCGCACCATCGCACGGGTCGGCCTGATCGCCGCCGGGGTGCTTTTCATCTTCGCGATGGGTATGAGCCGGGTCTACCTGGGCCACCACTGGATGACCGACGTGATCATCGGCTGGGTGCTCGGATTCGGCTGGGTGGGGATCGTGATCCTGGCACACAGGCTCTTCCATGTGCTGCGGCACCGGGAGCACACCGGGCCCGCCCCGACGTTCGATAACGAGGCGCACCTGCGCGACCGTGCCCCCGGCGTCGACGGCGGCGCGGGGGCGCCCGGCGGTGATGCCGCCGACGCCGATTCGTCCGGCAGCGCGGGACGGTCCTCAGCGTCCGGGTGATAGTTTTGACCCATGCGCACTCTCGTTGTGGACCACCCGCTGGTCGCCCATAAGCTCACCGTTCTGCGGGACAAGAACACCCCGTCCCCGGTCTTCCGCCAGCTCACCGAGGAGCTCGTGACGCTCCTCGCCTACGAGGCAACCCGGGACGTCCGCACCGAACCGGTGACCATCGAGACGCCGGTCAGTACGACCATCGGAACGGCGTTCACCAAACCCACCCCGCTGGTGGTCCCGATCCTGCGCGCCGGACTCGGCATGCTCGAGGGCATGACCAAGCTGGTTCCCACCGCCGAGGTCGGCTTCCTGGGCATGGCCCGCGACGAAGAGACACTGGACATCATCACCTACGCCGAGCGTCTCCCCGAGGACCTGACGGATCGCCAGATCTTCGTCCTGGACCCGATGCTCGCAACCGGCGGCACCCTGCGCGAGGCCATCAAGTTCCTCTTCAAGCGCGGCGCCTCCGACGTCACCTGCATCTGCCTGCTGGCCGCCCCCGAGGGCCTCGCCAAGCTCGAAGAAGAGCTCTCGGAAGCCAATGTCACCATCGTGCTGGCCTCGATTGACGAGAAACTGAACGAAAAGTCCTACATTGTGCCCGGCCTGGGCGACGCCGGCGACCGCCTGTACGGGATCGCGGTCTAGGCTTCCGTCCGCCGGTATTCGTTCGCGGGTGCCGGCGTCGGGGGTTCCGGCGAAACGTGTCCCGGGCTAGCCTGTGCCCATGGACTGGAAACTTGAACTTGTTATGGTGCCGGTGTCCGACGTGGACCGGGCCAAGGATTTCTACGTCAACAAAGTGGGCTTCAACGCCGACTACGACGAACGCCCCTCGGAAGGCATCCGGTTTGTCCAGCTGACTCCGCCGGGCTCCGGGTGCTCGATTGCGATCGGCGAGGGCCTCATAGATGCCCCACCCGGCACTGCTCCCAGCCTCCAACTGGTGGTCAGCGACATCCAGGCCGCGCACCGGCAGCTGAAGGACAACGGTGTGGACGTCAGCGACGTCGACGTCCAGGACTGGGGGCACTTCCTGTACTTCGCCGACCCGGACGGCAACAAATGGGCCGTGCAGTACATCCCCGGCCGCACGAACGGCTAGTGGGGCTCGCACCCGGCCGCGGGGCTCGCGGGCCGCGGCCGGCTACAAATGACGGCAGACGAGGGCGAGGCCCAGGATCCAGTGGATCCGGGGCCTCGCCTGAGCTTTATGTGCGGCAGGGCCGCGGGGTGTTTCTTAGTACCAGTTGTTCGCGTAGTGGAAGTTCAGGGCACCGCACGGCGAACCGTAGCGTTCCTGGACGTACTGCAGGCCCCAGTTGATCTGGGTCTTGTAGTTGGTCAGGTAGTCGGCGCCGGCGCTGGCCATCTTCTCGGCCGGCAGCGACTGCACCACACCGTAGGCGCCGCTGCTGGCGTTGGTGGCGGTGGTCTTCCAGTCCGATTCCCGGGTCCAGAGCTTCATCAGGCACTGCATCTCGCTCGGCGCCCAGCCGTGGGCGGGCAGCTGGGACGCGGCGTAGGCCTGTGCGCCTGCGGGGTCGTCGACTGCCACCGGCTTAGTGGGAGCGGGCGCCGGGGCGGCAGCCGGTTTCGGAGCCGCTGCGGCGGGAGCCTTGGCGGGCTTGACCGTGGAGGCCTGGGCCTCGACACTCATGGCCGTGGGCGACGGTGTGCTGGTGCTTCCGACGCGTTCGAAGTCCAGGGTCTCCAGCGAAGCCTTCGAGTCCTTGGCCGCCTCAGTGGTGTGGGCGGACGTACCGGAAGCCTGCCCCGCGGCGCCGGCCCCCAGCAGGACGGCGAATGCGGTGGCAACGACGGCGGCACGCTTGCCGTTGGAGCGGGTGCCGACCCGCGACAGGGCCGACGAACGCTTGGACGGCTCGGCCCGGTGACGCGCGGTGTCGGCGTCGGATGTGCGTTTAGCGCCCTCGGGGCGCGTTTGTACCTTGAATTCAGTCATGTTCGCCTCTCAACGCCTACGGAGTTAGCTGTTGGGTTCGGATGCAAAATCCGGCCGCACGGAAAATCGACGTGCGGCTTAACCCCTTGGGTGCATGGATGCAGAATGCCCGGGAACACTGGGTCCCCCGCCTCTGCCTGGTCCATCGGAATCCGGGAAGCGGCAGAGCATGGCGTCAATCCGGATATGCGGCCAGATCGATTGCCGCACTCTAAAACGGTACCGGACTTTCATTCAGAAGTCACATTTTGGTAACGGAGATCACGAGCTGCAGCGTGGCGTCTTGCCGCAGACCCGGTCTGTGCTCAGGCCGTCTCCGTCGCCGCCATCGGCCCCGTTTCGACGGTTCCGCGCCCACTCGAGGCTTATGAACGTCGAGTCGGCAGGGAACCGTCGAAATGGCGGGGTGCTTCGGCGGCAGCTACCCCGCCAGCAGGTACACCTCGGTCCCGCCGACACTCGCGGCCGTGAAGTTGGCCGCGACCCACGAGGCGATCCGGGCGGCGTCGTCCGAGCCCGTTTCGCCCTGCATCATTGTCCCGGCGATGAAGTAGTGGATCTTCCCCGCGGCCACGTACTGCTGGAACTGTTCCAGCGTCGGGGCCGGGTCCGTCCCGTTGAATCCGCCCACGGCCATCACGGGCAGCTGCGTGGCCAGCTGGTAGCCGGCAGCGTTGTTGGAGCCGACGACGGCGGCCGCCCAGGTGAAGGTGCCGGCGTCGACCTTGAGCAGGGTGACGAGGGCGTCCGACGGCGTGCTGGCGCCGAGTAGACCTCCCATCCCGCCACCCCTGCCGCCGCCCGGACCGCCAATCCCGCCGGCTCCGCCCAACCCGCCGGCCCCGCCCAGCCCGCCGGCACCGACCACCGCCGGCGCCATTCCGGGTGCACCGCGGCCGGACACCGCGGGGCCGGCAGAGACGATCGCGCCGCTATGGGCTGTGGCCGCGGTGGATACCGAGTACGCCAGCGGACCGGAGAGGGCAACGGCAACTGCGAGGGATGCCGTCGTGCGCGTTAGGAGCGAAACCGAGCCGGGGCGAGAGCGCGTGCCGTCCGGCCCCGGCGCTTGCGCTCCACCGGACCCCAGCACGCCCCGTGCCCCGGCGAACAGCGCCAGGGCAGCGGCGGCCAGGGCGCCCAGCAGGACCACCCAGCGCAACCACGGCAGGAACGCGGGCGTGCGGCCGAGGAGGGCGGCGGCCATGAATCCGGCTGCGGCGAGGGCGCCGGCCAGCACAAAGGCGGCCACCGGCTGCTCCCGCCGCTGCCACAGGAGAACCCCGCCCAGCGCGGCCAGTCCGGCGATCCCCGGAGCCAGCGCCACCATGTAATACGGGTGGATAATGCCGGCCATCAGGCTGAAGGTCAGGCCGGTGACCAGGACCCACGAGCCCCAGATGATCACGGAGGCCCGGACGGCGTCGGTCCGCGGTGCCCGCCGCCCCAGCCAGAACAACCCGGCGCCGAGCAGCAGCACCGAGGGGATCAGCCACGCAATCTGGCCGCCGAACTCAGTGTTGAACAGCCGGAACACGCCCGGGGTGCCCCAGCCGTTGCCGCCGCCCACACTCCCGGTCTCGTCCCCGCTGAGCCTGCCCAGGCCGTTATAGCCAAGGGTGAGCTCCAGGATCGAATTGTTCTGTGACCCGCCGATGTACGGCCGGGCCGCCGCCGGGATGACCTCGACGGCGGCCAGCCACCACCCCGCCGCGGCGGCCATTGCACCGCCGGCGGCGAGGAGATGAAGGACGCGTCTGCCGATTCCGGCCGGTGCCGCGAGCAGGTACGCCAGGGCGAACCCGGGAACCACCAGGAGCACCTGAAGCTGCTTGGTCAGGAACCCGAAGCCCAGCAGCACCCCGGCGAACAGTAGCCACCGCAGACGCGCGTCCTGGATGGAGCGCAGCACGGCGTAGGCGGCCGCCGTCATGAGGAGCACCAGCAGGGCGTCGGGGTTGTTGAACCGGAACATCAGGACGGCAACCGGGGTCAGCGCCATCACCGCGCCGGCCAGCAGCCCGGCGCGGTGGGCCAGGACCCGGTCGGCCGCAGCGGGTACCGCCGCCCGGCGGACGGCCAGATAAACGAGCCAGACCGTGCCGACACCCATCAGCGCCTGCGGGACGAGGATGCTCCAGGAGTTGAGTCCGAACAACCGCACCGAGAGTCCCATCACCCACAACGACGCCGGCGGTTTGTCCACGGTGATGGCGTTGGCGGCGTCGGATGAGCCGAAGAACCAGGCCGTCCAGTCCTGCGAACCTGCCTGGGCCGCGGCCGAATAGAAGGCGTTGGCCCAGCCGGAGGCGCCGAGGTTCCACAGGTACAGCCCGGCCGTCGCCAGGAGCAGGACCGCCAGCTCCACCCGTGCCCGCATCGGGTGCATCCCGGCCCGGTGTGCACGGGCCGTTCCCGGCAGGCGACGTCCCTCCACCGCCCCTGCAGCCGCCCCGTCGGACATTCCGTCTGACACTCCGGTCCGCGTGCCCAGGATCCCAGCCATGGCGGCCTAGCCTGCCAGCTTGTACACGGTGGCGTTGCCCACGGTCTGGGCCTGGTAGTTGGCGGCCACCCAGGTGGCGACCTCGGAGTTGCCCCCGCGGCCCCCGCCCATGCCGCCGGAGATGAAGTAGCCGATCTCGCCGCGGTCCACCATGGCCTGGAACTGGGCGAGCGTCGGGTAGGGGTCGCCGCCGTTCCAGCCGCCCAGCGCAATGACGCTGGTGCCGGTAGCGAGTTCCAGGCTGGCTGCTTCGGTGGCGCCGGAGACAATCGCGGACCATTTGGTGCCGGAGGACTTCAGCAGGGTCGAGAGTTCGGACGACGATGTCGCGCCGCCCGGGCCCGCCGAGGGTCCGAATCCGCCGCCCATCGCGGACGCCGTCGGACCTGAGGTGGGGATCGAACCCGAGTGCGGCTGGGCCGCCGTCGCCAGCGTCCACGCGGCGGTTCCCAGCCCGCCGGCCAGGAGGGAGAGGACCACGACGGCGGCCGTGGCGGCTTTGCGGAGCCGCACCGGGAGCGCGGCCATGCTGTCGACCTGGAGCAGGAGGGCCGCGGCGGCCAGTACGCCCAGGGCCACCACGATCACACGGAGGCCGGGCAGCCAGGCCGGGTCGCGGCCCAGGAGGGCGGCCGACCATGCCGAGGTGGCGAGAACCGTGACGGCCAGGACGATCCGCGCCGGCCAGTGCATCCGGCCCCGCCACAGCTCCGCGGATCCGATGCCGACCAGGGCCGCAATTGCCGGGGCCAGTGCCACGGCGTAGTACGGATGGACGGTGCCGCTCATGAAGCTGAAGATGCCGGCCGTGACCACCAGCCATCCGCCCCACAGCACCAGCGCAGCGCGGGTGGATGACGTGCGGGGCTCACGCCGGGTGAACCACAGCCCGGCGGCCAGCAGGATCAAGGCCGCCGGCAGAAGCCATGACACCTCGCCGCCAAAACTGGTGCCAAACATCCGGGTGAGGCCGGCCGTGCCGCCGAAGCCTACGTTGCCGCTGCCGCCCGGCCCTCCGGCGTTGCCGCCAAAGCCGCCGCCGGGCATCCCGCCGCCGGTTCCCGTGATCCGGCCCAGGCCGTTGTAGCCGAACGTGAGTTCCAGGAAACTGTTGGTCTCCGACCCCGCCATGTAGGGCCGCGCCGAGGCCGGCGTGAGCTGGAACAGGGCCAGGTAGCTTCCGGCCACGACGGCAATGCCGCCGGCGGCCGCCAGCAGGTGCAGGAGCCTGCGGCCCAGCGTCGTCGGGGCGGCCCAGAGGTAGGCGAGCGCCAGTCCGGGCACAATCAGGAAGCCCTGCAGCATCTTGGTGAGGAACGCCAGCCCAACCACCGCGCCGGCGGCAGCAAGCCACTTCCAGCCGGCCTTTTCGATCGCGCGGGTGGTGAAGTACGCGGCCAGCACCAGGCAGAGGGTGAGCATGGCGTCGGGGTTGTTGAAGCGGAACATCAGGGCGGCCACGGGGGTCAGGGCCAGGGCGCCGCCGGCCAGCAGGCCGGCGGCCGGGCCGGAGACGCGCTTGACGGCCAGGTAGAGAACGCCGACGGCGGCCACGCCCATCAGCGCCTGCGGGATGAGCATGCTCAACGCAGAGAAGCCAAAAATCCGTCCGGACAGGGCCGGGATCCAGAGGGCCGCCGGCGGCTTGTCCACGGTTATGGCGTTGCCGGCGTCAAGCGAACCGAACAGCAACGCGGTCCAGTCCTTCGTGCCCGCCTGGATGGCCGCCGCGTAGAAGGAGTTGGCGTAGCCGGTCGCTTCGAGGTTCCACAGGTAGAGGGCGGCGGTGAGGAGCAGCAACAGGATCGCCGAGGGCCGCACCCAGCGTGGTTGGGCCCCGAAGAGCAAACGCCCGCGGCGGTTCTGGACCCCGCCCGGGGGCAGATCGGCGGGCCGGGGCGCCCGGGCGGTCTGCGCCGGGGGAGCGGGGACGCCGTTGGTGGTTTCGGCAGCGGGGCTAATGGTTGCGGTCATTTACTTGGCCGTTTCTGTGCTGGGGAGGGGAAGGGCAGGGTCGCCAGCCGGAGCGGGCACCGGGACGGTCCGGTGGCGGAAGACCACCAGCCGGAAAAGCAGGAACTTTACGGCGGTGGCGGCGAGGTTGGCCGCGGTGACGGTGGCCAGCTCCAGCCACCGGTCGGGCGTGCCGGACATGCCGTGCACCAGGGCCAGTGCGCCCGAGGTGAGGGCCAGCCCGATCCCGAAGACCAGCAGGCCCTCGAAGTGGTGGCGCGCGGCCTGGCTGCTGCCCTGGATGCCGAACGTAAACCGCCGGTTGGCGGCCGTATTGGCCACGGCGGTGCTGAGGAGCGCCAGGAAGTTCGCCAGCTGGGGGTCCATGAGTCCGCGGCACAAGAGGAAGATGAGCAGGTAGGCCAGGGTGGAGGCCACCCCGATGCTGCCGAACCGCACCAGTTGACCGAACAGGCTCCCGCCGGGGCTTTGTTCCTGCGCCCGGGACGACGCCGGCAGCGGTCCGCGGGCCAGGGCGGCGCGGAGCTCGGGAACGGGAATGCGGCCCGAGAGCAGGTCCCGGCTGAGGCGGGCCATCCCGCGCAGGTCGGCGAGGGCCGTCTGGACGATGTCCACGCTCGAATCGGGATCGTCAGTCCAGTCAACGGGGACTTCATGGACCCGAAGGCCGCACTTTTCGGCCAGGACTAACAGCTCGGTGTCAAAGAACCACGCGTTGTCCAGCGTGTGCGGCAGCAGCTGCCGGGCGACGTCGGCCCTGATCGCTTTGAATCCACACTGCGCGTCGCTGAAATGCGCGCCCATCAGGGACTGCAGCAGGAGGTTGTAGCCGCGTGAGATGAATTCGCGCTTCGGCCCGCGGACCACGCGCGAGTTGCGGGTCAGCCGGGTCCCGATCGCCAGGTCCGAGTGGCCCGAAATCAGCGGGGCCAGCAGCGGGCCCAGGGCCGCGAGGTCGGTGGACAGGTCCACGTCCATGTAGGCCAGGACGGGCGACGAAGAAGCCAGCCACACCTTCCGCAGGGCATTCCCGCGGCCCTTTTCGGCCATGTGGACCACCGTCACTTCGCGCAGTTCGCGGGCCACGCGCTCCGCCGCCTGGAGTGTGCCGTCGGTGCTGGCGTTGTCCGCCACCGTGATCCGGAACGAGTGCGGGAACGAGCCCCGCAGATACGCGTGGAGCCGGCGCAGGCAGGCTTCGAGGTCGCGTTCCTCATTGAAAACGGGAATGGTGACGTCCAGCAGCGGACTGCCGGTACGCGGGACGATAGCTGCGCGCCGGGTGCCGGGGCCGGTCAACACCGGGCCGGCCGGCGTCGCCGGGGAGTGGGGCAGGGTTCCTGGGGCCTGGTCTGTGAACGTCATGGTTCCACTTTTCAGGCCGCCCATTAGAGGGCTTTAGGGTCAAGCTGTGCTGGGGCTGTGGAAGTCCGGGCCGCGGCGGATTACGACGACGGCGGCACTGCCGGAAGGCGGACGGCGAACTCGGTCCGTCCGGGCCGGGACGAGACTTCGACGGTGCCGCCGTGGGCCGCGACAATCGACTGCACAATGGACAGCCCCAGGCCGCTGGTGCCCTCGGACGCCGTGGCGGCGACCGCCGTCGTGCCCCGCCCGGGCACCGAAACCGCGGGCGCAGCGGCGGACGCAGCCGCCGTGGCCGGGTTGGCGCGGGAGGCGTCGGCCCGGGCGAAGCGGGCGAAGACCCGGCCGATGAATTCGGGGGCGATGCCGTTGCCGTTATCCGTCACGGTGACCACGGCGCTGCCGTCCGCTGAGCGCATCACACCGGTGACCACCTTCGTCCCGGGGTCCGTGTGTTTGCGCGCGTTGGAGAGCAGGTTGGCGAGGACCTGGTGGAGCTGGGTGGCGTCGCCGCGGACCACCACGGGTTGGTCCGGGAGCTCGAGCTGCCAGCGGCGGTCGGGGGCCATGACCTTTTCGTCGCTCACCGTTTCCACGGCCAGCTGGGTGAGGTCGACGTCGGTGATCTTCAGCGGCTGCCCCTCGTCCAGCCGGGCCAGCAGCAGCAGATCCTCCACGAGGGTGGTCATCCGCTCGGACTGGCTCTGGACGCGGGCCAGGGATTTCGCGCCGTCGGGCGAGAAGTGTTCGGTCATGCGCATCAGTTCGGTGTAGCCGCGGATGGCGGTCAGCGGGGTGCGGAGTTCGTGCGAGGCGTCGGCCACGAACTGCCGGACCTTCATCTCGCTCTCCTGCCGCGCTTCGAGGGCGTTGGAGACGTTGTCCAGCATCTGGTTCAGCGCGTGCCCCACGCTGCCCACTTCCGTTCCCGGATGGGCGGCCGACGCCGGGACGCGTACCCCCAGCGCCACCTCGCCGGCGTCCAGAGGCAGGCGGGAGACTTTAGTGGCCACCTCGGAGAGCTGCTCGAGCGGCTTCATGGTGCGCCGGATGATGGCGGTGCCGGCCAGGCCGATCAGCACGAGGCCGCCGGCGGACACAATGGCGAGGGTCCAGACCAGCGAGGCCAGGGTGTTTTGTTTTTCCTCCAGCGGCAGTCCGGTGACAATGATGTCCCCGTAAGGGGCGCGGACGGCCGTGAGCCGGTAGGCGCCTGCCGACAGGCTTCGTTCCACCGGGATGCCGTCCGGGGTTAGTGCCAGGAGGACCGCATTGTCATCGGGGGAGAGGCTCTTGCGGGTGGCGTCCCCGGCCAAAAACCCCGGGTTGCTGACCGTGCCGTTGGCGATCCGGGCGTTCAGCGTCCCGATGCCCTGGCCGCGCGCCTCCAGCGGGTCGGGCCGGCGGCCGGAGTCGTCCGGGACCGGCCGGCCGAACTCGCTGGCGCGGTGGGAGGCCTGGGCCAGCTGGGTATCGAGCTGCCGGGTCAGGAACACGTCCATGGAGGCGTAGCTGACCACGCCTACGGCCCCGCAGATCGCCACCAGCAACGCCATGGCCACCAGGACCAGGCGGGTGCGCAAATGCCAGGTGGACGGGTTCCGCCAGTCGCGGCCGGGCGTTGGCGTCACGCCGGAAAGGGTAGGCACGGATCAGTCCGCCGGTTTCAGGACGTAGCCGGCGCCGCGCACGGTGTGGATCATGGGTGCGTGGTTGGCGTCGATTTTCTTGCGCAGGTAGGAGATGTAGAGCTCGACAATGTTCGCCTGGCCGCCGAAATCGTAGTCCCAGACGCGGTCCAGGATCTGGGCCTTGCTGATGACCCGTTTGGGGTTTTCCATGAGGTAGCGCAGCAGCTCAAACTGGGTTGCGGTCAGGTGCAGTTCCTCGCCGGCCCGGGTGACGTCGCGGGTATCGACATTGAGCACCAGATCGCCCACGACCAGCTCGGCGGTGTCCATGGCCGCCACCCCGGAGCGCTGCACCAGCCGGTGCAGCCGCAGGAGTACCTCTTCCATGCTGAACGGCTTGGTGACGTAGTCGTCGCCGCCCGCCGCGAGGCCGGTGATACGGTCCTGCACCGCATCCTTTGCCGTCAGGAACAGTGCGGGAACTTCCGATGCGAAGGCCCGGATGCGGCTGAGGAGTTCGACGCCGTCGAACCCCGGCAGCATCACGTCCAGCACCAGGACATCGGGCCGGAAGTCCTTGGCCAGTTTGACCGCCGTCGGCCCGTCACCGGCGACGGCCACGGACCAGCCCGCCATCCGCAGGCCCATGCTCATGAGCTCGGAGAGGCTGGGCTCGTCGTCCACCACCAGCGCGCGGATCGGCGAGCCGTCCGGGTGCGTGAGCTGGGGAAGGTTGTTGGTGGTGGAGTGCGAAGTGGCCATGGAACGACTCTCCGATCTGCCGTTAGGGGGCGGCTTTAGGAACCCTGTGCGGCACCTGTGAATCCCAGACTACCGAGCTGGATGCCCCGCGCAGCGGCGAAAGGTCACAGGCGTGGCCTTCGGACCGCACAGCCCCGGCACAGGATCGCTCAGCACTCTGGGGTGGACATGATCAAGCACCCTGACAGGAGTAACACCATGAGCGGTCAGCACCCCGGAACCGGACCCCGGCCCGTCCCCGAACACCACTCCGGACACAGTTCCCAGCACAGCCTCGAGCACGGCTCCGACACCCCGCCCCAGGCCGCACCGGCACCCGTGACCACTCCCTACGCAACACAGGATTACGCAACCGGGGATCACGCAACACGGGGGTACGCAACGGGGGAGCCGGTTTTCCAAGGCCCGCATCCCGACCCGGCCCAGGCCCCGGGGTGGGGTGCCCCGCCCCAGCCGGGTTGGGGTGGCCCGGCCACCGCGGCCCAAGCCCCCGCTCCCGGGTGGGGTGCACCGGCAGGACCCGCCGCACACGCCCCGGCCGGCAAGCAGTGGACCGTCAAGCGTGGCGTGGCTGTCGCGGGGGCGGCCGTGGTCCTCGCAGCCGGAGCCGGAGTGGGGGTCTACGCCCTGACCTCGAGTTCGGCCGCTGCCAGCGGCACCGCTGCCGGTGCGGCGGGCGGACCCGGCCTGGGCGGCCAGGGTTCCGGCCAGGGGATGCAGGGCATACAAGGCGGAGCGCAGGGCGGCTTTGGGGGAGGCGGCATGCCGGGCCAGGGCGGTCCCGGCGATTTCTCCGCCGGCGGCATGGGCGGGCTGAACGCGGCCGTGCACGCCGAATATGTGGTGCTTGAAGGCAGCACCTACACCACCCGGGCCGAGCAGCTGGGAACCGTCAGCGAGGTCAGCTCGACGTCGGTCACCATCAAGAGCAGCGACGGTTTCACGCGCAGCTATTCCCTGGGCAGCGACGTGGTGGTGAGCAATATGCAACAACGGCGCCAGCAGGCCGGTGGCACAGGAACCCAGCTGAGTGTCTCCGACATCGTCGCCGGGGCAACGGTGCGGATCGTGGCCGCCAAGTCCGGTTCCGGATACGCGGCGTCGTCCGTGCAGCTGGTGCAGGCGACCGCCACCGGCCAGACCAACTGATCCGGGCCCGTGCCGCCGGATCCGAAGGGTCCGGCGGCACGACCACTCCGTGGACTCCTGCGCGGCCCCGGGAGCCCGAGGGGTGATTTCGCCATTCTGGCTGTAGATGAACCGACAGCGGTCATGGGCCGCTCAGCCCGAACAATCTTCGGATAATACCGGCCAAACCGCGCCTGTATCGCAAGTATGCTGACTTTTTATGGGCTCGCCAGAATTGTGATTTGCGCTACAATCGCCCTTTTTGTCTCACAATGCGGACTTGGCAGTCCATTGTTACTTGCTAGTTCTCATTGTTACGTTGCACACTTCAATTGTGAACAAGAACTCAACAGCACCTGCAGCCGCAGCTTCCGGGATCAGCGCACCAGCTGGTACTGAGATGCGCTGTTGTCGAATGCACGCCTAACTTCTACACCCCAGAACGTTTATAGGCATTCGCCCCCAGCCCAGCGTCGGGCGCCCCTCCCCAGTTTTCATTGCGGGGAAATCAGCATTCGAGCCGCGATGACGGCCATTCACATTGAGGTAAGCATTCCATGTCAGTTGCATCCGGATACGTCCACATCTCCGTCCGTAACGCCAATAAGGCCGGCCAGGCGGGCCTCCGCCAGGGTTTCGGCGGCCGTCCCAGCTTTGGCCCTGCCGCATCCGGCAACAGCTTTCCCGCCCCGGGCTATGCCGCGCAGGGCTACAACCCGAATTCCTACGGCCAGCTCCGCGCCGTCCCCGCGGCCGAGTCTGCTCCGGCCACGGCTCCCACCCCGGTGATCGCCCCGGGCGCAGGCGGCCCGGTCCGTCCCGTGCCGAACGACAACGTGGCCCGCGGATTTGTGCTCTACATGGGCATTGACGAGGAGACCGCGGCGGCTGCCGGCACTTCCATCGCCAAGCTCGCCCAGGAAATCCGCGCCTACGCCCAGTCCCTGGTCTCCGGTGCCGAGAGCTACGCCGCCGTCGCCGTCGCCCCGGCGTCCGCCCCGGGGTCCGCGCTCGACGTCGTCCGGTCCACCTTCGGCGATCCGACGGCGGGGGCCCGCCAGCGCGCCGAGAACGCGCGGCTGCAGCAGCCCCAGGATCCGCGCCCGTCCGGCGTGCTTATTGACCTTGCCCGCCGTGAAGTGGCGCTCGACGGCGAATCGCTGAACCTTACCTTCAAGGAATTCGAGCTCCTGAACTACCTCGTCGAGAACGGCACCCGCACCGTCGGCCGCGATGAACTGCTTGAGGGCCTGTGGCGGAACGCCGAAGAGGTTCCCAACGAGCGCACCATCGACGTGCACATCCGGCGCCTGCGCTCCAAGCTCGGCCGCCTGGCCAACACCGTCCGGACCGTGCGCGGCCAGGGCTACCGGTTCTACGAGCACCCCGAAGTTGTTGTCTGGGCCGCTCCGGAATACTCCATCTAGGCTGGCTTTTGCGAAGCGCCCGTCCCTTCTGTGGGGCGGGCGCTTTTCGCTTTCGCGGCACGATCCCTCGGCGCCTGCGCTCGTTCCTCGCGCAACAACGGCGCTTTCGGGATGTGCCGCTGCGCTTCAGCGCCCTCGCAAAAGGCACTGCCTCTCTGCGCGGGTACGGCCTTGTGGGGTTTGGGCCTCCGCGGCTGGGGTGGGCGGGGGAACGGGGGAATCGCGGCGGCTGGCCGCACTAGGATTGAGCCATGAGCGCGCATCACATCAAACAGCTGGTGCTCATGCGGCACGCCAAAGCGGACTGGCCGGGCGGCGTCGCGGATCACGACCGGCCGCTGGAAGAGCGCGGACACCGGGAAGCGCCGCTGGCCGGACGCTGGCTCCTGAAGCACGGCGTCGTCCCCGACTTCATCCTGTGCTCCAGCGCCCTCCGCACCCGCCAGACCTGCACCTGGGTGTGCAGCGAACTGGGGGACAAGGCGCCGACCCCGAAACTCGAGGACGGCCTCTACGGAGCCTCGGCCCTGCACATGCTGGCAGTCATCAACCATGTCCCGGATACCGTGACCACCCTTATGGTGATTTCCCACATGCCCGGCGTGCAGGACCTCGCCATGCATCTGGCGTCCCGCGATTCGAACCATGACGCCTACATGGACGCCGCCACCCGCTACCCCACCAGCGGCCTGACTGTCCTGGAAACCGAAAAGTCCTGGGCCGAGCTGGACGGCCAGGACGCGCGGCTGACCCACTTCACGGTTCCGCGCGCGAAGTAGCGCCCAAGGGCGGGCTATTCCATGGCCAGCGACCCGTTTGTGTTGTTTACTAATGCTGTAATTGCTTTTACTGCCGGTGTTACTTAGCTACCGAAGGAAAAGGTGAATCACCGTGGATTCAGGACAGCTCGTAGGGATCATTATCGGCATCGTTGTGGTGCTCGCGATCGTTGCGGTGGCAATCTATTTCAGCCGCAAGCGCAAGACCGACGCGGACCGGAACCGGGCCGCAGAAATGCGTGAAAGGGCCGAGGCCGACCAGCTGGCCGCCAGGGACCACGAAGCCAAGGCAGCCCGCGCCGAAGCCGACGCGAAGGCAGCCGAGGTCGAGGCCGAACGGCTGCGCCTGCAGGCCCGCGGCACCCAGCAGGAAGCCGAAACAGCCCGGATGGGCGCCGAAGAGCAGCTCCGCCGGGCCGACGAGGTCGATCCCGACGTCGCAACCGAACCTGGCGCCGATGAAACCCGTGGCGCCGATGAGACCCGCGCCGCCGGGGAGTACGACACCCGGACCCGCGACGCGGAAGCCGCCAACGGCCAGCCGCACGAAGAGCTGCGCCGGGACCGCGGTGAGCGCGAACGCCGGGCTGAATCTGGCGGAACCGAAGGATTTCCCGGCGGTACGGCCCCGGCGCACGACCCCGGGGACCCGCACGGCGACCGGCCGCGCAACCTCTAGCGAACGGGCCCCGTGAGCTAACGGGCCCCCGCGAGCTAACGGCGGGACGGGGCTTTGCCGGCCGGTTTGGCGGGGCTCTTTGCTGGGGGTTTGGGTGTGGCTGGCGACGACGGTGTGGCGGGCCGCTTCACGGCGGGCTTGGCCGCAGCGGACGACGTCGGGGCCGCGGGCCGCTTGACGGTTGAGGATGCCCGCGCAGGGGTGCGCGGGGCTCCGGTTCGCGGCGCCGGACTTCGTTGGGCCGGGGTGCGCTGCGCCGTGGAGGTGCGCTGCGCTGGCGAGGTACGCGGCGCAGCTGGCCGGGCCGCCCCCGAACGCGGTGCTGTGGTCCTGGCGGCGGTCCGGGCGGCGGGCCTGCGTGATGCGGGCGCTCGTCCGCCGGCGGCAGGATGGCGGGCGGCGTGGCCCCGCGGTGCCGCACCCCGGCCCGGCAGGACGGTACCGGCAAGGAGCAACAGCAGGGTCGCTGCGCCGGAGGCCGCGGAGAGGTAGAAGTACAGGTCCGGGTGGTCGGAATCAACGTTGGTGGACAGCGCATTCGGATCCGGGTTGAAGGCCAGTCCCCATTGGCGCAGGAAGGCAATGCCGAAGGCGATGAAAAGAATGCTGCCGACCCCGCTGGCCAGGAGCGTCTTGTGCCGCCGCCGGACCAGGACCTCGGCCACACACGCCACGTAGGCGATCGCTGACGCGGCCAGGAACCACAGTCCCACGGTTTCGTTCAGGGTGGCGCCGGCGAGCACCAGCAGGGCCAGGGCTGCCAGTGAGGCTCCGATGGCGGTCTTTCCGCTTTTACCCATGTGGCGCATGTGACCAATCATCCCCGAGCAGGGCTACTTCACCACGTAGCCACGCATGCTCGCCATGATGGCGGCAACGCTCTGCGCCCTGGTGCGCTCCGGATTGTAGGTCTGACGGTCCAGCCCCACCACAAAACACGCCCCGAAGATCGCGGTCTCCAGGCTGCCGCGCGACACCCCGGGATCCACAGGGTAGCGGGCCGCCACGGCCTCGATCGCGGCGCCGATCACACCAAGGAGCCGGCCGCGGAGTTCGCTGAAGGTGTCCTGCCATTCGCTCGGTGTCCGCCAGTTCTCGCTGACCCAGAGCCGGGCAAAGGACGGGTACTCGGCCATAAAGTCCATGGCCTGGCCGATCATTTCCTCCATCGCCAGCAGCGGGTCCGCCGACTCGTCCTTGACGCTCAGCAGCCGGGCCATCAGGATGTCCACGCCGTGCCGCAGCAGCTGCGCGATCAGATCGGACTTGCTGCCGAAGTTGTAGTAGACCGTGCCCTTTGAGACTCCGGCGGCCGCGGCGATTTCATCCACTGTCACACCGGCGGCGCCGCGTTCGCCGATCAGTTCCATCGAGGCCTCGAACAGCTTCTGCTTGGTCGCGTTGGTACGGCCGGGGCGGAGCTTTTTGGCGCCGTCGCCGTCGGACGCCGCTGCCTCGCGGGGCTGGGTGCTCATACGGAGATCTCCGGCTTCAGGGTCTTGAGCGTCCAGAACTTGTGTTTCCGGACGGCGACGGCGGACATCGCCAGTCCCAGCAAAGTGTAGCCAACCAGGCCCAGCATGGTGGGTGCGACGCCGGCCAGGTCGGCGCCGTAGATCAGGTGGCGCATGCCGTTGACCACATAACCCATCGGCAGGATCTGGTGCACCACGTGCAGCGGTTCCGGGGTGGTCTGCCAGGGGAAGGTGCCGCCGGACGAGACCAGTTGCAGGACCAGCAGGATCAGCACCACCAGCTTGCCGGGCGAGCCGAGCAGGGCCACTACACCCTGGATGATGGCGCTGAAGGCCATGGCGGCAGCCAGCATCAGGACCCACATCAGTACGGGGTGGGCGGGGTTCAGGCCCAGCCCCACGTCCACCACCAGGGTCAGCAGGCTGGCCTGGACCGCCGCGACGGCGAGGAAGGGCAGCCAGCCTCCGACGGCGATCTTCCAGGTCGGAGCGTTGGAGGCCAGGGCGCGCTGGGTGACCGGGCGCATGGCCTGGACCAGCATAAACACGCCGATCCACAGGGCCAGGGTGAGGAAGAACGGTGCCAGCCCGGCGCCGTAAGAGCCTGCCTTGGCCTGCGAGACGTTGCTGACCGCGACGGGGTCGGCCATCACCTTGGCGAGGCTGCCCTTCTGGCCGTCGTTGGGGTGCGGGACCTTTCCGGCGCCCTTGTCCAGTTCCGTGGCCAGGGTCGCGGCGCCATCGGCGGCGCTCCGGGCGCCGTCGGCAAGCCGGCCGGCCCCGGCGTCGAGCTTCCTGGCACCGTCAGCAAGCTTGGCGCTGCCGTCAACGGCGGTCTGCTCCCCGGCGGCCAGGGCGGCTGAACCTGCCGACAGCTGGTCGGCGCCGGCCGATGCCTGGGAGATGGCACCGGTCAGGGCCGGTGTGGAGGCGGCAAGTTTGGCCGCCCCGGCACTGACGGCCGCGGACCCGTCGGCCAGCTGCTGGATCTGGGCCGCATCGGCCTGGACCTTGGACTTGGCCTGCGCTGCCGGGTCGGACGCGGCAGCGGTGTCGAAGTCGGCCAGGATCTTGGCCGCCTGCTCCGGAGTGATCACGCCGGCGGCGGTCAGCCGGTTGTTGGACTGGACCACCCGGTCCCGAAGGCCCCGGTCCGCGGCGCCGAGCTGTACGACGGCGTCCTGGACCTTCGTGTTCAGGGCCGCGTTGCCGGCCGCCACCTGGGCGGCGCCGTCGGCGAGCCGCTGCGAATCGGCGGGCAGCGTCGACGTCTTGTCCTTGAGCTGCCCCAGACCGGCGCTGAGCTGGCCGGCACCGGCATTGAGCTGGTTGGCGCCGTCCCGCAGCTTGGTTTGCCCGGCGAAGAGCTCGTTGGCACCGCTGCTGAGTGCGCCGGTCCCGGAGTGCAGGCTGACTGCCCCGTCGCGCAGTTTGGCGACGCCCTCGGAGAGTTTCCCGGCCCCGTCGGCAGCCTTGAGCATCTGGGAATGGATCGTGCCAAAGCCCGTCAGGAGCTGGTTGGCGGTCTCTTCGCCCACCTCCTTCGCGACGGACGCGTGCACGGCGGTGGTGAGCTTGTCCACGATGGTGCCCAGAAGGTAGTTGTTGGCGTCATTGGTGGTGACGTTCAGCATGGCCTGGTTCGCGGCGTCGAAACTTCCCGGCGAGACGAGGTTGGCGGAGAAATCCTTGGGGATCTTGAGCGCAAACGCGTACTCGCCGCTGCTCACGCCCCGGTCGGCATCCTCGGAGCTGGAAACGGTCTTCCAGTTGAAGACATGGCCCGCCACCAGGCTGTCAGCAACTTTCCGGCCGGCCTCAAGCCGTGTGCCGTCCGCTGCGCTGGCACCGGTGTCCTCGACCACCAGGGCGGCATCGATCTGGTTGAGCTTGCCGTAGGGATCCCAGTTCGCGTAGAGGTACACCGCGCCGTAGAGCAGGGGCACCAGCGTCAGGGCCAGGATGGTCAGCTTCGGCAGCAGGCCGCCGGTCATGCGCTTAAGTTCGGAACGGGCCAGCCGCAGCACGGTCATCGGGCCTCCTCGGTTTCGGTCTCCAGGGGTGCGTCCTCGGGCTCGGGTGCCGGGACGGCATTGCCAATCTCTTCGGCCGGACCGGTCCACCCCGTCGGGATGCTGCCGACCGTGGCGACGACGGCCAGCGGCCGCCCGCCGTCGTGCGCCAGTTCCTGGAGCAGCGGAAGCCAATCGGCCGGATCCCCGCTGTGGCGGTCCGGAGAGTCGACCACCAGCAGGTCGGTGTGGGGATCCGCCAGGGCCAGGGCCGTCAGCAGTTCCAGGCGGCGGTGCGCGGGCAGCTCCTCGGCCCAGCTTCCCGCGATGTCCTCAAAGCGGTTGACCTTGAGCCAGGGTGTGCTCAGCAGGGCGCCGCGGTAACGGCGGGGGATGAGGGCGAGGTCCTCGGTCACCAGGTCGCGCACGCTCAGGTGCGGTTCCGGTTCGCTGACGCCGGGAGCGTCGACGACGGCGCCCGCCTGCCGCAACTGCTTGATGCGTCCGGCGCCGTCCCACTGGACGGTCCCGCCGGAGGGCTTCATCCGTCCGCTGAGGGTCAGGGCGAGTGCGGTGCGCTGGTCCTGGCGCTGGCCGGTGACAAGCAGGAGTTCACCCCGGCCGACCTGCAACGAGGTGGTCGGAACCAGGGGGTCACGCCGGCCCTTCACGTGAAGCTGTTGTACGCGGAGCAAGGGATGCCTTTCGAAGGATGATCTTCTCCAAGGCTAACTAAACTGACCGGTCAGTTCAAATAGATGTGAGCAACGGGACACAAAAGGGCCCCGGAGCCGGGCTCCGGGGCCCTTGAGGGGGCGTCGCTTAGAGGCCGTATTCCTCCAGGAGCCGCAGCCACACCTCGCTGATGGTGGGGTAGGAGGGGACGGCATGCCACAGCCGGCTGAGGGGAACTTCGCCCACGACGGCGATCGTCGCGGCGTGCAGGAGCTCGGCCACGTCGGGCCCGGCGAAGGTTGCGCCGAGCAGCACCTTGCGGTCCTCGTCCACCACCAGCTGGGCCCAGCCCTTGTAATGCTCGGAATGCAGCGACGACCCCGCCACCTGGATGGGCAGCTGCACGGAGGTGGCGCGGTAGCCGTCCTTTTTGGCCTGCTCCAGGCTGCGGCCCACGGAAGCCAGCTCGGGGTCGGTGAAGACAACGTTGGGAACAGCGTGGTCGTCGGCCGTGTGGGCGTACGGACTCCAGGCACCAGGCTCGCCGGAGAGGCTTCCCTTGGCCCGGGCGGCAATGGCGTCGCCGCTGGCCCGCGCCTCGTATTTGCCCTGGTGGGTCAGCAGGACCTTGCCTGCGGCGTCGCCGACGGCGTACAGCCAGGGGGCGTCGTCATTGCCCTCCGCGCCCAGGACGAGTCCGCTCGCATCCGTGCTCAGCCGCCGGGTGGCCTCCCCGCCGTCGCCCAGCCCCACGCTCTCCAGGCCGAGGCCCTCGAGCGCCGGGTGCCTGCCGGTGGCGACCAGGAGCTTGTCCACGGTGACGGTGCCGCCGCCCGCCAGGGTCAGGGTCAGGGCTCCGTCCTCATCCTCGTGGACACTCTCGGTTCCGGTGTGGAGGTGGAGCTCGACGCCGTCGGCCCGCAGCCCGGCCTGGACCAGCTCCGCCGCGGGAGCCGGAAAGGTCCCGAGGAGGCCGCCGCGGGCCACGACCGTCACGGCCGAGCCGAGCCGGGCGAAGGCCTGGGCGAGTTCGGTCCCGGCTACACCGCCGCCGAGTACCCCGAGACGGTCGGGGATTTCCCGGGCCGAAGTGGCCTCCCGTGTCGTCCAGAAGTCGGCGTCCTCGAGCCCTTCGATGGACGGAATGCTGGGGCGCGAGCCGGTGGCCAGTACGACGGCGTGGTGCGCGGTGAGTGCGTAGTTGTTGCCGTCCAGGCCGGCGACTTCCACGCGGCGGGTGCCGGTGAGCCAGCCGTGGCCGCGCAGGAGCTCGATGCCGGTGTCCTCGACCCACTTGACCTGGCTGTCGTCCTGCCAGTTGGAGGTGAAGTAGTCCCGCCGTTTCAGCACCGCCTCGGCATCGAGCACGCGGGTCACTGCCTCTTCGGCGCCGGGGACGGTCTGGGCGCCGTGGAGCGCGGTGCCGGGCCGCAGCAGGGCCTTCGAGGGCATGCAGGCCCAGTAGGAGCACTCGCCGCCCACCAGTTCCGCTTCCACCAGGACGGCGCTCAGTCCGCCCTTCACCACGCGCTCGGCCACGTTCTCGCCCACCGCGCCCGCTCCGATCACAATGACATCGAATTCACGCTCTAGGTGTGCCGTCATGGCAACAGCCTAACCCCGCCGGGACTGTACCCGGGGCGGGGCCCTGTGCAGGAGGTGGGACGTCCGCTACCCTGAGGGTCACCCGGGGGAGGAGTCCACTGATGTGTGCAGCCGCAATGAGTGGCGCCGGCGCGGTGCCGCCCCGCCGCCGGGGTGCGCAGGAACGGCTGCGTGCCCTGCAGTCCGGCATCATCGAACTGATTCTCGAACGGGAACTGGAACCGGGTGACCCGCTGCCCACCGAGAACGAGCTGACCGGCGTCCTGGGCGTCGGCCGAAACACCTTGCGGGAGGCGCTCAAAGTGCTCCAGGCCGTGGGTGTCATCGAGATCCGCCACGGCTTCGGTACGTTCGTGGCCGCGAGCAACTTCGATGCCCTGGTGGAAGGGCTGCTGTTCCGGGCGCGCCTCTCCCTGCGGCACCAGGGGCGGGAAGCCCTGGAACTCATTGATGCCCGGCGGCTGCTGGAGTCCGGACTGGTCGGCACGGCGATAGCGGCCCTGCAGCCGGGCAAGCTGGCGGGGCTGGAGGCGGCCGTGCTGAGGATCGAAGAGCTGGCACGTTCCGGCGAGCCCTTCGTCGAGGCCGCAGCCGACTTCCACCACCTGCTGTTCGAGCCACTGGGTAACGCGCAGCTGCAGGGCCTGCTGGGCGCGTTCCGGACCGTCGGCCGCAGGATCGAGCTGGAGCGGTCCGTGGCCGGCGTCGACCGGCCCGGCGATGCTGTGCGCTACCGGCAGCTGTACCAGGCAGTGGCCGCGGGGGACGCGGACCTGGCCGCCGAACTGCTGGGCAGCCACTTCGGGGCGATCCGCCGCAGGGTTGAGGCGGCGGCGGAGGACTAGGGCAGGCGGCCCGGGGAACCAGGCGGGGAACACGACGCGCCCCCTAAACCGGCCGGGAAACCGGACGGGAAAACAAAAAGATCCGCACC
The DNA here is from genome assembly GCF_056394165.1 of Arthrobacter sp. 10T416. Lineage (NCBI taxonomy): Bacteria > Bacillati > Actinomycetota > Actinomycetes > Micrococcales > Micrococcaceae > Arthrobacter > Arthrobacter sp. 10T416. Next base: position 50,388 of record NZ_JBFTHI010000010.1, on the reverse strand, counting down.
GGCGGACCGGTGCGGATCTTTTTACTCTGTGCGCCCAAAGGGATTCGAACCCCTGACCTTCTGTTCCGTAGACAGACGCTCTATCCAGCTGAGCTATGGGCGCATTCTCGGCTCTTCGGGAACTTCTCGCTCCCCGAACCTCGAATTACTTTACGCGAGGTGGGCCCGGAGTGCCAAATCGTGAGGCATGTAATCTGCCTGACTAGACCGGTCTACGTGACCTTCGTCACAAAAATGGCGACGATTCCCCAGGGAAAACCTTGACTTTCTGCGGTTTTTGCTCCGCGCTCCTGGAGTCAACCCGTATTTGGGCCCAAAAATGAATCCGCCGCGAGCCCTACATTTAGGACACACCACTGAACCCGAGGAAGGGAACCGTAATGGGCGATCTGGCGCGACTGCCGCTGCTTGAGAAAGCACCCACCACACATGCCGGGCTGCTGGCATGGGTTGAAGAGGTTGCTGAACTGACCCAGCCGGACCAGATCCACTGGGTTGATGGTTCGGAAGAGGAGAACACGCGGCTCACTGACGAGCTCGTGGCCGCCGGCACCCTGACCCGGCTGAACGAGAAGCTCTTCCCGCACTCCTTTGCAGCGTTCTCCGACCCGGCCGACGTCGCCCGCGTTGAAGAGCAGACCTTCATCTGCTCCGAAAACAAGCGGGACGCGGGCTTCACGAACAACTGGATGGACCCGTCGGAGATGAAGGAAAAGCTGCGCGGCCTGTTCAGCGGCTCCATGCGCGGACGCACCATGTACGTCATCCCGTTCGTGATGGGCCACCTCGACGCCGAGGACCCCAAGTTCGGCGTCGAGATCACCGACAGCGCCTACGTGGTTGCCTCCATGCGCATCATGGCCACCATCGGCACCGAGGTCCTGGACAAGATCACGGCAACCAACGCCTTCTTCGTCCCGGCCCTGCACTCCCTGGGTGCCCCGCTGGCCCCGGGACAGGCGGACGTCGCCTGGCCCTGCAACCCGGACAAGTGGATCGTGCACTTCCCGGAAGAGCGGTCCATCTGGTCCTTCGGTTCCGGCTACGGCGGCAACGCCCTCCTGGGCAAGAAGTGCTTCGCGCTGCGTATCGCCTCCGTGATGGCCCGCGACGAGGGCTGGCTGGCCGAGCACATGCTCATCCTGAAGCTGACCTCGCCGGAGAAGAAGAACTACTACGTCTCCGCGGCCTTTCCGTCGGCCTGCGGCAAGACCAACCTCGCCCTGCTGGACCCCACCATCGAAGGCTGGAACGTCGAGACCCTCGGCGATGACATCACCTGGATGCGGATCGGCAAGGAAGGCGAACTGCGCGCCACCAACCCCGAGGCCGGCCTTTTCGGCGTCGCTCCGGGCACCGGCTGGGGCACCAACCCCAACGCCATGCGCGCCATCGCCAAGGGCCACAGCATCTTCACCAACGTGGCTCTCACCGACGACGGCGGTGTGTGGTGGGAAGGCATGACGGACGAAGTCCCGGCGCACCTGACCGACTGGCAGGGCAACGACTGGACGCCGGCGTCGGACAAGCCCGCCGCGCACCCGAACTCCCGTTTCTGCACGCCGATCTCGCAGGTCGACATGCTCGCCGAGGAGTACTACAGCCCCGAAGGCGTTGAGGTCTCCGCGATCCTGTTCGGCGGCCGCCGCAAGACCACCGTGCCGCTGGTGACCCAGGCCCGCAACTGGACCAACGGCATCTTTATGGGTTCGACGCTGTCCTCGGAAACCACCGCTGCCGCGGCCGGCCAGGTGGGCGTGCTCCGGCGCGACCCGATGGCCATGCTGCCCTTCATCGGCTACGACGCCGGCGACTACCTGAAGCACTGGATCAGTGTCTCCGGCAAGGCCAACCCGGAGCGTCTGCCGCACATCTTCCTGGTCAACTGGTTCCGCCGCACGGCCGACGGCGGCTTCGCCTGGCCGGGCTTCGGGGACAACTCCCGGGTGCTGAAGTGGGCCATCGAGCGCATTGAAGGCAAGGCCGACGCGGTCGAGACGCCGATCGGCTTCGTCCCGACCGGCCACGCCCTGGATCTGACCGGCCTGGACCTGACCCACGCCCACGTGGAAGACGCCGTCCGCGTCGACCGCGAGGAATGGGACGCCGAGCTCGCCTCGATCGAGGAGTGGTACGCGAAGTTCGGCGACTCGCTGCCGGACGCGCTGCGCGCCGAGCTCGGTTCCCTCAAGGAGCGGATGTCCGCGCACTAGCAGGATGACCAACGACGGCGGCCCCGCACCTATCGCAGGTGCGGGGCCGCCGTCGTTCCCAACAGGGGCCTCCGCCGCCGAGGGTTCCCTGGCTGAGCGGAGCGAAGTTAGGGAGGCGGGGGGACTTAGTTGGCGAGCCAGATGTCCGGCCCGAAGACCTCGTAGTGGATCCGGGTGGCGGGGATGCCGGCATTGATGGCTTCGTTGCGGATGTTCTTCATAAAAGGAAGCGGTCCGCACAGGTACAGGGAGGCGTTGGCCGGCAGGTCCACGTCGCGCAGGGACATAAAGCCCTCCTTGGTCCCGGTCACGGGCTGCTCAAGCCACAGCTGCAGTTCGGCGCCGTCGAGGCGCTCGACGTCGTCCGTCATCTGGGAGCGCAGGGCCCAGCTGTCCAGGGTGCTTTCGGCGTGCAGGACCAGCACCTGGCGGTCCGAGCCGGCCTCGGCGAGGGAGCGCAGGATCGACGCCGACGGGGTGCAGCCGATGCCGGCCGAGGCCAGGACCACCGGGCCGTCGCCGTCCTTGAGGGTGATTTCGCCGTAGGGGTTGGAGATCTCGATGATGTCGCCCACCTCCACATTGTTGTGCAGCACGGGGGAGACCTCGCCGCCGTCGTCGAGCTTGGTGGTGAAGCTGCGGCTGGTGCCGGCGTCGCCGGAGAGCGAGTACTGCCGGACCTGGCGCAGGCCGTCCGGCAGCGTGACCTTGACGCTGACGTACTGGCCGGGCAATGCCGGGGTGATGGGGGTGTCGTCCGCCGGGTCCAGCACGAACGTCATGGAGCCGGTGCCGGCGGGGGTCTTGGCGGCAACCCGCCAGGGGGTCCACATCTTGCCGTTGGCCTGCGCCGCGTAGAGGCCCTTCTCCAGCTTGATCAGCGCGTCGGCCATCAGCCAGTAGACCTCGGTCCAGGCCTTGGCGATCTCGGGGGTGATGACTTCGGCAAGGTCCTCGGCGATGGCCGCGAAGAGGTGCTCGTAGACCACCTGGTACTGCGGCTCGGTGATGCCCAGCGAGGCGTGGCGGTGGGCGATACGGGACAGTACGGTCTCGGGGAGGGTGCCGGGGTTGCTCACGAGGTGGCTGGCGAAAGCGGCGATGCTCCCGGCCAGGGCCTGCTGCTGGTTGCCCGAGCGCTGGTTGGAGCGGCTGAACAGTCCATCCAGCAGTTCGGGGTGCGCGCCGAAGAGCCGGGCGTAAAACTTGGGGGTGATCTCGCCGATCCGGGAACCGACCAGCGGCAGGGTGGCCTCGATGACGGGGAAGGACTTGTCCGAGAGCATGCTGACTCCTGAGATAGTGGCCCGGTGTCTTCAACCGGACGTTCCGAAATACCCGCATTTGAAATGCGTGTATTTATGCCTCAGTTCTACACGCCGTAGAAAAAGGTTGCAAATTGACGCTGTTGGGTTGCGGAGGGTGCCGGAGGCCGGGTACGGGGGCCTCGGGTGGCGCCGGCGCGGGAGGCGCGGCCCGGTCAGCCCGGGTACAGGCCGGGTTGGGGGTCCGGCCGGAGTCCGGGGCGCAGGCCGATGGCCTGGAAGACGGGGTTCATCTGCCTCTCAGTGGGCAGGGAGGCCACCACAATGTCGTCAAGCTCACGGTAAAAGGCCTCGCGGGCGCGGCCCAGGGCGCCGCGCAGCCGGCACTCGTTGATCAGCGGGCAGGTGCCGCCGGCGCCCGCGCAGTCTGCGGGATCCGTCCGGGTGTCCAGCGCCCGCAGCAACTGTCCAACCGTCGCGGTACGGCCGGCGCCACTGAGCCGGGAGCCGCCGTTACGGCCGCGTTCGACGTCGATCAGGCCCAGCTCCCGCAGCCTGGCCATGGCCTTGCTGACGTGGTTGTACGGGGTGCCGACGGCATCCGAGATGCTCTGGGTGGTGAGCAGTCCGCCGTCCGGCGCCGCCGCGAGCACCATCATGGCGCGCAGGCTCACGTCGGCAAAGGCGTTGATCTTCATGGCACGGGCCTGGTCTAGTCCACCCAAACGGCGGGTTCGTTGGCGTCTGCGGCCAGATCGCCGAATTCCAGCTCGCGGGACTCCGGATTGGCGCTGTAGGGCAGCACGGCCGCGAACACGGATCCGTCCTGGTGCTCGGCGGCCACGTGGATGGCGTCCGAATCCTCTTCCAGGAGGGTGATGTCGCAGACGATCGCAGCGGCGCGGAACTCGTCCCGGTGCTGCCGGAGCAGCTCGGTGAGATCACTGATCATGCCGTCGGCGTCGAAGTCGGCCTCGGTGCCGGGCTCCGCATCCGCCGGGGTGACGGCGACAAGGCGGACCTCGCCGTCGTTCTCCACCACCAGGGCGAACGGGAGGAAGCCGCCATTGCGCTCCAGCTGTTCCTGGGCGGCGCCCACACCGGTGCCGAGCAGGTTCTCCAGGTCAGTGGCGCTGGCATCGGGCACCGAACCCCGCCATGAGTCCTCCGCGGGATCGGCCGGCTGCAGGACGGTTTCCTGGGCTTTCGCCGCGTCGGTCACTGCCTCAGCCCCGGACCAGGGCCAGGACCCGGTCGCGGACCCGTTCCATGGTTGCCTGGTCGGTGGCCTCGACGTTCAGGCGCAGGAAGGGCTCGGTGTTGGACGGGCGCAGGTTGAACCAGTAGCTGCCGTCGGCGGCGATGAACGTGCTGCCGTCGAGGTAGTCCACCTCAACGTCCTCGTCGTGGAAGTCGACGCGGACACGTTCCACGGCGCCTGCCTTGTCCTCGATCTCCGAGTTGATTTCGCCGGAGGACCGGTAGGGCTCGTACTCGCGGCCGAGCTCGGACAGCGGGCCGTCCTGCTCGCCGAGGGCAGCCAGGACGTGCATGGCGGCCAGCATGCCGGTGTCCGCATTCCAGAAATCGCGGAAGTAGAAGTGGGCGGAGTGCTCCCCGCCGAAGATCGCGCCCTCGGCTGCCATAACGGCCTTGATAAAGGAGTGTCCCACGCGGGTGCGGAACGCCCGGCCGCCGTCATTTTCAACCAGCTCGGGCACGGCCCGGGAGGTGAGGAGGTTGTGGATGATCGTCGGCGTTTCCTCGCCGTTGGCCTTGGCGCGGGCGATCTCCCGGCGGGCGACCATGCCGGTGACGGCCGAGGGGGAGACCGGCTCGCCCTTTTCGTCGATCACGAAGCAGCGGTCGGCGTCGCCGTCGAACGCCAGGCCGATGTCCGCGCCGTGCTCGACGACGGCGGCCTGCAGGTCACGCAGGTTCTCCGGTTCCAGCGGGTTGGCGGGGTGGTTCGGGAAGGAGCCGTCGAGCTCGAAGTAGAGCGGGACAATTTCGAGCGGCAGCTTCGGCAGCAGGGTGTCGCCCAGGACGGCCGGGGTGGTCATGCCGGCCATGCCGTTGCCGGCGTCCACCACCACTTTGAGCGGACGGGAGCCGCTCAGGTCCACGAGGCTGCGCAGGTACTCGGAGTAGTCCTTGAGCACGTCGCGGACGCTGATCAGGCCGCGCGGGCCCTTGGCGGGGATGGTGCCGGCGTTGAGGTAGTCCTCGGCCAAAGCTTGGATTTCCTTCAGGCCGGTCTCGGAGGAGATCGGGACGGCGCCGGCCTTGGCCATCTTGATGCCGTTGTACGCGGCCGGGTTGTGGCTGGCGGTGAACGTGGCGCCGGCCGCGTTCAGTGCTCCGCAGGCGTAGTAGAGCTCATCGGTGGAGATCAGGTCGAGCAGCTGGACGTTGGCGCCGCGGGTGGCCGCGCCGTTGGCGAAGGCCCGGCTGAACTCCGGGGAGGAGGGGCGCATGTCGCCGCCGACCAGCACGGTCTCGCCCGCGAGGTCCAGGACGTCCACGAAGGCAGCCCCCACGGCTTCGACGATTTCCGCGGTGATGGATTCGCCCACAATGCCGCGCACGTCATAGGCCTTGAAGGAAGCCGAGAGGTCAAAAGTCTTCGTCTGGTCGCTAGTCACGGCTTCTATCTTACGGGGGTCCGCGCCCCGGCCGCCCGGAAGTGGCTTGCTATGTGGACACGGACTGTCCACATAGGCCGCCGCCGGCTTCGTGGCTGTCGGCGGTGGCTGGGATACTGAAGCAATGGCCAATAACCAGAACGCTGCAGTCCTTTCCGCCGCCCACCCCGCCTCCGCCGGGGGTACCGGGACGCGGGAACAGGCCCAGGCGGTGCTGCGGGAACTCGTCGGACACCCCGACGCCGAGTTCCACGACGGCCAGTTCGAAGCAATTGAGGCCCTTGTCGACGGCGGCCGCCGGGCCCTGGTGGTGCAGCGCACCGGCTGGGGCAAGTCCGCCGTGTACTTCGTCGCTTCCCTCCTGCTGCGCCGCCGCGGCGCCGGGCCCACCCTGATTGTGTCCCCGCTGCTGGCCCTGATGCGCGACCAGGTTGCCGCCGCTGCGCGCGCCGGGGTCCGGGCCGTGGCCATCAACTCGGCGAACCAGCTCGACTGGGACACGGTCCGCGAACAGCTCGCGGCCGACGAGGTGGACGTGCTCCTTGTGTCCCCGGAGCGGCTCACCAACCCCTCGTTCCGCGAAAACCAGCTGCCGGAGCTGGTCCGTCGCACGGGGCTGCTGGTCATTGACGAGGCACACTGCATCTCGGACTGGGGCCACGACTTCCGTCCCGACTACCGCAGGATCGCGGACCTGATCACCCAGCTGCCGGACAGCGTCCCGGTCCTGGCCACCACCGCCACCGCCAACTCCAGGGTGGTCCATGACATCGAGGAACAGCTCGGCGACGGCGTGCTGACCATCCGTGGCGCCCTGGGCCGAGAATCGCTGCGCCTGGGCGTGCTGCGGCTGCCGGACTCGAGGCAACGGCTGGGCTGGCTCCTGACGCACCTGACTGACCTGCCGGGCAGCGGCATCATCTATACCCTCACGGTGTCAGCGGCCGAAGACACCGCCAGGCTCCTGGCCGAGGCCGGCCACAACGTCCTGGCCTACACGGGCCGGACGGACCCCGCGGACCGCGAGCGGGCCGAGCAGCTGCTCAAGGACAATGAGGTCAAGGCCCTGGTCGCCACCTCCGCCCTCGGCATGGGCTTTGACAAGCCGGACCTTGGATTCGTGGTGCACCTCGGAGCGCCGTCGTCCCCGGTGGCCTACTACCAGCAGGTCGGCCGTGCCGGCCGTGGCGCCGCAAACGCCGACGTCCTGCTCCTGCCCGGCGCCGAAGACCGGGACATCTGGCAGTACTTCGCCACCGCTTCCATGCCCTCTGAGGAAAAAGCGGCCGCCGTCCTGACCGCCCTCGCCGAGGCGGGCACCGCGGTGTCCACGGTGGCGCTGGAGGCCCGCGTGGACCTGCGCCGGACGCCGCTGGAACTGCTGCTGAAGGTCCTGGCCGTGGACGGGGCAGTCGAACGCGTCGGCGGCGGGTGGCGTTCCACCGGCCAGCCCTGGACCTACGACGCCGAGCGGTACAGCCGGATCGCCGAGGCCCGGGTCGACGAGCAGGACTCGATGGTGATCTACCAGGACACGGCGGGGTGCCGGATGGAATACATCACCTCCGTCCTCGACGACGAAACCGCCGCGGCCTGCGGACGCTGCGACAACTGCGCGGGCCGATGGTTCCCGGCCGACATCGCCGCCGACGCCACAGAGGCGGCAGGCGCCACACTGAGCCGGGCCGGGATGCTGCTGGAACCGCGGCTGCAGTGGCCCAGTGGCATGGACCGCCTGGGCGTGAATGTGAAAGGCAAGATCAAGCCGGAGGAAAGCCTGGCCAATGGACGTGTCCTGGCCCGCCTGACCGACCTTGGCTGGGGCGGGGCGCTGCGGGAGACCTTCGCCGCGGGCGCCCCGGACCGGGCCGTGGACCCGGGGATGCTGCGCGCCTGCGTGCAGGTCCTGCGCGAGTGGGGCACCGGTGACGCACGGACCCCGGGCTGGAGCGGCGCCGGCCGCCCGGCCGCGATCGTGAGCATTCCGTCCCGCGGGAAACCGGAGCTGGTGGAGTCGCTGGCCCGGGGGATCTCCGAGATCGGACGGATCCCGTACGTGGGTCAGCTGCAGCTGGCCCACGGCGGACCCACAGGCGGCCGCGGCGGAAACAGCGCCTACCGGCTCGCGGGGGTCTGGGAACGGCTGGTGGTCGGACCCGAACTCGCCGCCGCCCTGGAGGGGATCCGGGGCCAGAGCGTCATGCTGGTGGACGATCTCGTGGACAGCCGCTGGACCGTCACCGTCGCCGGGCGTGCGCTCCGGCAAGCGGGGGCCGGGGCGGTGCTCCCGCTGGTCCTCGGCCAGGCAGGCTAGGCGCCGGCCCGCCGGGCGCGGGCCGGCCGTGCCCCTAGGCGCCGACCGTGGGGTCCGACTCCAGGACAGCCATGGCGGCGTTGTGCCCGCCGATGGCACTGACAGCCCCGCCACGGCGGGCGCCGGAGCCGCACAGCAGGATCTGCGGGTCGTCCGTGGCCACTCCCCAGCGCTGTCCGGGCGTGTCCAGCGGCGCGTCGTCCTCGAGGAAGGGCCAGTCGAGGCCGCCGTGGAAGATGTTGCCCCGGGGCATCCCTACGGCGCGCTCGATGTCCAGTGTGGTCTTGGTTTCGATGCACTTCCTGCCGTCCGGACCGGTCAGCAGCAGGTCCTCCACCGGCTCGGCGAGAACACTGTTGAGCGACCGGAGGACGGCGGCCTCCAGCTCAGCCCGGCGCTCGTCGTTGTTCTGCTCGGTAATGAGCCGGTCCGGAACGTGCAGTCCGAACACCGTGAGCGTCTGCACGCCGGCCGCCTGCAGCTCGGGGGCGAGGATGCTCGGGTCGGTCAGTGAATGGCAGTAGATCTCACACGGCAGTGGCTCCGGGATTGTTCCCGCCGCGGCACTGAGGTACGCCGCATCCAGCTGGGACCACGTCTCGTTGATATGGAAGGTGCCGCCGAACGCCGCTTCGGGGCTGACCGAGCCGTCCAGCAGCCGGGGCAGCCGCTTGAGCAGCAGGTTGACCTTGACCTGCGCCCCCTCGCGGAGATGATTCGGGTTCCACGCCGGTTGCGGGACCGCGGCGGGGTCCTTCCCGGGAGCCTCCGCGCCCGCCCCGGCCCGGCCCGCGGTGCGCAGCCGGTCCAGGACCACCGGGGCCACGTTGGACAGGACCCACGGGGCAGAGACGGAGTGAAGTTGCCCGCCGTGCCGGTAATCAACAACACCGCCCGGCCGGACGGCGGTGACCTCGGCCGCCGTCAGGATGGTGGTTCCCGCCTCCCGGGCGGCGCGTTCCAGCTCTCCGGACACCGCGCCCATCCCGCCCACGGGAACGTCCCAGTCGCCGGTGCCGCCGCCGATCAGGTGGTAGAGGAAACAGATGTTCTGCTGCAGGTCGGCGTCGTCGGCCCGGGAGAAGGTGCCAATGAGGGCGTCGGTGAGCACAACGCCGCGGACCAGGTCGTGCCCGAGCGCCCGGCTGATGCCGTGGCCCACCGGCTGTTCGATCATGTTCTCCCACGCCTCGGCGGCTCCGGCACGGACGGCGAGGTCCCGGGCCTCGGAGCGGGTGGGCAGCGGGGCGGTCATGGTGGGCCAGAGTGCCCGCGTGAGCTTTCCGCAGCCCGCGTAGAAATCGTTGAAGGCCTTGAACTCATCCGCGGACGCGCCGACGGCGGCGAACGAGGCGGCGGTGGACGCGGCGTCCTCGTTGTCGATGAGCAGTGCCCGGCCGGGGTTGCCGGGATCCGGGGTGTAGGAGGAGTACCGCCGCCTCGCCAGGGTGATCTGCAGGCCGAGGTCGTCGATGACCTGCCGGGGCAACAGGCTCACCAGGTAGGAGTAGCGCGAGAGCCGGGCCTCAACGCCGTCGAACGCCTGGGCAGATACGGCAGCGCCGCCGGGCTGGTCCAGTTTTTCCAGCAGCAGGACGTTCCGTCCGGCCCGGGACAGGTACGCTGCCGCGGCGAGGCCGTTGTGGCCGCCGCCGAGGATGATCGCGTCAAACGCGTGGTTGGTCGACATGGGCCCATCCTGCCATCCGGCCCCGCCGCCGCGGCCCAGGCCCGGCCGAAAACGCAGCGGACCCCGGCAACGCGAGAAACCCGGGAACGCAAAAGGCCCCGGTCCAGGACCGGGGCCAAACGCGGAGACGGGGGGATTTGAACCCCCGGTGGAGTTGTGCCCCACACTTCATTAGCAGTGAAGCCCATTCGGCCGCTCTGGCACGTCTCCAATTGCTATTACTAGCCAACCAAGGATACGCAGAAGGGGCCATGCAGTGCAAAACGGTCGGCGGGTGCGTCGGTTCCCGGGCTCAGGCGGCGCTGCCGGCGAGGGCTCGCCACAGGAAATGCTGGCTGCGGCTCTGCAGGGCCGCGGCCTGGCGGTTGTCTGAGGCTCCCGCGTGGCCGCCCTCGAGCGCCTCGTGGAACCAGACGTTGGGGATGCCCATGGCCTGCATGCGGGCCGCCATCTTGCGGGCCTGCACCGGACCCACCCGGTCATCCGAGGTGGCCGTCCAGATGAACGTTTCCGGGTACTCCACCCCGTCGCGGAGCAGGTGGTAGGGCGAGAAGGTCCGGATGAACTCCCACTGTTCGGGCACATCGGGGTCGCCGTATTCGGCAATCCACGAGTACCCGGCGGAGAGCTTGCTGTACCGGCGCATGTCCAGCAGCGGCACCCCGCACGAGACGGCCCCGAACAGTTCCGGGTACTGCGTCAGCATGTTTCCCACCAGCAGCCCGCCGTTGGAGCCGCCGACGCAGCCGAGGCGTTGGCGGGACGTTACGCCGCGGGCTATCAGGTCCTGCGCGACGGCGGCGAAGTCCTCGTAGGCGCGGTGCCGCTTCTCCTGCAGCGCGGCGCGGTGCCAGGACGGGCCGTACTCGCCGCCGCCGCGGATGTTCGCCACGACGTAGACGCCGCCCCGGCTGTGCGGCGCGGCGCCCTCGGCGCCCGCCGACTCCTTCGTGCGGCGTTCCAGCCAGGCCCGGCCGACGGCGCCGCTGTACGCCGGCGTCCGGGAGATCTCGAATCCGCCATAGCCGGAGAGCTGCGTCGGGTTTTGCCCGTCGAGCACCAGGCCTTTGGCGGCAATCTGGAAATAGGGCACCCGGGTGCCGTCCTGCGACACGGCAAAGTGCTGCTGGACCTCGTAGGCGTCCTCGTCGAAGAACGACGGCGAGGTCCGGACCACCTCGTGCGAGCTGACCACCCCGTCCACCCCCGCACGGGTGAGCGTGCCGCGGGTCAGGGTGCTCGGCGTCGCGAATCCGGTGGCGACGAGCCAGAAGTCGTTACCCGCCCCGCTGCCGGCGTCGTCGGCGTCGTCCTCGTCATCCACGGCGTAGGCGTTGACGTCATGCAGCGGCGGGCAGGCGTCCAGGACGGTGGATGCCCACGCGACGTCGGAGCCGGGCCGCTCCGGGTCCAGTACCCGGATCTCGGAAGAGACGTCCCGGAGCAGGTTCAGCAGCAGGAAGTCCCGCGTCCAGCTCCAGGATTGCAGCGAGGTGTGCTCATCCGGGGTGAACAGCACGGACAGTTCCCGGCTGCCGGCCAGGAAATCCTCGAAGCCGGCCGCGAGTAGCGAACCGGCCGGGTAGGTGGTGCCGTCAACGTCCCAGTCGGACTGGGGCCGGAAGAGCAGCCACTCCCGGTGCGAACTGAGGTTGACGTCGTTGGGCACGTCGATGTCCAGCCAGTCGCCGTCGCGCAATACCGAGGTGCGCTTTTCGAAGAAGCTGATCCAGTCCACGGCGAAGGTGCGTTCGAAACCAGGGGTCGAATCGTGCGCCAGGAGGGCCATCATGTGGTCCTCAGGGATCTCGAAGAGCCGTTCGGCGGAGGCCAGCGACTCGCCGCGGCGCAGCCGCACCCCGGTCCGGGCGTATGAGGAGCTGGTCCGCGGCAGACCCGCGGCGGTGCTCGCGACCAGCAGCGTGTCGGCGTCCAGCCAAGAGACGTTGCCCTTCGCCGTCGGCAGGTCAAAGCCGCCCTCCGCCGGGTCAACAAAGCTGCGGGTCTCGACGTCGAACTCGCGGTAGCGGTTCGCATCGCCGCCGTCGGGAGACAGCGCCAGCAGGGCACGCCGGTGCGGCTGCCCCTCCGCGGGACGGAGGAAGCTGGCGCCGTGGAAGACCCACTCCTCGCCCTCCGCCGCGGCGAGCGCGTCCACGTCCAGGAGCACCTCCCAGTCGGGGGACCCGGCCCGGTAGCTGTCCCAGTCGGTCCGGCGCCACAGGCCCTTGGGATTCCCGCGGTCCTTCCAGAAGTTGTAGTACCACTGGCCGTGTTTGCCCACCATGGCGATCCGGTCGGTGGAGTCCAGGACCTCGAGGATCCGGCCTTCGAGCTCGCCGTACTCGGCGTCCTCCAGCAGTTCCTCGGTGCGGGCATTTTGCTCACGGACCCAAGCCAATGGCTGTTCGCCGTAGATCTCCTCCAGCCAGATGTTCTCGTCGACGGGTTCGGGAGCGGTGCCGGAGGAGGCCCCGGAGAGCTCGCCGGACGCGGTGGGATACTCAGCTGAAGAGGTGGTCATGGGCCCATCCAAGCAACACCAGCGCCGGGCAGGCAAGTCAAGGCGGCGGCCCGGATGCGGATACTCTGGATGCCGTGGGCACATCGCAAAGCATCCGGACGGCATTGATCGGCGCCGGACCCCGGGGCACCAGCGTGCTGGAGCGGCTGCTCGCCAACTGGGAGCCCGCCACCCCGGAATCCACCCTGCACATCGACGTGATCGACCCTTATCCTGCCGGGCCGGGCCATGTCTGGCAGCCGGGCCAGTCCAGGCTCTACCTAATGAACACACAATCTTTCTACCCCACGGTGGTGCCCGAAAACCCCGAGCTGGCAAGGCCGCTGGCGGGCTGCACCTTTGACCAGTGGCGCCACCGGCAGCGGCGGGACCCGCATCCGGCGCTCACCGCCGAGGAGCGCACCGAGCTGGCCGGGCTGGATTCCGCTAACTTCCCCAGCCGCGCCCTCTATGGCCGGTATCTGCGCTCCACCGTGGAGGATCTTCTGGCGGTGCTGCCCGCCGGGGTGAGCGTTGACTTCCACCAGACCACCGCGACGTCGGTCCGGCGGGCGCGGACGCGTCCGGACGCCGGGTTCGACGTCGGGCTCGCGGACGGTACCGCGCTGAACGTCGGGTCCGTAGTGCTGGCGCTCGGGCACCTGGAATCCAGGCTCAGCCCGGAGCAGCGTGAGCTGCAGTCGGCGGCACAGGACCTGGGACTCACGTACCTGCCTCCGGCCGCGCCGGCCGACGTCGACTGGTCAGTGATCCCCGCCGTCCAGCCGGTTCTGGTGCGCGGCATGGGCCTGAACTTCTTCGACGTGATGGGCCAGCTGACCGAGGGCCGCGGCGGCAAGTTCCTCCCGTCGCCGGACGGTGAGGGCCTGGAATACCTGCCGTCCGGGCGCGAACCGTTCATCATCGCCGCGTCACGCCGCGGGACCCCCTACCGGGCGAAGGCGACCCTCGCCGGGTACTACCCGTCGACGGTGTCACTGCGGTACTTCACCGGGGAGGCGCTAGCCCGGTTCACTGCCGCAGGCATCCTCCCCGCCTTCGACCACGACCTCTGGCCCCTGCTGCACCGGGACGTTATCTGGGCCTACTACTCCACCCTGGCGCGGTCCCGTCCGGACGCTGTGGGCGCGGATCCGGCAGGTTTCCTCGCCGGTCTGGAGGAGGCCCTGCACCCGCACGCCCACTCCACCGTCAAATGGGAGGATGCCGCCGCTGAGGTGATCGGCGCGCACGTGGACCCGGCCCACCGCCTGGACCTGCTGGGCCTGGCCGCACCGCTGGCCGGCCGGAGCTTCCCCGCGCGGGCGGACCTGGACGCCGCCGTCGTCGACTACCTGCTCGACGACGCCCGCCGCTCCGCGCTCGGCGAGGACGACCCCGTGAAGATGGCGATCGGTGCCCTGCACCATGGGCGGGCGGTACTGAAAACGGCCGTGGCCGACGGCGGGATCACCGACGAGTCGTGGGTCGCCGGGCTGCGCGGCTGGTTCGAGTCGTTTGTCGAAGGGCTCGCCAGCGGCCCGCCCGCCCTCCGCGCCGAGCAGCTCGCGGCCCTGGTCCGTGCCGGGGTGGTCAGCTTTGTGGGCCCCGACCCCAAGTTCGACGTCGACCGGAGGAACCGGACCTTCACCGCCGCCTCGCCCTGGGTGGCCGCGGATAGCGGCGGTGCAACCGTCGAAGCCTCCGTGCTGGTGGAGGCCCTGGCGCCGGCCAACCGCGTGGCTGTCAACGCCTCACCCCTCCTGGAGCAGCTCCTAGCGGACGGTGTGGTGCGTCCGCGGCTGATGATGAGCGTCGAGGGCATTCCTGTGCAGAGTTCCGGGCTGGATGTTGTCCCGCACCCGTACCGGCCGGTCGGCGCGAACGGCTCGGTCTCCGAGGGTGTGTATGTGCTGGGGCTGCAGCTTTCCGCGGCGCAGTGGGGCACGGCCATCGCCGCCGAGGCCCGTCAGCAGGACGGGCCGGTCTATCCCAGCGGCCAGCGCACCCTCCACGATGCTGACGAGATCGCCCGGGACATCCTGCGTCCGGACGCGCCCTAGTTCGCGGCGTCGGGGTGGATGCTGCGGGTTTCCGAGCGTTCGTTCCGGTTCCGGATCCAGTCGGACGGGTGCACCTTGGGCAGGATCTTCGCCAGCGCCAGGGCGGCGTACATCACGGTGTTGATCGCTACGAAGGTGGCGAGGATGGCGAACCACTGCGAGTGCAGGAGGTCTTCGGGGAACAGGATTCCGGCCGGGACAACGACGGCGGTGATGGTCATGAGCGTTCGGCCCCCATGGCTTCGCGTGGTTTGACGTGTGCGACGTGTTTCCAGCTGGCGGTCCGGCCGAGCGAGATGTCCGCGACACCCTTGAGGTAGACGACGTTGAGGAACATGTCGAAGAACAGTTCCGGGAACAGGGTGACGGCCAGCAGCCGGGCACGCCAGCCGCCCTGCCATACCGTGGCGACGCGTTCGACCATAAACAGGCCGCCCAGCCCCAGCCAGAACGGGAACCAGACCCACGTGTCCAGGGAGAAGACCATGAGGAAGATTAGCAAAAGATAGGACCCCAGCGCGATGACGCCGTAGCCGATCCCCAGCTGCTGGGCCCAGTACCGGAGGGTCTGCGGGGTGATGCCGTAGGCGCCGATGTTTTCCAGGGCCCCGCGCTGCCAGCGCAGCCGCTGCGACCAGAGGGTCCGCCAGCTGGGCATCAGCTCGGTCACCACGGTGCACTGTGCCGGCGAAATCATGAGCCCGCCCAGCGACTTCAGCGCGATCGTGAGCTCGTTGTCCTCGGTCAGCGCGGCGGTGTCGTACACATCGCCCGGGGCGCCGGGAATGGACACGCCGCGGCTCTCCGCCACGGTCCGCAGGGCCCGTGAGCGGAACATCGATGCGGTCCCGGTCAGCACAAACACGCGGCCGCGGCGCCGCCCGATTTCCCGGCTGTAGCGCAGGTATTCGTTGCGCTGGAACTGGCCGATCAGTCCGTGGCCTTCCTCGCCGTAGAACAGGCCGCCCACCGACATCAGGGCCCGGTCGTTGGTGAAGCGGTCCACCGCGGCGGCGAGGAAACCGTCGTCGAGCCGGGTATCGGCGTCCATGACCATCACGACGTCGTTGTCGCCCAGATCGGGGAGCAACTCCTTGAGGACCTGGTTGAGCGCGCCGGCCTTCTTCTGCGTGTTGCCGACGGATTCGATGACCTCGACGCCGGCCTCCCGGGCGAGGGACACCGTGGCGTCCGTGCAGTTGTCGGCGACGACGATGACGCGGTCGGGGCGGCGCGACTGCTCGAGGAGGGACGCGACCGTCAGGGGCAGCGATACTTCCTCGTTGTGGGCCGGGATCAGCACGGTGACGCGGATGGGGCCGGCATATTCACCCCGGGTCGCTGCCATCACCACGCGCGGCGCGAGCGGGCCGGTGAGCGGGTTCGCGGAACGCCGGGAGCGGTTGGCGATGCGCCGGTCCACGGTGGCGACGCCGGCGGCCAGGAGCAGTGCCATGGCGATGGCGGCCAGGATGATGCGGGGCGCGGGCGCATCCGTGTTGTAGAGGATGCTCCAGAAACCGAAGAAGAGGCCGTGGGCGGGGGACTCGCTGAGCGCGGGGCCGCCGGCGGCGACGGCGAACCACAAAAGCGCGGCCGCACCGCCTGCGGTCAGGGCGATAAAAATGCCGACTGCGCGGTTAAATCTCCCTTTTCGCATGCGCAATGATATCAACGCCCCCACAGGTCCCACCAGTCCCAGCGGCACCGCGACGGTACGTGACGGGACCTGCGGCCTCCTGCGGCGCCTGTCCTGCACCGCGCCGCACAAAAAATGAGCATGCCCGTTCCCCGGGCCGGGCAGTGGACATTTACGCATTGTGTCCACCGCTCCGGCCAGGGGAGGGGCATGCTCATTCCTGGCAGGCTAGGCGCTTAGCCCCGCAGGCACTTCTGGTACTTCACCCAGGCGATCGTGTACTTGATCCACCCGGCGAAGTCGTACCACTTGGTCGGCGGGACAGGCGCCGTGCACTTCGGCGGAACCGGGGTGCTGGCGGCGACGTTTACTGCGGCCTTTACCACGGTGCCGGATTCGACGGCGGTGAGCACCAGGGTGCCCGTTCCGGCGGCGGCACCGGCAGGCACCTTGACGTTCACCGTGGCGGCGCCGGCGGTGACCGGGATGCTGCCCAGGGCGGTGACCGTCCCGGCGGCGTCCGTGAATTCGGCCCGCAGCGAGGCGTTGGCCGGGCTGCCGAGCGAGGTGAGGTCCAGCTTGGAGACCGCCAGGGTGATGGCGTCCCCGCCCTTGACCTCGGCTGCGGTGGTGTTCACCACGGCCACGGAGCGGCGGGCGAAGTCCGGCGAGACGGGGTTGTGCGCCTGCAGGTACTTGATCCACGCGTCCCGGTCCACGAGGCCGGAATCCTTGGTCCCGGTGCCTTCCTTGAAGATGCGGAAGTTGTCGCCGCCTGTGGCCAGGAAGTTGAACGTCCCGATCCGGTAGGACTTCGCCGGATCAATCAGGGCACCGTTGATGCGGATTGCGGTGATCCGGTCGCCCGCGGCACGGGCGGCGTCGTAGGTGTAGTTGATGTTCTTGGACAGGCCCAGCTGCTGGTAGGCGCGGCTGGGGACCGTGCCGTCCGGGTTGGTCTGCCACTGCTGCTCGAGCAGCGTCTTGAACTGGGCACCGGTCAGCGACGTGGTCCAGAGGTTGTTCACGAACGGCAGGACCGCGTTGGCCTCGGCGTAGGTGACGGTGCCTTCGGGTGCGTAGTAGAGCTCGTTGCGCAGCCCGCCGGGGTTGACGACGCCGATCTCTGCGCCGCCGAGTTCCGGCGCCTTGAGGGTGTCCACCAGCGAGTCGGCCACCAGGTTGCCCAGGGTGGACTCGCTGGAGCGGTCGTCGCGGACGGCCGGTGAGCCGCCGAACGCCGTCGTGATATCCGCGGTGACCTTGCCGATCGGCTGGTTGCCGATCGCGGCTGCGTCCGCGACGGCCTTGTCCACGATGGCCTTCACTGCGGCCACCCGGGGGTACGCGGCAACCAGGTCGGCCGCCGGGTCCGTGCTGCGCTTGACGTTGGCAGCCTTGTAACCGGTGACCGCCATCGTCTTGGTGTCGACGGTGAGCTGGATCTGGCCGATGAACTCGCCGTAGTTGCCGGTCTGGACGATCGGACGGGTCTTGCCGGTCGGCTGTCCGGCGGCATCCAGGACGGGGGCGTCCCACGCGTACTGCTTGTGGGTGTGGCCGTTGAAGATCGCGGCGACATCCGGGGTGACCTTCTGGACCATCTTGGCAAAGGGGCCGCCGGCGGCCACTTCCTGCTCCAGGGTGGCGCCTTCGGGGGCGCCGGAACCGGCGCCGTCGTGGTTCTCGACGATGATCACGTCGGCGAGCTTGCCGGCCTTGATCTTGGCGGCGACACGGTTGATGGCGTCCACAGCGTCACCGAATTCAAGGTCAGCGATCCCGGACGGGGTGACCAGGGAGGGCACTTCCTGGGTCACGGTGCCGATCACGGCCACCTTGATCCCGTTCATGTCCAGCACGGTGTATTCCGGCAGGGCCGGCTCGGTGGTGCCCTTTTTGTAGACGTTGGCGCCGAGGTAGGGGAACTTGGCGTTGCTGCCGCCGGCGACCACCCGGTCACGCAGGTCCGCCCAGCCGCCGTCGAACTCGTGGTTGCCCACGGCCGAGGTGCGCAGCTCCAGCGCGTTCAGCACGTCGATGGTCGGCTGGTCCTTGGCGACGGCCGACGCGAACAGGGACGCGCCGATGTTGTCGCCCGCGGAGAGGAACGCGGTGGCGCCGGGGGCCGCGGCGGCCCGGAGCTTTTCGATCGTTCCGGCGAACTGCACGGTGTTTGAGTCGATGCGGCCGTGGAAGTCGTTGATGCCCAGGAAGTTCAGCTCGACGCTCGCCGGGGTGAGAAGAAGGTTCAGGCCCACCACCACGGGATCGTGGTCGCTGGCACGGAACTGGTCCGGTGCGTAGTAGTTGGTGACGTTGTTGTTGTAGCGGCTGTATTCCAGTGCCACAGATTCAACCGAGTTGATGTTCCAGATATCCGCGCCGGTGACGACGGCGTTGGCGGCCGGCGAGGCGAGGATGTGGTCCAGTGACCCCACGAGCCCGCCGAAGAGGTACGAGTGCTTGGCGTTCCCGTCGGCGGTCTTGGCCTTTTCGTCCTGGTTGACGTACCCCGCGGCCGTGAGGACGTTGATGGGGTCTTCCTTGGCGTAGGAGTTGAAGTCGCCGATCAGGAACACTTTGTCGGTGCCCTTGGATTTCTGGAGTTCGTCGGAGAAGGCCAGCAGGGACTTGGCCTGGGCGGTGCGGGCGAGGTTCGAGGCGCCCTGGCCCTTGTCCGTGTCGTCCGGAGTCGCGGCCGAACCCTTGGACTTGAAGTGGTTGGCGATCGCGATGAACTTCTTGTCATCGCCCGCGCCGACCGGCTTGAAGACCTGGGCCAGCGGCTTGCGGGCACTGGCGAATGCGATGGTGTCGTTGTGGATGATGGATTCGCCCACCGGCTCGGCGGCGGCTTTTTTGTAGATGAAAGCAGTGCGGATCATGTCCTCGTCAGCCAGCGGGGGAGCGTTGGCCGGAGTACGGACGTAGTCCCAGATGCCGGGGGTGGCGATGTTGAGCGCGTCCACCAGCTTGGCCAGGGCATCGTCCCGGTTCTTGCCGAACTGGGCCGAGTTCTCCACCTCCATGAGGGTGACGACGTCGGCGCCGGACTTGGCGATGGCCGCCACGATCTTGTCCTGCTGGCGCTTGAAGTTCTCAGCGTTGGCCGCGCCACGGACGTCGCAGCCGCCCTTGACGGTGATCGGGTTCCCGGCTCGGTCCGTGTAGAAGGTGCAGCCGGGGATTTGATCGCCGGTGGTCGGGAAGTAGTTCAGGACGTTGAACGAGGCCAGCTTGAGGTTGCCCCCGACGGCGGCCGGAGCGTCCGCACGGGTCGCGCCGAAGCCGGCCGGCTGGACGGTGTCCGCGTTCTCGGCAGTCAGCTGGGTCAGCGGCTGGAACTTCCAGGAGTTGTTCGCGTAGCTGAGCACCACGTTGGTCTTGAAGGTCACCGGCGCGCCGACCCGGACGTGATCCGCCGTGGTCAGGTACGGCAGCGTCTGGGCCTTGGTGGTGGCGTCCTTGAGGAAGTTGGTGCTGGCGCCGTCGTCGAGCTTGATGCCGCGTGCGGCGTTGGCCGCAACCGTGGCGGTGTAGTCCGCCGAACCGTAGGGGGCGACGGCGGTGGGCTGCTCCAGCGCGGTGGTGCCGCCGGCCAGTCCGATTTCGCCGTACTGGTTCAGGGAGAAGTTGTCCGCGACCGTGACGGCGCCCTGCGGCGTCAGCAGCATGCCCTCCAGGGATTCGCGGAAAGCCTCGTCGGCAGGGAGGCTAAAGCCCGTGGGCTTGACCTCCGGGGCGGCATCAGTCAGTTTCGTGACCCCGGCCGCGGCGGCGACATTGAGTTGGGTCATGCCGTAGTACTCGGCGACGTCACCGGTGACTTCCACGTAGTCGCCGATCTGGACCGACGCGACGGCAGAGGGGGCGTAGACGAAGATCGCGTCCGACGACGTGTGGTTGGCCGGCGTCAGGTCGCCGCCGGTGCCCGGGGTCTGGAGGTAGAAGCCTGCGAAGCCGCCGGTCGGGAAGGCCGCGGTCACCTTGCCGCGAGTGGTCAAGGCCGTTCCGGCGAGCGGGCTGGCCGTGCCGGTGCCTTGGATTTCGGCGATGGTCTTGGCGGCCGGGGGTGTGCCTGGGCCCGGATCTACCGGTCCGGGATCGGCGACGCCGTTGGCGGCCTTGGGGGTGATGGTGGCGTTGAGCGTGAAGTCGGCGGCGTTGGTGTTGCTGTCCGTGCCGCCGTTGCGGTTCATGCTCTTGACGTCCGTATTGCCCGACGGCGGTGTTGCGGCCCGGGTTTCGAAGGTGTTGGAGGTCCCGTAGCCGAGGAGGTCGGCAACGTTCGCGGGCTCGACAACCGAGCCGGTGGCAAGCTCACCCAGGGCTGTGGCCTGTTTGGCCAGGACGATTGTCCCGCCCGCGCCCGCGGGGTTGAAGCCGGCGGCGGTGGCGTCGGCGGCGGGCAGGTCCAGCCCGGCGGTGCCGTTGCTTCCGCCCTTGAGCAGGTAGTACCCCTTGGCGGGGATGCTGCCGGCGAGGGCCGCCGTTGTGCTGGGGGCTGCGGCGCCGGTGGCGGAGCGGTACTGGATGGACCAGCCGTCCAGCGTAACCGGGGCATCCGAGGTGTTGTACAACTCGACGAACTTGTTCTTGTAGGCCGCTCCGGCGCTACCGCCGCTCAGGTACGCCTCGCTGATGACCACTGGCGATGTTCCGGCGGCTGCCGGTGAGGCCTCCAGTGCGGCGGCCGGCACGGCCGTCAGCGGCGCTGCGATGAGCCCCGCGGACAGCGCAGTGCCCAGCGCTGTTTTCCAAGGTGTGATTTTCATCCGCTCTAACTCTCATTAGGGTGCCCGGGTAAGGGCTGGGTGCGATGTCCGGGATAAGGCCCGCGGACCGGCCGGTCTGCTCCTGGTCAAGCAGATTCCGGCACAGCAAAACAGAGGTGAATGAACACAAGGTGGATTGCATGCGCATTCGGCGGGACGGCCCCCAGCGGACCGCCTCGCAGCCGTTGCGGGGCCCAACAAGGGGGCCCCAGCGACGGTGTTGGTAGAGCTCTTCTGACTGCCCCGGCCTTCCCCCGGCCCGGGCAGTCAAAAGAATACCGGCCAGTAGCCGCTTGGGAAGCGGATGGCCGGTATTTCTTACAGCAATTTTTCCAAAGGATTTATGAAAGCGCCGGGTCCTAGGCGTTTTCGTTGCGCGAGCCCTCCGGAGCGGTCTCGGCGACGATCTTGAACATTGCCCCCGTGGGATCGCTCAGTGTGGCGAGCCGGCCGAACGGGGTGTCCTCGGGGGCCTGGATGACGGTCGCCCCCAGCGACACGGCCTGGGCCGAGGTCGCATCCGCGTCCTGGACGGCGAAGTACACCTGCCAGTTGGAGGGCACCTCGGCGGGGAGGTAGCCCGAGGCGTCCATGATCCCGGCCTTGGCGGCGTTTCCGGCGCCCAGAGTGGTGTAACGGAACTCCGGGGTGTCGCTCATAACGTCCGTGTCCCAGCCGAACACGTCCTGGTAGAACTTCACCGCTGCGGGGTAATCCTTGGTGTGGAGTTCGTGCCAGGCGGGAGCGCCGGGCTCGGCAGCGAGTTCGAAGCCCTTCATCTCGTGCGGCTCCCAGATCCCGATCGAGGCGCCGGTGGCGTCGGCGAACATCGCCATTTTGCCCTGCTCCGGGACGTCCATGGGCTCCATGTAAACCTGGCCGCCGTGGGCCTTCACGGCATCGGCAGTCGCGGCCGCGTCATCGGCGCGCAGATAGGTGCTCCACATATCCGGGAAGCCGGCCTGCTCCGCCATCTTCTGCATCACTCCGGCGACGGTCTTACCGTTCTTGGAGGCCATGATGTAGCCCCCGTACTTTTCCTCGTCGCCGGCTTCGAAGGTCCAGCCGAAGAGTTCGCCGTAGAACTTCTTCGCCTGCTCGGTGTCCGAGGTCATGAGGTCGATCCAGCACGGTGCGCCGGGGGTGATGTCGGGTTTCGGCATGGTGGGCTCTCCTGCTTCTGGGCGGTCCGGCCGGGTCGCCGGCGGCCGCTCACTGATGGGTGGGTCAGACAAGGACGACCCTATGCCCGGGGTCCGACCGTTTCAACGGGTATGCCGACATGCCCCCCTCCAGGGAGCGGCTGGTCGCAGCCGGTCAGCCCTGGTTGAAGCGGACCATGTTGCCGGAGGGATCCCGGAACGCGCAGTCGCGCGGACCCCACGGCTGGACGATGGGCTCCTGCAGGACCTCCGCCCCGGCTGCCCGAACCTTCTCGAAGGTGGCGTCCAGGTCGTCGGTACGGAACACGATGATGGGCAGGACGCCTTTGGTGAGCAGCTGCTGGAGCGCGTCGCCGTCGTCCTGGGAACGGCCGGCATGCGGGGGCGAAAGCACGATCTCCAGGTCGGGCTGGCTGGTGCTGCCCAGGGTGATCCAGCGGTGCCCGTCGGAGCCGACGTCGTTGCGTACCTCCAGCCCGAGAACGTCGCGATAGAAGGCGAGCGACTCGTCGAGGTCGTTGACAGTGATGTGTGCGTACTGCAGTGAAATGTTCATAGTTCACACGCTAGGCGCGGGGGAGTGGCGGCGCTTCTTCGATCCTGCTCGGTTTCCGCGGCGGCCGTGTGTGTTGCCGGGCGACGCAGGGCGGCATGGCCTTCGCGGCGCGGTGCTCCAGGTCGCGGTAGGCGCTCGGCGTCATCCCCACCACCTCGGTGAACCGGGAACTGAAAGACCCGAGGGACGTGCACCCGACCTCCATGCACGCCTCGGTCACGGAGGCGCCGTCCCGCAACAGCGCCATGGCACGCTCGATCCGCCGGGTCATGAGGTAGTTGTAGGGCGTCTCGCCGTAGGCGGCTTTGAACTGCCGGGAAAAATGGGCCGGGGACATCAGCGCCCCGGCCGCCATCGTGGGCACGTCCAGCGGGCGCGCGTAGTGGCGGTCGATCAGGTCCCGCGCCCGGCGCACATGGGCCAGGTTGGCAAGCTCCTGTGGTGTCATGCCGAAATTCTAACCCTCACCTGGTGTGTCCGGACCGGCGAAAAAGTGTCCCATCCGGCTGGCAACTTGGGGGAAAAGCCCGCAAGCTAGACAGGGGGTAACCACGGGGAGCAGACCGCGCTCCCTCCGCAAAGGAAGGCCCCGCCATCCCAGGACCAAAACGGCCGCCCAACCCGCTCCTCCGCAAATATCTCAAGTCCGGCCAGCCCGCGGGGGGCCGCGCCAGCGCCGTGGGCGAACTCAAACCGGTAGCGCCGGCCGCCTGGCGGGACGGGATGCCGGTCCTGGGCCACGGCCAGGTCTACGTCATGAAATACGGGCACGAGTTCCACACCCGGTGGTGCGGATCGGTAGCGGACAAGTGGGCCTCGGCGCCGCGCGGCCTTCTCGTGACGATGCTGGCCGACGTCGGGGAGCGCACCCGCTGCCCGGAGTGCAGCCGGTCCGCGGCCGCGGCGTCGTCGGCAACCCGGAAAGCATCCCGCCACCGCGGCTCCGCACCGGACGCGCCCGCCCCCGACGCCTCGACGCCCAACCTCCTCATCCCGCTGACCGTCGTGGGGCGCGCGCACGGCATCCTGTATCTCGGGGCTCCGGCAGGCAACCGGGAACTGCTCGGGAATACCGCGGTGGAGCCGGCCACCCCGCTGCTGGTCAACGGGCGCCGTGACGGCACGTTGGTGCGGGTGGACATCAGCAGGGATCAGCCGCTGCTGGTGATCCAGATGGATCCCCGCGCCATTTTCCGGGACGGCCCCTACCAGGTGCGCCTGCGGCCTCCGCTGCGGCGCTCGGCGACGAAGCCGTATGCGGTGGAGCTGGTCGAACCCGCGGAGCCCTCCGCCTGACGGTGGTCTGCGCTCCGGGAGGCGGGAAACCGGGAGGCGGGAAACGGGAAGCCGGGCTCCGGGAGGGACGGGAAAGGCCGGCCGGAGCAACCTTGCGATTGCCCCAACCGGCCCCTCAACCGCGCAAATCATTGCGCGTCCGCGGAAGGTAAGAGATTCGAACTCTTGGTACGGGGTTACCGCACACTGGTTTTCAAGACCAGCTCCATCGGCCGCTCGGACAACCTTCCCTAACGAGTAGTCTTTCATAGCCGGTAGGCAGCCACAAAAAAGCGGCGGCGCTCGCAGACGCTGTCCGTTGGGGCCCCTACTCTGGAAACGGGTGCTGCCTGTGCCGCGTGCATCGGGCGCCCTGCCCGCAAGAAATCAGTAAGGAATCGGGAGTTCTCCATGAAGGCTGTCTACATCTCAGAGCCCGGCGGTCCGGAGGTCCTGGAACTTCGGGAGGTCCCGGCACCGGTGCCCGGTCCCGGCGAGGTGCTGATCGACGTCGTTGCCGCCGGGCTCAACCGGGCCGACGTGCAGCAGCGTATGGGCTTCTACCCGCCTCCTCCGGGTGCCTCCGAGGTCCCGGGACTCGAAGTGTCCGGGCGGATCGCCGGGTTTGGCCCGGGGGTTACCAAGCCGTTCTCCGTCGGGGACAAAGTGGTGGCGTTGCTGGCCGGCGGCGGCTATGCGGGCCAGGTTGCGGTTCCGGCCGGGCAGGTGCTGAGGATTCCCGACGGCGTAGACCTGGTTACCGCTGCGTCGTTGCCGGAGGTCGCGGCCACTGTCTATTCGAACCTGGTCATGACGGCCCAGCTCCAGGCAGGGGAGACCGTGCTCGTCCACGGGGCCACCGGCGGCATCGGCACTATGGCCATCCAGCTCGCCAAAGCCTTGGGCGCCCGCGTGGCCACCACAGCCGGCTCGGCCGAGAAGGTCGGCACCGCGAAGGCCTTCCTCGGCGCCGATATCGCCATCAACTACTCCGAGGAGCACTTCCCGGACAGCCTTCGCGAACAGAACGGCGGGAAAGGCGCGGACGTCATCCTCGACGTCGTCGGCGCCAAATATCTCGGCCAGAACGTCGACGCGCTGGCCGACTACGGCCGGCTGGTCGTGATCGGGCTGCAGGGCGGCACCAAGGGGGAGCTGGACCTCGGCCAGCTGCTCCGGAAGCGGGCTGCCATTATCGCGACTTCACTTCGGCCCCGGCCCGTGGAGGAGAAGACGGTCATAATGAACGCCGTCCGTGACGCCGTCTGGCCCTTGCTGGCGGACGGGCGGATCCACCCTCTGGTCGCGAAGACTTTCCCGCTGGACCAGGTCCAGGCCGCGCACCGCTACTTCGACTCCGGTGAGCACGTGGGCAAGGTACTTCTGGTCATGTAGCAGGATGTGACCAATGGCATGCGCGGTCCGGCATATCTATGCGGGTCTCCGGGGCAAACGACGATAGTGTGATTCCATACGGGGTATACACGCGTCTTGGGGCGCGTGTATACCATCGTCCAGCTACCCTCGGGAGCACCATGTCTATCCGCCACAGCCTTCTCGCGCTGCTGCAGGACCGGCCGCGCTACGGGTATCAGCTCAGGACCGAATTCGAGGACCGCACCGGTTCGTCCTGGCCCCTCAACATCGGGCAGGTCTACACCACCCTCGAACGGCTGGAACGCGACGGTCTCGTGCAAAAAGACGGCGCGGACGGCGAGGGCCACGTCGTCTACAGCATTACCGCCGCCGGCGTCGCCGAGGCCCGGGACTGGTTCCGGGCGCCCGTGGGCCGTACCAGCCCGCCCCGCAACGAGCTCGCCATCAAACTGGCCCTCGCACTGACCCTCCCGGACGTCGACGTCGGCGCACTCATCCAGGCGCAGCGGGCCGTCTCGATCCGGGCCCTGCAGGAGTACACCAAAGCGCGGCGCGAGAGCGTCGTGCACCCCCGACCGGCGGACACCGCGAAGCTCCTGGTCCTCGACTCGCTGATCTTCCAGACCGAGGCCGAGGTGAGGTGGCTGGACCTGTGCGAGGCCCGCCTGATGCAGCTCACCGGCCCGGCCTGAGCGCCCCACCGTCGGCTGAGTTGGGTAAATTTGGATCCTCAGAATGACGTCCTAGGAGGTGCTCGGTCGTAGTGAAATCAGGACAGCGCGACCGACGGAGCCTGTTGCGTCTGCTTGCGGACAAGGAATTTTGGGAACCGCACGGCCGCCTTGGCGTGATCACCAAGGGTGACTACTCGAACCGACTGATTCTCTTCTATCCGGAACATACAAGCGGTTATTGGACTGAAGTCGTTAGTTCGTCGCCGGAAGATGGCCCCCTCGACTCGTACATCGTGGCGGACTACTACGCTGCCAACGTCTTTTGGGAGTATCAGGTTGTTTGGCTAGCCAGAGGGAACGAGGAAACCGCCTTGGAGGAACTGATTTTCGGGTGGCGTCAGGAACTCCATCCGCCACGGCCAACTTTGAGGCAATCGGCCCAGGAACTGATGCACCAGATCCGCGGGAAGTAAATTGGCTGCGTGATACGCCCGGTCAGGTTGACGTTGGACGGCCCGCCTGATGCAGCTCACCGGCCCGGCCTGAGCGCCCCATGTGACGCCGTTCACCGCGGCCAGTGCGCCGCTCAACGAGCCGTATGGCAATGCGGCCGCGGTGACAGGCCCAACCGATCACGGCGTTGATAGGGTGCCATGGGCGGATCCGACTGCTGATCGGCCACGGGTTTCTCAAGGAGGAGACATGGGCACAGTGCCAGATCGCGGGCCAAGCACCGCGCAACTCGACGACGCCGACGACGGCCTCACGCCGGTGCCGGGGCTGCCGGCCACCGCCGTCGACGAGTCCGTCCGAGACGCCGAAGAGCGCAAGTGGACCCCCACCAAAATCGCCCTCTGGGTAACCATCGCGCTGCTGGGCGGAGTCGCCTGGTTTATGCTCGCGATCGTCCGCGGCGAGACCGTCAACGCCATCTGGTTCGTGTTCGCCTCGGTCTGCACCTACCTGATCGGCTACCGGTTCTACTCCAAGGTGATCGAACGCTACATCACCAGGCCCAACGACCGCCGCGCCACCCCGGCCGAGTACAAGGCGGACGGCAAGGACTATGTCCGCACCGACCGCAACGTCCTGTTCGGCCACCACTTCGCCGCCATCGCCGGCGCCGGACCCCTCGTGGGCCCGGTCATCGCGGCCCAGATGGGTTACCTGCCCGGCACCATCTGGATCATCATCGGCGTCGTCCTTGCCGGCGCCGTCCAGGACTACCTCGTCCTCTTCTTCTCCATGCGTCGCGGCGGCCGTTCGCTGGGCCAGATGGCGCGTGAGGAACTCGGTGTGATCGGCGGTACCGCGGCCCTCGTCGCCACCTTGCTGATCATGGTGATCATCGTCGCCATCCTGGCCCTCGTTGTGGTCAACGCCCTCGGCGAGAGCCCCTGGGGTGTGTTCTCCGTCGGCATGACCATTCCGATCGCCCTCTTTATGGGCGTCTACCTGCGCTACCTTCGCCCCGGCAAGGTTATGGAAGTCTCGCTCATCGGCTTCGTGCTCCTGATGGCCGCCATCATCGGCGGCGGCGCCGTGGCCGGCACCGAATGGGGTGCCGCGTTCTTCCACCTGGACAAGGTCACCATCGCCTGGGGCCTGATCATCTACGGTTTCATCGCCGCGATCCTGCCCGTCTGGCTGCTCCTGGCCCCGCGCGACTACCTCTCCACCTTCATGAAAATCGGCGTGATCGTGATGCTGGCCCTGGCCATCATCGTGGTCCGGCCCGAGATCACCGTCCCGGCCTTCAGCGAGTTCGCGTCCCGTGACAACGGCCCCGTCTTCTCCGGAGCCGTCTTCCCGTTCCTGTTCGTGACCATCGCCTGCGGCGCCCTCTCCGGCTTCCACGCCCTGATTGCCTCCGGCACGACGCCGAAGCTGATCGAGAAGGAACGCCAGACGCGCCTGATCGGCTACGGCGGCATGCTGATGGAATCCTTCGTCGCCATCATGGCGCTCGTGGCGGCCATCTCGATCGACCGCGGCATCTACTTCGCCATGAACGCCCCCACGGCACTGACCGGCGGAACCGTGGAAACGGCCGCCCAGTGGGTCAACAGCCTCGGCCTGGCCGGCGTTAACATCACTCCGGATGTCCTGGCGCAGACCGCCAAGGACGTCGGGGAGCAGAGCATCATTTCCCGGTCCGGCGGCGCGCCCACCCTCGCCGTCGGCCTCGCCCACATCATGCAACAGTTCATCGGCGGGACCGCCATGATGGCGTTCTGGTACCACTTCGCGATCATGTTCGAGGCGCTCTTCATTCTGACGGCGGTCGACGCCGGTACGCGTGTCGCCCGCTTTATGCTGCAGGACTCGATCGGCAACTTCGTTCCGAAGTTCAAGGACCACTCCTGGCGGCCCGGGGCGTGGCTCGCCACGCTGGTGATGGTGGCCGCATGGGGGCTGGTGCTGCTGATGGGCGTCACCGACCCGCTGGGCGGCATCAACACGCTGTTCCCGCTCTTCGGCATCGCCAACCAGTTGCTCGCGGCCATAGCCCTGTCCGTGGTGCTCGCGATCGTGGCCAAGCGCGGCACCTTCAAGTACCTCTGGATCGTGGCGCTCCCGCTGGCCTTCGCCGCCGTCGTGACCATCACAGCGAGCTTCTACAAGATCTTCTCGCCGGTCCCCGCCGTTGGATACTTCGCCAATAACGCCGCCTTCGCCAAGGCGCTGGCGGACGGCAAGACCTCCTTCGGTACGGCCAAGACGCAGGCCGCCATGGAAGCCGTGGTCCGCAACACCATGATCCAGGGCTTGCTATCGGTGATCTTCGTGGTGCTGAGCATCATCGTCATCATCACCGCACTGATCGCGACGGCGAAAGCTTTCCGTAACGCCTCGGCCGGGATCGCCAACGTGGAGTACGAGGATCCGGCCCAGCCGTCCCGCGTCTTCGCGCCGGCGGGCCTCTTCCCCACTGCTGCTGAGCGGGAGCTCGGCGCGGAGTGGAAGAACCTCCCGGCCGACCAGCGGCTCGAACACTCCGCCCGGCACTGACGGTTGCTGCCATGAACGCCCTCGTCGCGGGTCTCCGGAGCGTTGCTGATTATTTCAGTGGCGTCTTCGGAGCTGACGCCTACAAAAAGTACCTGGAGCACCATCAGGCATCCGGCCATGACGGCCCGCCCCTGACCGAGCGGGCGTTCTGGCGGGACCACACGGACCGGCAGGACAGCAACCCCCAGGGCCGCTGCTGTTGATCAGCCGCCGGCCCGAAGGCGCCGCCGGGAACTCCACGTTCCCGGCGGCGCCTTCCGCTGTTCCGGCGCCGGCGGCCACGGGGAGTCATGCACGCCCGCACGCCGTTGCCGCCCGTGAGAGTATGAAGCCATGAGCGATCCGATCGACACTCACTCGGCCGATGAAACCGCGATGGAGGGCGTCACCTCGTCCGCTGCGGTCCAGGACGCAGCGCCGGCCGGGAGCGGGCAGGGCCGGCAGGACCCGCGCAGCCGGGCGAGCCATTTGCAGGACCTGGTGGATCAGCCTGCCAAGGTGATGCGGATCGGCACCATGATGAAACAGCTGCTGGACGAAGTGAAATCCGCCCCGCTGGACGACGCCGCCCGGGTGCGCCTCGCGGAAATCCACGAACGCTCCATCAAGGAACTCGAAGACGGCCTCGCGCCGGAGCTGGTGCAGGAATTGGAACGGATCCATCTGCCGTTTCCCGCGGACGGAACCCCGTCCGACGCGGAGCTGCGGATCGCGCAGGCCCAGCTGGTCGGCTGGCTCGAGGGCCTCTTCCATGGCATCCAGACGGCCATCGCGGCCCAGCACGCCGCCCGCGAGCACGCGGCGGCCCAGTTGCAGCTCCGCCAGCTGCCGCCGGGAACCATGATCGCTCCCGGCGTGATCATCGGGGAAAACGGCGAGCCACAGCGCGCCGCCGAGCCGCAGCCCGGGGCCGATCCCTCCCAGCCCGCCAAACCCGTAGACCCGGACCACGGTCCGGGCCAGTACCTCTAGGACACCGTTGGGATTCTTCAGCGCCGCACGGCAGGGCCGCAGGGACGACGCCGAACTCGGCAAGGGGCTGTGGCGCCGCGCCCACGACCGGTTTGTCCGAGGACTGGACCGCTACCACCAGGTCCTTGAGGGGGTCGAGGACGAGGCCCTCTACGCGGAACTGGTGGAGATCGCCAACGAGCTCTCGGCTTTGGCCGTCCGGGTGCGGCAGATCTGCGTGGAAGCGCAGCGCCGGTCGCCAAGTGATGGCCTGGACATCCCCGGTGCCCTCGCCGGCGTCCACCGCTCACTGTCGACGGCGGGCAACTCGCTTGCCATGACGGCGGAAGCGGCCGCGATGCTCCGCCTCGCCGTCGGACCGGTGCCCGTGGGCGCGGCATCGGTCCGCCGTCGGGCCGAATCGGTGGTGGAACACATTGACGACGCCGAACGAAGGCTCGCGGAAGCGGCGGGAAACGGCTGACTCCCGGCGGCCGGCGGCGTTATTCCGGGTTAAGCGCCTAGCTTAGTAGTCCCGAATCACTGGTCTGACAGCCTGCAGGTTGGCAGGATGGTCCAATGACTTCTTCACCGGAACTGACATTCAATGACGGCAACACGATCCCGCAGCTGGGCTACGGGGTGTGGCAGGTTGAGGACGACGTCGCCGAAAAGGTGGTTGTCCAGGCGTTCGAGGCCGGTTTCCGGCACATCGACACCGCCAAGATCTACGGAAACGAAGACGGTGTGGGCCGCGCCATCAAACGCTCGGGCCTCAAGCCGGAGGAAATGTTCATCACCACCAAGCTGTGGAACGCCGACCAGGGCTACGAGTCGACCCTCGCAGCGTTCGAAAAGTCCATGGAGCGCCTGGGCCTCGAAACCCTGGACCTGTACCTGATCCACTGGATGCAGCCCAAGCAGGACAAGTACGTGGACACCTGGAAGGCGCTCATTGAGCTCCAGAAGCAGGGACGGGTGAAGACCATCGGCGTCTCGAACTTCACCAAGGAAGGGCTGCAGCGCCTGATCGACGAGACCGGCGTTGTGCCGGCGATCAACCAGATCGAACTGCACCCGTTCTTCAACCAGGCCGAGCTGCGCGAATTCAACGCCTCCAAGGGCATCCTTACGCAGGCCTGGTCCCCGCTGGGCCAGGGCGGCGAGCTGCTGGAGAGCCCCGTCATCGCCCAGATCGCCGCCAAGCACAACGCCACGCCGGCTCAGGTGGTCATCGCCTGGCACCTCGCGATCGGCAACGTTGTGATCCCCAAGTCCGTGACCGAGTCGCGGATCCGCGAGAACTACGCCGCCCTGGACGTCACCCTCGACGAGACCGACGTGCAGGCCATCAACGGCCTGGACCGGACTGCCGAGGGCGCCGGACGCATTGGTCCGGACCCGGCGGTTTCCGACTTCGCCTAAGCACGTTCCTGCCCCGGCGCACTTGCCGGGGCGACCGGAGGAGCGGTTCGCGACCTGTGGGTCGTGGACCGCTCTTTCGTTTGAGTGTGCCGGCCCGTGGCGGCCCGCCGGGTCCCGCTACCCGCCGGGTCCCGCACCGGGGCCGCAGGGTGCGATGTCCGCTGCGCCCTCTGCGGCGTCGGAGAGGGCCCGGATCCTGGCGATGAGTGCCCGCGTGGTGGCGTCCTTCTCCAGTTGGGCGTAGACCGGGGCCGCCGCGGCTTCGAAGGCCGCGACCTGCTTGTCCGTGGCCGTGACAACCGTGCCCCCGTGCTGGCAGTAGGCGGCCGCCTCCTCCGCGGTGTGGATCATGGAGCCGGTTACGGCTGCCCGGGTTTTGGCTGTTGCCTCGAGCAGGATCCGCCGGTCGTCGGCGGCCAGCCGGGTATAGGTCTTGGAGTTGATCACCAGCGAGTTGACCTTCACGTACAACGGCAGGTTCCCGGCCGTGGTGCTGGGCCGCGGGAAAGCGGCAGCCCGCGTGAAGGAAGACTCGGCGGCCCGGACCGTGCCCTTGGCGAGGGCGTCAGTAAAGAGCTGCCCCGCCAGGGTTTCCGGAGTCGCGCCCAGCGCCTTCAGGGTTGCATAGCCGGTGCTGGAGCGCGGAGCACGGACAACTTTTCCGGCGAGCTGGGCCGGTGTGGCCACCGGAGCTCCGAAGGCAAAGAGCATCCTCGGGCCGTCGGGAAGCAGCGCGAGGCCGGTGAGCCCGACCGTTTTGAGCCCCGCCATCATGCTGCCTGCGATCTCAGGCTCGACCATCTTCGCCAATGCCTGGTCGGAGGCCTGCAGGAAGGGGGCAGACAGTGCCGCGAAGGACAGCACCCCCTCGGATTCCCACGTCCGGGTGGGAACCAGCGCCATGTCGAAGTCGCCGCCCTCGGTGGACTGGGCGACGGCCTGGTCCCAGGCGCCGGATTCGTCGGCCGCTGCCTTCAGCACCAGCTCAATCCGAAGCCGCCCGCCGGAGACATCCTTGACCTGGCGGGCGAATTCGTTGATCTGGGCTGCGGACCGCCCGTCGGGTCCGCCGGCGGTAGCGAGGGTCAGGACCGTCGCGTCGTCGGACGACTGCTGCCCTCCCTGGACGGTGTTGCTGGCAGGCGCGCACCCGGCCGCGGCGAAGAGGAGAGCGCCGGCCGCAGTCGCTGCACCCCAGCGGGCCCGTGCACTGCTGCGGTCTGGGGGCTTGCGGCGCCGCGGTGGCTGCATGGTGGCCTCTTTCGGGAAATGCCTTCATTCCGAAAGTACTCCTCCGGCCGCCGAGCCAAAAGGGCCGGTCCGCACCCTGCGGACACCGATGCCGGCCCGCACAAGAGGCCGCGCTGTCCGGCAGGGTGCCCCCTCCCGTAGCCGGGGGCCCGCAAGCCGGTCGCCGGCCTTAGGCGGCCGCCCGGCCCTCCATCGGACGGATGGCGTCAACGATCGCCCAGCCGTCCTCGCCGAGGAGGCGGCGGCTGGCGAACCGCTCCGCATCAGCGGCATCGTCGAAAGCTTCGGTACGGACCCGGCCGCAGTCCGTGTCCAGGTAGGTGACCTCCCAATACACGGCCGCTGACGTGGCGGCGGCACCTGGGGCTGCTGCAAATTCCTGATGCTGTTCCATGGCTTAAGTCTGCAACCGGGGTGTGACAGTCAAGGCTCACCCGCCCGGCGTGTTGCCGAGCCGCAGTACCCGTTCCCGCGCCAGATCCTCGCGACGGCGGTCCTTGTCCGCCATGCGGGCCGCCAGTTGCGCGGCGGTGGTGGCTGTTCCAAGGCGTTTGCGTGCCAGCCGCAGCCCGTCTTCGGCGCGTGCCAGCTTTTCCTTGAGTTCCGCGGCTTCCTTGG
Source organism: Arthrobacter sp. 10T416 (assembly GCF_056394165.1). Lineage (NCBI taxonomy): Bacteria > Bacillati > Actinomycetota > Actinomycetes > Micrococcales > Micrococcaceae > Arthrobacter > Arthrobacter sp. 10T416. Next base: position 16,976 of record NZ_JBFTHI010000010.1, on the reverse strand, counting down.
CGACGGCAGCTGCGGCGCCCGCCGCCTCGGCCAGTTCCGCGTCGGCCTGCTCCGCCTCAGCGGCGCTGGACAGCGCGGCTTCGGCGGCCAGCGCCAGGGCTGCCTCGGCCCGTTCCCGGACGGAGGGGGTGGGGGCGGGCCGTTCCGGGCGGACTGCGCGCAGCCGCGGCTGATCCGGGGCCGCGGGGCCAGGTGTCCGCGCGTCCGTCCGTCCGGCGGAAGCCGGCTGCGTGGGCACCGGCAGGTCTGGGAGGGCGACGGCGCCGTCGAGCTCAACGACGTCGACGCCGTCGGCCGACAGAGACCGGAGGAGCCGGCCGCTGCGGACCGCGGCAGCGGCACCTTCGTCGGCCGTGGCGGCCCGCAGGGTCTGCTCCACTTCGGCGGCGATGGCAGTGCTGATCGTCCGGCCCTGTTGCACCGTCACGGCCCGTGCTGCGTCGACGGCGGTTGCCAGGAGTTTGCGCCGCTCCCGGCCCAGGTTCCGCAATGCGGCCGCGTCAAGGGAGTCCTGCGCGCCGCGCATTTCCTGGCCCAGTTCGATCAGCGCCCGGACCGTGTCCGGGCGGTGCAGGGCGAGCATGTTCACGGCCCAGGCGCCGACGGAGGGCTTGGGCATGGCGCGTACTTGCGCCACGCGGGACTTCAGCTCGGGTGTCGCGGGCGCTGTTCCCAGCAGTTCTTTGGCCGCGTTATTGCGGGCCGCGACGAAGTCGTCGAATGGCAGCGCGTAGAGTCGCGCCGCGATCCCCGCGAGCTCACGGTTTGCCATGCAAGAATCATAGAAGCTCCGGCCTGCATGCCGGGGGCGCGCAGCGCACGTCCACCGTAGGAGATCCCACGTGATTGAAATTGCAGGCCTTCCGGCACACATCCTGCTGGTCCACGCCGTTGTGGTGTTGGGTCCGATGGCCGGCCTCGCTGCCATTGTGTACGCGGCCGCGCCGCGCTGGCGCCGGTACCTGGCCTGGCCCCTGGCTGTATTGTCCCTGCTGCTGGTTCCGGTGGCCCTTGTCACGGCGCAGGCGGGCGAGCAGCTGGAGAAGTCCCGGCCGGCCACGGCAGCGGTACTGGCCCACGCCCAGCAGGGCGACGCGCTGAAGATCATTTCGGTGGTGTTCTTTGTGGTGGTCGCGGCAATGATCGTGGTGACCTTCGAGCCAATCGGCCGGCGGTTCACCTTCCTCGGAAGCCTGCGCGCAAACCGGGTGGTGCGGATCATTCTGCTGGTCGCCGGCGCCGTGGCCGGCGCCGTCTACGTTTACCAGAGCATCGTCACCGGTCACTCCGGCGCCGCGTCCGTCTGGGGACGCTAACAACCGGGTCAACGGCACCGCCCGCCGCTGCGGCGGTGCCGGCCTCTCCCGTCCGGTGCAACCGCCGAACCGTCATGAGCAGCAGGCCCAACGCCGCCACCTGGAGGGCCGCGACGACGGCGATCAGGGCCGGCCACGCACCGTAGAGGGCTCCGTAAAGAGCGCCGCCGGCCAGCGCGCCCGCACCCTCGAAGGCGGCGAAGACCCCGTATGCGGACCCCTGCCTCGGCCCCGGCACAAGATCCGCCACTAGCGCCTTGACGGTTGAGTCCTGGACTCCTGTGGCGGCGCCCCACACCGCGACGCCGGCCAGCACCAGGGCGAGGACGTTGGAGAAGGCCAGCACGGGCATGGCGGCGATGAGTACCGGCAGGACCAGCAGCACCGACGGACCAAGCCGGTCGTAGACGCTGCCGCTCCCCAACGCCCCCAGCGCCGCCGCGCCCGTGGCGGCGGCATAGAGCAACGGAACCACGGGGGCGGGAACAGCCACGTCAGCGCCGAGGTGGTAGGCGATGACGCCGAAGGCCACCAGTCCGGCGCTCCAGAAGAAGGCGCACACCGCAAAGAGCAGGAATACGCCGGAGAATAAGGCCGTGGGCCTGCCTGCCGGGAGCGGTGTTGTGCCGGCGCTGTCCGGCCCCGCAACCCTGCGGCGCAACGCCAGCAGCAGCACGACGGCGACGCCGGCGGGAACGGCCAGGACAGCGAAGGCTGCCGGAAGGACTCCGGTCGCGGCCAGCACCGCGGCGACGATGACGGGTCCGGCGACCGCTCCGGCGAGGTCCAGGGACTTGTGCACGGCGAAGCCCCGGCCGCGGCCCACCCCCTTGGCCGCGGCGGCCAGCAGCACCGTCTTGGCAGGGCTGCGCACGGCCTTGCCTACCCTGTCCCCGATGATCAGCACCGAGGCGAGGACCAGCCCCGCGGCACCCGCGGCCGGGGCAAGCGCCAGCAGCGGCACGCACACCGCCGTCGTGGCGTATCCGGCCAGCGTGAACGTCCAGTATTTGCGCGTCCGGTCCGCCCACGGCCCAAAGACCAGGCGCAGCCCCTGGGCCGCGGCCTCGGCTGCGCCGGTCACTACCCCCACCAGCAGCGCAGAGGCGCCAAGCTGGGCCAGAAGCGGCCCGGCGAGCGGGCGGGCGCCGTCGGAGACGAGGTCGGTCGCCAGGCTGACCAGCCCGAAGCCGACCACCGCGCTCCAGGGCCGGTTGCTGCCGGGAACCGGCGTCGGGGTCCGTCCCGACGGCGCTGCCGCCGGGCGTACCTCGCGCTCAGGCCGGTCCATTTCCCAAGATTCGCGGACCGGGCGCGGAATGACAAGCAGATCCGGCCCGGGAGCGGCCCCTGACCCTGCCCCCGGCGCGCTGCCAGGGAAATCCATGCCGCCGCGGGCATGTGGGCGTCTAACCATGGCGTGAAGCCCGGGATTCCCTTACGCTGACACCGGAGTCGGGAACAACGGGGGAGAAGCTGCGGATGGATGGACCGGGGGAGCCGTCACAGAGTCCGCTGTGGCGGCCGGAGGAACACGCCAGCAAACCGGAGCGGCCCGGGGTTCCGCATTATCCTGGCTGGGGGACCGGTCAGGCCTACCCGTCACCGGCCGTGCGGAAACGGCCGCGCGGTGCCCTGATCGTCGGGACATTGTCGAGGGTCGCCGCCGTCGTGATCACGGGCGTACTTACGGCCGGCTTCAGCCTCTACCTGCACGGCGACCTGAAACCCTCGGCGATCCTGGGCGGCCCCGCCGCCAGCCCCGCCACCACCGCCGCCGCCGGTGAGTCCGGCGGCCTGATCTACCACACCGCGCCGGATCCCAACCGGAACCGGAGCCAGGCAGACGCAGGTATGCCCGATCCGTTCGCCACGTACCCGACGCCGGGCCGGGAGGAGCATGCCGTGCCCCTCGGCACGCCCGCACGGGTGACCGACTGGTCCACCGCCTACGCCTTTATGGACACCAGCAACGGCGGGCAGCCCGTGACCTACGACCCCTGCCGGCCGATCCACTACGTCACCCGCGCCGCCAACTCGCCCGCGGCCGGGCCGAAGCTCATCGAAGAGGCCGTCGCGGCGGTCTCCCGGGCGACCGGGCTGATGTTCATCGACGACGGCGCCACCACAGAGGCGCCGTCGAAGGACCGGCAGTCCTACCAGCCGGACCGGTACGGTGACCGGTGGGCGCCGGTGCTCATCGCGTGGGAAACCAGCGCGGAAGAGCCCCGCTTCACCAACCCCGAGTACGGCGACACTGTCCTCGGCCTGGGCGGCAGCGATTCCGTCGGGTTGGGCAACCGGGACTACACGTACGTCAGCGGCCAGCTGACCCTGAACGGGCCCGGCCTGCAGACCATCATCGAACACGAAGGGCCGGCGCCCGCGCGGGGCACCATCGAACACGAACTCGCCCATGTGGTGGGACTGGACCATGTTCAGGACCCGACCCAGCTGATGAACCCGACCGATGCCGCCGGCCTGAGCACCTACCAGGCCGGCGACCTGACGGGACTGTCCATTCTTGGCCGCGGAGAGTGCCGGCCCGGGCTCTGAAGGGCAGAGGCCTTGCCGTCACTACAGGGCCGGGCCCCCGACCTCAGGTTCCATAAGTCCCGGCATCTTCCCAGCCGCGGTTTAGGCGGTGTTCGTCGACCCGTTGCTTTCCGTTAAGTCCGCATCCTGAGACTCGGGGGCGTGACTTCACCCTGCCAGGCCCACGAGGCCAATAATGCTCCCTTATCGCCCAGCCGCCGAGGATTCCTCGCTGCTGCACTGACCGGCGCAGCCATCACCCTGGCGCCCATGAGCTTCGCCGCCGCGGACACCGGCACCAGCAAAACCAAAACCCTCACCGGGCATCTGGACCCCGGAGCCGCCGACTTCGTGTACCTTCCGGTGCAGGTTCCCGCCGGTGTCAACAAGATCAGCGTCTCCTACACCTACAGCAAGCCCACGGTGCCCTCGGGGCTGCTGACCAACGCCTGCGACATCGGAGTATTCGATGAGAACGGCACCGCCATCGCCGGCAAGGGCTTCCGCGGCTGGTCCGGCGGCTTCCGCACCGAATTCTTCATCAGCGCCGCCGAAGCCACGCCCGGCTACCTGCCCGGCCCGATCGGCAAGGGGACCTGGAACATCGCCCTGGGCCCGTACCAGGTGGCCGAGCAAGGCATGGACTACACCGTCAACGTCACCCTCGACTACGGTCCCGACGGCGCCCCGTTCCGTCCCCAGTACCCGCCGAAGCAGGTCGCGGGCCGCGGAGCTGCCTGGTACCGCGGGGACGCCCACCTGCACACCGTCTACTCCGACGGCAAGCGCACCCCGGCGGAAGTTGCGGCCGGTGCAAGGGCCGCGAAACTCGATTTCATGATCAGCACCGACCACAACACCCCCGCCTCGCACGGGGTATGGGGGCCTCTCGCGGGCAACGATCTGCTGATCCTCACGGGGGAGGAAGTCACCACCCGGAACGGGCACTACCTCGCCCTCGGTATCGAACCGGGGGATTGGATCGACTGGCGCTACCGGGCCCGCGACAAGGGATTCGAACAGGAAGCGCAGCACATCCATGCCTCGGGCGGCCTGGTAGTCCCGGCACACCCGTTCTGCCCCTACGTCGCCTGCCGCTGGAAGTTCGGGTACGACGACGCCGACGCCGTTGAGGTCTGGACCGGCCCCTGGACCGCGGATGACGAGTACGCGATCAACTCCTGGGACTCCATGCTCGCCCACTCTGCGCGTACCGGCGGACGCTGGCTGCCGGCCATGGGCAACAGTGACGCCCACAGTGCGCCGCAGGTCATCGGTTTACCGCACAACGTCGTCAACGCCACGGCGCTCTCCCACGACGCGCTGCTGGAGGGCATCCGCAACGGACGCAGCTGGATCGCCGAGTCCGCCGACATCTCGCTGGATCTCAGCGTCACCTCGGGCGTACGGAAAGCCGGCGTAGGGGAGCGGCTGGATGTCGCCGCAGACGCGCCGGTGACGGTGCGCGTGGACATCACGGGTGTCCCGAACGGTGTGGTGCGGATTATCACTGATGAGGGGCAGACCCAGCAGGTCACGCTTCCGGCCTCCGGCCAGGGCTCCCACAGCTGGATCACCACGGCGCAGCTCTCCTCCTACGTGCGGGTCGAGGTCCGCCACCCCATGGCCGACGGCACCCCCAGCAACGGCACCGCCATGGGAACGGCCCTGCTGCTCGGGCCGATGGCCGCCCTCACGAACCCGGTCTTCCTCGGCGCGAAGTAGCAGCCTCACCAACCACGGCGGGACCGGCTCCGGGAAATGAACTGCTCCCCGATAGTTGGACTGAGAAATCAGCCCTACTGTCGGGGAGCAGTTTTATGCCCTGAGCGACGAGCCCCAAAAGCAAAACCCCGCTCATTCCTAGGAATGGCGGGGTTTCTTCGAGCTTCCTATCAGAATCGAACTGATGACCTTCTCATTACGAGTGAGACGCTCTACCGACTGAGCTAAGGAAGCAACCGCGTGAACGCCCGGCGAACCGGGCGGATCATGCAAGAGACAACTGTAATGGAGTCTTTGCGCCCGGGTCAAAATGAGCCGGGCGGTGGCCTCCGGCGCGTCAGCAGACCGTGTTATCAGCCGGCGTTTTGCCGTCCACGAGGTACCCGTCCACGGCCTTTTCGACGCAGCTGTTGGAGCGGCCGTAGGCGGTGTGCCCCTCGCCCTTCCACGTCAGCAGCGAAGCGGTGCCCAGCTGCTTGCGCAGGGAGCTGGCCCACTCCACCGGTGTGGCGGGGTCGCCGGTGGTGCCGACCACCACGATGTCGGTGGAGCCGGTGTACTTGACCGGCGCGGGGGTGCGGACGTTCTTGTAGGGCCAGTCCTTGCAGCTCGTGCCGCCGTAGGCGAAGTAGTAGCCCAGGGTCGGGGAGAGCTGCCGGAGCTGCTTCTCGTCCGCCCGCATCGCTGCCGTGTCGGAGGTCATCGGGTAGTCCAGGCAGTTGATGGCGTTGAACGCGAACGTCGAGTTGGCCGAGTACGTGCCGTTGGGCTCACGGTCGGCACCGAAGTCGGCCAGGCGCAGCATCGGGGAGACGTCCCCCTTCATGGCGCTGTCCAGGGCCTGGGTGAGAATGGGCCAGTTGTCGTCGTTGTAGAACGGCAGGATGAAGCCGCTGACGAACATGGAGGCGTTGACCACACGCCCGTCCTTGGCGGTCTGCGGGTTCGCTTCGATCGCGGCGATGAGTTCCTGGATCTGCCGGATGGCCTCGTCCGGGGTACCGCTGAGCGGGCAGCCGCTCTCCTGCAGGCACCGGGCCACGTAGGCATGGATGGCCTTTTCGAAGGCTTTTGCCTGGCCTGCCGTGAGCTCTTCGTTGCTCAGCGACGGGTCCAGTGCGCCGTCGAGCACCATGCGGCCCACGTTGTCCGGGAAGAGCGAGGCATAGGTGGAACCCAGGAACGTCCCGTAGGAGTAGCCGAGGTAGTTCAGCTTGGCGTCGTTGAGCACACCCCGCAGGATGTCGAGGTCCTTTGCGGCGCTGACGGTGTCGATGTGGCCCAGGACGGGGCCGGTCTTCTCGGCACATTTGGCGGCGATCGCCTTGTTGTCGGCGAGGGCCTCGGCCAGCCCGGCGTCGGTGTCCAGCTTGTAGATCTTGGCGCGGTTCGCGTCGCGTTCCTTGTCCGTGAGGCACGTGACCGGAGCGGAGCGCTTCACGCCGCGCGGATCGAAGCCGACGACGTCGTAGTTGGAGCGTACCTTCTCGGAAATGTTCGTGGACCCGGCATCCTTGACGAAGTCGTAGCCGGAGCCGCCGGGGCCGCCGGGGTTGACCAGCAGGCTGCCCTTCTTGTTGCCGCCCTTCGAGACCAGCTTGATCGCGGCGAGCTCAATCGAGTCGCCGTCGGGCTTGCTGTAATCCACGGGAACCTTGACCTTGGCGCACTGGAAGTCACCTTCGCAGGCGGACCACTTGAGCTGCTGCGAGTAGAAACTGCGCAGCTCGGCCGGGGCGGAAGCGGCGATCGACGGATCGGGCGTCGACGAAGCGCTGTTCGAGCCGCCCCCGAACAGGGTGCACGAGGAGAGCACCAGGGCCAGCACCAGGCCCAGCGCCAGGGCGCTGGCCTTCCGCACGCCGAACCCCCGGCTTCGGTTACATGCCGGCGATGGTGGAACTGACGTCATGCGGTTCTCCTTGGAACGTGGAACTGTGCGGATCGAGGCTGATCGGGTCAAATCAGGCTGGCGGCCATGGACTCGATGGCCAGCAGCGGAGCCACGTTGGTGGTGGTGATCCGCTGGCGGGCCTTGTTGATGGCATCCATTCGGGCAAGGGTAACTTCCGCGGTCGAGCGTCCGGCGAACTCCCGCAGCTCCTCGCGGAGTTCAAGGTTGACCAGTTCCACGGCATTGCCCATCTGGATGATCAGCACATCCCGATAAAAGGACAACAGGTCCGTCAGGGTACGGTCAAGCGAATCTGTGATGGACCGTTTGGCGCGGCGCTTCTGGTCATCCTCAAGCTGCTTCACCTGGCCACGCATCGCCGGCGGAAGCGGCCCGCTTTCGGGTGCCCCCAGGGTGGCGAGCAGCGCCGTCTTTTCGGCGGCGTCGCGCTCATCATTGGAGCTGTTGGCTTCCTCGGTGGCGATCTTGACCAGTTTGTCCGCCATCATCACGGCCGCTGTGATGCCGCGCAGGTGCAGGGGGAACCGCACGGTCTCCAGCCGCCGGTCCCGGGCCTCGGGGTCACGGGCCAGCCGGCGGGCGATCCCCACGTGGCTTTGCGCGGCGCGGGCCGCGCGTTCGGCAACTTCGGGGTCGACGCCGTCGCGCTTGACCAGCAGGGCCGCGACGTCCGCCGCGGGAGGCAGGCGCAGCGCCACGGGGCGGCAGCGCGAGCGGATGGTGACGAGCACGTCGGCCGGGGAGGGGGCACACAGCATCCAGATGGTGCGCGGGGTGGGCTCCTCGATGGCTTTCAGCAGCACGTTGGTGGTGCGCTCGGCCATCCGGTCCGCGTCCTCGACCACGATGATCCGCCAGCGGGCCGAGGAGGGCCGGTTGCCGGCGCTGGAGACGAGCTCGCGGGCCTCGTCGATGGTGATGGTGACCTTCTCGGTCCGCACGAAAGTCACATCGGAGTGCGTCTCCCCGAGGATGGTCTGGCAAGCCGGGCATTCCCCGCAGCCGCGCCTCGCCACGTCCTCCTGGTCGCAGTTCAGTGCCGCAGCAAAGGCCTTCGCGGCGTTGGACCGGCCGGATCCCGGGGGACCGGTGAACAGCCAGGCGTGCGTGAGCCCGTCGCCCTCGGCAGCCTGGCGCAGCTGGGTGACGACGGCGGGCTGGCCCTGGAGGTCGTCCCAGACGCTCATGCCGAGCTGCCCTGGCGCAGCGTGAGCAGCGCCTCGACCCGTGCGAGGATCTGCCCGGCCAGCTCCGCCACGGGTTGTTGCGCGGCCAGGACCAGATATTGTTCCGGCCGGGCCGCTGCCAAAGCCAGGAACGTGTCCCGGATCCGGGCGTGGAACTCGTCCGCCTCGGATTCCAGCCGGTCCTCCGCGGCGTCCCCTGCCGTCCGGCGCCGCCGGCCGTCGGCGGGATCGACGTCGAGCAGCACGGTGAGGTCCGGCTGCAGGCCGGAGGTGGCCCATGCGTTGATATCCCGGACAGCCTCCGTGCCCAGGTTCCGGCCGGCGCCCTGGTAGGCGACCGACGAGTCGATGTACCGGTCAGTGAGGACGACGTCGCCGCGCTCCAGCGCGGGCCGGATCACCTGGCTGGCGTGGGCCGCCCGTGAGGCGGCGAAGATCAGGGCCTCGGTGTGGGCATCGATGTGGCCATGGCCGTGGTCAAGCACCAGGGACCGCAGTTTCTCGCCGATCGGGGTGCCCCCGGGTTCCCGGGTCCGCAGCACCGTCAGTCCGCGTGACTCCAGCGCCGCGGCGAGCTCGGCTGCCTGCGTGGACTTGCCGGCGCCGTCGCCGCCCTCGAAGGCAATGAACAGGCCAGGGAACGGGCCGGGAGTCTGGGTAGTCACCGCTCTAGCCTACCGATAATCACCGACACTTTAGGGTGGCCGGCGCGTAACGCCTTACGGGGCCGGGGCGGCCGCATCGTACCCTGTGACCATGAGTCTCTCCCATGAACAGGCAGCCTCGCTTTCCGCCGAAACCGTAGTGGTGGCCGCGGGCCGTCCGGCGCGTGAACGCGACGCCCCGGTCAACCCGCCGCTCGTGCTGTCCTCGACGTATTTCGGCACCGGACCGCTGGGTCCCGGAGACCGCGGCTACGGCCGGTATTCCAACCCCACCTGGGACCCGTTCGAGCAGGCGCTGGCGCAACTGGAAGGCGCCGAGCTTCCGGGCCTCCTGTACGCCTCGGGTCTCGCCGCCGTGAGTTCCGCGCTGTCCCTGGTCCCGGCGCAGGGTGTACTCGTCATGCCGTCGCACAGCTACGCGGGGTCCCTCGTGATGGCCACCGAGCTGGCCCAGAAGGGCGCGCTGGAACTGCGGACCGTGGACATCGCGGACACCGACGCCGTGCTGGCGCAGCTGGCGCCCGCCGACGGCAAGCCGGCCAGCATGCTCTGGCTCGAAAGCCCCACCAACCCGATGCTCGGCGTCGCGGACATCCGTGCGCTCACCGCCGCCGCCCACGCGGCCGGCGCCCTCGTCGTCACCGACAACACGTTCTCCACGCCCCTGGTGCAGCAGCCGCTCAGCCTCGGCTCCGACGTCGTCCTGCACTCGGTCACGAAATACCTGTCCGGCCACTCCGACGTCGTGCTGGGCGCCCTGGTGACGTCCGACGCCGAGCTGCACGCGCAGCTGCTGCACCACCGCACCATCCACGGCGGCATCGCCGGGCCCTTCGAAGCGTGGCTCGCCCTGCGGGGGCTGCGCACGCTGGCACTGCGGATTGAGCGCTCGCAGGCCTCGGCCGCGGTCATCGCCGAACGGCTCAGCGGCGATCCCCGCGTCAGCAGCGTCCGGTACCCGGGGCTCCCCGCGGACCCCGGACACGAGCGGGCCAAGTCCCAGATGAAGGGCTTCGGCTCGGTGCTGTGCATCGAGATGGCGCCGGCGGCCGGCCTCAGCGGGGCCGACGCCGCCGACCGGATGATCCGCGCCCTGCAGCTGTGGCTGCCGGCCACGTCCCTGGGCGGAGTGGAATCCCTGATTGAACGCCGCCGCCGGCACACCGCGGAACCGGAAAGCGTGCCGGCGAACCTGGTCCGGCTGAGCGTCGGCATTGAGAACGTCGAGGACCTGTGGGCCGATTTGCAGCAGGCTTTGGCCACACTGGACGGCTAGGCTGGGGGCATGGACGGAAGAGTGCTGATTGACATTGCCGAAAGAGGAATCTATTTCCTCCTCGCCCTCGTGGCCCTTGGCCTCGAGGTGTGGGCGTTCTTCGACTGCCTCCGGCACAAAGCCAACGCGTTCGAAGCGGTGTCCAAACGGACCAAAACGTTCTGGCTGGCACTGACCGGCGGTGCACTGGCCATCGGGCTGCTCTCCATCGTGGGCGGTGGCGGAGGGTTCTTCGGCCCGCTGGGGCTCTTCGGCCTCGCCGCAGTGACGGCCGCTGCCGTGTACCTCGCAGATGTCCGTCCCGCCGTGAAGGACGCCGGCCGCGGCGGCAGCAGGAACATGGGCCCTTACGGCCCCTGGTGACCGGCGGGGGCCACGGCCTCCCAGTCCACAGTGAGCTCGCCCAGCCGCCAGCGCGACGGGCCGTCCTGCAACGGCCAGCCGGCCTCGCGCAGGGCCCGGCACATGGCCGTCCAGCGCTGCCGGTTCCCGAAGGAGGCCAGCGGCGCGGCGTCGAGCCAGGCCTTGTCGAGTGCCTGCAGGTAAGTGTGGATCCGCTCGCCGGGCACGTTCCGGTGGATCAGCGCCTTGGGCAGCCGTTCGGCGATCTCCGAGGGAAGCTCAAAGCCGCCAAAACGCATGGACAGCCCCAGGCTGAGGGGACGGTCGGCGTCGAGCGCCACCCACGTGACCCGGCGGCCGATCTCATCGCACGTCCCGTCGATGAACAGCCCGCCCGGCGCCAGCCGGTCCTGCACCAGCCGCCAGACGGCCGCCACATCCGCTTCCTCGTATTGCCGCAGCACATTAAAGGCCCGGACCAGGACCGGCCGGCCCGGCACCGGAAGCTCGAAGCCGCCACGCGTGAAGCTGAGCCCGGGACGTTCCAGCGCCTTGGCCTGCCGGACCCGCTCCGGCTCGATCTCGATCCCCACCATGTGCACATCGGCCCTGACCGCGGACAGGCGTTCAAAGAGTTCGACGGCGGTGGCCGGGGAGGCGCCATAGCCGAGGTCCACCACCAGCGGGTCCGTGGCGTTGCGGAGGCGCCAGGCCTGGGGGCCGGTCAGCCACCGGTCCACCCGCCGCATCCGGTTGGGGTTGGTGGTCCCGCGGGTCACGTTGCCCACCGGCCGGCCGGCACGGGAGGCGCCCGCGGCTCCGTCCCGGGCCGCGCCCTGGTTCCGGGGCGACGCCACCCGCTCAGCCTTCTGCACCACACGCCAACCCTATCGCCGTTGCGGTGAGGCGGGCGGCGTGTAACGCTCGGCACGGTCAGGGAGCGCTCGGCTAGGATAAAAAGCATGACTTACAAGCTGATTCTGCTGCGCCACGGCCACAGCGAATGGAACGCCAAGAACCTGTTCACCGGCTGGGTGGACGTTGACCTGAACGACCAGGGCCGGGCCGAGGCAGTACGCGGCGGCGAGCTTCTGGTGGAGAGCAACATCCTCCCGGACATCCTCTACACCTCCCGCCTGAAGCGGGCCATCAACACCGCGAACCTGGCACTGGAAAAGGCCGACCGCGGCTGGATCGACGTCAAGCGGGACTGGCGCCTCAACGAACGCCACTACGGCGCGCTGCAGGGCAAGGACAAGGCCCAGACGCTGGCCGAGTACGGCGAGGAACAGTTCATGACCTGGCGCCGGTCCTACGACACCCCGCCGCCGCCCCTTGCCGACGACTCGGAGTTCTCGCAGGTGGGGGATCCGCGCTACCAGGACCTCGGCGACGCCATGCCCCGCACCGAATGCCTCAAGGATGTCCTGGTACGGCTGCTGCCGTACTGGGAGTCGGACATCAAGGAAGACCTCAAGGCCGGCAAGACCGTGCTGGTCACCGCCCACGGCAACTCGCTGCGCGCGCTCGTCAAGCACCTGGACGGCATCAGCGATGAGGACATCGCGGGCCTGAACATCCCCACCGGCATCCCGCTCGTCTACGAACTGGACGAGGACTTCAAGCCGCTGAACCCGGGCGGCACCTACCTGGACCCCGAGGCCGCCGCGGAATCCATCAAGGCAGTGGCGAACCAGGGCAAGAAGTAGTCCTCCTTCCCACCCGGGATACAACGACGGCGGCCGGTCACCCCCAAGGTGACCGGCCGCCGTCGTATGGGCTGCTGCCGGGACGGACCAGCCGTCAGCTGTGCTCGATGCTGTTGGGCTGCCAGGCGCCGGTGACCAGATAGGTGACCTTCTGCGCGACGGAGACGCCATGGTCCGCAAAGCGCTCAAAGTAACGGCTGGCCAGGGCCACGTCCACGGTGGTGGCTGCGGGTTCGGCCCAGTCACTGCGTGCGATGGCCTTGAAGACGCTCAGGTGCAGGTCGTTGACGGCGGTGTTGGCCTTCAGGATGTCGCGCGCCACTTCGAGGTCGCGGGTTTCCAGGAGCACGGTGAGCTTCTCCGCGATTTCGAGGTCGTACTTGGCGAAGCTCTTGAAGGTCTCCTGCAGCGGCTGCGGGATGACCACGGCCGGGTAGCGGAGCCGGGCGAGCTGGGCGATGTGCCGGGCGAGGTCGCCCATCCGCTCGAGGGAAGCGCTCATCCGCAGCGAGCCCACGATCATGCGCAGGTCGCTGGCCACCGGGCCCTGGAGGGCGAGGATGTCGATGGCACGTTCATCGAGGCTGTTCTGCAGGAAATCGATCCGGGCATCCGCCGCGATGACATCCTCGGCGAGGTCGATGTCCGCCCCCTCAAAGGCGGTGGTGGCCTTCTCGAAGGCACCGCTGACCAGCTTCGAAATCTCGATCAGCTGCTCACCGACCTGGACGAGCTCTTCCTGAAAAACCTTACGCACAGGTGCGTCCTTTCCTCGGAAACGTCGCCGGGCACCACTGTGACCGGCCCGTTTCGTTTCACCGTAGCGGCGTTCAACCTCTCACCCTTCCAGTCTCCGGTGAACTGTTACGCCTCAATAGGTGAACGTTAGCTGAACCAGCACCGCAATCGCACCAGATTTCAATTTCGGCCGGGCCGCTGCGCATAAGCTAAAGCCGTGGATCCAATGCTTATCGGTGTGATCGCAGGCCTCATCGGCCTGGCGCTTGGCATTTTTGGCGTGCTGGCCTTCAGGATCAGCGAACAGCAGCGCAAGATCAGCGACGTCGAAACCGGCGATCCGTCCCTTCCCGACGGCGCCGCCGAGGTGCTCGCCGTCGTCGGGCGTGCCTTCGTGGTGGTGGACGCCATCGACGGCGTGGTGCGCGCCAGCCCGGGCGCCTACGCTTACGGGCTGGTCCGGGGACATACGGTGGTGCACCGGCAGCTGCTGGAAATGACGGCGAAGGTCCGCCGCGACGGCGTCATCCTGGAGAAGCAGCTCGAGCTGCCCCGCGGCCCGCTTGGCCAGGGAACCATCGTCGTCCAGGTCCGCGCCGCCATGCTTGGTGAGGAATATATCCTGCTGCTCGCGGACGACCGCACGGAGATCACCCGTACCGAAGAGATCCGCAACGACTTCGTCGCCAACGTTTCGCACGAACTCAAGACCCCGGTGGGCGCGATCTCGCTGCTGGCCGAGGCGCTGGAAGCTTCGCCCGACGACGAGGAAGCCGTCCGCCGGTTCGCCAAGCGGATGCACAAGGAATCCACCCGCCTCGCCGCGCTGGTGCAGGACATCATCGAACTCTCCCGCCTGCAGGGGGCCAACGTGGCCCAGCAGGCCCACCCGGTGGACATCAACACGGTGGTGGCCGAAGCCGTGGACCGGTCCCAACTGCCGGCCGAAAGCAAGAACATCGACATTGTGGTGGGCGGCCGGGCCGACGCCATGGTCTACGGCGACCAGGACCTGCTGGTCACGGCGCTGCGCAACCTGATCGACAACGCCATCCGGTACTCGCCCGAGAACACCCGCGTGGGTGTGGGGGTGCGGGCCCGCGACGGCCTGGTGGCGGTCTCCGTCACGGACCAGGGGGAGGGGCTCAGCCCGGAAGACCAGGAGCGCGTGTTTGAGCGTTTCTACCGGGTGGACTCGGCCCGCTCCCGCCACACCGGCGGCACTGGCCTGGGCCTGAGCATCGTCAAGCACGTCATGGCCAACCACGGCGGCGAAGTCACCCTCTGGTCCCAGCCCGGGCAGGGCTCCACCTTCACCATCCGCCTGCCGGAAATGGAAGGCCAGGACGAGCCGGCGCAGGATCCCCGCAAGGCCCCTCACACTGCACGACACGATCGACGCGACGCCGCCGGCGTCCATGAACAAGGAGCTAGCGCTTGAGCCGGATTCTTATTGTCGAGGACGAGGAGTCGTTCAGCGACCCCCTCTCCTACCTGCTGGGCAAGGAAGGATTCGAGGTGGAGGTCGTGGACAACGGCCTGGACGCCATCACCGAATTCGACCGCAACGGCGCCGACCTGGTCCTGCTGGACCTCCAGCTGCCCGGGCAGTCCGGAACTGAGGTGTGCCGCCAGCTGCGCCAGCGCTCCTCCGTCCCGGTCATTATGCTGACCGCCAAGGACGCGGAAATCGACAAGGTGGTGGGCCTGGAACTGGGCGCCGACGACTACGTCACCAAGCCCTACTCCTCCCGTGAGCTCGTCGCCCGGGTCCGGGCCGTCCTGCGCCGCCACGGCGAGCCCGAGGAACTGGTCTCCAGCACCGTCCAGGCCGGTCCCGTGCGGATGGACATCGAACGGCACGTTGTCAGCGTCCAGGGCGAGCAGGTCTCCCTGCCGCTCAAGGAGTTCGAGCTGCTTGAGATGCTGCTGCGGAATTCCGGCCGGGTCCTGACCCGCGGGCAGCTCATCGACCGGGTGTGGGGCTCCGACTACGTCGGCGACACCAAAACCCTCGACGTGCACGTCAAGCGGCTGCGCAGCAAGATCGAGCCGGACCCCTCGGCGCCCCGGTACCTGATCACGGTCCGGGGCCTGGGTTACAAGTTCGAACCCTAGCCGGATCCCGCACAAGCCGGCACACACAAAAGGAGGGGCACCGTGGGGTGCCCCTCCTTTTGTGTGTGGCTGGACTGCCGTTGCCGGGGACTGCCCGGCGTCGGGCTGAAGCGTCGGGCTACGGCGTCGGCGTGGCCGAAGGGGTCTCCGACGTCCCCGGGGTGGCGGATTCGGAGGGGGTGGCCGTGCCGGACGGGGTCGCGGAGCCGGTGGGCTCGGCGGTGGGGAGGTACTTCTTGTAGTCCGTGATGGTGGCGTCCAGGACCGGCATCTTGAACTTGGCGGTCTTGCTGGTGCCGTCCTCGCTGATGGTGACCTCCACGAGCGAACCCGGCTTGCCGCCGGAGGTGCTCAGGATCGCCGGGTCGGCGGACTCGTTCAGCAGGACGTAGGAGTTCTTTTTGACCGGGACCTGGGTCTCGGAGCCGCTGGCGCCGTCGATGGTGAGCTTCACATCGCGGGAGGAGGTGTTGTAGACCGCGCCGAGCACGCGGCCGGGCTTGTTCTCACCGTCTGCGATGACCATCATGTTGCGGAGCTGGAGCGGGCCCAGGTCCGTCCGCGTTCCATCGGAGGCAGAGTACTGCTCAGTGGTCTGCTGGGGGTTGATATAGCCGCAGCCGGTCACCGACAGCACGCTGATGCCAAGTGCAGCCGTTGCCATTGCCAGCTTGCCGCGCCGGCCCCGGGTCATCGCAGTGAAACGCACGTCACGCACTCCTTGAGAGTCTTGAAACATTATTCAGGCATAGCCTATCCGCTAGTGCCCTCAAACGCGGATTCGGGACCGCGGATGAGACGCCGGGCAGCGAAGCCGGAGGGCCTTGGCACGGGGTGGCCAATGCACTATTATCCGCATCCGTCAAGGGCTTTAAGCGGCCGATTCACGCCATTTTCCGCGGATTTACGCGGTTTCCGAGGCCGATCCATGGCAGTCGTATGCCTTAATCGTGATAAACTGGTCTGCGGGAAAGGGGAATGTCCACATGGTTTTTGAGGTCGGCGAGACAGTAGTTTACCCTCACCACGGTGCAGCAAAAATTGAAGAAATCAAGATGCGCACTGTCAAGGGCGAAGAGAAGATGTATCTCAAGCTCAAGGTGGCTCAGGGTGATCTGACCATTGAAGTTCCAGCAGAAAACGTTGACCTTGTTGGGGTCCGGGACGTAGTGGGCAAGGAAGGCCTGGAGCACGTATTCGACGTGCTGCGGGCCGAGTTCACTGAAGAGCCCACCAACTGGTCGCGTCGTTACAAGGCAAACCTGGAGAAGCTTGCTTCCGGTGACGTCATCAAGGTGGCAGAGGTCGTCCGCGATCTGTGGCGCCGGGACCACGACCGGGGTCTCTCCGCAGGGGAGAAGCGCATGCTGGCCAAGGCCCGCCAGATTCTGATTTCAGAACTGGCACTGGCCGAGAAGACTGATGAAGAGAAGGCCGCAAGCGTTCTCGA
>NZ_JBFTHI010000009.1:0-146002 GCF_056394165.1 Arthrobacter sp. 10T416 | reverse complement strand
TGGGCCGACGCCCTGCGGCACCTGTCCGCCCTGCGCCACCGCTACGAATTCCTGATCCCAGGCCACGGCGAACCCTGCAGCGACCAGTTCGTCAAAACCATGGCCAACACCATGAGCACCGCCGTGCGGCAGGCCACCCAGGCCACCCGTGAGACGCCCAACGACGCTACCAAGGCCGTCCCGATCCTGCCGTACGGGCCGGAGCAGTCCCGCTGGTTCATCAAACGCCTGCAGGAGACCCGGGCGCACCACTAACTGGCACCGGCAGCAGAGGTTTGCGCGTAATGCGATAGAGCTGCGTGGACTCTGCTAGTTGGAGCCATCCCGTGCGTGGCCAAAACGCTCCCCGGAAGTAGGTGTTCTGTCGCCGCCGGGCAGGTGCGGGGTACTCATGCAAACGATTTCCATGTCCCCTACCGTCGTTTTATGAGCATCCGAATCAAAGATGCAGTTCGCGGATTTATTGAACGCCACATAGTCGCGGATGATCCGTTCCCTCAGCGGTCCTGGTTGGATCAACGAGACTTACCGGCGCAGGTTACGCCGCCGCCCGATGTGCCGCCGCCGACGTCAACCAAGTATTCTGGCGCCATTCAAAATTGTTATCCTGAACGCGAAGTTCACCGCCACTCCAACGATGGCGGTCATTGCCAATTGCCGCACCAAAATGAAGCCATGGGGTAGTTTTTATCCTGCTTCGGATGTGGTCATTAGCATTTCGAAATCTCGCGTTAGAATGCCGATGTGGCGATTGACAGGGCGAGGCATGAGCGTCGATGGAACCGTGTGGATTCCGTACCGACGCCATACCGTGCCGAGAATGTTCGTCGCCTCGTGGGAAACCTTGCACTTGGTTCATTGGCCGTCGCAGTAGTCGGCGTTCTCATTTGGGTATTTGTCATAACCTAGCCAGGACTTTCCTTAGCCGGTTTCAGGGCAACCGGACCAGTCCCGCTGGTTCATCAAGCGTCTGCAGGAGACCCGGGCGCACCACTAAAAGGGCCCGGAACGGCGCCTGAAAACCGGCCGAAGCTAAGGGTGCTGGCGACTACGCCTAGACTGGCCCTTTGAAAGAAGTCACAACAAGCGCCGCAGCGTGCTCCGCTGTGAGTCCTGGGGGAGAAACCAAAAGATGCCCGAATCGGTGGAAGACAACTCAGCTGCCACTGCTGAAAACTCAGGACAGCCTGAACTCCGCCGTCGCCGCGACCTGCGTCGCGCCGACGGGGACAACACTGCTGCCCGGACAGGAACCATGCCGGTCGTCAACCCCCGCAGCCCCCAGGCGGACACCCCTGAAGCTCCCACCCGCCCGGCACCGCTGCGCAGCAGCTCCTGGGCGCAGGCCGCCGAGGCCGCCGATGAGCGCTTCGGAAATCCCGCCACAGGCACCACCCCGGTGATCAGCCAGATCCCCGCCACGCCCGTCCAGCCCGCCGCGCCGCCGGCGTCGTTCGCCCCCGCTGCCCCGGCAACACCGGCAGCTCCGGAGGACCCGGAAACGACGGCGGCCGGGCCGGACACCGCTGGGTCCGCTGTGGCGGACCAGCCGGACAGCAGCACCCGGGCGGGCCGGGCGGCCGACGCCGCAGCCGTGCCGCCGCAGCCCACCCGCGCCACCCGCTCCGCGAGCCGAGCCGCGGCCCTGGCCAACGCGCCGGTTCCGGACTTCATCAGCTCCCCGGGCCTCTTTGTCCGCGAGCAGAAGCCCCGGCCCGTCGGCGGCATCCGCGGCGCCCTCTACAGCCTCACCGGCGGCAGCCTGAACCTGGGCCCGAGCGCCCGTCAGCGCGAAGAGGACGAACTGGCGCGCAGGATTTCCCGGCAGCTTCAGGGCAGCTACAACACCGCGGTGCTGAGCCTCAAGGGCGGCATCGGCAAGACCTCCACCACCGTGGGCGTCGGGCTGACCCTGGCCGAGTACCGCGGCGACCCGCCCTGCGCGATCGACGCGAACCCGGACTCGGGCGACCTCGTGGAACGCGCACTGGGTGAGGGCATCTACCAGCAGCAGGCGCCGCGGACCATCAGCGACCTGCTCCGCAACGTTGACTCCATTGATTCGCTGACGGCCCTGGCCCGCTACATGCACCACGCCGGCCGCCTCCACCTGATCGCCGGTGAGCAGGACCCGGAGGTCTCCGATTCGCTCACCGCCGAGGAGTACCTGCGGATCCGCAAACTCATCTCCGGCTACTACTCCGTGGCCCTCACCGACTGCGGCACCGGCGTCACCCACAACGCCATGAGCGGGATCCTGCAGTCGGCGGACAACCTCATCATCGCGGCCGGCTACGCCGTCAGCGGCGCCAAGCGCGCCCGGAGCACCCTGCATTGGCTGGCCGACCACGGCTACGAGGACCTGGCCCGGAACGCCGTCGTGGTCATCACGGACAAGGACGAGGTCTCCTCGCGGGTGGACAAGGATGCCATCGAGGACCACCTCTCCGGTATTTGCCGCCAGCTGATCGCCGTCCCGCACGACCGCGGAGTGGCCGACGGCGACCTCGTCACCCTCGATTCGCTCCGGCCCGAGACCCGGCGGGCGTACCGCGAGATTGCCGCCGCAATCGTCGACGGCTACGTCTAACCGCTAGATTTAGGCCATGAGCAAGTACGCAGGGAACGACGCCGGAAAAGACGCCGCCCTCCAGCTGCAGGACCTTATTGTCGGCACCGAGAACGTCGAGGATTTCCTGGACCGCCTCGCCGAGTTTTCAGCCGCCATCCTCAGCCACTCCGCCGGCGTCGACATCGAATGCGGTGTCACCCTGCAGCGCCGGAAAAAGACCATGACCGTGGCGGGCAGCAGCACGAAGGCCGTCATCCTCGACCGCATCGAGCAAAGCCTGGGCGAGGGCCCCTGCATCGAGGCACTGCGCACCCGCGGAATTGTCCTCCTGGCCGACGTTGCCACGGACCCGCGCTGGCCCGAATACCAGGAGCAGCTCGCCGCCCACGGCTGCCGCAGCACCCTCGGCGTGCCCCTGGAAATCGGTGAGGACTCCGCGGCCGCGCTGAACTTCTTCGCCTCCACCACCGGCGTTTTCACCTCCGACATTGTGGCCGAGGCCGCCGGTTTCGCCGACCTCGCCGGCCGGGCGCTGCGCCTGGCAGTCCGAATCGGCACGGCCCAGGCCCGCGCCGAGGACCTGCAGTCGGCCATGGAACACCGCACCTCCATCGACCTGGCCTGCGGCGTGGTGATGGCACAGAACCGGTGCTCGCAGGAGGAGGCCATGGCCATCCTGACCCGCGTCTCCAGCAACCGGAACCAGAAGCTGCGCGACGTTGCAGCCGACGTCCTCAAGAACGTCACGGGTGAGGAAATCCACACGCACTTCGAGCGCTGAACCCCCGGAGGGCCGCACCCGCGGTCCTAGGATGAAGGGGATGACCACAACACGCCCCGCCGGTTTCAGCCTCCGCAGCATCGCCGTCCCCGCCTTCGGCCCGGCACTGTTGTTCAGCATCGGCGAAGGCGCGATCCTTCCCGTGGTGGCACTCTCCGCCCGGGACCTCGGCGCCACGGTGGCCGTCGCGGCGCTGATCGTGACCCTGATCGGGCTCGGTTCCTGGTTCTTCAACCTCCCCGCGTCGCTCATCACCCTGAAATTCGGCGAACGCTGGGCGATCGTCGGGGCCGCGGCCGCCAGCGCCGCCGCCCTCGCCGCAGCCGCCCTGTCCCCGCTCCTGCCGGACGGGATCTGGCTGCTCGCCGCCGCCATGGTGGTGGTGGGCATGGCCGCCAGCGTCTTCAGCCTGGCCCGGCAGAAGTACCTCACCGAAGCCGTCCCCGTCATCCTGCGCGCCCGCGCCCTGTCCACCCTGGGCGGGGTCAACCGGATCGGCATCTTCATCGGGCCGTTCATCGGTGCCGCGGTGATGCAGTTCGGCGGCATCAGCGCAGCCTACTGGGCCGGCGTCGTGGCCATGGCGGCAGCCGCGGTCCTCTCCGTGACCATCCCGGACCTGGTGGCGGCGCCGACGCCCGCCGACGGTGAGCCGGCCCCGCAGCCCACGCTGCGCAGTGTGGCCGTGTCCCACGCCGGAGTGTTCCTCAGCGTGGGTGTGGGCGTGCTGCTGCTCAGCGCGCTGCGGGCGTCCCGGCAGGTGGTGATCCCGCTGTGGGCCGACCACCTGGGCATGGACGCCACCCAGGCGTCGCTGATCTACGGCATCTCCGGGGCCATCGACATGCTGGTCTTCTACCCGGCCGGGAAGCTGATGGACCGCAAGGGCCGGCAATGGGTGGCCGTGCCCTCCACCCTGATCATGGGCACCGCGATGCTGCTGATCCCGCTGAGCGCCGGGTTCGTGGGACTGCTCCTGGCTGCGCTGCTGATCGGCTTCGGGAACGGCATCAGCTCCGGGCTGAACATGACCCTCGGGGCCGACTTCTCGCCGGACAACGGGCGCGGCCAGTTCCTGGGCATCTGGCGGTTTATGGCCGACGCCGGCGCCACCGGCGGCCCGGTCCTGCTCTCCGGCGTCACCGCAGCTGCGTCGCTGGGCACGGGCGTGGGCGCCACCGGCCTGATCGGCTTCGCGGCCGCAGCAGTCTTCGCCATCACCATTCCCCGCCTCCGGCACCGCCGCAACTACTGACCCTCCGCCGAGGGGCCGCCGCCCGGATTACGCCGGGCCGGACGCGCGCCGGATCGCCGCGGCAAAGAGCGGCAGGCTGCGGGCGACCATGTCGTCATTGGCGGTCAGCGAGATGCGGAAATACCCGGGTGTCTCGAACAGGGTGCCCGGCAGGACAAAGACCCCGTCCTCGGCCAGCGCGTCGGCGAACGCGTCGTCGTCGGTCCCGTCCGGGGTGCGCACAAAAAGGTAGAACGTGCCCTCGGGCCGGTGCAGCCGGTAGCCCATCCCGGTGAGCGCATCGACCAGCACATCACGCCGGCGCTGAAGCCGGCCGATGTCGATGGAGAACTCCTCGAGCCGCGGCAGGGCGTACTGCATTACGGCGTTGGGGAAGACCCAGCCGCCGGCCATCTGCAGGGCCGCAACGGCCCCGCGCAGGCCGGCCCGGTCCGAAATGGCGGGGGAGACCGCGAGGTAGCCGATCCGCTGGCCCGGCGCGAGGTGGGTCTTGCCGTACGTGTAGGCAAGCAGCGTGTAGGGATAAAACTCGGCCGGACTGTGGAAACGTGCTCCATCGAAGACGATCCGGTTGTAGGCCTCGTCGGAGATCAGGTAGATGCGGTGCCCGATCCGCGCGGACTCCGCCTCCAGCAGGTCGGCCAGGTCCGCGAGGAGGGCCGGCGGGTAGATCCTGCCGGTGGGGTTGTTGGGCGAATTCACGATCACCGCGCGGGTCCGCTCTGTCACGGCCGAGCGGATGGCCGCAAGGTCAAGGTCGAGAGTCTCGGCGTCAATGCCGACTTTCACCGGGACCAGGCCGGCCTCGACGGCCAGCGGCTCGTAGAAGAACCACGGCGGGAGGCTGAAGATCACCTCGTCCCCGGGGTCGCCGACGGCCTTCAACGCCACGCTGATGGCCGCGAACCCGCCGGTGGTCAGGAAGATGTCGTCGGCCTCGAAGGCCACGCCCAGATGGCCCCGCAGGGAGTCGGCCGCGGCGGCCTGTGCCGCGGCTTCGTTGGTCTTGTACGCGAACCACTTCTCCGTGTGCGGGGTAAGCACCTCGCGCAGCGCCTGTACGTAGGCGTCCTGCGGCATCTCGTGCGGGTTCCCGAAGGTGAAGTCGCAGACCCCCGGGTCGTCCTGCCGCCGGGCGTACACCGAGCCCGCCAGGTAAGCGTTGATCCGCAGCTGGGACGGGACGGAGGCGAGCCGGGCGGCCCGGCGTGAGACGGGTGCTGCGGTGGTGTCGCCCATGGTGGGCTCCCTCCGGGCCGGGTGACGGAAGCCAGCGCGCTGCTGAGCCAGTGGAGGCTGTGGAGGTGCTTATTGTGGCCCCGGCGCCCGGGGTTGTAAAGGGACCTGCGGGGTCCCCTCAGGCAGGCCGGCCTCAGGCGGCCGGTGCGTCCCGGCGTCGGGCGGCATGCCCAAACAGCCAGACCCCGGCGATGGTGGCCAGGTAGCCGGTGATGACGATCAGCGAGGTCCCGGCCCAGAAGTAGTTGGTGGTGCTGCCTTCCTGGCCGGGGCCGGGCGCAATCTTCAACAGCGAGTACGTGGCCACGGCAGCCGAACCCAGGCCCGCCAGGACCGGAGCGGCCACCCAGATCCGGGCCGAGGCCCAGTGGGCGTTGTAGCCGTCCCACACATTCCACCGCGGACCGGACCGCATGATCAGCCAGCCCGCCGGGAGGGTGAAGGCCGCCACCACCAGGAACGCCGCCACCACGTCCGCGGGCCGGTGCCACTGGTTGATCAGGGTGGAGACCCCGGTGGCGACGGCGAAGCTGCCGCCCAGGAAGCCGGCCAGCGGCCGCCAGCGCGGGGACACCATCAGGAAGACGGCCGCCGCGGCCGAGGCCGCCAGGGTGGTGTGCCCTGACGGAAGCGAATTGAATTCCAGGGTCTCGATCCCGCGGAACGGGCGCACCGGCAGCAGATCCTTCAGGACCTGGGTGGCGATGTTCGCCCCGACGGCGGCGGCGACGGCAATTCCGGCGGCGGCCCAGCGGCGGCGCGCCACGGTCACGAAGACCACCATCACGGAGGCGATCAGGACCGAGAGGGCCGGCAGCCAGTCGAGGAGCTTATTGCTCGCCTTGCCGGCGGCGCCGTGGATTTCGACTGCCTCGACCAGGGCCGATTCGTCGATGAACTGTCCTGTGGTGGTCCGGACATAGAAGTAATACGTGGCGGCGAGGGCTGCCGCGGAAACCAGGGTGGCCAGCAGGAAGAGGACCCCGGTTGACCGGCCCGGCACACCCGCCGGGGACCGGACCGGCCGGGTGCCGTCCGCTGCCGGGGGAGTTTCGCTGCGCTTCTGCCGAGAAATCATCGTTCATAAGGGTCCCATATAACGCTGCGAGTGGCCTGAAGGGCGGCTGGCCGCTCACCGGATGAAGCGTCCGCGCACGGGAGGTAGCCGTTGCCCGGTGGCCGGTCCGTGGTCGGGGCCGCGGGTAGAGTACAGCCATGCCCACCCCTGCCGACCGCCCGTCTCCGTCCGGCCCGAACCCCGGCGGCGTTGAAGAACTCCTGGATTCCGCCCGCGTGGTGAGCCTGCCCATGCGCGTGAAGTTCCGCGGCATCATGCAACGCGAGGCCCTGCTGCTGCGCGGCCCCCACGGCTGGGGCGAGTTCTGCCCCTTCCCCGAATACGGGGACGCCGAGGCCGCCCGCTGGCTGTCCGCCGCCGTCGAAGCGGGCTGGCTCGGGTTCCCTGCGCCCCTGCGGTCCAGTATCCCGGTGAACGCCACGGTCCCGGCCGTTGCCGCCGGCCGGGTGCCGGAGGTCCTGGCCAGCTTCGGCCGGGTGGACGCCGTCAAGGTCAAAGTGGCCGAGCCCGGCCAGACGCTCGACGACGACGCCGCCCGGGTGGCCGCCGTCCGCGCCGAACTGCCGGACGCCGCCATCCGGGTGGACGCGAACGGCGGCTGGGACGTGCCCGGGGCAATGGAGGCACTGACCCGGCTGGCCGCCGTCGGACTCGAATACGCCGAACAGCCGGTCCCGGACATCGACGGGCTCGCGGAGGTGCGGCGCAGGCTGCGGGCAGCCGGGGTGCCGGTGCTGATCGCCGCGGACGAGAGCGTGCGCAAGGAAGAGGACCCGCTCAAGGTGGCCCGCGCGGGCGCGGCGGACCTGATTGTGGTGAAGGTGGCCCCGCTGGGCGGGGTACGGCGCGCCCTGGACATTGTGGCGCAGGCCGGGCTGCCCGCCGTCGTCAGTTCCGCGCTGGACACTTCCGTGGGGATCCGCGCCGGGCTGGCGCTCGCCGCCGCCCTGCCCGAGCTGCCCTACGCCTGCGGCCTCGGGACCGTGTCGCTGCTCGCGGCGGACGTCACCCGTGACCCCCTGGTTCCCGACGACGGCGCGATCCGGCTCCGGGACGTCGCCGTCGACGACGGTCTGCTGGCCGAGTACGCCGCCCCCGGCGAACGTCGCGACTGGTGGCTGGACCGGCTCCGGCGGGTGCACGCCGTCCTCGCCGCATCGACTGCTCCGTAGCCGCCCTACTGGACCCAGAAAACGGCACTTACGGAGCAATCGACGGGGGTGCGCGGGAACACAGAGGGTTCATCGGCTCTTCACCTTGGGGACCGCTGCACGTTGTCCGCCGCTGGCAGGGTGGCCGGGACGCATCCCTCTGCCTGAAAGGGCCATCACTATGTCTGTATCCGCCGGACGCAAATTTTCCCTCCTGCCCATGCTCGGCCACACCAAGGGCAAACGCAGCCCCGTGACCTGCGCGCTCAAATGCGACAACGCCTGCTCCGGCGAGGTCTGCAACACCAGCTCCAACGGCTACTTCCGCGACATCGCCTCCGCAACGATGTCCCGCCGCGCCGCCCTCGGCATCGGCGCCGCCGGGGCGCTCGCCGTCGTCTTCGGCAACGCCGTCACCGCCGCCGAACCGGCCTCCGCCGCAGGCCCGGGCCTGGCTGACGCTGCCAAGAAAGGCTTCGGGAAGTCCAAGCTGAAGTTCACCGCCATCGCCCCGGTGGACGCCGCGGTGGATGC
The DNA here is from genome assembly GCF_056394165.1 of Arthrobacter sp. 10T416. NCBI lineage: Bacteria > Bacillati > Actinomycetota > Actinomycetes > Micrococcales > Micrococcaceae > Arthrobacter > Arthrobacter sp. 10T416. Next base: position 137,392 of record NZ_JBFTHI010000009.1, on the reverse strand, counting down.
CTTCACCGTCCCGGCCGGGTTCACCTGGCAGCCGATCATCCGCTGGGGCGACCCGCTCTTCAACGACTCGCCGGCCTTCGACGTGGACCGCCAGAGCGCCGCCGCCCAGGCGCGCCAGTTCGGCTACAACAACGACTACACCGACATCCTGCCGCTGGACGCCAAGAACCGCCGGGCCGTGCTCTTCACCAACCACGAGTACACCAACGAGAACATCATGGTCCCGGCCGGTTACGACGCCGCGGAAACCCGGGCCATCGGCCGCGCCGCCCACGGCCTGACGGTGGTGGAACTCGAGCGGCAGAACAAGAACCAGCCCTGGCGCTACGTCAAGGGCGCGCCGCTGAACCGCCGCTTCCTGACCGACACCAGCTACGAACTCACCGGACCCGCCGCCGGGTCCGCACTCGTCACCACCGTGGCCGACCCGGCCGGCCGGACCATCAAGGGCACGCTGGGCAACTGCTCCGGCGGCACCACCCCGTGGGGCACCATCCTCTCCGGCGAGGAGAACTTCAACGGCTACTTCGTCTCCGCAGGCACCTCCGCGGGAGACAAGCGCTACGGCCTGACCAGCAAGCCGACTGCCCGCCAGTGGGAACTCGACGACCCCCGCTTCGACACCCGCAACCCCGGCTACGCCAACGAAAGCAACCGGTTCGGCTGGATCGTGGAAGTGGACCCGCAGGACCCGGCGTCGACCCCCAAGAAGCACTCCGCGATGGGCCGCTTCAAGCACGAGGGCGCCAACGTCATTGTCGCCGCCTCCGGCCATGTGGTGGCCTACATGGGCGATGACGAGCGCTTCGACTACCTCTACAAGTTCGTCTCCAGGGGCAAGTACCGTCCGGGCACCGCGCCGGCGGACCGCAGGCACAACATGACGCTGCTCTCCGAGGGCGATCTCTTCGTTGCCAAGTTCAGTGGCGACTCCCCGGCGTCGGAAATCGACGGATCGGGCAAACTGCCTTCCGACGGCGCGTTCGACGGCTCCGGTGAGTGGCTGCCGCTGGTCGTGGCCGGCAAGTCCATGGTCGCCGGGATGTCGGTGGAGGAAGTCCTGGTCTACACCCGCCTCGCCGCGGACCAGGTTGGCCCCACCAAGATGGACCGCTGCGAGGACGTCCAGCCGAGCCTGCACACCGGCAAGGTCTACGTGGTCTGCACCAACAACTCGGACCGCGGCAAGGCCGGCAAGGAGGGCGCCACCGAGGTCAACCCGCGCACCCTGAACCGGGACGGCCACATCGTGGAGATCACCGAGACCGGGGACCAGACCTCCACCAGGTTCAACTGGACCCTGCTGATGGTCTGCGGGGATCCGGCCAAGAACAGCTCCACGTACTTCTCCGGCTTCCCCGCCAGCCAGGTCTCACCCATTTCCTGCCCGGACAACGTGGCCTTCGACTCGGTGGGTGACCTCTGGATCTCCACCGACGGCGCACCCTCGAGCACCGGCCACGCGGACGGGCTCTTCAAGGTCACCCTCGACGGGCCGGAGCGCGGCCGGGTGGAGCAGTTCCTCGCCGTGCCCCGGGACGCCGAAACCTGCGGCCCGGTCATCCACGACGAGGAACGCCACGTCTTCGTCTCCGTCCAGCACCCCGGCGAGGAGGGCACCTTCGAGGCCCAGCACTCCGCCTTCCCGGACTACGTGGCCGCCGGTGCAACGCCGAAGCCGGGCCAGGCCCGGGTTCCGCGCCCCTCCGTGGTGCAGGTGTTCCGCACGGACGACTGATTCCGCAGGCCGCGGGACCCGGTCGACTGAGTAGCACGGCGCCGCGGGACCACTTCGGGTGAGGTGGCCCCGCGGCGCTGCCGGTGCGGGCCTCGGGGCGCGGCGGAACTGATAATTTGAACAGTGTGAATAATCCGGCCGAAATGGTTGTCCCCAGAGTCCAGGCAGCTATTGCCCACGCGTTCGGCGAAGAGTTCCGCCAGACGGACCCGGTGATCCGGCCCTCGCAGTTCGCGGACATCCAGATCAACGCCGCCATGGCACTGGCCAAGCGGGTGGGACTGCCCCCGCGCGACGCCGCCGCCCGGATCGTGGAGGCGCTGGACCTCGACGGCGTCTGCAGCCTGGTGGAGATCTCCGGGCCGGGCTTCATCAACCTCACGTTCGACGGCACCTGGATCGAGGAGCTGCTCAACGCCCCGGCGCCGCACGCCGACCAACCGGTGCACCGCGTCGTCGTCGACTACTCCTCACCCAACGTGGCCAAGGAAATGCATGTCGGCCACCTGCGCACCACCGTAGTGGGCGACAGCCTGGTGCGTGTGCTCGAGGCGCTGGGCCACACCGTGATCCGGCAGAACCACATCGGGGACTGGGGCACCCCGTTCGGCATGCTGATTGAACACTGGCTCGAGGTGGGGGAGGACTCGCCGGAGGCCGCCCTGCTGGTGGAGGACCCCAGCGCGTTCTACCAGGCCGCACGGGCGAAGTTCGACGCCTCCGCCGCGGACCAGGACGGGTTCGCGACCCGTGCCCGCCTCCGGGTGGTGGCCCTGCAGGGCGGGGACCCGGAAACATTCGCGGTCTGGCAGCGGCTGGTGGCCCAGTCCAAGCGCTACTTCAACGCGATCTACTCGATGCTCGGCATCAGCCTCACCGACGACCACATCGCCGGCGAGAGCTCCTACGACGCCCATCTGGCACAGCTGTGCCAGGAACTCGAGGAACGCGGCATCGCCCGGATCAGTGAGGGCGCGCTGTGCACCTTCCCCGCCGGCTTCACCGGACGCGACGGCGACCCGCTGCCGCTGATCATCCGCAAGTCCGACGGCGGTTATGGTTACGGCACCACCGACCTCGCCACCATCCGCTACCGGGTCCGCGACCTCGAAGCGGACCGCGTGCTCTACGTGGTGGGCGCGCCGCAGAACGTGCATCTGCGGATGGTTATGGCCAGCGCCCGCGACGCCGGCTGGCTGCCGGACACGGTGGAGGCCACCCACGTCCAGATCGGCAACGTGCTCGGCGACGACGGCAAGATCCTCAAGTCCCGCGCCGGCAACCCCGTCAAGCTGATGGCGCTGCTGCAGGAGGCCGTGGACCGTGCCCGGGCAGTCATCGACGCCAGCCGGCCCGAACTCAGCGACGACGAACGCGCCGTCACCGCCCGGCAGGTGGGCATCGGTGCCGTCAAATACGCGGACCTCTCCACCGGGCACGACACCGAGTACGTCTTCGACTTCGACCGGATGCTGGCCCTGACCGGGAACACCGGACCCTACGTCCAGTACGCGGCCGCCCGGATCCGGTCCATCCTGCGGAAGGCAGGGGAGCTGGACAGGCACCTCGACGGGGACGGCGGCGCGCGCCCCGGCGACGCGGTTGGCGGCAGCGCCGCGGTTGGCGCCGCCGGTGACGCCGCGGTTGGTGCCGCGCGTCCCGCCGCTCCGGTGGCGAGGATCGCCGTCGTCGACCCCGCAGAACGCGCCCTGGCGCTGCACCTGCTCGACTACGACGCCACACTGCGGAAGGTGGGCGAACTGCTCGAACCGCACCGCCTGTGCGCGTACCTGTTCGAACTCGCCCAGCTGTTCACCTCCTTCTACGACCAGTGCCCGGTGCTCAAGGCCGACGAAACGGTCCGGGAATCCCGGCTGTCCCTGTGCGGTCTGGTGCTGCGCCGGCTCTCCAGCGGCCTGGAACTGCTGGGCATCGAGACGCCGGAGAACATGTGAGCCCGGCCGCGGAGCCGGCCGTGCCCGCAGCGGGAGGCGGTCTGGGTGCCGTTGAGGCCGCACGGGTTGCTGTCGCGGCGCTGATCCGGGCCGGGGTCCGGTACGTCGTGGTGGCACCGGGCTCCCGCTCCGCCCCCATGGCTTATGCCCTGGCCGAGGCTGACGCCGCCGGCCGGGTGGAGCTGCTGGTCCGGATCGACGAACGCGACGCCGGCTTCACGGCTCTGGGCCTGGCCTTGGCCACCGGCGCGCCCGCCGCCGTGCTGACCACCTCCGGCACCGCCGTCGGCAACCTGCTCCCGGCCGTCATGGAGGCCAACCACGCCGCCGTGCCGCTGGTGGTCCTCTCGGCCGACCGGCCCGAGGAACTGCGCGGAACCGGTGCCAACCAGACCACCGTGCAGCCGGACCTTTTTGGCGACCATGTGCGTTTCGCCGCGGACGTCCCGGCGGGGGAGAGCCCGCTCCGGGCCGTTGAGACCGCCCTCAGCGCGGCCACCGGTGCGTTCGAGGACATCCCACCCGGACCGGTCCAGCTCAACCTCGCTTTCCGCGACCCGCTTATCCCGGCCGCCGGCGACGGCCTCGGCGAATCCGCCGGGCGCCGCGTCTACCAGGCCGCCCGGCAGCCGCTGGCCCTGGACTTCCCGGCCGCCTCCCCAACTCTGCCCGAACGCCGCACCGTGGTCCTGGCCGGGCACGACGCCGGCCCGGTCGCCGAGGCGTTCGCCCGCGCCCACGGCCTGCCGCTGCTGGCTGAACCGTCCTCTAACGCCCGGTTCGGTCCGAACGCGGTGGGACCGTACCGGCTGCTGCTGGAGCATTTCGGCCCGGAGTCCGGCCAGCCGATCGAACGCGTCGTCCTGTTCGGCCGACCCACCCTGTCCCGGCCCGTGTCCGCCCTGCTGGCCCGCGCCGACGTTCCGTCCGCCCTCTACCAGCCCGTTCCGGTGGCCTGGTACGAGCCCGGCCGGCGCACTGAACTGCCCCTTGAGACCCTGGCGGACCTGGCCGACTTTGCCGGTCGTGGCCCGGCGGCGTGGCTCGACGCGTGGCTGCTGGCCGGTGCCGCCGCCCAGCACGCCTTGGATTCGGTGCTTTCCGGGCCGGGCGGCGGGGGTCCGGCCGCCTCGGGTCCGGCCGTCGGGGCCCTGGTTTGGGATCACACCCGCGGGCAACTCGTCCTTGGCTCGTCCAACGGGATCCGCGACGTCGACCTCGCCGGAACCCCGTCGCAGGAGCCCCAGGCCACCGTCTTCGCCAACCGCGGGCTGGCCGGGATCGACGGCACCCTCGCCACCGCCACCGGCATCGCCCTCGGAGGGCGGCAGGAAACCACGGTGCTGCTGGGCGACGTGACCTTCCTGCACGACGCCGGGGGCCTGCTGCTGGGTGCGGGGGAGACCGTGCCTGCGCTGCGGATCGTGGTCCTGAACGACGCCGGCGGGGCCATCTTCGGGCTGCTGGAGCACGGCGCCGTCGAACGGTCCGGCCGCTACGGCACCGCCGTCGAACGACTCTTCGGCACCCCGCACACCGTGGACCTTGCCGCTCTCGCTGCGGCGTACGGCGTCGCGCACCGCGTGGTCAGCACGACGTCGGACCTTGCGGCGGCCCTGGCCGGACCCGTGGAAGGCCGCAGCATCATCGAGGTCCGCACCGACCGCCACGGCCTCCGCGACCTGCACGGGCGCATCCGTACCGCCGTCTCCGCTGCGGTCGAAGGGGTCCTGGGCCGCTAGGTCCCGGGCCACCGCCCGCCGGATCGGCGACCCTCGACGCCACCTTGTCCGGCGGTCCGCAGAATGTCCCGCGACACGGAAATGCCCTGCCGCGCCCGGAATTCCGGGAGCGACAGGGCATTTGCGCGTCGACGGGCGCAGGGCGCGTCGGCCTACAGTACGCGGCTCAGGAACTCCTTGGTGCGGGCGTGCTGCGGGTTGGACAACACCTCGCGGGGGTCGCCGGATTCGACGACGACGCCGCCGTCCATAAACGTCAGCCGGTCGCCAACCTCGCGGGCAAAACCAATCTCGTGGGTCACCACGATCATGGTCATACCCGACTTGGCCAGATCCTTCATCACGTTCAGGACGTCGCCCACGAGCTCGGGATCCAGCGCGGACGTCGGCTCGTCAAAGAGCATCAGTTCCGGTTCCATGGCGAGAGCACGGGCGATCGCCACACGCTGCTGCTGCCCGCCGGACAGCTGGGACGGGTAGTGGCCCGCGCGCTCCGCGAGACCCACCCGCTCCAGCAGTTCCAGGGCGCGCTTGCGGGCAGCGGCCTTCGACTGGCCCTTGACCTGCACCGGCGCTTCCATGACGTTCTGCAGCGCCGTCTTGTGCGGGAACAGGTTGAAGCGCTGGAAGACCATGCCGATCTCGCGGCGCTGGGCTGCGATCTCCTTGGTCTTCAGGTCATGCAGGCGGCCGTTGACCTCGCGGTAGCCGATCAGCTGGCCGCCCACGGAGATGCGGCCGGCGCTGATGGTTTCCAGCAGGTTCACGCAGCGCAGCATGGTGGACTTGCCGGACCCCGACGGTCCGATCACCACCGAGACTTCGCCCTGGTTGACCGTCAGGTCGATGCCCCGGAGCACATGGTGCTGCCCGTAGTACTTGTGCAGGCCCTCAATCGCGACCAGCGGCTTTTCTGTGGTGACGGTCATCGTGCACTCTCCTCAGGGAAGTCCGTCTTCAGTGAGCGCTGCGCATCAGCACCGGCAGCCGAGGCTTTCGCGGCTGCGGGGTTGATGGCGGCCGGAGCCAGGTTGTCCACGCCCTTGCCGTAGTAGGCCTCGAGGTAGTGCTGGCCCACCATCAGGATGCTGGTGACCAGCAGATACCAGAAGGCAGCCACGATCAGGAGCGGAATGGGCAGGTAGATGCGGTTGGCCAGCGCGTTGGTGGCGAAGGTCAGGTCCAGGGTGAACGGCACGGCCAGGACCAGGGACGTGGTCTTGAGCATGCCGATGGTCTCGTTGCCCGTCGGAGGGACAATGATCCGCATTGCCTGCGGCAGGATGATCCGCCACATGATCTTGCCCTTGGACATACCGAGCGCCTCGGCCGCCTCCGTCTGGCCCTTGTCAACGGACTTCAGGCCGGCACGGAAGATCTCGGCCAGGTAGGCGGACTCGTTGAGTCCCAGGCCAAGAATCGCCGGGATCAGGCCCTTGCTGGGATCCGAAAGCGCGTAGCTGAACAGCTCCGGCCCGAACGGGATGCCCACGGTGATGGCCGGGTAGAGCACCGTCACCAGGCCCCAGAACAGCAACTGGGTGTACACGGGGGTGCCGCGGAAGAACCAGACCCACAGCCAGCTGGTGTAGCGCAGGACGGGGTTGTCCGACTGCCGCATCACGGCCAGCAGGATGGCCAGGACAATGGCCAGGACCATCGAGGTGACCGTCAGGAACAGCGTCCACGCAACACCCTGGACTACTTTGACGTCCAGGATGTAGGTTGCGACGACGTCCCAGCGGAAGTTGGGGTTCGTGAAGGCGCTTTGCACCATCAGCAGCAGGGCGCCGCCGATGATCACGGCGCTGATCCAGCGGCCCGGGTGCCGCACGGGCACGGGCTTGTTCAGGACCGGTGCTGCGTGGTTGTGCTGAGTTTCCATCCCTACCCCTGTTGAGTTGTCTGTGGCGGGAAGACTCAAGACGCGGCCGCCGGGTTGACCTCGGACTTGGTGATGGCGCCCTCAGCGTTGCCCCAGGCCTCGAGGATCTTCTTGTAGGAGCCGTCGGCGATCAGCTTGGTCATGGTCTTCTGCATGAGGTCGGCCAGGGCGGTATCCGACTTGGCGACGGCGATGCCCTGCGGGGCGGCGTCGTAGACGTCGCCGAGCTTCTCCAGCTGGCCGTTGGTCTGGCTCAGCGCGTAGCCGATGATGGGCGAGTCCGCCGCCATGGCGTCGATGCTGCCGTTGACCAGGCGCGTGGTGACGTCAGTCTGGTTCTTCAGCGTGATGATGTCGATGGGCTTCTTACCCGCAGCCGTGCACTTCTTGTTGCGGCCGGCCAGGTCCGGATCCTCCTGGACGGTGCCGGTCTGGACGCCGATCGCCTTGCCGCACACGTCATCGAGGGAGAAGCCCTTCGGGTTGCCCTTCTTGACAGCCCAGGCGGTGCCGGCGTTGAAGTAGCTGACCATGTTTACCGCTCCGAGGCGCTCCTTGTTGATGGTGAAGGAGGAAATGCCGAGGTCGTACTTCGGGCCGAGGGCGGGCAGGATCCCGGTGAACTCCGCGGTCTGCACCTGGACCTTGAGGCCCAGGGTGGCGCCAATTGCCTTGGCGATATCGACGTCGTAACCCACCGGGGTCTGGCCGTCGGTGCCGAGGAACTCGGCCGGGGCGTAGCTCGTGTCCGCGCCGACGGTCAGGGTGCCCTTGGACTTGATGGCCGCGGGGACCATGGCCGCCAGCGAGTCGTCTTTCTGGACCGTCGTGGGGTCGAAGCTTGCCGACGCGGCGCCGGAAGGAGCGGGTGCGCCGCCGGTGCCGGTTTCGGAGGCGTTGGTGCAGCCGGAAAGGGCCAGGGCGCCGATGGCAAGGACCGCGGTGGCCGCGAACTTGGGGCTGCTCAGGAGCGAACGGGAGATCTGCATTTTTCTTACCTTTTGTTGCAGGGGCTGCGAAAACTAAGTCGGGTTATAGTGTATCGCCGAACAAGAGATGTACGTCACAGAAAACTTAGTTTCACTATTGGATAACTAACCAGAGGCGAAATGCAAGGCTGCGGCGAAGAAGCCTGTCTGTGACTCCGGATTCCTCCGTTTGTGTGCAGGGCGTGCTTCGGCGACGGGGCGCGGGGGACCGGGCGCCCCCGGCGGGGTTAGTTGCTGATCCCGAGGGCTTCCAGCATCGGCCGGAACTTCGCCCACGTCTCGGCAAGTTCGGCTTCGGGCACCGAACCCTCCACTACGCCGCAGCCGGCATAGAGCCGCACCGTGTCCGGACCCTCGATGACCGCGCCGCGCAGGGCGATGCCCCACTCGCCGTTGCCCGCCGCGTCGAGCCAGCCGACCGGCCCGGCGTACGGCCCGCGGTCCAGGTGCTCAAGCTCGCGGATGAGGGCACCCGCCACGCCCGTGGGCGTCCCGCAGACCGCGGCTGTGGGGTGCAGGGCGTTGATCAGCGCCAGGCAGGTGGGCACGTGGCCCTCCACCTCGGCGAGTTCGGCCTTGACGTCGGACGCCAGGTGCCACACGTTCGGCAGTTCCAGGATGAACGGCTCGCTGTGGGCGTTCATCGCCTCGGAGAAGGGGGCGAGCTGGGTGGTCAGCGACTGGATGGCGATGTCGTGTTCGTGCCGCTGCTTCTCGGATCCGGCCAGGACGCGCTCGGCGAACTCCAGCGGGGAACCGGCCATCCCGTCGGCGTCGCGCCGGTCCAGGGTGCCGGCCAGGACGCGGGCCTGCGCGGTACGGCCTTCGACCTGGATGAGCATTTCGGGGGTGGATCCCACCAGCCCGTCGACGCCGTAGGTCCAGCATTCGCGGTACCTGACCGACAGCTCCCGCAGGATGCTGGCGGCGTTCGCACCGTCGGGCACCGTGGCCACGATGTCGCGGGCCAGCACCAGCTTCTCCAGCGCCCCGGTGCGGATTTCGGCGACGCCGGCGGCGACGGCGGCCATCCAGTCCGCTTCGCTGAGCGAGCCGGTGGTCAGTTTCGCCTCGCGTGCCGCCTGCGGATCGGCCGACGTCGACGACGACGCCGGGTCTCCCGCCGCCGGATCCGTCGACCCCGGTTCCCCGCCGCCGTCCAGCCAGCGGGCCAGGGCGGCGCGGGCGCCCGCCTCGGTGAGCTCGCCGTCGTCGAACGTCAGCTGGGTCAGCCAGGCCGTCCCGTCGCGCAGGCCCACCACGATTTCGGGGACGATCAGCCGGGAAGCGTGCGCGGACACCTTGGAGAAGGCGAAAGAGCCGAAAGCGACGGGGCCGGTGCCGGGACCGCCGACGGTGTCCATGACGTCGGCCTCAAGGACCAGGTGCCGCCACCAGATGTCCGCTTCCAGGAACCGGTCCGGTCCGGTGGCCGTGAACCGGGCGACCTCGCCGAAGCCGACCAGCCCGGCTTCGCGGCGGGTCCAGCACAGCACGTCATCACGGACCAGAAACGACGGCAGCCCCCCGGGGAATGAATCTGCTTCGAGGGGGACTGTCAGGGTCCTGATAATTCTGTTACGGAACGCGCTCGTCATGATGAGACAACACTACTCCCGCCGCGCGCCGCGCCCCGGCCCGGACAGTGGTTAGGGGGTGGGTCGAAGATTTGAGACAATAACGGGGTGAACCGAGCATCCTTGGATAAGCGTCCGGACGAAGTAGCCACGATGTTTGACGACGTCGCCCCCAAATACGACGTCGTCAATGACGTCCTGTCGATGGGGCAGACGCGCCGCTGGCGGCGTGTGGTGGTCGAGGCCATGGACGTGAAAGCGGGCCAGCGCGTGCTGGACCTCGCCGCCGGGACCGGCACCTCCAGCGAGCCGTACGCCGACGCCGGGATCGACGTCGTCGCCTGCGACTTCTCCCTCGGGATGCTCAAGGTGGGCAAACGCCGCCGCCCGGACATCGATTTCATCGCCGGGGACGCGACCCGCCTGCCGTTCGCGGACAACACTTTTGACGCCAGCACCATCTCTTTCGGGCTGCGCAACGTCAACGAACCCAAGAAGGCGCTGGCCGAGATGCTCCGGGTCACCAAGCCCGGCGGACGCCTGGTGATTGCCGAGTTCTCCCAGCCCGTGGTGCCGCTGTGGCGGACCATGTACACCGAGTACCTGATGCGCGCCCTGCCCGCGATCGCCGTCAAGGTCTCCTCCAACCCGGACGCCTACGTCTACCTCGCCGAGTCCATCCGCGCCTGGCCGGACCAGGACCACCTCGCGGCGTGGCTGCAGGAAGCCGGCTGGGAAACTGTCACCTACCGCAACCTCAGCGGCGGCATCGTGGCCGTCCACCGCGCGCAGAAGCCGGTCGGCCCCGCAGCCGGTCCCGCCGCCGGAGCCGCCGCCGTGGCCAAGCACACCGGACCCGTGGCCAAACTGCGCCGCAACATCACCCGGCCCGAGCGGTAGCTGACCCCTGCCGTGAAAGTACTGATCGTCGGGGCTGGTCCGGCCGGATCCACTGCCGCGTTCTACCTGGCGCGCGCCGGACTGGATGTCACGGTGCTGGAGAAGACCAGTTTCCCGCGTGAGAAGGTCTGCGGCGACGGACTGACCCCGCGGGCGGTCCGGGAAATCCAGAAACTCGGCCTGCCGCACCCCGAAACCGAGGGCTGGCGGCGGAACAAAGGCCTGCGGCTCATCGCCGGCGGACGCTCCATCGAGCTGCCCTGGCCCGAAGTTTCCGACTTCCCGCAGTACGGCCTGATCCGCACCCGCCTCGGTTTCGACGAGGAACTGGCCCGGCACGCCCAGGCCGCCGGCGCCGTCGTGCTCGAACGCCACAGCGTCACCGAGGCACTCCGCTCAGAGGACGGGCGCGTGACCGGCGTCCGCGCCGCACTGCTGGACGATGCCGGCCGGAAAACCGGCGAGACGCGGGACTTCAACGCCGACGTCGTCCTCGCCGCCGACGGCAACTCCACCCGGACCGCCGTCTCACTCGGCATCCAAAAACGCGACGACCGGCCGCTGGGCGTGGCCGTGCGCACCTACTTCACCAGCCCGCGGCACGACGACGACTGGATGGAAGGCTGGCTGGAGCTCCCCGGACGCGACGGCAAGCTGCTGCCCGGCTACGGCTGGGTGTTCGGCGTCGGGGACGGCACCTCCAACGTGGGCCTCGGCATCCTGAACTCCTCCAAGGAATTCGGGAAGCTGGACTACAAGCAGGTCCTGCGCGAATGGACGGCCGGCATGCCGCGGGAGTGGGGCTTCACCCCGGAGAACCAGGTGGGCGAGATCCGCGGCGCCGCACTGCCCATGGGGTTCAACCGCACCCCGCACTACTCGCCGGGCCTGCTGCTGCTGGGCGACGCCGGCGGCATGGTTTCCCCGTTCAACGGCGAGGGCATCTCCTACGCGATGGAGTCGGCCCGCTTCGCCGCGGAGTTCATCCTCGATACCGCCGCGCGCTCGGCGTCGGCCGGCTGGAGCGGGGCCGACGCCGATGCGCGCCTCGCCGGATACGCCGACTTCGTCCGGGAACAGTGGGGATCGCACTTCACGCTGGGCCGGGCCTTCGCCGCCGTGATCGGCAAGCCGGCCGTGATGAAACTGGCCCTCCGGACGGGCATGCCCATCCCTGTGCTGATGAAGTTTGTGGTCCGGTTGCTCGCCAACCTGACCGATCCCTCGGCCAAGGGCATCGAGGACCGGATGATCCGGATCCTGGAGGCCTTGGTCCCGGCCACGTCCAATACCCGGCCCGTTCCAGACTCAAATCCGCGGATTCCGCAACAAAAAGTTAGGGTTAACCCGTGACCAACTCTGCAGACCAAAGCTGGACGCACGCCGGACACGGCCTGCCGAGCGCCGAACCCAGCCTCAACACCACCGCCATCGCCACCGGCCTCCAGCTGCCGGCAGGCTTCGCGGCCATCGCCGGGGACCCGGAACTGGGCCCGGCCATCACCACCAACCTGGCCCGGGTGGAAAAGAAGCTCCGCGAGGCGATCGCCAATTCCGATCCGCTGGCCGACGCCACCTCCCGCCACCTCGTCGAAGCCGGCGGCAAGCGCATCCGTCCGCTCCTGACCCTGCTCTGCGCCCACCTCGGCGACGCCTCCCTGCCTGCGGTGGTGCAGGCCGCCGTCGTCGTCGAACTCACGCACCTGGCCACGCTGTACCACGACGACGTGATGGACTCCGCTCCCTTCCGCCGCGGCGCCCCCACCGCGCACGAGGTCTGGGGCAACTCCGTGGCCGTGCTGACCGGCGACCTCATCTTCGCCCGCGCCTCGATCCTGGTGTCCGAGCTGGGGTCCCGCGCCCTGGGCATTCAGGCCCGGACCTTCGAGCGGCTCTGCCTGGGCCAGCTGCACGAGACCGTGGGCCCGCGCCCGGATGAGGATCCGGTGGCGCACTACCTCTCCGTCATCGCGGACAAGACCGGTTCCCTGGTGGCCGCTTCCGGCCAGCTCGGCGCCATCTTCGCCAACGCCGATCCGGACTTCGAGTCCATGCTGGTCGAATACGGCGAAAAGGTGGGCGTGGCCTTCCAGCTCGCCGACGACGTCATTGACGTCACCGGCGTAAAGGTCAAGTCCGGCAAGTCCCCGGGCACGGACCTGCGCGAAGGGGTTCCCACCCTGCCGGTGCTGCTGCTGCGCAAGGCCGCCGACGACGGCGACCAGTCCGCCGTCGAGCTCCTGACCCTGATCGACGGCGACCTCAGCTCCGATGAAGCCCTGGCCGAGGCCGTGGCCGGACTGCGCGAACACCCGGTCACCGCCGAGTCCTGGCGGGTGGCACGCGTCTGGGCCGACGAGGCGATCGCCGCCCTGGCGCCGCTTCCGGCCGGTGTGGTCAAGGATTCCCTCACCAGCTTCGCCCACGCCGTGGTGGACCGCAGCAGCTAGCAGCGGAACGGCCGCGCGCATCTGCCGCGGCCGGGGGAGTGCCTCCTGAGCCTTAAACCGGAATGGCCCCGGTTCTTCACAACGTTACGAGTCGTCCGTTGTGCGGAACCGGGGCCATTTCTCCGTTCGCATCAGATCCACCGGAGGCATTTGGTGAACCCATGAACGAGCATATGACAGTTGCGTCACATTGTCTAGCCGACTTGTAAATCGACTGTCACGGGTTGTCGACGTGGGCTTCCAGCCGGGTGGGGGCACATTGCGGCCTTGGGGGAGGGGTCGGGCCGTATTCGACGGCGTGTCCGCGCCAAAGCGCCCCGGGGCTGTCGCGCGGACGGGCCGGAGTTGTGCACATGGCGTCGGGCGCCAGGCGGCTAAGGCTCCCGGCGGGGCACACTTGCGACGTGAATGTTGCCTCTTATCTTGCTGCCCGGGGCGGTACCGCCAGTGCAGCCGCCCTTCGCCAGGCGGGATTCACCCGCCATCGGATCACGGAGTCGCTGGCCGGTGGCGACATTGTGCGGCTCCGCCCCGGGCACTACGGGCTGCCTGCGGATACGAGCGATTACCGGGCGGCCCGCGAACTTAGGGGCTTGCTGACCTGCCTATCGGCCGCCCCGGGGTACGGCTTATGGACGTTGGTGCCGGCCCGGTCCCTGCATCTGTGTCCCGGGCACCGCTCGGCGCCGCCCGGGTCCGTGCCGCATGGCCGCTGCCGGCATCCCCGGCACCCGTGGCTTCCCATGGCCGGGCTGGCCGACGTGCTGGTCCACGCGCTTCGCTGCCTGCCGGAGACGGAGGCTCTGGTCATGACCCAGTGCGCCGTGGGCCGCGGAGACATCTCCCTGGGGTTCCTCCGGAGCAGGCTCCCGGGAAACCGCAATGCCCGCGCCCGGGCGGTGCTGGACCTGGTCATCCCCAGGGCCGATTCGCTGCTGGAAGTACTCGCCAACCGGGCTTTTTGCCGGGCCGGACTTCAGGTATCCCGGCACGTTGATATTCCGGGCGTGGGCGAAGTCGACTTCCTGGTGGAGGGTTGCCTCGTGGTGGAGACCGACGGTGCCACACACCTGGAGTCCCGCCAGGTCAAAAAGGACCGCCGGCGTAACAACGCGACCGTCGTCGGAGGTTACCTGGTGCTCAGGTTCGGCTACGACGACGTCGTCCATCACCCGGAGAGGATGGTGGCCGACGTCGTCCGGGTGCTGGAGTTGTGGCGCGGGGGTGCCTTTCGGCCGTGATAACCCACAGCGCAGCGGCACGACGGGGCTTCTTCGGCGCCGCAGTCCGGGAATCCCGGGCCCGGCGGCGGCGTGTCCGTGTCAATGTGCCCCCGGACGGCGGCCCGGTGAAGCCAGCCCGGGAACCTGAAGGGTGGCTAGTCCTCGTCCTCGTCGTTGAACGCCCACTCGAACATGTCGAAAACGAACTCGGAGAACGTGCCTTCCTCGCTCTTCCACTGGCCGCGGGCGTTGTTGCGGCGGTACACAATGGGGTCCGGGACGCCGAGGTCGCCCACGCGGAACCCCCAGGTGAACTGTTCTTCCTCGTCTTCGAGGAACATCAGGAAACCTTCGTCGTCGACCTCGAGCTCCTCGGGGTCCCAGAAGTAGTGGTACGCCTCCATGAGGTCTTCGCAGCCGCCGAGGGCCAGGTAGAACTCGCGGAGGACCAACGGAACCTGGAACTGGTGTTCGGCGAGGGCCGCGTCGAGCTCGTCGGCGGCCAGCCCGTCCTCTTCCTGCCATTCGTCTTCGAGATACTTCGGAACAAGCGCGCGGAACTTCTCGAGGAACATGTCAGTCATGCTCTTATCCTAGCTAATCCCGGGGCCCGGTTTCGGCCGCACCCGGGCGCAGCCGGTGCCACCCGCGAACGGCCAAGGGGGCCACCCAGCGGCGCCGCCAGGCGGTGACGCGGAAGGCGAAAACCAGGGCCGCAACGGCGCTGGCGGTCACGGCGTTAAACACCCCGCTGACCGAGAGGGCCACGGTCAGCGCCGCCCCGGTGAACGCCGGCAGCGCGTAGATGTCCTTGGGATCGAACAGCTGCGGCACCTCATTGGCCGTGATGTCCCGCAGCAGGCCGCCGCCCACCGCCGTCGTAACCCCCAAGAGAACAGCCTCCACCGGATGCATGCCCGCGGCGAGGGCCTTCAGGCTTCCCGTGATGCAGAACAAGGCCAGCCCGCCGGCGTCGAACAGGACCAGCAGCGAAGTGAAGCGCTGGACGCTGGAGAACAGGAAATACACCAGCACCGTGGCCAGCAGCGGGGGAACCAGGTACGCCGGGTTGCTGAACGCCGCGGGCGGCCCGGTGTTGATAATGATGTCGCGGATGACGCCGCCGCCCAGGCTCACCACGGAGGCCAGCAGCAGCGAGCCCACGATGTCGAACTGTTTGCGCGCGGCCAGCAGGGACCCGGAGACCGCGAAGAAAAAGACGCCCGCCAGGTCGAGCCAGACCATAACGAGGCTAAAGGAGAAGGTCATGGGCGTTCCGGTCGGGTGCGAGGGGCGGATGGGGCGGCTCCAAGGTTACGCTAACGGCTATGAATAGCCCCATCCTGATCGCCTGCGCCCACGGCACGTCCAGCACCCAGGGAGCGGCGGAGGTCAATGCCCTGCGCGACGGGATCGCCGCCCTGCGCCCCGGGCTCGACGTGCGCGAGGCCTACGTCGACGTCCAGGACCCGGAGCTGCCCTCCGTCGTCGCCGGACTGCCCGCGGGGGAGCCCGCCGTCGTGGTGCCCCTGCTGCTCAGTGTCGGGTACCACGTCAAGGTGGACATCGCCCGGGCTGTGGAAGGCCGGCCGGGCACCGCCGCGGCGGCGCCGCTGGGACCGGACCCCCGGCTGGCCGCCCTGCTGGACCAGCGGCTGCGCGAAGCAGGAGTGACAGACAACGACGCCGTTATCCTCGCCGCAGCGGGCTCCTCAGACGCGACCGCCGCGGATAACGTGGAGGAACTCGCCAGCCAGCTGCGCGCCCTGCGGCCCAACAGGATCGTGCCCGCCTACGGTGCGTCGGCCACGCCGTCCGTGCCGGTGGCCGTGGCCATGCTCCGGGAGGAAGCCGCAGGAGGCGCCGGCGCCGGGCTCTCCGCCGGCGCCGTGGACCTGGGCGGCCGCGTAGTCATCGCCTCCTACCTGCTGGCCCCGGGCTTCTTCCACGACCAGCTCGCCAAGGCCGGCGCGGACCTGGTCACCGCCCCGCTGCTGCCGTCCCCCGTGCTGGCCGAGATCGCCCTGGCCCGCTACGACGCGGCGGTCGCCCGCACTACATGACGAAATGTTGCCCAAGGTGACCCCGCGTTTCTGAACCTTTGTGACGCCATTACGGCCACCCCTACAGTCGATCCATGACTGATACAGCTCTAGCCGGAGCGTCCCGGGACCAGGCCGACGCGGCCCGCGCCAAACGCCCTGCCCGTCCCGCGGCCAAACCGCACGGTCAGTGGAAAGTGGATGGAACCGCCCCGCTGAATGCCAACGAAACCTGGAAACAGGAAGACAACGGACTGAACGTGCGCGAGCGGATCGAATCGGTCTACGCCAAGCACGGATTCGACTCGATCGACGGCACGGACCTGCACGGCCGCTTCCGCTGGTGGGGCCTCTACACCCAGCGCAAACCGGGGATCGACGGCGGCAAGACCGCCACCCTGGAGCCGCACGAACTCGAAGACAAATACTTCATGCTCCGCGTCAGGATCGACGGCGGCGCCCTCACCACCGAACAGCTGCGCGTCATCGGCCGGATCTCCGTGGACTTCGCCCGGGGCTCGGCCGACCTCACCGACCGGCAGAACATCCAGCTGCACTGGATCCGGGTCGAGGACGTGCCGGAGATCTGGCGCCGGCTCGAAGCCGTGGGCCTGTCCACCACCGAGGCCTGCGGCGACGTGCCCCGCGTCATCCTCGGCTCCCCGGTGGCTGGCATCGCCAAGGACGAGATCATCGATCCGACGCCGCTGATCCACGAACTCGCCGAACGCTTCATCGGCGATCCCGAACTGGCCAACCTGCCCCGCAAATTCAAGACCGCCATCACCGGGCACCCCAGCCAGGACGTGGTCCACGAGATCAACGACGTCGCCCTGGTGGGCTTGGTCCACCCCGAACTCGGCGCCGGGTACGACCTCTGGGTGGGCGGCGCGCTGTCCACCAACCCGATGCTGGGCAAACGCCTCGGCGCCTTCGTCCGGCCCGACCAAGCCGCCGACGTGTGGCTCGGCGTCACCAGCATCTTCCGCGATTACGGCTACCGGCGCATGCGCACCAAAGCCCGCCTGAAATTCCTGCTGGCCGACTGGGGAACCGAAAAGTTCCGCCAGGTCCTTGAGGACGAATACCTCGGCTACAAACTCGACGACGGCCCGGCGGCTCCCAAACCGTCCACCCCGGGTGACCACATCGGCGTGCACGAACAGAAGGACGGCAAGTACTTCATCGGCGCCACCCCGCTGGCCGGCCGGCTCTCCGGCAGCCAGCTGGTGGAGCTCGCGGACACCCTCGAGGCCCGCGGCTCACAACGGCTGCGCACCACCCCGCACCAGAAGCTGGTGGTCCTGGACGTTCCCAAAGACCAGGTGGAACCACTCGTAGCCGAGCTCGACGCCCTGGGCCTCTCCGCCCGGCCGTCCGTGTTCCGGCGGGGCACCATCGCCTGCACCGGCATCGAGTTCTGCAAACTCGCGATCGTCGAAACCAAGGTCACCGCCGCCACCGCCGTGGCCGAACTGGAGCGCCGGCTCGCCGACCTGGTCGAAACCAAGCAGCTCCCGCAGGCGCTGTCACTGCACATCAACGGCTGCCCCAACTCCTGCGCCCGGATCCAGACGGCGGACATCGGCCTCAAGGGCATGATGCTGCCGACTCCCGACGGCGATCCCACCCCGGGCTTCCAGGTCCACCTTGGCGGCGGACTCGCCTCCGACAACCGGGAAGAGGCCGGCCTCGGCCGCACCGTCCGCGGGCTCAAGGTCACGGCCGGTGAGCTGCCGGACTACGTCGAACGTGTGGTCCGGAAATTCGTCGCGGACCACGCCGAAGGGCAGAGCTTCGCCGAATGGGCCTTTGCTGCCGAGGAGAGGGACCTCCAGTGACCACCGCCCTCCGGACCCACGACGAGCTCAAGGCCCTGGCCGAGGCCGGCGCCGCCGAGCTCGGCTGGGACACCCCGGCCCGTGACGTCATCGCCTGGGTGGCCCGCCATTTCGAGCTCCCGGCCGTCGCGGTCGCCTGTTCCATGGCCGACGCCGTACTCCCGGCCCTGGTTGCGGACCAGCTGCCCGGCATCGACGTCCTCTTCCTCGAAACCGGCTACCACTTCCCGGAAACCTACGCCACGCGCGACGAGGTGGCCGCGAACCTGCACGTCAACGTCGTGGACGTGCTGCCGGAAACCACCGTGGAGCAGCAGGACCGGCTCCTGGGCAAGGATCTCTTCGCCCGCGACGCCGCCCAGTGCTGCGCGCTGCGCAAAGTGGCACCCCTGCGGCGCACCCTCGCCGGCTACGAACTCTGGTTCACCGGTGTCCGCCGCGACGAGGCCCCCACCCGCACCAACACCCCGCTGGTCAGCTGGGACGAGGCCAACGGCCTGGTCAAGGTCAACCCGGTCGCGGCCTGGACCTTCGACCAGCTGGTGCAGTACTCCGATGACAACCTCCTGCCCGTCAACCCGCTGCTTTCCCAGGGCTACCCGTCCATCGGCTGCCAGCCCTGCACCCGCAAGGTAGCGCCCGGCGACGATCCCCGCGCAGGACGCTGGGCAGGAACCGACAAGACAGAATGCGGACTTCACGTATGAGCAACTTCCTGACTTCCGTGGCGGGCTACGCCTCCTTTGGCACTACCGCCTCCACAGCAGATGCCGCCCCCGCCCCTGCGCGAGACGGCGATGCTGCAAGCAGCATCCCGAATTCGACCGCTCTGCGGTCGGGTCACCTGAACGGTGCAGCCCTGGCCCGCCTTTCGTCTTTGGACACCCTCGAGTCCGAGGCGATTCATATCATCCGTGAGGTGGTGGCCGAGTTTGAGAAGCCGGCGTTGCTGTTCTCCGGCGGCAAGGACTCTGTGGTGATGTTGCACTTGGCCACGAAGGCGTTCTGGCCCGGGAAGGTGCCTTTCCCCGTGCTGCACGTGGACACCGGGCACAACTTCCCGGAGGTCATCGAGTTCCGGGACCGGACCGTGGGACGGCTGGGGCTCAAACTCGTCGTCGGGAGCGTCCAGGAATTCATTGATTCCGGTGAGCTGGCCGAACGCGCCGACGGCACCCGTAACCCGCTGCAGACGGTGCCGCTGCTGGACGCGATCCAGCGCAACAAGTTCGACGCCGTGTTCGGCGGCGGCCGCCGGGACGAGGACAAAGCCCGGGCCAAGGAGCGGATCCTGAGCCTTCGGGACGAGTTCGGCCAGTGGGACCCGCGCAACCAGCGGCCCGAACTGTGGAACCTTTACAACGGCCGCCACACCGTGGGCCAGCACGTCCGGGCCTTCCCCATCAGCAACTGGACCGAGCTGGACGTGTGGCGCTACATCGAGCGCGAGAACATCGAGCTGCCTGGCCTCTACTACGCCCACGAACGGCAGGTCTTCGCCCGTGATGGCATGTGGCGCGCGGTGGGCGAGGTCTCGCAGCCGCGCGAGGACGAGGCCGTCATCACCAAAACGGTCCGCTACCGGACCGTCGGCGATATGTCCTGCACCGGCGCCGTGGAATCCGCCGCCGTCACCGTGGGCGACGTCGTCATCGAAGTCGCCGCCTCCACCATCACCGAACGTGGCGCCACCCGGGCCGATGACCGCATCTCCGAGGCCGCCATGGAAGACCGCAAGAAGGACGGCTATTTCTAATGAGTACCACTGCAACCGTGCCTGACTCCGCCGCCGCGAGCCTCGGGCTCGCCTCCGCCTCGCTGTTCCGGTTCGCGACCGCCGGATCGGTCGACGACGGCAAGTCCACCCTGGTGGGCCGCCTGCTCCACGACTCCAAGGCGATCCTCGCCGACCAGCTCGACGCCGTCGCCCGGACGTCCGCGGACCGCGGATTCGGCGGGGCCGGGGCCACCGGCACCCAGGCCATCGACCTCGCCCTCCTTACCGACGGCCTCCGCGCCGAACGCGAGCAGGGCATCACCATCGACGTCGCCTACCGCTACTTCGCCACGGACCGGCGCAGCTTCATCCTCGCGGACTGCCCCGGCCACGTGCAGTACACCAAAAACACGGTGACCGGCGCGTCCACGGCGGACGCCGTCGTCGTCCTCATCGACGCCCGCAAGGGTGTCCTGGAACAGACCCGGCGCCACCTCTCCGTACTGCAGTTGCTGCGCGTCGCCCACGTGATCGTGGCCGTGAACAAGATCGACCTCGTGGACTTCAGCGAGGACGTGTTCCGCGGCATCGAGGCGGACGTCCAGCGGGTGGGGCGCGAGCTGGGCCTCGGCCGCCAAGAATCGAAAAGTGGCGGCGCCACGGACCTGCTGGTCATACCCGTGTCCGCGCTGGAGGGGGACAACGTTGTGGAGCATTCCGCCCGGATGCCCTGGTACGCGGGACCGGCCCTGCTCGAGGTGCTGGAGCAGCTGCCCGCCGCCGACGAGCTCGAAAGCCACCTCGAAAGTTTCCGGTTCCCCGTCCAGCTGGTCATCCGCCCGCAGGGCGCGCTGGCGCCGGACGCTGTGGCCGGCGGGCTCGACGCCGGGGCGTACCGCGACTACCGGGCCTACGCCGGGCAGATCACCGAAGGCTCCGTGAAGCTGGGGGACCAGGTGTCCGTCCTGACCCCCGGCCAGGCGCCGCGCACCACCACCGTCACCGGGATCGACTTCGCCGGCACGGAGCTGGCCGAGGCGGTCGCCCCGCAGTCCGTGGCGCTGCGCCTGGCGGATGAGTTCGACATCGCCCGCGGTGACACGATCGCCGCGGCGGGGACCATCCGGGAGGCATCAGCCGATCTGTATGCGGCCCTTTGCTGGCTCTCGCCCAAGCCGCTGCGCGAAGGCGCGAAGGTCCTGGTCAAGCACGGCACCCGGACGGTCCAGGCCCTGGTCCGGAACGTGAGCGGCAAACTGGACCTGGCCACGTTCGGCCTCGAGGGCGCGTCTACCCTGGAGCTGAACGACATCGGCCACGCCCAGCTGCGGCTCGCGGCGCCCCTGCCGCTGGAGAACTACCTGCACCACCGGCGCACCGGGGCGTTCCTGGTGATCGACCCGCAGGACGGCAACACGCTGGCCGCCGGGCTGGTCAAGGATCACCCGGGCGACCACGAAGACGAGCGTTACTCGATCTGATTCACTAGAGTTGACCCCACCGGAGCGGCAGCGTCCGGGTACGGCCCGGCTGGGGAGGGGTTGGATGTCAGAGCACGCAGAGGTTGTGGCAAGATCCCTCGATGCCTACGCCGCGCAGCTGACCCGGCTGGCCGGGGCCTCCGCGGCGGTTGAGGGTGCCATCCGGGCCCGGCTGCGCGACGACGGCCTCAACCACCACACCGTCCAGTCCCGGGTCAAGGATCCCGACTCGGTCCGCGCCAAACTGGAACGGCTCACCCCGGACGGCACGCCCAAGTACAGCCGCGGCCTGGAGCAGCTCGATGACCTCATCGGCGTCCGCGTCATCATGTTCCTCGAACCCGACATCGCCGACGTCGCCACCGCCCTCAAAGCGCAGTTCCACTGCCAGGAGGACGACGACAAGACCAGCTCACAGCGCCGGAACGGCCAGATCGGCTACGGCGGCCGGCACCTGATCCTGCGCGTCCCGGACCAGCTGACCCCGGCGGGCTGCGAGCCGTTCGTCGGGCAGCGGTTCGAGGTGCAAATCCGGACCGTCCTCCAGCACGCCTGGGCCGCCTTCGAACACGACGTCCGGTACAAGGGCCGGGCAGAGGCGAGCGCCGAGGTGGACCGGGCCTTCACCATGGCCTCCACGCTGATTGAACTGGCCGACGCGCAGTTCTCGGCCATCAACGACATCGTCAAACGCCGCAAAGCCGAAAGCAGCGCGGCGTTAATCGGCAGCCGGGCCGACCTCACCGGGGAGATCCTGGAGGACCTGCTGACCCGCAGGCTCGCGGACAACCCCAGGAGCCAGGCCCACCAGTACGACCTGCTCGTGGCGCTGCTGGCGGCCAACGGCGTCGAGACAGTGGCGGAAGCGGAGGCGCTCTTC
Source organism: Arthrobacter sp. 10T416 (assembly GCF_056394165.1). Taxonomy (NCBI): domain Bacteria; kingdom Bacillati; phylum Actinomycetota; class Actinomycetes; order Micrococcales; family Micrococcaceae; genus Arthrobacter; species Arthrobacter sp. 10T416. Next base: position 114,972 of record NZ_JBFTHI010000009.1, on the reverse strand, counting down.
GGGGCCGCCGACTGGTCCGGGGTGTCTACGCAGATGATGTACCGGTTCCCGGCCGGGCACTTCCGGATCGCCGATGACTTCCTGCTGTGGAAGTGGGGCGCGGACTACATCGAGCGGACCAAGTCCCTCGGCGAGGATCCCAAGCGCGAGTCCAAACTGCGCTACCGGCTCGAGAAAATGGCGCCCTGAGCCTGGACTTGCGCCTGGTCCTGAGCCTGCGCATGTGACGCAGCATGACCTAGCGTGACCCCGGGTTTCCGCACCATTGAACCCGGTTAGTTCCCCTCCCTAGGGTGAATCCATGACCACTCCGGAACTGTTTTCCAGTGCCTCCCTCGGGGCCTCCCGGGAGCGATGTCGCCGGCGCTGACCCCGCCAGGCCCAAGCCGCACCCCTCCCACGAACAGGATTTCCCCATGTCATCCACACCTGAAAACCCCACCCCCGGCACCACCGGCACCACCCGGATCGTCGCCGGCGAAACGGCCAAACCGCGGCGCAAGCGCACCGTCGAAATCGGCGTCGCCGTCGGACTGGCACTGCTGATCGGGGCCGGTGCCGCCGTCGCCTCGACCGTTTCCCGCACCAACGACGCCGCAGCCGCGCCGGCCGCTGCCGGACCCGCCACGGAACTGCGGCTCGGCTACTTCGGCAACGTCACCCACGGCCCGGCCCTGGTGGGTGTCAGCAAAGGCTTCATCGCCAAGGAACTGGGCCAGACCAAGCTCAGCACCCAGGTCTTCAACGCCGGTCCGGCCGCGGTGGAGGCCCTGAACGCCGGAGCCATCGATGCCACCTATATCGGGCCCAATCCGGCGATCAACTCCTACGTCAAGAGCAAGGGCGAATCCATCAGCATCATCGCCGGCGCCACGTCCGGCGGCGCGCAGCTGGTGGTCCGGCCCGGGATCAACTCGGCCGCCGACCTCAAGGGCAAAACACTCGCCTCCCCGCAGCTCGGCGGAACCCAGGACGTGGCCCTTAGGGCCTGGCTGGGCAAGCAGGGGTTCAAGACCTCGACGGACGGCAGCGGCGATGTCACGATCAACCCGACCGAGAACGCCCAGACCCTCAAACTGTTCCAGGACGGCAAGCTCGACGGCGCCTGGTTGCCCGAGCCCTGGGCCTCGCGCCTGGTGCTCCAGGCCGGGGCGAAAGTACTGGTCGATGAGAAAGACCTCTGGGACAAGGGCCAGTTCGTCACGACCATCCTGATCGTCAATAAGAAGTTCGCGGACGAACACCCCGCTACCGTCCAGGCGCTCCTCAAGGGCCACATCGAATCCGTGGACTGGCTGAACGCAGCGCCGGCCCCGGAAAAGGCCGCCGTCCTCAACGACGCACTCAAGGCAGCCGCGGGCAAGGCGCTGCCTGCCGACGTCATCGACCGGTCCCTGAAGAACATAGTCTTCACCGTCGACCCGCTGGCAGGAACGTACAAGAAGCTGCTGCAGGACGGCGTCGACGCCGGCACCACCAAGCAGGCCGACATCAACGGCATCTTCGACCTGGCCCCGCTCAACAAGGCCCTGGGCGGGAGTGCCGCCGGCAGGAAAGTCTCCGCCGGAGGGCTCGGCACGGACTAGCGTCCCGCCTCCGCCTCCCGTCACGCCCGCACACCGCCACAAAAGTAAGGACCAGACCATGCCAGTCGTACTGGAGAACCTGGGGAAGCGCTTCGGCGACGGCGCCCCGGTGCTGGACGGCGTCAACGCCAGCATCGGGCAGGGCGAGTTCGTCGCCCTGCTCGGTGCCTCCGGCTGCGGCAAGTCCACCCTGCTGAACATCATCGCGGGACTGGAGGCGCCGACGTCGGGCGCCCTTGAGGTGCCCAGTGACGGCGCGGCGTTTATGTTCCAGGACGCGGCGCTGTTTCCTTGGCTGACCGCCCGGGAGAACATCGAGCTGGCACTAAAGCTGCGCGGCGTCGGGAAAGCTGACCGCAGGGCCAAGGCGGGGGAGCTGCTGGACCTCGTACACCTTGGCGGTGCCGGCGACAAGCGGCCGCACGAGCTCTCCGGCGGGATGCGGCAGCGGGTGTCCCTGGCCCGATCCCTGGCGCAGGACCGGCAGCTGCTCCTGATGGACGAGCCCTTCGCCGCCCTCGATGCGATCACCCGCGACCTGCTCCACGACGAACTTGAACGCATCTGGAAGGAAACCGGCCGCACCATCGTCTTCGTCACCCACAACGTCCGCGAGGCCGTCCGGCTGGGCCAGCGTGTACTGCTGCTCTCCTCCCGGCCGGGGCGGGTGGTGCGGGAGTGGCACGTCAGCGAGGAACACCGCACCGACGCCGGACTGGCCGGCCAACTCACCGGCGAAATCACCGCCCGGCTACGCGAGGAGATCCGCCGCCATGCCAAGTAACCAACTTCATGTGGCCGACGCGCAGGCCGGGACCCAGAAGGTCACCGCCGCGCTCACCCGGTCCACCGGCGGCCAGGAAGATCTGCGCGCGCTCGAGGCGGGCCTGGATTCCCTGCAGTCCGACGCCGTCCGGAAGGTCCGCATCGACTGGACCCGGATCCTGTTGCCGGTGGCCGCCCTCGCGGTCCTGGTGATCCTGTGGCAGCTGTACGTGTCGCTGGGTTTCAAACGCCGCGACGTTGTGCCGGGGCCGCTGGATGTCGTGGGCCAGATCGGCACACTCTGGGGCGAGGGCAAACTCCAGGAGGCGGTGTGGACATCGCTGCAGCGCGGAGTGGCCGGCTTCCTGATCAGCGTGGTCATCGCCACCCCGGTGGGGTTGCTGCTGGCCCAGGTGGCACCCCTGCGGCGCGCCTTTGGTCCACTGATTTCGGGGCTGCAGGTCCTGCCGTCGGTCGCCTGGGTGCCGGCCGCCATCCTCTGGTTCGGCATCACCGACGCCACCGTCTATTTCGTGGTCTTTATGGGCGCCATCCCCTCGATCATCAACGGGCTGATCTCGGGGGTCGATCAGATCCCGCCGCAATACCGGAGTGTCGGCAAGGTCCTGGGCGCCTCCCGCCTCCAACTGGCCCTGCACATCATCCTGCCGGCGGCGCTGCCGGGCTATCTCGGCGGACTCAAGCAGGGTTGGGCGTTCTCCTGGCGCTCGCTGATGGCCGCTGAGATCATCGCCGTGGGCGGCACCATCGGTTTCGGCCTTGGCTCGATGCTGGACCAGGGCCGCGTCCTGTCCGACATGACCATCGTGATGGCCGCGATCCTGCTGATCCTCGGCGTCGGAATCCTTATCGAACTGCTGGTCTTCGGCCCGATCGAGAAGCGCCTGCTCCGGCGCAGGGGACTGCTGGCCGGCAGCACGCGGTAGGTTTTTGGCCGGACTGAACAGAGAGCCCGACGGCGAAACTCGCCGTCGGGCTCTCTGTTGCGTACCGTCAGCCGCGGGTCAAGGTGCCGCAGCCGTGGACCTCGAAACCTTTGGCACCCGAAGGGATTGTCACGATCGTCCGGGCCGGACCAAAGTCGTTCGCGATGATCTCTTCAAAGCTGCCCCCCAATCCGCTGAGTGTCGCCCAATAGCAGGAGTCTCCGGCGCCGTACCCGTAGTACGTCCCTGGCAAAATGTCGATGCCGACTCGGTAGGTACCGTCCGCCGTAACTCGGGTGGACCTGGCCCCGGTTGACGGAACGGTGGTCCATGAGCCACAGCCAGAGGTACGGAATCCGACGTCACCAGGGGCGATCTGGACATATGTTCGGGCGGTACCAAAGTAGTTGGCATTGATCTCGTCCAGGCTGCCGTAGAACCCGTTGAGCCTCTCCCAGTAGCATCCGCTACCGGTCCCCGTCGCCTTGTACAACCCCGGCTTGATGCTCGTACCCACTCTGTAAGTACCGTCGCCCCTGAGGACGGTCACCGGCCATACGGGGACCTTCAGCGCCGGACTCATGGTGACCCGCGTTTCAGAGTACGTCCGACTCGCGGACACGCGGACCGTGATGGAACGGCCATTATCCGCCGACGACAGCCGGTACGTGCGGTAGCGGGCGCCTGAGATCGCGACGCCATTGCGGTACCACTGGTAGGAGTAGGCCGACGGGGCCGGCGAGTAGGTGCCCACGTAGGCTGTCAGGGTCGCCCCGAGAGAGGTTGCACCGGTGACCCTCGGCGCCGTCCGGAGACTAATGAGTGCCTTGCCGACGGTGATCGACCGGGTTGCAGCGGATCGTGTGGTGTATCCGGCTTTGGATACTGTCACTTTCACATTCACCCGGGCACCGATGTAGCCGCTGCTCAGATAAAGGGCGGAACCGGTCCCGCCCCTGACGGCGACGCCGTTCCGATACCACTGGTAACGGATAGTCGAACCGGGCGTCCACCCTTGGGAAACTCTGACTGTCTGCCCGTAGCGGTGGGTTCCGGTTACTGCCAGTGACTTCGTGGCCGCAATCGTGCCGGCTGCAATCGAGCGAGCAGCCGAGAAACGGTCCAGCGTTGTGTAACCGGGCTTGGTTGCCCTCACCCTGACCTTAAGCGACTTGCCGTAATCGAGAGCCGTCGTGGTGTACGTGCGGCTGACGGCGCCCGAGATGGCTCCCGTTCCGCGGTACCACTGGTACGACAATGTTGCACCAGTCGGCGTCCACGTGCCGGCGTTGGCACCCTGCACCTGGCCCACCCTGGCGACACCACTGACGGTCGGGACCGGCGCCGCCGAGAAACTCCCGTTGCCGCCGGTGACTTGGGCGGAGGTGAATTCTACGGACGTGAAGCCAGGTGCGGACAGCGTCACCTTGGCCCATAGCTTTTGCGCGACGTCGGCGGCGGCGACAATGTAGCTGGGGCCCGTCGCGCCGGCGATGGAGCTAGATCCGCGATACCACTGGTAGCCAGCTACGGCGCCCGGTACAGCATTGCTCCAGGTGGGCCCACTCAGCGACAGCGACTGCCCGACGACCGGCTTGCCGGCGACGGCGGTGTTCCAGCCGGCCCCCACAAATGCCCCTGAACGGACAGTTACCGGTGAGGCGGACTGTTCGGTGCCGGCCCCCTGCGCTTCCAGCGAGGCAAGCACTGTCAGTTGAACCGACTTGGTTGCCATCGACGGATCAATCGGCAACGTGTCACCCTCGCCGACCGGGTGGTCGGCAGCTCGAACCGTGACGCCGTCGATGATCCAGCGGTATTTGATCCAGCCGGCGCCGCTCCATTGGCCCCCCGTTGAGGTGAGAGTTCCACCGGCAACGGGGTCGCCCTCGATGACCGGCGGACTGATGTTTTCCGGAGCAGCGGGCGGATCAACCGCCGGCGTCGTCTCGCCCGGCGGTACCACCGGGGCAGGAGTCGGCTGGTCCGAAACCGTGCTGGTCTCCATCGGCAGCGCCTGTGCTGCCGGAGCCATCAAAAGACCGGCGAGCAGTGCGATGCTCCCGGCCGTGGCTACTGTCCTGGTCATGCCGCCAGGACGCGTCCGATTAAGGACACTTCTATGCAGAGACAACTAAGTCCCCTTCCCCCATTTGAGACCGGCTAGCCCGGTCGGAGTTATTGTAAGGGTGAGCGCCGACACTGACCGGCCGTGGCCGGCGAGGTCGCTCCTTGTGCTCCCGCAGACCTGCACGGCAGGGGCACATTGACGCGGACACGCCGTCATTTCTGCCCCGCGAGGCTGCTCGGGCCGTCAAAGTGCCCCGAACCTGCGCCCGTGCCTGCCTCGGCCCGGCCCGCGCCCGCTTCGGCCCACCCACCCATGTGACGCCCCGTTACCCTGCGTGAACTGGTGTTTCCGGACCGTTGTTCCGGCCGATGACGCCGCCCTATCGTCGATGCATGGCAATTCAGGACATTTACCCCACGGCACTGCGGCTGCTCGGCCGCCCGGTGCTGGTGGTCGGCGGCGGACCCGTCGCCGCCCGCCGCGCCAAGGGGCTGCTCGACGCCGGCGCCCTCGTCACAGTGGTCGCCCCGCTCGCCTGCCCCGCCCTGAACGACCTCGCCGGTGCCGGCCTCCTTGACTGGCAGCCGCGTGCCTACCGGAGCTCCGACGTCGACGGCGCCTGGTTCGTGCAGACGGCCACGGGCGACGCCGACGTCGACGCGAGGGTTGCCGCCGACGCCGAAGCCCAGCGCATCTGGTGCGTCAACGCCTCCGACCACGAAGCCTCCGCGGCCTGGACGCCCGCCGTCGCCGTCGTTGATGATGTCAAGATCGCGGTCAACGCCGGGGGAGACCCGCGCCGCGCCATGGCCCTGCGGGACGCCGTTGCTACCGCCCTGGACTCCGGGGACCTGCCGCTGCGGCGGCACAGGCCCGGCACGCCCGGCGGAGGCGCCGGGGCAGGTGCCGGCACCGGAACTGGCACCGTGGCCCTCGTCGGCGGCGGGCCCGGCGACACCGGACTCATCACCGTCCGCGGCCGCAGGCTCCTGGGCCAGGCCGACGTCGTAGTCGCCGACCGGCTCGGCCCGCGGGAACTGCTGGCGGAACTGGCGCCTGACGTCCGGGTGATCGAGGTCGGCAAAACCCCCGGCCACCACCCCGTCCCGCAGGCCGAGATCAACAAGATCCTGGTCGATGAAGCCCGGCAGGGCCACCGGGTGGTCCGGCTCAAGGGCGGCGATCCCTATGTCCTGGGCCGCGGCGGCGAGGAGGCCGAGCACTGCCGGGACCACGGCGTCGAGGTCGAAGTGGTTCCCGGAGTCACGTCCGCCGTCTCCGTGCCGGCCGCCGCCGGAATCCCGGTCACGCACCGCGGCCTCGCCAAAGGTTTCAGCGTGGTCACCGGCCACGAGGAGCTCTCCGAGGTTCCCGCCCGGGCCGACCACACCGTGATCCTGCTCATGGGCGTGGGCCAGCTCCGCGATTCCGCGGCCTCGCTGGGACGCGCCGGTTTGCCAGCCGGGACCCCTGTTGGCATCGTAGAGAATGGCTACCTGCCGAATCAGCGGGTGACCATTGGAACGCTCGGGACCATCGCGGATCAGGCGGAGGCGGCCGGCGTCGCGAACCCTGCCGTGATCGTGATTGGCGACGTGGTCCGGGTCAGTCCGTTCGCGCCGTCGCACTTCAAGACCGCGGACTACAGCACTACCTCCCCGAACGAGCCCCGCACTGCCAAAGCCCGCGTACTGACCCCCTAACCCCGTCGATTGCTCCGAAACGGCCCTTTTCAGACCTGAAAGGGCACGTACGGAGCAACGGATGCAGAAGACCAAAGGAACACAGCCGTGTCAACGAACACCCCCGTAGGAACTGCCGCCCGCCCGCTGCGCGTCGCCGTCGTCGGATCCGGCCCCGCCGGTGTCTACGCCGCAGACATCCTGACCAAGAGCGAGGCCGTCAAGAGCGGCGAACTCACGGTCAGCATCGACCTCTTCGACCGCTACCCGGCGCCCTACGGCCTGATCCGCTACGGCGTGGCCCCTGACCACCCCCGCATCAAGGGCATCGTCAACGCCCTGCACAAGGTCCTGGACCGCGGCGACATCCGGTTCTTCGGCAACGTGGACTACGGCACCGACCTCACCCTCGAGGACCTCCGCACCCACTACGACGCCGTCATCTTCGCCACCGGCGCCATCAAGGACGCGGACCTGAACATCCCCGGCATCGAACTCGAGGGCTCCTACGGCGGCGCCGACTTCGTCTCCTGGTACGACGGCCACCCGGACGTGCCCCGCGAGTGGCCGCTGGACGCCAAGGAAGTCGCCGTGATCGGCAACGGCAACGTGGCCCTGGACGTCGCCCGGATGCTCTCCAAGCACGCCGACGACCTCCTGGTTTCCGAAATCCCGGACAACGTCTACGCCAGTCTCAAGGCCTCCCCGGTCACGGACGTCCACGTCTTTGGCCGCCGCGGACCGGCCCAGGTGAAGTTCACGCCCTTGGAGCTGCGCGAACTGTCCCACTCCAAGGACGTGGACATCATCCTCTACGCCGAGGACTTCGAATTCGACGCCGAATCGGACCGGCAGATCCAGGGCAACAACCAGACCAAGACCATGGTGGGCACGCTCACCAACTGGATCGCCGAGCAGCCCGAGGACCTCTCCGAGCTGACCGCCTCCCGCCGGCTGCACCTGCACTTCCTGCACAGCCCAGTCGAGGTGTACGACGACGCCGCCACCCCCGGCCGCGTCGCCGGGATCAAGTTTGAGCGCACCGAACTCGACGGCACCGGCAACGCCCGCGGCACCGGGGAGTTCGTCGACTACCCGGTCCAGGCCGTGTACCGTGCCATCGGCTACTTCGGCTCCGCCCTGCCTGAGGTCGAGTTCGACCACAGCAGGGGCGTGGTCCCGAACGACGGCGGCCGGGTGCTGGACGCCGCCGGCGCCCACGTGCCCGGCATCTACGCCACCGGCTGGATCAAACGCGGTCCGGTCGGCCTGATCGGGCACACCAAGGGCGACGCGCTGGAAACCGTGACCTACCTGCTGGAAGACCGCGAAACCCTGCCCTTGGCCGCGGCGCCCGCACCGGAGGCCATCGTCGGGCTGCTGGATGGCCGCGGGGTGCAGTACACCAGCTGGGAAGGCTGGCTGGCGCTGGATGCCCACGAGCGCTCGCTCGGGGAAAAGGCCAGCGCCGAAACCGGCAGCGTCCAGCGCGAACGCATCAAGGTGGTTCCGCGCGGCGACATGGTGGAGATTTCCCGCGGCGGGGTTGCCGCGGAGGTCTAGGCGCCCCGCCGCGCCCTTCGCCGCGTCGGGAAGGCGGCATTCCCGGCAGGTAGTCAGTAGGCTTACCGTCATGGACACCGCCAGGCACCCAGGAACCGGCCGATGAGGCTCCGTCACAGCAACGCGTCCGGCCGCGGCTACCGCCGGGTTCCGGCCGGAACCGGGTTCAGCTACAAGGACCTGGACGGCTCAACCCTGCCGGCCGGCCCGGTCCGGGAGCGACTGGAGAGCATCGGCATCCCGCCGGCGTGGACCGACGTCTGGATCGCGCCCTACGAGAACGGCCACATCCAGGCCACCGGCGTCGACGCCGTCGGCCGGCGCCAGTACATCTACCATCCGAGCTGGCGGGAGCGGAAAGACCGGCTGAAGTTCGACCGCTCCCTGCAGCTCGCCGAAACCCTGCCCTCCGCACGCCGGCTGGTGACCCTGGATCTGCGCACCGACGGGTTCACCCGCGAACGGGTACTGGCGGCTGCCTTCCGGATGCTGGACACCGGATCGCTGCGTGTCGGCTCGGAGCGGTACACCAACGAGAACGGCAGCCACGGCCTGGCCACGTTGCTGTGCGCCCACGTCAAGCTGCGCAACGACGAACTCCGGCTCAGCTTCCCCGCCAAGAGCGGGAAAACCTGGGAGTCGAGGATCGACGACGCCGACCTCGCCGCCGTCGTCCGCTCGCTGAAGCGCCGCGGCGGCAACGCCCGCCTGCTGGCCTACAAAAACGGCCGCAGCTGGCACCCGGTGACCAGCGCCGAGATCAACGAGTACGTCAAGGAGCGCACCGGCGGCGACTTCACTGCGAAGGACTTCCGTACCCTGCGCGGGACCGTGGCGGCGGCCATCAGCCTTGCCGACAGCGGACCGCAGGCCAAGGTCTCGGCCCGGAAGCGGGCCATCAGCCGGGCCATGGTGGACGCCGCCGCGGTGCTCGGCAACACGCCGTCGATCGCCCGGAAGAGCTACGTGGACCCGCGGCTGCTGGACCACTTCGCGGCCGGCGAAACCATCGACCCGAAGCGCCGGGACTCGGCCGAATCGGAGGTCAGGGCGTTGCTGTACCAGGAGGGCGACGTCGTCCCGCTCCGCTGAGCGGAGCTACATCCGGCCGGGGCTACATCCGGCCGAACCGGGCGCGGACCAGCGCGAAGGCCCCGTAGGCCATAAACCCGGCGCCGATCGCCAGGAGCAGGTACGGGCCGAAGGGGTGGTGCTGCAGCGCCTTGAGGCTGCCGTCGAGCCCGGTGGAGGACCCGGGGTCGTGGGTCACCGCCGCCATCACAAACAGCAGGCCGGTCAGCACCAGGGCCAGCCCCTTCGCTACGTGCCCGGCCACACCGAGGACGCTGATGAGATGGCCGCGGTGTGTGCCCTCGAAATGCGCCAGCTCTTCCTTGAACTTCTTGCCCAGGCCCTTGACCACAAAGTAAATCCCGATCCCGCCCACCGTCAGGCCCAGGCCGACCAGCAGCGGAGCGCCCAGGGGTCGGTTCATCAGGGCCTCGCTGAACGCGGCGGTGGACTCGCCCGAATCGCTGCGGAAGCCCAGGGCGAAGTTGGCGAAAGTGAAGCCGATGCTGCCGTACGCGATCGCCAGGAAGCCGGAGGAGACCAGCTTGCCCAGCCGTTGGCCGCGCGGCAGGCGCCGGGCCCGCAGGGTGGCCTCGCTCAGCTGCCACAATGCCAGACCCGCGCATCCGACGCAGCACAGCCACATCACGGCAGGTCCCCACGGGTTCGCGGCAAGCTGCTCAATTGCGCCGGTCGGCTCGGCCTGGCCCGGCGCGCCGAGCACCAGCGCGACCGCGATCGCGCCGATTACCACGTGGAGCAGTGCCATTACAGCGAAGCCCCAGCGGGCGATGACGTCCAGCACCTTGCTGTTGGAGGCGGCCTCGGCGGCGTCGGCAGCTTCCCCGATGGCGGCCTCGGGGGAGTGCGCCGCGGCACCACCCGGCAGGTCTTTGCTCAACGGTGTTCTCCCATGGCCACGAGCTTACGCGCCGCAGGCCCGCGCTTCCGCCTTGGTGCTAAGTGTGCTTACTATGTCCGTGGTGCGTGCCCGCAGCTGGCGGCACCACTTTCGAATTCGACGTCGCACGATAGGAAGCTCACTATGTCAGGTAACCTCGTAGCCCGATCCATCCACGACCTCACCGCCGGCGCCTGGTTCGGCGGTTCGCTGATGGGCGCCATTGGGCTGAACGGCGCCACGGCAGAGGCCAAGGATCCCGCCGAGCGAACCCGCCTCTCCAGCCTCGGCTGGAAGAAATGGGCCCCGTACCAGACGGCGGCCTTCGGCGCGCACTTCCTCTCCGGTCTCGCGATCATGTGGGAGAACAAGGGCCGGATGGCCAAGCAGGACGGAGTCACCCGGCTGAGCATTTACAAATCGGTGGTCACCCTGGCCGGCGCCGCCGTCACCCTCTACGCCGGCATGCAGGGCGCCAAGGTGGAGAAGCTTGCGGCCGAGGGAGCCGAAGGCGCCACCGAGCCCAAGCCGGGCGCCTCCGACGAGCTGCGTTCCGCGCAGCAGCAGCTGAAGATCCTGCAGTGGGCCATTCCGGTCTTCGCCGGCTGGGTTGTTGTCCTCGGCGCCAAGCACGGCGAAATGCAGCGGCCCAAGAACGTCTTCAAGGGCCTGTCCCGCTAGACGGACCGGATCCAGTCCGCGCAGGCATCAAGGTTGCGGTGGACGCTTTCGACGGCGGCGGCTTCGTCACGGCCGGCGATGGCGTCCACCAGCTCCCCGTGCCCCTCATCGGGGAGCCCGTTGAAGCCGTCCCGGCGCTGCTGGCGGAGCAGGTCCCGATGGAAAACCCCGCCGAAGCTGACGTAGAGCTCGTGCAGCAGCGGGTTGGCTGACGCCTGCGCCACCATGACATGGAAGTCCCAATCCGCCTGCGCCCAGCCGGCGAAGTCGCCAGCCAGCCAGGCCACGCTGCGCTGCGCCAGGAGAATCCGCATCGCCGTGACATCCGCGTCGGTGGCATGGCGGGCCGCGAGCCGGGCGGCCTGGGTGTCCAGGCCCACCCGGACCTCCAGGATGTGGGCCTGGGAATGGTCCTGGTACATCCGCTGCGCCGCGCCGGAGATTTCGCTGGTGGCGCGCACGTACGTTCCGTCACCCTGCCGGACCTCCAGCATCCCGCTGTGGGCGAGGGCCTTGATGGACTCCCGCAGTGTCCCCCGCGAGACTCCCAGAGCCGCCATCAGCTCCGGCTCGGCGGGAATCCGCTGCTGCAGCGGCCACTCCCCGGAGTGGATCGAGGCGCGCAGTTTGGCGGTCACTTCTTCGGCCAGCGGAGCCCGGTGCGGTGCGCCCGGTGTCTTCATTGCCCGGCTTCCTTAGGTGTTCCGGCCTTTGTTGCCGCCCGTCCGGCAGGGTGCCGGCCAGCTCCTGCCGTGAGCAGCTGCCCGACGGCGATCTGGCCCAGGGCGATGGCGAACAGCAGTGCCAGCGGGAGCGTCCAGGCGCCTGTGGCGCTGTGCAGCAGTCCCATGCCGAACGGGCCGACGGTAGCCAGCAGGTAGCCGGCCGACTGGGCCACGGTGGAGAGCGCCGTCGTCTCTGCCGGCGTCCGGCCGCTGCGGCTGATCATCACCATGACCAACGGGAAGATCCCGAGCCCGAAGCCGAGGAGGACGGCCGTCAGCGCTGCCCAGGAAACAGGCAGGACCAGCATCGCCAGGACTCCCAGTGCCATCGTCATCGTCGCCAGGTGGAAGGCCAGGCGCAGCCTCCGGGGGCGGGAGCCGATGGCGACGAGGATCATTCCGGCAGGGACCGAGACCAGCTGCATCAGGCCGAACATCAGCCCGCTCTCGGAAGTGGTTAGGCCGCGGGTGGCCAGCAGATACGGGAACCAGCTCAGCACGGCGTAGGCCAGGAGCGCCTGGACCGTGAAGCCGAGCGTGATCAGCACTCCGGTGCGGGTCCGCAGCAACGGCCACGGCGAGATCCGGCCGGCCTTGGCTGCCGGAGCGTTGCGGTGCGCGTGCACGGCAATCGGCAGGAAGCCCAGGCACGCGGACAGCGCCAGGATGCCGATGGTGCCCAGGCCGGCCGACGGCGACCCGAGCTGCTGGGCCGCCGGGACGATCAGCATGGCCACCACTGTGGCGCCGGTGGTCATTGTCACCGTGTACACGGCCGTCATCAGGGATGTCCGGTCGGCGAAGTGGGTGCGGATGAAGGACGGCATCGCGACGTTGCACACCGCCAGGCCGGACATGCCCACCACGGTGCCGGCCAGCAGCATCCCGGTGGAGGGGACACCGCGCAGCAGCAGGCCCCCGGCGAGCATGGCCAGCGAGAGCAGGATGGCCTTTTCGAGGCCCAGGTGCCGGGTCAGCCAGGAGGTGGCGGCCCCCGCCACGGCGAAGCACAGGGTGGGGATCGAGGGGAGCAGTGCGGCGATCAGCGGCCCGTAGCCGAGGACCTGCTGCAGTTCGTGGAACAGGGCCGCAGCCCCGGTGATGCCGGCGCGCAGGTTGAGCCCGATCAGGACAAGTGCCACGACGCCGGCCACCACCACGCCGCGCGGGCGGGGGGTCGCCGGTTGAACGGGCGGTGAAGCGACGGGTGCCGCAGTGTTGCTAACCATTCCTAAAGGTTAGACGTCTGACGTTTCAGCCCCGGCCTTTAGTGGCGAAGATCTCGCCCAGTGACACGGCCCTCCCGGGCCCCGGGAAGTGCCTCAGCGCGGGTGCCGGGAGCTGAGCCGCTGCACGGCCAGGGCCAGCCACAGCTGCACCCGGTCCGCGGTCTGGGCGGGGTCGTAACCGGTCAACTCAGTGATCTGGGCCAGCCGGTAGCGCACCGTGTTGCGGTGCAGGGTCAGCTCCTCGGCCACTGCGGCGACCGACCCGTTGTTGCCCAGGTAGCTCTCCAGGGTGGTCATCAGTTCAGCGCCGTGGGCAGCATCAAACTGCCGGAGCGGGTTCAGGGACTCGTTGGCCATGTCCGCCAGCGGCACGTCCTCACTGGCCAGCAATAGCGAGGTCAGGCTCAACCGCTCCGGCTCGTTGACGGGCAGGCCGTGGCTCGCGGCGTCGCGCGCCTCGAAATAGCTCCAGCGCAGGCCGTTCGGTTTGGTGTAGGCCCCGCCGATGCCGATCGTGGCGTGAATTCCGGCCTCGGCGAGGTGGTCGCTGAGGCTCCGGGCCAGGGCACTCGCGCCGCTGCCGTCGTCGTTGACCAGCACCACCAGGTCCTTGCCGACGACGGCAGTCACCGCCGCCGGCAGCGGCTGCGGCAGAGAGCTGCTGCCCAGCTGCTTGGTATGGGCCGCCGATTCCGCCAGCAGGACCACGTTCTTGCGGGTGCTGTTGACTCCGATGCCGGCCAGGCGCCGGGTGGCCTCGGTAGCGTCGAGCGTCCCGTGGATGACGTCCTCCAGCACCTGCCCGGCAAGGGCTCGCTGGGCCTGGCGCTGTTTGACCATGTTGTTGAGCTCGACGCTGATCAGGTTCTGCGCATAACCCACAATCCCCGAGTCCTCGAACGGATGCCGCACCCACAGGGTGCAGGCGTCGCGCCGGCCGGTCGGGATGGGGTACGACGCCCAGCCCTCCGCCGTCGGGGCCGGACTGCCCGCAGCGCTGTTGTAGAGCTGCGCCGTGAACTGGGTCAGGACGATTTCGGTGCGCAGCATGGAGCCGAGGTGCTTGAGCAGCTCGCTGAGGCCGCCGCCGGTCAGCAGCGCCCGGGCCAGCACCTGGTGCCCGGCGATCAGGCGTTCCAGTTTGGCGTAGTGGTCCGCGGACTGGGCATCGGCCACGAGCTTGCCGATCGCGATGAAGGGCGTCTCGTACGGCACTTCCACCACGGGCAATCCCCAGCGGTTGGCCTCCGCGATCAGGGCGGGCGGCACGGCGTCGTGGGTCAGCCCGATGCCGAAGCCGATCCCCACCGCGCCTGCACGCTGGACCTGGCGGACAAAGCGGCGCTGCTCGGGCGCGGTCCGGAGCCGCATCCCGGTGGTGAGGATCAGTTCGCCGCCGTTCAGGAAGCGCTGCGGGTCTTCCTGCTCGGTCACCGCGACCCAGTGGATGTCCTGGTGCCAGGTGGTCTCCGCGAGCCCGGACTTCGTCAGCTTGAGGGACGGCACCCCCAGCAGGGCGGCGAGTGAAATGGCCATAAAAAGAGGATAACCGGGGGCTGGTCAACCGCACTAAAGTCTGCCGCAGACGGTGTGCAGCTGCCTATTCCCCGCCTTGGCCCCGTGGCATAGGCTCGGAGCAGTCGCAGATCCTTCCTACCTGCCTGCTCCAGGCCAGCACGAAAGAGGTTGTACACCGTGGTTCAAACCTTGCAGAACTTCATCAACGGCGAATTCGTCACCCCCGCCGGCACCGCCCTGCTGGACATCGTGAACCCGACGAACGGCGACGTCGTGGCCAAGTCGCCGGTGTCCGTGCAGGCCGACGTCGACGCCGCCATGACCGCCGCGAAGGACGCCTTCGCCAGCTGGAAGCACGTCACCCCCGCCCAGCGCCAGCTGATGCTGCTCAAGCTCGCCGACGCCGTCGAGGCCAACAGCGACGAACTGGTCGAAGCCCAGCACCGCAACACCGGCCAGGTCCGGTCCCTGATCGCCGCCGAGGAAGTCGCCGCCGGCGCCGACCAGCTGCGGTTCTTCGCCGGTGCTGCCCGCCTCCTGGAAGGCAAGTCCGCCGGGGAATACCTTGAGGGCCACACCTCCTACGTGCGCCGCGAACCGATCGGCGTCGTGGCCCAGGTGGCCCCGTGGAACTACCCGTTCCTGATGGCGATCTGGAAGATCGGCCCCGCCCTCGCCGCGGGCAACACCGTGGTCCTGAAGCCCTCGGACACCACCCCGGAGTCCACCCTGGTCCTGGCCCGCCTCGCCGGCGACATCCTCCCGGCCGGTGTCCTGAACGTCGTCCTCGGCACGGGCGAGACCGGCGCCATGATGGTCGAACACAAGGTCCCCGGCCTGGTCTCCATCACCGGTTCCGTCCGGGCCGGGATCGCCGTCGCCTCCGGCGCGGCCAAGGGCCTCAAGCGAGCGCACCTCGAACTCGGCGGCAAGGCGCCCGCCATTGTCTTCAAGGACGCCGACATCAAAAAGAGCGCCGCCGCCATCGCGGAGTTCGCCTTCTTCAACGCCGGCCAGGACTGCACCGCCATCACCCGGGTGCTGGTTGAGGACTCCGTCCACGACGACGTCGTTGCCGCCATGGTGGAGCACACCAAGACCCTGCACACGGGCTCCCAGAACGACGAGGACAACTACTTCGGTCCGCTGAACAACGTGAACCACTTCAACGCGGTCACCTCCGTCGTGGAGCACCTGCCGGCAAACTGCAGGATCGAAACCGGCGGCCACCGCGCGGGGGAGCAGGGCTTCTTCTTCGAACCCACCATCATCACCGGCGCCAAGCAGACCGACGACGTGGTGCAGAAGGAAACCTTCGGCCCGGTCATCACGGTGCAGAAGTTCAGCACCGAGGCGGAGGCCATCGAGCTGGCCAACGACGTCGAATACGCCCTGGCCTCCAGCGTCTGGACCACGGACCACGGCACGGCCATGCGCGTCAGCCGCGATTTGGACTTCGGTGCCGTCTGGATCAACACTCACATCCTCCTCACGGCCGAGATGCCGCACGGAGGCTTCAAGCAGTCCGGCTACGGCAAGGACCTGTCCATGTACGGGGTTGAGGACTACACCCGCATCAAGCACGTTATGAGCGCGCTGGACGCTTAGAGCTCCGCCCAGCGACCCCACCCTGCCACTCCCGCCGCCGCCGGGCAGCCCCGTCGATTGACGCCGCTGCCGGGCCCGGCCGCCCGTTTCCCGCCCAGAAAGGCCTCCCCATGACCACCACCGCACACGACATCAGCTTCCGTCTTGAGCAGAAGCGCCGCGTCCAGGCCGACTTCCCGGGCCCCAAGTCCGTCGCCCTGACCGAACGCCGCAAAGCCGTCGTCGCCTCCGGCGTCGCCTCCAGCGTCCCGGTGTACGTCGCCGACGCCGACGGCGGCATCATCCAGGACGTTGACGGCAACTCCTTCATCGACCTCGGCGCCGGCATCGCCGTCACGAGCGTCGGCGCCTCAGACCCCGCCGTCGTCGGCGCCGTCAAGGAGGCCGTGGAGCACTTCACCCACACCTGCTTTATGGTCACGCCCTACGAGGGTTACGTCGCCGTCGCCGAGCAGCTGAACCGCCTCACGCCCGGCGACCACGAGAAGCGCACGGTGCTGTTCAACTCCGGCGCCGAAGCCGTGGAGAACGCCATCAAGGTGGCCCGCCTCGCCACCGGCCGGGACGCCGTCGTCGCCTTCGACCACGCCTACCACGGCCGCACCAACCTCACCATGGCCCTGACCGCCAAGGCCATGCCGTACAAGACCAACTTCGGCCCGTTCGCGCCCGAGGTCTACCGCATGCCGATGAGCTACCCGTTCCGCGAGGAGAACCCGGAGATCACCGGTGCCGAGGCCGCCAAGCGCGCCATCACCATGATCGAGAAGCAGATCGGCGGCGAATCCGTGGCCGCCATCATCATCGAACCGATCCAGGGCGAGGGCGGCTTCATCGTCCCGGCCGAGGGCTTCCTGCCCGCACTGGCCGCCTGGGCCAAGGACAAGGGCATCGTCTTCATCGCCGATGAGGTCCAGTCCGGTTTCTGCCGCACCGGCGAATGGTTCGCCGTGAACCACGAAGGCGTCGTCCCGGACATCATCACCATGGCCAAGGGCATCGCCGGCGGCATGCCGCTCTCGGCCATCACCGGCCGCGCCGACCTGCTCGACGCCGTCCACCCGGGCGGCCTCGGCGGCACCTACGGCGGAAACCCGGTGGCCTGTGCCGCTGCGCTGGCCGCCATCGGCTCGATGGAGCAGTACGACCTCAACGCCCGTGCCCGCCACATCGAGGAGCTCGCCGTCGGCAAGCTGCGCGAACTCGCCTCCGAGCTCTCCGTGGTCGGCGACATCCGCGGCCGCGGCGCCATGCTCGCGGTGGAACTGGTCCAGGCCGGTTCGAAGGAACCCAACCCAGAGCTGACCAAGGCCGTGGCCGCCGCCTGCCTCAAGGAGGGTGTCATCATCCTCACCTGCGGCACCTACGGCAACGTCATCCGGCTCCTGCCGCCGCTGGTCATCAGCGACGAACTGCTGCTGGACGGCCTCGAGGTCCTCGCCGCGGCGGTCCGCGCCAACGCCTGAACCACACCCGGGGATACCCGGACGCCACGCCCACGAGCCGCGGACTGACCAGTCCGCGGCTCGTCCGCGTCCGGGGGCCGAAAGTTACCCACAATTCGCGGCAGCGCTGGGCTAGAGTCGTTCCTACCACTGCAGGAACGCAGACCGGCCGACGTCGCCCGGACCCCCGGAGCCAAGCTGGATTCTGCCCCAGACCCATAAGGGGTTCTTACATGCGATACGTAGTTGGCTACACACCCAACGACCGCGGCGCCGACGCCGTTGCGCTGGCTTCGGCCATGGCCCGCGCCCAGGGCGCCCATCTGGACCTGGTCCACGTGGTGGACCGCAAGACCCCGTACGTCGCGCTGAATCCGCAGGGAAACCGCGTCAGCGTCGCCGAGCAGTCCGTGCTCACGGCCGAGCGGCAGGGACTGGCCCTGGTCCCCGAGGGCCTGGAGGCCCGCTTCCACGTGCGGCAGGCGGACTCCTTCGCCGCCGGCCTGATCGACGCCGCCAAGGAGTACCGGGCCGGCCTGATCGTGGTGGGTGCGGCGAGCAACGGGCTCTTCAAGCGGTACAGCGTGGGCAGTGTGGCCAACGCCCTGCTGCACGCCTCCCCGGTGCCGGTGGCCCTGGCGCCCCGCGGCTACCGGCACACCGACGCCATCACCCGGCTGACCCTTGCCGTCGGGGAACGGACCGGCGCGGAGGCAGCCATTGATGTTGCGATTGCCTCGGCCGGCCGCCGCGGCGTGCCGCTACGGCTGGTATCGCTGGTGGAGCTCGACGCCGAGGGCGACGGCGGCGAAAACGTCAACGCCGCGCACGTCCACGCCAACACGGTCCTCAAGGCCGCGGCCGAGCGGCTGCCCGAAGGCCACCACGCCAGCGTCGAGGTGGCCCACGGCCGCACCATCGAGGAGGCTATCGATGACCTGGAATGGGACGACGCCGAGATCCTGATCGTGGGCTCGTCGCGCCTGGCGGAGAAGAACAAGCTCTTTATCGGCAGCACGGCCAACAAGGTCCTGCGGGCCCTCCCCGTGCCCATGGTCGTGGTGCCGCGCGACTACGAGCGCATCGACTCAAGCCCGGAAGACTAAGGGCCCGGAGTACTGAACCGGCGCCGCCGCCGGGTGCGTTCGCCTAGGCGGCGGCCCGGGCCAGCCGGCGCGTCACGGAATTCTTCCGGGCGGTCCGCAGCATGTCCGCGGTCAGCAGCAGCAGTGCGAGCCAGACGACGCCGAACCCGATCCAGCGCTCCGGGGTCATGGCTTCCTTGAAGACCACCAGGGCCACGATGAACTGCAGCACCGGGGCGAAGTACTGCAGCAGCCCGATGGTGGTCATCGGCAGCCGCCGGGCGGACGCGCCGAAGAACAGCAGCGGAACGGCCGTGATGACGCCGGAGGCGACGAGTAGCCAGAAGTGTCCTGCGCCCTGGGTGGTCAGGGACGCGGCCCCGGTGGTGGCGAGGACAATCATGGTGACGCCGGCGAGCGGGGAGAGCACGATGGTCTCCACGGAGAGGCTGGTGATCGCATCCGCCCGAGGTCCCACCCGTTTCTTCACGAAGCCGTAGAGCCCAAAGCTGAAGGCCAGGGTCAGGGCGATCCACGGCAGCTTGCCGTAGGAGTAGGTCAGGACACCGACGGCGACGAAGCCGATCCCGACGGCGGCCCACTGCAGCGGGCGGAGCTTCTCCTTCAGCACAAAGACGCCCAGCAGCACCGAAACGAGCGGGTTGATGAAGTAGCCCAGCGACGTCTCGACGGCCTGGCCCGTGGTCACGCCGTACGTGTAGGTCAGCCAGTTCACGGCGATAAGGCCGGCCGCCAGGCCGAGCGGGCCGATCACGGTCCGGTTCCGGAACGCGGCCCCGATCACCCGCCAGGTGCGGGTTACGGTGATCAGCAGGACGCAGAAGAGCAGGGACCACACCACACGGTTGGCCACGATTTCGACGGCGCTGGCCGGCTGCAGCACAAAGAAGTACAGCGGAAGCAGGCCCCACAAACCGTAAGCGCCGATCCCGAACAGGATTCCCGTCGTCGTGTCCTTGTCCACGGCCTTCAGCTCCGACACCGTCGCGGACGAGCTGCCCGCGACGGGGGCGGCTCCCGGGGCGGGAGCGGCGTCGGCCGGGGACGTCAAGGCTGCGGAAACGGGGGAGCCGTCGGAGATAGACACAAGACCAATAACACCACCCTCCGGGCGGCTATTCCTGCCGCCGGGCACGGCACGGCGCGGGGACATTTAGAATAGGGGACTGTGCGCTGTTACTTCCGGCGCACCCGCTATGACTCAGAAGGGCTCCTGGTGTCCAACACGGCCGAATCTCCGTCCAAACGTCCCCTCCGCGTCGCGATCGTCGGCGCAGGACCGGCCGGTGTCTACGCCGCTGACATCCTGACCAAGTCCAACGAGGTCAAGGACGGCGACTTCGAAGTCAGCATCGACCTGTTCGAGGCCTACCCCGCGCCCTACGGCCTCATCCGCTACGGCGTGGCGCCGGACCACCCCCGCATCAAGGGCATCGTCAATGCCCTGCACAAGGTCCTGGACCGCGGCGACATCCGCTTCCTCGGCAACGTCACGTACGGGCGGGACCTGACCCTGCACGATTTCCGCGCCTTCTACGACGCCGTGATTTTCTCCACCGGCGCCATCAAGGACGCGGACCTGGACATCCCCGGCGTCGATCTTGAGGGCTCCTTCGGCGGCGCCGACTTTGTCTCCTGGTACGACGGCCACCCGG
Organism: Arthrobacter sp. 10T416; assembly: GCF_056394165.1. Lineage (NCBI taxonomy): Bacteria > Bacillati > Actinomycetota > Actinomycetes > Micrococcales > Micrococcaceae > Arthrobacter > Arthrobacter sp. 10T416. The sequence continues at coordinate 94,419 of NZ_JBFTHI010000009.1, read as the reverse complement.
ACGTCTCCCGGGACTGGCCGCTGGAGGCCAAGGAAATCGCCGTGATCGGCAACGGCAACGTGGCCCTCGACGTCGCCCGGATGCTGGTCAAGCACGCGGACGACCTGCTGGTCACCGAGATCCCGGACAACGTGTACCGCGCCCTCAAGGATTCGCCGGTCACGGACGTCCACGTCTTCGGCCGCCGCGGGCCGGCGCAGGTGAAGTTCACCCCACTGGAACTGCGCGAACTCAGCCACGCCAACGACGTCGACATCGTGCTCTACCCGGAGGACTTCGAGTTTGACGAAGCCTCCGACGAGGCAATCCGCACCAACAACCAGATCAAGACCATGGTCAACACCCTGGGCAACTGGCTGGTCGAGGAACACGCCGAGGCCGAAGAGCCGTCGTCCCGCCGGCTGCACCTGCACTTCCTGCACAACCCGGTGGAAATCCACGACGACGCCGCGCACCCCGGCGCCGTCACCGGCATCAAGTTTGAGCGGATGCAGCTGGACGGCACGGGCAACGTCAAGGGCACCGGCGAGTTCGTCGACTATCCGGTCCAGGCCGTCTACCGGGCCATCGGGTACCACGGGTCCCCGCTGGACGAACTGGCCTACGACGCCCGGCGCGGTGTCATCCCCAACGAGGGCGGCCGGGTGCTGGACGCCGACGGCAACACCGTGCCCGGCATCTACGCCACCGGCTGGATCAAGCGCGGCCCCGTGGGGCTGATCGGCCACACCAAGGGCGACGCCCTCGAGACCATCGGCTTCCTGCTTGAGGACCGGCTGACCCTTCCGCCGGCGCAGAACCCGGACCCGCAGGCCATCATCGACCTGCTCGACGAACGCGGCATCCAGTACACCACCTGGGAAGGCTGGAACAAGCTGGACGCGCACGAGCTCGCCCTCGGCGCGGCCTGGACCGCGCCCGAAGGGGTCGACGGCGTCGTCCGCGAACGCATCAAGGTTGTGCCGCGGGACGAGATGATCCGGATCTCCCGGGACTGAGCCTCCCTGCCGCGGCGCATCCTGCCGCTCGACTCGCAAATCCCCTGGCGCACCGGGTATTACCGCGTCGAGGGGTAATTTGCGCGTCGAGGGGCGTGAGGCGCGTCGACGGGTACCCCGCGGATCCTCTGGCGGGGGCCCGAATCGCCCCGTAGACTCGGGGGACGGCGCCGCCTCCCGTGCGCCGTCGTGCGCAGAACGCGGTGCGCAGCCGAGGGTGCCCTTCAGGTGGGAGTTCAATGAAGAATCCGGTCGAGCAGGCAGCCCTGCGCGGTTCCGGCAACGGAGTCAGCCCGGAACTGCGCCAGAAGCAGGCCCGCGCCGGCCATGAGCACCTGGAATCCCTCGGCCTGGGCGGGGAACCGCTCCCCGGGCTCCGCAGCCTGATCCGCGAATCCTGGCAACGCTCCGCCCGGCTGCACGCCAACCCGGACAATCCCGAAGCCCCGCTGGCCATGGACCGCGAGGAACTTGAGGAATACCGCCGGCAGCATCCGCTGGCCGCAATCATGCCCGTCATCCACAAGCTCCTCGTTCTGCCCAGCCATGACAGCGGGATGCTCGTGGCTGTGGGGGACGAGGTGGGCCGGCTGCTCTGGGTCGAGGGCGACCCGGCAATGCAGCGCCGCGCCGAAGGGATGATGTTCGTCCCCGGTGCCGACTGGTCCGAGGCCACTGTGGGAACCAGCGCCCCCGGCACCGCGCTGGCCCTGGGCCGCGGCATCCAGATCGCCGGCGCCGAACACTACAAGCGCTCCGTGCACCCGTGGAGCTGCACCGCCGTGCCCTTCCACGATCCCGACTCCGGCGCGCTGCTCGGCGTCGTCGACATCACGGGCACCGAATCCGCCGTCGCGCCGCACACCCTGTCCCTCGTTGAGGCGACCGTCGCCGCGGCCCAGGCGCACCTGCGGGTGGAGCGGCTCCAGCTCGCTGCCGCCCGGCAGGCCGCACCGGGCCGGCGCCGGACCCCCGGGACCGCGGCGGCCCCCGCGGGTGCCGAACGGCGGACCGGCCGGCCCGCTCCCGGCAGCCTCTACCGGAACAGCCTGCAACTGCTCGGCCGCGACCAGGCGCTGCTCAGTATCGACGGGCGCACCGTGACACTCTCCGCACGGCACAGCGAGATCCTGGCGCTGCTCAGCACCCACCCGGACGGCCTGACCGCGGAGGAGCTCAGCGCCCTGCTCTACCCGCGTGACGGTTCCACCATGACCCTGCGTGCCGAGATGGTGCGGCTGCGGAAGGTCCTGCAGCAACTCACCCCCGACGCCGTCCCGGAGTCCCGCCCTTACCGGCTGCCGCTGGACCTGGTCCCGGATTCCGGCCAGGTCCTCAGCTGCCTGCAGCGCGGCGCGCACCGGATCGCGCTCGAGATTTACCGGGGCTCCGTCCTGCCGCGCTCCGAGGCGCCGGGGATCACCGCGCTCCGCCACCGGGTCTCGTCCCTGCTGCGGGAGGCCGTGCTCACCGACGGCAGCGCCGAGTCGCTGCTGAAGTACGCCGAGCTTCCGGAAGCCGGGGACGACGTCGAGGTCAGGACTGCCGCGCTGAAGCTGCTGCCGCCGCGCTCACCCAAGCGGGCCGCCGTCGTCGCGGACCTCGAACGGCTCGAAGCCGAACTCAGCGCCTGACCACGAGGTCACCCACGCGGCCCCGCGCCCGCACCGAAGGGTCCGTGCCGGGGGTCTGCCGGGCGGCGTGATCCGGCTCACAGGGTTGCAACCTTCTTGCAACCCCGGCGCTCCTAGGCTGGTGCCAGCGGCGGCCGCAGGACACCTGTGCCGCTCCCGCCACCCATCTTGCACAGCAAAGGAGCTCGCAATGACCGTCTACGCACAGCCCGGTACCGATGGTTCGAAGGTCACCTTCAAGGACCGCTACGAGAACTGGATCGGCGGCGAATGGGTCGCCCCGGTCAAGGGCCAATACTTCGAAAACATCACCCCGGTGACCGGCAAGGCCTTCTGCGAGGTGGCCCGCGGCACCGCAGAGGACATCGAACTCGCGCTTGACGCCGCGCACAAGGTGGCGCCCTCGTGGGGCAGAACCTCCGTCGCCGAGCGCGCAGCCATCCTGAACAAGATCGCCGACCGGATCGACGAGAACACCGAGATGCTCGCCGTCGCCGAGTCCTGGGACAACGGCAAACCGATCCGCGAAACCYTSAACGCCGACATCCCGCTCGCCGCCGACCACTTCCGGTACTTCGCGTCGGCCGTCCGCGCCCAGGAGGGCCGGCTCTCCCAGCTCGACGACGACACCACCGCCTACCACTACCACGAGCCGCTCGGCGTCGTCGGCCAGATCATCCCGTGGAACTTCCCCATCCTGATGGCCGTCTGGAAGCTGGCTCCGGCGCTGGCCGCCGGTAACGCCGTCGTCCTCAAACCCGCCGAGCAGACACCGTCCTCCATCCTGGTGCTGATGGAACTGATCAGCGACCTGCTGCCCGCCGGCGTGGTCAACGTGGTCAACGGCTTCGGCGTGGAGGCCGGGAAGCCGCTCGCATCCAGCCCCCGGATCCGCAAGATCGCCTTCACCGGCGAGACCACCACCGGCCGCCTGATCAGCCAGTACGCGTCCCAGAACCTGATTCCGGTCACCCTGGAGCTCGGCGGCAAGAGCCCCAACATCTTCTTCAACGACGTCGCCGACACCAACGACGCCTTCTACGACAAAGCCCTGGAAGGCTTCACGCTCTTCGCCTTCAACCAGGGTGAAGTCTGCACGTGCCCGTCCCGCGCCCTGGTCCAGGAAGGCATCTACGACTCCTTCATGGCCGACGCGCTGGCCCGCACCCAGAAGATCATCCAGGGCAACCCGCTGGACACCGCCACCCAGCTCGGCGCCCAAGCCTCCAACGACCAGCTCGAGAAGATCCTCTCCTACATCGACATCGGMCAGCAGGAGGGCGCCAAGGCSCTGACCGGCGGCGCCCGCGCCGAGCTSTCCGGCGACCTGGCGGGCGGCTACTACGTCCAGCCCACCATTTTCGAAGGCCACAACAAGATGCGGATCTTCCAGGAGGAGATCTTCGGCCCGGTGGTCTCGGTGACCCGCTTCAGCGACTACAACGACGCCATGGGCATCGCCAACGACACCCTCTACGGCCTCGGCGCCGGCGTCTGGTCCCGCAACGGCAACGTCGCATACCGTGCCGGCCGCGAAATCCAGGCGGGCCGGGTGTGGGTCAACAACTACCACGCCTACCCGGCCGGGGCCGCGTTCGGCGGGTACAAGTCCTCCGGCATCGGCCGCGAGAACCACGCCATGATGCTGGACCACTACCAGCAGACCAAGAACCTCCTGGTCAGCTACAACGAGAACAAGCTCGGCTTCTTCTAAACCCGCGCGGCCCGCGCAGCGGGGCGGACCGGACAGGTCCGCCCCGCCGCGCAGGTCCCCGTTCCTCTTCTGATCCGCCACCCGCCAAACCCGGCGCCACCCCCATTTCCAGGAGCAGCCACGATGACCCAAAGCAGGCTCGACGCCGCCGTGACGCAGCCCGGCGAGGACTTTTCCCGGGTGGCCCTTACCCCCGAGGCCGTGGAGCTGCTGCGCAAACTCTGGCTCCAGCACGGCCCGCTGATGTTCCACCAGTCCGGCGGATGCTGCGACGGGTCGTCCCCCATGTGCTACCCGGCGGGGGAGTTCCTCACCGGCGACTCGGACGTGCTCCTGGGCCTGTTCGATATTTCGGACGGGCTCCAGCCCCAGCCGCTGGAGTTCTGGATGTCCAAGGAGCAGTTCAACTACTGGAGCCACACGCACTTGACGGTGGACGTCGTGACCGGCCGCGGCAGTGGTTTCTCCGTGGAAGCGCCCGAGGGAAAGCGCTTCCTGATCCGTTCGACCCTGATGGACTGGCCCGCCTAGCCGCCCCGGTCCGCGTTCGGCGCCGGCCCGGCGTCTCACATAGTGGGATAAAAGCGGCCGTCCAGTGGATGGACACTATCCTTAATAGGTCTGTTTCCCCACCAGCTACCGAAATTTTGGACTTCCTATGAACCTTTTCCGGACCAAATCCATCGAGCAGTCGATTGCGGACGCCGATGAGCCCGGACGCAAGTTGAAGCGCTCGCTCAGTACTTGGGACCTGATGATCATGGGCGTCGCCGTTGCTGTCGGCGCCGGTATCTTCTCGGTCGGGGCCAAGGCTGCCGCCAACTTCGCCGGCCCGGCTGTCACCATTTCCTTCGCGATCGCCGCTGTCACCTGCGCCCTCGCCATCATGTGCTACGCCGAATTCGCCACGGCCATCCCGGTGGCGGGCTCGGCCTACGTCTTTACCTACGCCACCATGGGCGAGGTCCTCGCCTGGATTATCGGCTGGAACCTGATCCTGGAGCTCTTCACCGCGGCCGCCGTGATCGCCAAGTACTGGGGCATCTACCTCAGCAAGGTCTTCGCGCTGATGGGCCTGGACGTTCCGCCGTCGATCTCAGTGGGCGGCGTGGACCTGTTCTGGGGCGCCTTCCTCATTGTCGCCGTGTTTACCGTGCTGCTGGTGCTGGGGACAAAGCTGTCCGCCCGCGTCGGCAACGTGTTCACGCTGATCAAGATCGCCGTGGTGCTCTTCGTGATCGTCGTCGGCTTCAGCTACGTGAAGTTCGAGAACTACACCCCGTTCGTCCCCGCCTCCGAGCCCACCGGCGGCACCGGAGCCACCGACGTGCTMAAGCAGTCCTTCTTCGGCTTTCTCACCGGCGCCGCCCCCGCGCAGTACGGAACCCTGGGCATCTTCGCCGGCGCAGCGCTGGTGTTCTTCGCCTTCATCGGCTTCGACGTCGTCGCGACCTCCGCAGAGGAAGTCAAGAACCCGCAGAAGACCCTGCCGCGCGGCATCTTCGGCGGCCTGGCGATCGTCACCGTGCTCTACATCCTGGTCTCGCTCGCCCTGACCGGCATGGTCTCCTACACCAAGCTGGCCGAGGCGAAGAACCCCACGCTGACCACCGCGTTCGAAGCTGTGGGCAACACCGACGCCGCCAAGGTCATCGCCTTCGGCTCCCTTGTGGGCCTCACGACGGTGATCATGGTGCTGCTCATGGGCCTCTCCCGTGTGGTGATGGCCATGAGTCGCGACGGCCTGCTGCCCCGGTCCCTTTCGAAGACCAGCACCATCCGGGCGACGCCGGCACGCCTCCAGATCATCTGCGGCGCCGCCGTGGCCCTGGTGGCCGGTCTCACCAACGTGGACCTGCTCGAGGAAATGATCAACATCGGCACGCTCTCCGCGTTCGTGATGGTCAGCCTCGGCATCCTGGTCCTCCGCCGGAAGCGCCCGGACCTGAAGCCCGCGTTCCGGGTGCCGTTCGGCAAGGTGCTGCCCGTGGTCTCGGCCGTGCTGTGCCTGTACCTGATGACCAACCTGGCCGTCGAAACCTGGATCTTCTTCGCCATCTGGCTGGTGATCGGCATTGTGATCTACTTCGCCTACGGCAAGCGGCACTCCCGCCTCAACGAGAAGTTTGCGGAGGCAAAGACGGCCGTCAACAGCCCGGACCACCAGGTCACGGACCACACCGGGCCGGCCGCCGCCACCGAGGACGAGGACTCCTTCACCCGCTCCTGAGCCGGTGCAGACGGCCGCGCATCAGCGTCCGCCCGAATTGACAACGCCGGGGCCGCACAAATCCGCTGGAAACTCCGGCGGGTCCGTGCCGCCCCGGCGTTTGTCGTCCCGGGCATCGGGGCCCCGGCGTAACCGTCAGGGGGCGGCGTAGCGGCCTTCCCACTCCACCAGCGGGCGCAGGTCCTCCCAGCGCCTGGCCACCTCCTCCACGGCGCCTGGGCCGGCCAGCCAGCCGGGCTGGCCAAGGTTCACACCGGCCGTGAGGGACTTGTGCTTCAGCAACTCCGCCCGGGGATGGTCTTTCGCGAAGCCCCGCGGCACGGTCTTGAGTTGCTCGCCCTCGACCTCGTAGCCGGCGTCGGCGACCTTGGCCACGATCGCCTGGAGGGCCTCCCCGCTGGCGGGAGCGTCCACAGCGCCGCGGAAGCGTGCCACCTGGGCCGGCGTGGACGTGTGGCATCCGCCGCCGACCAGGAGCCCGTCGGCGCTGAGCTGGAGGTAGAAACCCACGCCCTCGTCCAGCGCCGCGAAGGCGCCCTGCGCGGTCTTGTACGGCGATTTGTCCGCCGAGAACCGCACATCCCGGTTGGGCCGGAAGAGCTTTGCCGGGCCAAAACGCGGCTCCAGCTCGGCCAGCAGCAGGGTCAGCGGTTCCTTCACGGCGGCGTCGTACACAGGCTTGTGCTCCAGCCACCAGTCGCGGTTGTTGTTCTCTTCGAGGTCGGCGTAAAACCGGAAGGCGTCCGCCGGAATGCCTGTAAATGCGCTCATGGTCAAATCCTACGGAGCCGCCGTCCGCGGAGGCGAGCAGAATCCCCGGCCATGTGGATAACGCCAAACGCCCCGCCACGGAGTCCGTGGCGGGGCGTTTGTTGTGGCGGTGATTAGACCTTGTTGGCGGCCTCGGCGTCGGACTCCACCTGGCCGGCACCCAGGTTGGCGCGCAGCTTGGCGCCGAGTTCGGCGTCGACGTTGGTCCAGTACTGGATGGCACGTTCCCGGATGGCCGCGCTCTTGACGCCGCTCACCGCACCGGTGATGGTGTCCAGCAGGCGGGCCTTGGCGCCGTCGTCGTACACCTCGCGGTACAGCGTGCCGGCCTGGCCGAAGTCGCTGTCCTCAGCGTGCAGGGAGTGCGCGGAGAGCGTCAGCTCGCCGTCGTGCTCCCAGCCGCCGGCCGGGGACTGCGGCTCCACGGCAGCGGGGCCGCCGAAGGAGTTCGGGGCGTACACCGGCACGGAGGGGGCGTTGAAGTGGTACCGGCCGGCGCCGTCCTGGCTGTAGTTGTTGACCTGGCTCTTGGGCAGGTTCACCGGCAGCTGGGCGTGGTTGGTGCCCACGCGGTAGCGGTGCGCGTCGGCGTAGGAGAAGATGCGGGCCTGCAGCATCTTGTCCGGGGAGGCGGCGATGCCCGGCACGAAGTTCGACGGCGCGAAGGTGGCCTGCTCGATCTGCGCGAAGTAGTTCTCCGGGTTCTTGTTCAGCTCCATGGTGCCGACCTTGATCAGCGGGTAGTCGCTGTGCGGCCACACCTTGGTGAGGTCGAACGGGTTGAAGCGGTAGGTCTTGGCGTCCTCGTACGGCATGACCTGGACGTGCAGGTCCCAGGAGGGGAAGTTGCCGGCGGCGATGTTCTCCTGCAGGTCGCGGATGTAGAAGTCCGCGTCCGAGCCGGCCAGTGCCTCGGCGTCGTCGCCGCTCATGGACTTCACGCCCTGGTTGGACTTGAAGTGGTACTTGACCCAGAAGCGCTCGCCCGCGGCGTTGATCCACTGGTAGGTGTGCGAGCCGTAGCCCTGCATTTCACGCCAGGAAGCCGGCAGGCCGCGGTCGCCCATGAGCCAGGTGACCTGGTGGGCGGACTCGGGGGAGAGGGTCCAGAAGTCCCACTGCATGTCGGCATCGCGCAGGTGCGTGCCCGGAAGGCGCTTCTGCGAGTGGATGAAGTCCGGGAACTTGATGCCGTCGCGGATGAAGAACACCGGGGTGTTGTTGCCGACGAGGTCGTAGTTGCCCTCAGTGGTGTAGAACTTCACGGCGAACCCGCGGGGGTCGCGCCAGGTGTCGGGGGAGCCGTTTTCGCCGGCGACGGAGGAGAAGCGGATGAGCATGTCCGTCTCGGTGCCCGGCTGGAACAGGGCGGCCTTGGTGTAGCGGGAAACGTCGTCGGTGGTCTTGAAGATACCGAACGCGCCGCCGCCCTTGGCGTGCACCACACGCTCCGGCACGCGCTCGCGGTTGAACTGGGCGAGCTTCTCCACGAGGTAGTGGTCGGTCAGGATGATCGCGCCGTCGGCGCCGACGGACTGCGAGTGCGCGTCGGAGGTGACAGGGGCACCGGCTTGGGTCGTGGATACTGCGGGCGCAGAGATGTTCTGAGTCATCATTCTCCTATTTCGGGTTCTAACTTAGTTACGGTCGGCGGAAAGTGTTTGGGTGCGCTGGCAGTCCTCGCAAATGCCCTGGTACAGGACATCCGCAATCTGGATGGTCATCGGCTTGGAACCGGCATCCCAGTGCGGGGTGAGGCACGGCGCATGGCCGACGGCGCAGTCCACGTCCTCGACGCGGCCGCAGCTGATGCAGACGGCGTGGTGGTGGTTGTCGCCCACCCGCGTCTCATAGAGGGCCGGGGAGTGCGGCGGCTCGAAGCGGCGCAGCATCTGCAGCCCGGTCAGGTCGCCGAGGACGACGTACACCGACTGGGCGGTCAGTTCCGGCAGCTCCTCGCGGGCGGCGGCGAGGATGGCGTCCGCCGGCGAATGCGGATGGCGTGCGACGGCGGCCAGCACGGCCAGCCGCTGTTTGGTCACGCGGCGGCCGTGGGCGCGCAGGGCCGTGGCCCATGCCTCGCTGCTGTCCGCGGAATCCGTCATGGCCCCATTCAAACACTTATTCTTAGTTGTTCACAATAAGGGCGCGCTTATTTCGGCCGGGCGTCCCACTAGAGTTGCCGGGTGGGGAAATTCTTGGCGGACATCACGCCGTTACGCGAAAGTCCGGCGTTCCGCCGCCTCTGGCTGGGATCAGCCGCTTCCGCCCTGGGCAGCCAGCTCACCCTCGTGGCCGTGAGCCTGGAGGTCTACCGGCTCACCCAGGACAGCCTCTACGTGGGCCTGCTGAGCATCTTCGCCCTGGTTCCGCTGGTGATTGGCGGGCTGCTGGGCGGGTCCATCGCGGATGCCCACGACCGGCGCAAGGTGGCCCTGCTCGCCTCCGCCGTCCTGTGGCTCACCACCGTCGGGCTCGCGCTGCAGGCCTGGCTGCACCTGGGCAACGTCTGGCTGCTGTACGCCCTGGTCGCGGTGCAGAGCGGTGCGCAGGCAATCAACCAGCCGGCCCGCAGCGCCATTATCCCGGTCCTGGTCCGCAAGGAACTCCTGCCCGCAGCCAACGCCCTGAGCATGATGATCTTCGGCCTGACCATGACCGCCGGTCCGCTGCTGGCCGGCGTGCTGGTCGCCACGGTCGGGTTCGCCTGGACCTACACCATCGACGTGGCCAGCTTCGCCTTCGTGGTCTGGGCCCTGCTGAAGCTGCCGCCGATGCCGCCGGGGCGGGAGTCGCACCGGGCCGGCCTGCGCTCCGTGGTGGAGGGCTTCCGATTCCTGGGCACCCGCCCCAACCTGCGGATGACGTTTGTGATCGACCTGGTGGCGATGATCCTCGCCCAGCCCCGCGCGCTGCTGCCTGCCATCGGCGCCCTGATGATCGGCGGCGGCGAGGCCACGGTCGGTGTGCTGCTCGCCTCGACCGCCGTCGGCGCCTTCCTTGCCGGGCTCTTCTCCGGGCCCCTCGGGGGAGTCCGTGCGCAGGGCGCGGCCGTGGTCTGGTCCGTGATGGGCTGGGGCGCCTCGATCGCGGGGCTGGGGCTCGTCGTCGTACTGGCGGGCCGCTCCGGGGCCGGCGGTGTGACCCTGTGGCTGGTCCCCGCCGCGGTGTGCTGCGCGCTGGCCGGCATCGCCGACTCCGTCAGCGCCGTTTTCCGCACCACCATCCTGCAGTCGGCCACGCCGGACCACCTCCGCGGCCGGCTGCAGGGCGTCTTTGTGGTGGTGGTTGCGGGCGGTCCCCGGATCGGCGACATGCTGGCCGGCGGTGCGACTAAGCTCCTCAGTGAGGGCTGGGTGCTGCTGGCCGGCGGCTTGCTGTGTGCCGTGGTGGCCTGGCTTGTGGCCCGCTGGCAGTCCGGCTTCCTGAAGTATGACGCGCGGAACCCGGTTCCGTAGCGGTTCGTTTCCTAGGTGGGTGCTCCGCGCGGACACCCGACCGCAGCACGGCTTGGGAGGATCAGTGCACAACCATCACAACGGACTGAAGACGGCGGCCCTGTTCGGCGTGCTCTGGGCGGTGCTGCTGGGCCTCGGGGCGTTGATCGCGACGGGCATGCGGAGTTCGGCGCCCATCTGGATCATGGCGCTGATCGGCGTGGGCACCACCGCCTACGGGTACTGGAACAGTGACAAGATCGCCATCCGGTCCATGCAGGCCTATCCGGTGACGGAGGCCGAGGAGCCCCAGCTGCACCAGATGGTCCGGGAACTTTCGGCCCGCGCCAACCAGCCCATGCCCCGGATCTTCATCTCCCCGACCATGGCGCCGAACGCCTTCGCCACGGGCCGGAATCCGCAGAATGCCGCGGTGTGCTGCACCCAGGGCATCCTGCAGCTGCTGGACGCCCGCGAGCTCCGCGGCGTCCTCGGCCACGAGCTGATGCACGTCTACAACCGGGACATCCTCACCTCGTCGGTGGCCGCCGCCGTCGCCGGCGTGATCACCTCGGTTGGCCAGATGCTGCTGTTCTTCGGCGGCGGCGACCGCCGGAACGCCAACCCGATCGCGCTGCTGGCCATGGCCCTCCTTGCGCCGTTTGCCGCGTCGCTGATCCAGATGGCCATCTCCCGGACCCGGGAGTACGACGCCGACGAGGACGGTTCCGCGCTGACCGGCGATCCGCTGGCGCTCGCCTCCGCCCTTCGCAAGATCGAGCAGGGCGTGCAGCTCGCGCCGCTGCCGCAGGACCAGCGCCTGGTGAACGCCTCGCACCTGATGATCGCCAACCCGTTCCGCGGCGGCGGCCTGGCCCGGATGTTCTCCACCCACCCGCCCATGGGGGAGCGGATCAGCCGGCTCGAGGGGATGGCCGGGCGTCCGCTGGGGTAGGCCTCAGGTTGATCTCGGCCCGCCGGCACCTGCGGACGCGCCCCGTGGCCGCCGACGCGCCTTCTGTCCCGCGACGCAGAAAAAGGCTGGCGCTACCGGAATACCGGTAGCGCCAGCCTTTTTGCGCGTCGAGGGGTACGGACCCTAGCTGCGGAAGTTCACGAACTGCAGGTCGGCCTCGTCAAAGTTCTTCAGGAGCGCCATGGTCTCCTGGAGGTCGTCGCGGGACTTGGACGTCACCCGCAGCTCGTCGCCCTGGATCTGGGACTTGACCGACTTCGGGCCCTCGTCGCGGATCAGCTTGTTGATCTTCTTCGCCAGGTCCTGCGCGATGCCTTCCTTGATGGTGGCTTCGAGGCGGAACTCCTTGCCGGAGGGGAAGGGCTCGCCGGTGTCGAGGGACTTCAGCGAGATGCCGCGGCGGATGAGCTTGGACTGCAGCACGTCAAGCACGGCCAGCACCCGCTCCTCGGAGTTGGCCTTCATCAGGATCTTCTCGCCGCTGAAGTCGACCTCGGCGCCGACGCCCTTGAAGTCGTAACGCTGCGCGAGTTCCTTCTGCGCCTGGTTCAGCGCGTTGGCGACCTCCTGCTTGTCGACCTTGCTGACGACGTCGAATGTGGATTCGCCTGCCATGACTGTCCTCCTGATGGTTGGTGGGGCACCCTGCCGAAGGGCGGTGTTTTCTGCATTCCAGCCTAGTACGGATGGCGGGGAAGCGGGTGTGCGGGCGGGCGGCCGTTTCTTCACAGTCGGCTCATAGCTGAACCAAAGTGGGAACGAAGCTTCGTTCGGCAGAGTTGTACGAGTCGTAGAAGCCGCTCGAAAGGCAACGCACATGCACCGCAAGGCCGTCCAGTACGTCACCAGCACCACCGCCGCCGCCGCGGGTTCCCTGACGACGGCGGTGACGACCGTGGCCGCTGCGGCGGTGGCGGCCTCCATCATCCTGAGCCCGGCCGCGGCTGCATCTTCCCGTATGGACGGCGTGCAGGCCGACCTGGCCCGGGCCGTGCAGCTGAACCAGATCACGCCCGAGCAGGCGGCCAAGTTCGAGGCCAAACTGGCCGGCCGCATCCTCGGCGAAGCCTGATATTCCGGGCCGGGACGGGCCCCGCGGCGCCGATTCGATTCTTCGGCGGAAGTTCTGTAAAGTTGTCTTGCCCGCGGTTGCTGGAAGCGGAACGGACTGGAAACAGACGCTCCAATGACGGAAGCCGCGAGTGATCTTCTTTTGAAGTTCGGCAGATTACCCGAGCGGCCAAAGGGGGCTGACTGTAAATCAGCTGGCAACGCCTACGGGGGTTCGAATCCCTCATCTGCCACCCTTGGAAAAGCCTCCGGAACCACACGGTTCCGGAGGCTTTTTCTTTGCCTGACGGCGGCCCAGGGGTCCGACGGCGGCAGGCAGCTGCCCGGCGCCCGCCTCGAAGGGCACGGGGCCGACCAACCCCCGCGGCTACGGGGCGGCCGGAGTCCGCTCCACCGCGGCAAGGATGGCCGCCCCCAGTTCCGCGGGCTTGGTGAACTGCGGCCAGTGCCCGGTGGGCAGGTCCACGTAGTCGACGTCGCGGATGCGGGAGAGTTCGGCCACGAACGGATGGCCCGCTGCAATCCACTCGCGCAGCATGGATGAGGGGAACTCGCAGGCGATGATGGTGGCGGGGACGTTGTAGCGGCGCTCATCGTGGAGCCGTTGCTTGTCATAGGCCACACCCTTGGGCTCCGGGATGGCGCGGGCGCGGAAGGCGGCGCGCAGTTCCTCGTCCAGATCCACCAGGTCCTCGTCGTCGAAGAGCTCCCACGGCGGCAGCGGAACGTCGTCGCCGTCGGCCGGCAGTTCATCGTTCACCACTCCGCCTTCCCCCAGCGGTCCGCTGTCCACGTAGATGGCGCGGGCTACGCGGTCCGGCCGCGCGTCCACGGCGCCGTGGATGATCGCGCCACCGCCGGAATGGCCCACCAGCACCACCGGACCCGCGATGCTGTCCGCTGCGGTGACGACGGCGTCGATGTGCGTTTGCAGGCCGATACCCCCGCGGGGTGCGTCGGCCGCCTCCAGTCCGGGCAAGGTCAACGGGTGGACCCGATGCCCCGCGGCCTCCAGCGGCGGGGTGACCTCCGACCATGACGATGCGTCCAACCAAAAACCGGGAACGAGGATGATGTCCATGGCCGCACCCTACGCGATCCGCTCGCCGGACGGGAGGCGCAACGCAGGCCTGGTGGGGGCCGAAACGTCATTTTCGTGTCGGGAAAAGTGGTCAACGTCACTATTTCGCTACGGAGGCGCTACTCTGGCGCAGGAAGGGAAACACATGGACATAGTTCTGGCATCCGGCAAGGGCACGCTCACCCTGGACGAAAGCGGAATCCTGCAGTTGGTCTGGGCCGGCGGGACAGTGCTCGAAACAGCCGACGCCGCCGAATCGGTCCTCGCGATCATGAAAATCAGCGCGGGCCGAATGCTGCCCCTGATGATCGACATCAGCGACGTCAAACTCACGGCCGGTGCCCGCAACCATTACCTGGAGAGCCGGTTTGTCTCTTCCGTGGCCCTGGTAGGCGAATCCAACGTGGACCGGGTGGTCGCCGCCTGGATGCGCCGCGGCAACGACTGCCCGCAACGCTATTTCACCTCCAGTGATGAAGCCCTGGAGTGGCTTGCCCAACCTGCCCTCTGCGAGGAAGCGCTGCCCCTCGCCACCTGAACCGGCCCCGCCGTCGGCCCTCCCCGCGACACCCCAACATATGGGCCCGCGAGGTTGGCCGGCTTTGACGTTACTGCGGAGTAGGGTTGGCGCGTTAACAGTTGAGCCTGAGGAGCTGAAGTGAAGTCTTTTGCATGTGGTGACGTCGTACCGGGTTGTGAATCCCGCTGGGTCTGCAGCACCGAGGACGAAATCCTCGTCCAGGTGGGCGCCCACGCGGCTGCCGTGCACGGACTGACCGAGCTGCCCGCCGAACTCGTGGAATCGGTCCACAAAGCCATCGTCCCGGTTAGTTGATACCGACTGCCGGCGGCGGGCCCGCCGGAGCAGGCGCAGAGGGGCGGCCTGACTGGGACGCCAACCTCACCGCGGCCTGCCGCGGCGAAGGCCTGGCCGCGGCCTACCAGCCCATTGTTGATACCGCGCGCGGCACAGTGGTGGGCTATGAGGCCTTGGCGCGTTTCCCGGGCTACACGGAGAAGAACCCCGAAGTGTGGTTCGCGGCCGCCCGCAGGAACGGCAGGGCCGCCGAGCTGGAAGCGGCGGCCCTCCGGACGGCACTCCAGGCCCGGCCCGCGCTGCCGCCGAACTGCTTTATGACCGTCAACGTCTCACCGGAGCTCCTGACCTCGGAATGTATCCGCAGCGTCTGGCGCGACGAGGGCAGGCTGGACGGCCTCATCGTCGAGCTCACGGAGCAGACCCCGATCGAGTCCTACGTGGAACTCGAACCGGACCTGAACCAGCTGCGGGCGGCCGGCGCGCTGATCGCCGTCGACGACGCCGGAGCCGGTTACGCGGGACTGCGCCACCTGCTGGCCCTGCGGCCGGCCATGATCAAGATCGACCGCGCCCTGATCCAGGACGTGGACCGCGATGAGGCCAAGCGGGCCCTGATTGACATGCTGGGCGCGTTTGCGAGCCGTGTGGATGCGTGGATCCTCGCCGAGGGTGTGGAACGGGCCGAGGAACTCGACGCGCTGGTGGCCCTGGGTGTGCCCCTCGTTCAGGGATACCACCTCGCCCGGCCCGCGCCGCCGTGGGCCGGCATCGACCTGGACCTGGCCCACCGCCTGGCCAGCACCCGGCCCGTGGCCCACAAAACAGTCATCCGCGATGTCGTCGAGCCGGCGACGACGGCGGCAGGAGTCACCCAGGCGGCCGAGGCCTTTGCCGGGAACCCCGCGCTGGAGGCCGTGGTGCTGCTGGGTGACCATCTGCGGCCCGTGGCGGTGCTCGACGCCGGTGCTTCCGCCCTGGGGGTGGTGAGCCCGGGGATGCGGGTGAACCTTGATACCCCGCTCAGCCAGGCGCTCGCCCGCTCGATGACCAGGCCGCGGAACCAACGGTTCGACATGCTCCTGGTGACCGACAACGCCGGCCGCTTCGCCGGCGTTGCCCGGATGGAGCGGATGATCGTGGCGCTCGCCGGCACCGAAGAGCCGGCGGCCGGCTAGGCCCACCTGAAGGCGGGCCGGCCGCCGTCGGTCGCGGTGCGAGGATGAGGGTATGCCTTTCCCCGATGACCCGCGTGACCCGCGTGACCCGTTGGCGGCGGAGCTGCCCGGCGGGATCAGCATCCGGCCGCTCCGCGTCTCCGACGCGGTCTTGCTGGGCGCCGCCTACCGGCGCAACCGTGACCACCTGGCGCCCTGGGAACCCGTCCGTCCGGACGGGTTCTTCACCACGGACGGCCAGCGCGCCAGCATCGGCGCAAAGCTCGACGAGTTCGCCGACGGCGCAGCGGTCCCGTGGATCCTGGTGGCCGGTGACCGTGCCGTGGGCACCATGACCCTGAGCGGGATCGTGCGCGGACCGTTCCTTAGCGCCAACCTCGGGTACTGGGTGGATGGGGATTTGTCCGGCCGGGGCATTGCCTCGGCCGCCGTCGCCCACGTTGTGGCGGCCGCGCGTGCCGAACTGGGGCTGCACCGCCTCCAGGCAGCCACCCTGCCGCACAATGCCGCCTCGCAGAAGGTGCTGCAGCGGGCCGGGTTCCGGGAAATCGGGTTCGCCCCCGACTACCTGCAGATCGCCGGCGCCTGGCAGGACCACGTCCTGTTCCAGCGCATCCTGGACTGAGGGACGGTCACCGCGCCGGGGCCAGACCCGGGCCGCATGGGAGACTCTGACGGTGACTGTCGAATCGTTCGGTGCCCTGCACCACGTCGAGCTGTGGGTACCCCATCTGGGCCGTGCGCGGGAGGAGTGGGGCTGGCTGCTGGCCCGGCTCGGCTATGACCAGCACCAGGACTGGACGCACGGGCGGAGCTGGCGGCGCGGGCCCACGTACATCGTGGTTGAGGAGTCACCGGACCTGAGCGGCCGGGCCCATCACCGCACCGCTCCCGGGCTGAACCACCTGGCGTTCTGGGCCGGGACCCGGGCGCAGGTGGACGCCGTGGCCGCGGACGCCCCGGCCCGCGGCTGGACCGAACTGTTCCCGGAGACGTACCCCCATGCCGGCGGCCCGGAACACTTTGCCGCCTACCTGGTCAACTCCGACGGCTTCGAAGTGGAGCTGATCGCGGCCGACTGAGGCGAAGGCCCGGCGGGTACCGTAATACCCATGAACATCATCCTGGCCGGCGGCGGACCGGATACCGTCACAACTCCGGTCGTTTTCGACCGCTTCGCCGACGGCGTTCGGCGCCGCGCAGGCGGACGCACCGCCCGGGTCGCCGTCGTGCTCTTTGACCGCGAAGGCAGCGCGGAGTACTTCCTGCCCGCCTACCTGGAGCCGCTGCATTCCCGCCTGGGCTGCGAGGTGGCGCCGGTCCTCATCCGCTCCCACGAACCGGCTGACCCTGGGATGTTCGACGGCGTCGACGGGATTGTCGTCGGCGGCGGCCCGACGCCCGAGTATCTGGCCGGCCTGCAGGGTTCGGCTCAGGCCATCCGGTCTGCGGCCGCGGACGGTGTGGCCTACTTGGGCTTCTCGGCCGGTGCCATGATCGCGCCGCAGCATGCGCTGGTAGGCGGCTACCGGCTCCGCGGCGTCGAGGTCTGCTCGGAGGAGTGCTCCGAAGGACTCGACGAGCTGGAGGTTCGCGACGGGCTGGGGCTGGTCCCGTTCGCCGTGGATGTCCATGCCGCGCAGGCCGGAACCCTGAGCCGGGCGGTGGCTGCCGTGGCTGGCGGACTCGTGGACCGGGCAGTGGCGGTGGACGAGAACACGGCCCTAGTGCTCCGGCACGCGGACCTGGCGGACATGGAGGTCATCGGCACCGGGAACTGCTGGTCCATCCGGGGCGCCGGGAACAAGGCGGCCGTAGCCGTCCTCAGCGCCGGCTGAGTCCGGCAAGATCACCCTTGCCGCCCGTTGTTACTGACGGGTAACATGTTGTTCATGCACCTGCTTCTGCGCACCCTCCTCCTGCTCCTCACGTCCTCGCGGCGCCCGCCACTGAGCATCTGGGACGCGTCCTCGCTGCCGCTGCGCGTGCTGCCCACGGACATCGATATCGCCATGCATGTCAATAACGGCATGTATTTTTCCCTGATGGACCTGGGCCGTTTCGACCTGATGGCGCGCAGCGGCATCTGGAAGGCGATGCGCCGGCGCGGCTGGACGCCGATGGCCGCGGGGGAGACCATCGCATTCAGGCGCTCCCTGCAGCTCTGGCAGCAGTACTCCATCGAGACCAGGATCATCGGGCTGGATGAGAAGGCGATCTATTTCGAACAGCGCATGGTGGTGGACGGCGAAATCTACGCGCGTGCCCACATCGCCACCCGACTGGTCAGCAAGGGAAAGCCGGTCAGCCAGGACGAGATCATCCGCGAATTCGGCGCCCCGCCGGCGGACCTGGAGCTGCCCGCCTGGATCCACGAATGGCGGGAAACCAACGCGCTGCCGGGCGCCCGCCGCGCTGCCCCGCACGCCTGGGCCTAGTCCGGCAGGGATGTGCCAACAGCGAAACGCGGGGGACTTTCGCAGGCGCCTCGCGTACCGTTGAACCATGGCAACCGTAGACATTACAGGTGAACAGTTCGCATCGACCGTCGAGGACAACGACATTGTCCTCGTAGACTTCTGGGCCGAATGGTGCGGCCCGTGCAAGCAGTTTGGCCCCACGTACTCGGCCGTCTCGGAGAAGCACCCGGACGTGGTGTTCTCCAAGGTGGACACCGAGGCGGAGCAGCAGCTCGCAGCCGAGGCCGGTATCACCTCCATCCCCACGCTGATGGCTTTCCGCGAAAAGGTGCTGGTGTTCTCCCAGCCCGGCGCGCTGAATGCCCAGCAGCTGGAGCAGGTTGTCGACGCCGTCAAGGCCCTCGACATGGAGGAAGTCCACGCACACGTGGCCCGCTCCCAAGCCGAGGCCGCCGCTACCCCGCAGGACGGCACGCAGATCCCGGACGCCTAGTCCCGGGACTCGGATCCCGGGCCGACGCCCCGGGCCACGACCCAACACCGCGGGGCCACCCCGCGCCCGTCCCGAGAGGGACTGCCGGCGCGGAGTGGCCCCGCGTTTTTGTTGGAGTTTCGGGAGCCTAGAGCTTTTCCAGCTTCACCGGCTCGGCCAGCAGCGCGCTCAGCGACTCGTTGAGGTCCTGCACCGCCGTGCCCTTGGAGTGCTTGTCCAGGTCTTCCTGGGAGGCCCACTGTTCGGTGAGGACCAGCTTGTCCTCGGTCGCTTCGGTGAGTTCGTAGCGCAGGCAGCCGGGCTCGTTGACCACCTCGTCGATGGCGATTTCCAGGGCGAGCTTCACGCGGAAGAATTCGCCCTCGTTGGGGATGAAAGTGGCCAGCAGGTCAATGGGTGCGCTCATGCCTTTCACCCTACCGAACGGCCGCGTTGTCATCGGAAACCGGCGGGAAGATTTCCTAGGACTTCCACGCTTCACCCTTCTCTTGCCGGCCGCCTGTTGGTAGCGTCGCACCATGCTTGCGTACACAGCCGGGGACACTGACGTCCCGCTGCTCGATGAGACCATTGGCGAGAACTTCGAGCGGATCGTCGCCCGGTTCCCCTTCCACGACGCCCTGATCGAGGCCGCCGCGGTTCCCGGCGGGGAAGCCCGCCGGTGGAGCTACACCAAGATGAACGACGACGTCGACCGGCTGGCCCGTGCGCTGCTGGCGGTCGGCGTGGCCAAGGGCGAGCGGGTGGGCATCTGGAGCCCGAACTGCGCCGAATGGACCATCCTGCAGTACGCCACGGCGAAGATCGGGGCGATCCTGGTCAACGTCAACCCGGCCTACCGCAGCCACGAACTCGAGTTCGTGGTCAAACAAAACGGCATGCGCATGCTGGTCGCGGCGCCGTCGGACAAAAACAGCGACTACACCGCCATGGCCCGGCAGGCCCTGGCCGCGTGCCCTGAACTGCACGAACTGGTGTTCCTGCCCGACGGCGGGCTGCCGGGCCTCACCGCCGGGGACCCGGAGAGCAGCGCGGAACAAACATTCGCCGAACTGCTGCGGCGGGCGGACGACGTCGCGCACTCCGGACTCAAAGCGCGGATGGCCGAGCTCACCCCGCACGACCCCATCAATCTGCAGTACACCTCCGGCACCACCGGCTTCCCCAAGGGCGCCACGCTCACGCACCACAATCTGCTCAACAACGGCTACTCCATCGGTGAATTGCTGGCGTATACCGAGCACGACCGCGTGGTGCTGCCGGTGCCCTTTTACCACTGCTTCGGGATGGTGATCGGCAACCTTGCAGCCTTCAGCCACGGTGCGGCCACCATCATCCCGGGCCGCGGATTCACGCCGGCCGCCGCCCTGGAATCCGTGCAGGACTTCGGCGGAACGTCGCTGTACGGCGTGCCCACCATGTTCATCGCCGAGCTCGCCCTCCCGGATTTCAGCAGCTACGACCTCTCCACGCTGCGCACCGGGGTCATGGCGGGCTCGCTGTGCCCCATCGAGGTGATGAACCGGGTGATCTCGGAGATGAACATGCGCGACGTCGCCATTTGCTACGGCATGACGGAGACCTCGCCCGTGTCCACCATGACGCGCGACGGCGACACCATGGCCCAGCGCACCGAGACCGTAGGCCGGACCATGCCGCACCTGGAGAGCAGGATCGTGGACCCGGCCACCGGGGAGACGTCCCAGCGCGGGGAAATCGGCGAGCTGTGCACCCGCGGATACTCCGTGATGCAGGGCTACTGGAACCAGCCGGACAAGACCGCCGAGGCCATCGACGCCGAGGGCTGGATGCACACCGGGGACCTCGCCCGGATGGACCAGGACGGCTACCTGGTCATCGAGGGCCGGATCAAGGACATGGTGATCCGCGGCGGCGAAAACATCTACCCGCGCGAGATCGAGGAGTTCCTCTACAGCCACCCCGACGTCCAGGACGTCCAAGTGATCGGCGTCCCGGATGCCACCTATGGCGAGGAACTGATGGCCTGCATCATCCTCAAGCCCGGGGCTGCGCCGCTGGATGCCGCGGCCCTTGCTGGCTACTGCCGCGGCAAGCTCGCACACTACAAAATCCCGCGCTACGTCGACGTCCGGGACAGTTTCCCGATGACGGTCTCCGGGAAGATCCGCAAGGTGGATATGCGGCAGGAGGCCGTGGCCCGGCTGCATCTGTAGTCCCCCCGGGATGGATGCCCCGGAGTGGAGGCAGGGCGGGCTCTCGGCCCGAAGCGCCCGGTCTAGTGCGCGCGGTGGTCCTGGATGGTCATCCGCGGACCGAAGACGGGTTTGCGGAATCCGCTGAGGCCGATCATCCGCACCACGCGCTGGCGGTGCCCGGCCCAGGGAGCCAGGAGCCGCAGCATCCCCGCGTCGTCGGTCCGGCGCCCGGTCAGTGCCGCGCCGACGTAGGCCGCCAGATGGTAGTCGCCCACCGCGATGGAGTCCGGGCACCCGTGCGTGCGCTGCACCACCTCGGCGGCCGTCCAGACGCCGACGCCGGGAATGGTCTGCAGCTTGGCGCCCGCTTCCGCGGCGGGGAGCTCTGCCAGTCGCTCCAGGGCGGCCGCGGACCGCAGGGCCCGCATGATGGTGGCCGACCGCTGCGGGCCAACCCCGGCCTTGTGCCACTCCCACGACGGAATCCGCAACCACTGCGCGGGCGTGGGCTGGAGCAGCAAGCCGACCGGGGCTACGGTACCCGCACCGGGGGCCGGGGTTCCGAAACGGTACACCAGGTAGCGGTAACCGCGGCGGGCCTCGATCACCGTGACTTTTTGCTCCATGATGGTGGGCACCAGGGCATCGACCATCCGGCCCGTGGAGGGAAGCCTGAGGGCGAGGTTCCGGCGCCGGGCCTCGACCACCATGCGGGGGAGTGTGGCGTGGAAGCCGGGTTCGTCGAAGGCGCTCCAGTCGTCGTCGCGCCCCAGCAGCCGCGGAACGGCGCCGATCGCCTCCGCCGCCCCGGGCCCCCAGGCGCGGGCCTCAACCCAGGGCGCAGCCGCAGGGCCGCCGGACGCCAGGCGGAGCGTCGCCGGGCCTGCCGGCGTCGTAAACGCCATCCAGAAGCCGTCCGGGGCGACCCGGATGGACGGATCGCCGTGGCCCCGGCGCAGGGTTCCGAGGGTCTGCATCAGGTCGAACGGCCCGCCCGGATGCCAGCGCAGAGAAGCGTCCGCCGCGGCAGGGGCGCAGGCGGGAAGTTCTGCTGAAGTCACCGGACTATGATCCCACGACGGGCCGACGGCCGGAGCATCCGCCAAGGGCCGCGGCTGCGTGCGGCCCCGTGCCGGGCGGCCCTTATCCGGGAGTGCCGGGCGGGACTAGAATCCGGCTGATGCATGGATGTCCGTGCCCGCCCCGGGTGCGGAGCCGATAGCGGTCAGGAGAGTGTGATGGCTGGTGGAGTGGTGCACTTTGAACTTCCCGCGGACGACGAGAACCGCGCCCGGGAGTTCTACACCTCGGTGTTCGGCTGGGGTTTCCAGGTTATGCCGGAGATGGACTACAGCCTGGCGATGACCACCCCGATGGGCGACGACGGCCGGCCCGCCGTGGCCGGATCGATCAACGGCGGCCTGTTCCGCCGCTCGGATCTGACCACGCCGGTGGTCACCGTGGACGTCGAGGACATTGACGACGCCCTGCGGCAGATCGTGGCCCTCGGCGGTTCAGTTCACCGGGAAAAGATGGAGGTCCCCGGCATGGGCTGGAACGCGTACTTCAAGGACACCGAAGGCAACGTGGTGGGGCTGTGGCAGAACGTACCCGACGCGGGGGAGGCCCCCGGAGACGCGCCCGCGGGGAGTGCCGGCAACGACATCGGCGCCTGAGCGCGGCTGCCTAGTGCATGCCGCTGGCCAGCCATAGGACCACCACCGCCGCCGGGACGGTCAGGACGACGGCGGCCAGGCCGGCCAAAGCGAAGCCGCCCCAGCGGATCTCGACGTTGAGGGCGCGCAGCCTCTCGTGCCACAGCAGGGTCGCCAGTGACGCCCACGGGCTCACGAGGGGGCCCAGGTTGACCCCGATCAGCAGGGCCGCGAGCCGCACCGGCGAACCGCCCACCGGTTCCAGCGCGAGGTAGGCGGGGAGGTTGTTGACCGCGTTCGCCGCGCCAGCCCCGAGCCCGGCCAGCTGCAGTAGGGCCGGGAGGCTGTCCCCGGAACCCGCGACGCCGGCAAGGACCCTGGCCAGGCCATTGGCGTGCAGGGCCTCCACCACCATAAACAGCCCGACGGTCAGCATCAGCGGCCGCCACGGAATCATGGACCAGCGCAGGCTCGACCGGCGGCGCCACAGAAACAGCACCAGGAGCGCCGCGGCCGCGGCTACGGCGGGGTACTGGACCGGAATCCCCGATACCAGGGCCGGCAGGAGCAGCAGCAGCACCCCGGCCGAGGAGTAGAGCAGCACCTTGTCCCGCACCCGGTGGGCCGGCTGCGGCTCGTACCGGCCGCGCAGGTCTTTGCGGAACGCCAGCCAGAGCAGGACCAGTGGCAACAGGATCCCGACGAGCGCGGGCGCCCACACCAGCGATGCGAACGCCGCCGGGCTCAGGCCCAGCCGCGACTGGGCCAGCAGGTTGGTCAGGTTGGACACCGGCAGCAGCAGCGAGGCCGTGTTGGCGAGCCAGATGGTGGTCAGGGCGAACGGAAGCGGCGGAATCCGGGCGTGGACGGCCAGCAGGACGACGACGGGCGTCACCAGCACCGCCGTCGTGTCCAGCGACAGGAACACAGTGGACACTGTCGCCAGCGCGATCACCAGGAACCACAGGAGGAGCACCCGGCCGCGGCCCAGTGCGGCCAGCCGGTCCGTGACGGTCCGGAACAACCCGGCGTCGTCCACCAGTTCGGTGACCAGGGACATCGCCACCACAAATCCCAGCACGGGGACGGTGCGGCCGGTGAGCTCCTCGAACGCGGGCCAGGGCAGCAGGCCGGTGGCCAGTGCCAGGGCGCCGACGACGAGCATGCCGCCCGGAACCAGGTAGCTCCGCAGCGTCTTCCACCAGGACCGTTTCTTCACCGGCTAATCGTCGCACCTGCCGGGCGGCGGCGGCACCGCGACGTGGTCCCCGGTGCAAAGACGGTAACTTTGTACCTATGAAGTACGCGCAGTCCATCCTGGACCTCATCGGCAACACGCCGCTCGTCAAACTCAACCACGTCACCGAGGGCATCGCCGCCACGGTCCTGGTCAAGCTSGAATACCTGAACCCSGGCGGCTCCATCAAGGACCGCATCGCCGCCAAGATGATCGAAGAGGCCGAGCGCAGCGGAAAGCTCCAGCCCGGCGGGACCATCGTGGAGCCCACGTCCGGCAACACCGGGGTGGGCCTGGCCCTCGTCGCGCAGCAGAAGGGCTACCGCTGCATCTTCGTGGTCCCGGACAAGGTCGGCGAGGACAAGCGCGCCGTACTTCAGGCCTACGGCGCCGAAGTTGTGGTCACACCCACCGCCGTCGCCCCCGACAGCCCGCAGAGCTACTACGGTGTCTCGGACCGCCTGGTCACCGAGATCCCCGGCGCCTACAAGCCGGACCAGTTCTCCAACCCCGCCGCTCCCGCCAGCCACTACGAGTCCACCGGCCCGGAAATCTGGCAGGACACCGACGGCAAAATCACGCACTGCGTGATCGGCGCCGGCACCGGCGGCACCATCACCGGCACCGGCCGGTACCTCAAGGAAGTCTCCGCGGACCGTTCCGCTGCCGACGGCGGCGTGGTCAAGATCATCGGCGCCGACCCGTCCGGCTCGGTCTACTCCGGCGGCACCGGAAGGCCCTACTTCGTTGAGGGCGTCGGCGAGGACATGTGGCCGGCCAACTACGACAAGGCGGTGCCGGACGACGTCATCGCCGTCAGCGACGCCGATTCGTTCGCCATGACCCGCCGCCTGGCCCGCGAAGAGGGCCTGCTGGTCGGCGGGTCCTCCGGCATGGCCGTCGTCGCCGCCCTGCAGGCCGCCAAGGACCTGCCGGCGGACGCCGTCGTCGTCGTTATCCTGCCCGATTCCGGCCGCGGCTACCTGGCCAAGATCTTCAACGACCAGTGGATGCGCAGCTACGGCTTCCTGTCCGGCGGCGACGAGGCATCGGTGGGCGAGGTGCTCAAGGCCAAGACCGGCGAGCTGCCGGACCTGGTGCACATCCACCCCAACGAGAGCGTCCGCGACGTCATCAACATCATGAACGAATACGGCGTCTCGCACATCCCGGTGCTTTCGCAGGAGCCGCCCGTGGTGATGGGCGAGGTTCTCGGTGCCGTGGACGAACGCACCCTGACCGCCAAGCTCTTCCGCGGCGAGGCGAACCTCACCGACAAGATCTCCGAGCACATGGAGGCCCGCCTGCCGGTCATCGGTTCGCTCGAATCGATCTCCGCGGCCCGCGAGCTCCTCTCCGACACCGACACCCTTATGGTGACGTTCGTCGGCGCCCCGGTGGGGATCCTGACCCGCCACGACCTCCTCGCCTACCTCAGCAACTGACAAGTTCAAGGAGTCCCATGTCCCAGCCAGAAAGCTCTTCCACGACCAGCGCCGGCTTCAACACCCGCGCCGTGCACGCCGGCCAGGCCTTCGAACCGCGCACCGGCGCCGTGGTGCCCCCGGTGCACTTCTCCTCCACCTACGCCCAGGACGGGATCGGCGGCCTCCGCGCCGGCTACGAATACGGCCGCGGCACCAACCCCACCCGTGACGCGCTGCAGGAGCAGCTCGCCGCGCTGGAGGGCGGCACCGCCGCGTTCTCCTTCGGCTCGGGCCTGGCCGCGGAGGATTCGATGATCCGCGCCCTCACCCGTCCCGGCGACCACATTGTGCTCGGGAACGACGCCTACGGCGGCACGTACCGGCTGATCAGCCGGGTCCTGGGCGAGTGGGGGATCGGCAACACCCCGGTGGACATGTCCGACCTCGACGCCGTCGCCAAGGCCGTCGCCGCCAACAAGACCCGCCTCGTGTGGGTGGAGACGCCGTCGAACCCGATGATGAAAATCACCGACATCAAGGCGCTCGCCAAGGTGGCGCACGACGCCGGTGCCCTCCTCGTGGTGGACAACACCTTCGCCTCGCCGTACCTGCAGAACCCGCTGGCCCTCGGCGCCGACATCGTGGTGCACTCCACCACCAAGTACATCGGCGGCCACTCCGACGTCGTCGGCGGCGCGATCATCGTCAATGACGCGGAGCTGGCCGAGAAGATCGGCTTCGTGCAGTTCGCCGTCGGTGCCGTCTCCGGCCCGATGGATGCCTTCCTCACCACCCGCGGGCTCAAGACCCTCGGTGTGCGGATGGACCGGCACAGCGACAACGCGCAGGCAGTGGCCGAGTGGCTGCTGGAGCGTCCCGAAGTGGAGGCCGTCCTGTACCCGGGCCTGCCCTCCCACCCGGGCCACGAGCTGGCCAAGAAGCAGATGAAGAAGTTCGGCGGCATGATCTCCGTGCAGTTCAAGGGCGGCGAAGCAGCGGCACGCACCGTGGCCGAGTCCACGTCGGTGTTCACCCTGGCCGAGTCCCTCGGCGGCATCGAGTCGCTGATGAACTACCCCTCCGAGATGACGCACGCCTCGGTCAAGGGCACCGAACTGGCCGTCCCGGAGAACCTGATCCGGCTCTCCTGCGGCATCGAGGACGTCGAGGACCTGATCGCGGACCTTGAGCAGGCGTTCGCGCGCATTCAGACGGGCAGCTAGCCTCCGGTGACCGTCACGTCCAGGGCAGCCGGCTCCACCACCCGCGGCTGGATTGCGACGGCGGCCGGAGCGGCCGCCGTCGTCGCCGCCCTGGTGGTGCTGTACTCGGCGTATATCCCGTTGATGAACGACTTCGAGGTCTACTTCTACGGCGGGAACCGCGTGCTGCAGACCGGCGAGGCGGGCGTCAACGAGCTCTACGCCCCCCGGGACGGGCTCCCGTTCACGTACCCGCCGTTCGCGGCGCTGATCTTCGCCGCCATGGCCGCCCTGGGCCAGGGCACCGGCAGCCTGATCTTCATTTCGACCGCGCTGCTCGGCGCCGGCGTCGTCTCCGCCTGGCTCACCCGGCACTACTTCGGGCTGGGGGGCTGGTGGGCCGCCGTCGCGGACTGGCGCTTCCGGGCCGTCGCCCTGGCCGGCACCGCGGCGATCCTGCTGCTGGGGCCGTGGCGGGACACCTTCGACTTCGGCCAGATCAACATCATCCTGATGGGCCTGATCCTGGCCGACTTCGCGCTGTACGGAAAATCCCGGGCCGGGGAAGTCCGCTGGCCGGCGGGCCTGCTGATCGGCATCGCGGCCGGCATCAAGCTGACGCCGCTCGCATTCGGCCTCTACTTCCTGGTGCGGCGCGACTTCAAGGCCCTCGGCTGGATGGCCGCCGGCTTCTTCGGCTCCATCGGCCTCGCGTGGGCCCTCCTGCCCGCGGCCTCGGTGACGTTCTGGACCAAGATCCTGCCGGATACCGGACGGATCGGCGGTCCCGGGTACGTGGACAACCTCTCGGTCAAGGGCCTGCTGCTGCACCTGGGACTGCCGGATTCGACCCTGACCTCGATGATCTGGCTGGTGCTGGCCCTGGCGCTGGCCGCCGTGGCCGCGCTGGTGATCAAGTGGGCTGTCGACGCGGACGAAAACTTCGTTGCGGTGTCCGCCACCGCCCTGCTGATGCTCCTGATCAGCCCCGTGTCCTGGTCGCACCACTGGGTCTGGATGGCCGTGGCGCTGCCGTGCATGGGCTTCGCGATCCACCGGGTTCCCTCCCGCAACGGCCGGATGCGGCTGGCCGGCTGGATCATCGTGGCCGCGTCCGCCGTCGCGTTCTACCTCACGCCGAAGTACCTGGCCGTGCTGGCCGGGGCGCACGAGTGGGGCAAGGACCCGGTCACCCAGTGGCAGCTCACGCTCGCCAGCCTGGGCGTGGTGTGCGGGACGGCGATGCTGGCCTACTGGGCCCTGGCCTACCGGCCGTCCCGCGCCGCGCTGCGGGCGGACGGGCTCCCGGCGGCCTAGCTCCGCCCCGCACGGCCCTGGCGGCCTAGCCAACTCGGCGCGAGGTATGGCTTTCTTGAAGAAAGTCAGCTACGGTTCACGGCATGGCACTTCGATCCGACTGGTCCGGGCGCACCTGCAGCATGGCCCGGGGCCTCGACATCCTCGGCGACCCGTGGGGCATGCTGGTCCTGCGCGAAATCTTCTTCGGCAACGGCCGCTTCGAGGCCATCAAGGCACGGCTCGGGGCGGCGGACTCGGTCCTCACCCGGCGGCTCGCGGCACTAGTCGACGCCGGTCTGCTCACCCGCAGCCCCTACGACGACGGCGGCCGGCAACGCCAGGAGTACGTGCTGACCGCCAAGGGTGAGGACGCCCTCCCGGTGCTGAACGCCGTCGTGATCTGGGCCGAGAAGCACCTGCCCGCGCCGTCGGACCAGGCCCACATGTACGTGGTGCACCGCGGCTGCGGCCAGCGCACCACCTCGGCCGACACCTGTACGGCCTGCGGGGAGCGGCTCACCGCAGACAACACTAGCTGGCACAGCCTCACCCGGACCGCCGCGCCGGTACCCCTCGCCACCGCACCGGCGGCCAGCACGGACGGATCCGCAGCATGAGCGCACAGCAGACCACCCCCCGACCCACGGCCCGGCGCCGCCTGCATCCGGCCTGGATGGTCGCCGCCGTCGCCTTCCTGGCGCTGGTGGGCGCCGCAGGGTTCCGGGCCGCCCCGGGCGTGCTGATGGTGCCGCTGCAGACCGAGTTCGGCTGGTCCACCACTGTCCTCTCCGCCGCCGTCAGCATCAACCTGGTGCTGTTCGGACTGACGGCCCCGTTCGCCGCAGCCTTGATGGAGCGCTTCGGCATCCGCGCGGTCACTGCCGTGGCGCTGGTGCTGATCGGGGCCGGCAGCGCCCTGACCGTGCTGGTCAACCAGTCCTGGCAGATCCTGCTGACCTGGGGGCTGCTGATCGGGCTCGGCACCGGGTCCATGGCCCTGGTCTTCGCCGCCACCATCGCCAACACCTGGTTCGTCAAAAGCCGCGGCCTGGTCATCGGCATCCTCACCGCGGGCAGCGCCGCCGGACAGCTGGTCTTCCTCCCCTTTATCGCTGCCCTCGCCCAGAGCCCGGGCTGGCGGCAGGCCTCCCTGCTGATCGCCGCAGGCGCCCTGGCCGTGGTGCCGCTGGTGCTGAAGTTCCTGAAAAACTCACCGGCCGACGTCGGGGCGCAGCCTTACGGCGCTACACCGGTTGCGGATGACGCCGACGCCGGCGCCGCCGAGACAGCCGCCACGGCTTCCGGGGAGCCCAGCCGGAACGCCGCCGTCCGTGCGCTGCAGGTCCTCAAGCGCGCCAGCAAGGTGCGGACCTTCTGGGCGCTGGTGGCAGGCTTCGCCATCTGCGGCGCCACCACCAACGGCCTGATCGGCACCCACTTCATCCCCTCGGCGCACGACCACGGGATGCCCGAAACCACGGCCGCCGGCCTGCTCGCCGTCGTCGGAATCTTCGACATCATCGGCACCATCGCCTCGGGCTGGCTGACCGACCGCTTCAATCCGCGGATCCTGCTCGCCGTCTACTACCAGTTCCGCGGGATCGGGCTGCTGGTGCTGCCGCTCCTGCTCAGCGCCGAGGTGCAGCCCAGCATGATCGTCTTTGTGGTCATCTACGGCCTGGACTGGGTGGCCACCGTGCCGCCGACGGCCGCCATCTGCCGGCAGGTGTTCGGCGCGGACGGCAGCGTGGTGTTCGGCTGGGTCTTCGCCGCGCACCAGCTCGGCGCGGCCGCGGCGGCGCTGGCAGCCGGTGCCGTCCGCGACGCGACAGGACAGTACACCTACGCATGGTTCGCCGCCGCGGCCATGTGCACCATCGCCGCCGTCATCAGCGCAACCATCCGCAAGGACGCCGGGAAGAAGGCCGCGGTTCCGGTCCCGGCCTAGGCCGACGCTAGGCTGGGGCCATGGTCTCCGCTCAGCCCCTGCCCGAGAGCCAGGACGCACCCACTGCCGCCACCCAGCCCGGGCAGCGCAAGACGGCGCTGGTGACCGGCGTCGGACGGCTCGCCGGCATCGGTGCCGGCATCGCGCGGCGGCTCGCCGCCGACGGCTGGGACCTGGTGCTGACGTATTGGCAGGAGTACGACGCACGGATGCCCTGGGGGATCCGCCCGGACGATGTCGAACGCCTCACGGCCGAGCTGCAGGCCATCGGGGCGGCGGTAGTGGCCGTACCCGCCGACTTCGAGGATCCGGACGCCGTGGACCGGCTGATGGCCGCCGCCGCGGACGAAGCCGGCGTCCTGCAGGGCCTTGTGCTCAGCCACGCGGAGTCCGTGGACTCCGGCATCCTCGACACGAGCCTGGAGAGCTTTGAGCGGCATTTCGCCGTCAACACCCGGGCCAGCTGGCAGCTGATCGCGGCCTTTGCCCGGCAGGCGCCCGCGGACGGTGGCGCGATCGTGGCCCTGACCAGCGACCACACCGCGTTCAACCTGCCCTATGGCGCGTCCAAGGGTGCCCTGGACCGGATTGTCATCGCGGCCGGCCGGGAGCTTGGCCCGCGGGGGATCAGCGCCAATGTGCTCAACCCGGGGCCGGTGGACACCGGGTGGATGGACGTTGAAACGCGCGAAGACCTGGCCCGGCGGCAGCCCGGCGGCCGGCTGGGAACCCCCGCCGACGTGGCCGGGACCGTGGCGTTCCTGCTCTCACCCGAGGGCCGCTGGGTGTCCGGCCAGCTGGTCAAGGCCGACGGCGGTTTCTCCGCCTGAGTTTCCCGCGACGTGCCAACTCCGGCTCAACGGAAGGCGGCAAGCCCGGTGATGTGCTGGCCGAGGACCAGGGTGTGGACCTCGTCGGTGCCTTCGTAGGTGCGCACCGACTCAAGGTTGGCGGCATGCCGGAGCGGCGAGTAGTCCAGGGTGATGCCGTTGCCGCCGAGGACGGTGCGGGCTTCGCGGGCAATCGCGATCGCCTCACGCACGTTGTTCAACTTCCCGAGCGAGATCTGCTCCGGCCGCAGTTTCCCGGCGTCCTTGAGCCGGCCCAGCTGCAGCGCAAGCAGCGTGCCCTTCTGGATTTCCAGCAGCATGTTCACCAGTTTTTCCTGCGTGAGCTGGTAGCCGGCCAACGGTTTGCCGAACTGCAGCCGGTCCTGCGCGTACTGGAGCGCCGCCTCATACGAGTCCCGGGCCGCGCCCATCGCACCCCAGGCGATTCCGTACCTCGCCTCGTTCAGGCAACTGAACGGCCCGCGCAGCCCGCGCGCGGCAGGAAGCTGCGCCTCGGGCCCCAGCCGGACGCCGTCGAACGCCACATCGCACTGGATCGAGGCACGCATGGACAGCTTCTGCCCGATCGGCGTGGCCGTGACCCCGGGGGTGCCGGCCGGTACGAGGAAGCCGCGCACGCCGTCGTCGGTCATGGCCCAGACCACCAGGACATCGGCCACGGAGGCGAGTCCGATCCAGCGCTTGGCGCCGTCCAGGATCCAGCCGGCGTCCTCGCCGGTGCCGTCCCGGCGGGCGAAGGTCTGCATGGCGGCGGGGTCTGAGCCGGCCGTCGGTTCGGTGAGGGCGAAGCAGCCGATCAGTTCGCCGGCGGCCATCCGGGGGAGCCACTGGGTTTTCTGTTCCTCCGAGCCCCACAGATGGATGGCGGTCATGGCGAGGGACCCCTGCACCGAGACGAAGGTGCGGATCCCGGAGTCGCCGGCCTCGAGCTCCATCGCGGCCAGCCCGTATTCGACGGCGGAGCGGCCCGGGCAGCCGTAGCCCTCCAGTTGCATGCCGAGCACACCGAGCTCGCCCAGTTCCGCAGCCAGCTCGAGCGGGAAGACCCCGTCCTCGTACCAGCGCGCGATGCCGGGCCGGATCCGCTGCCGGGTGAAATCGCGGACCTTTTCGCGCACGTCCAGCTCCGCGGCGCTCAGGAGGGAATCGATTGCCAGGACATCGGACACGTCTGTTGCTCCACCACTGCTCATGGGAGCATCCTACGTTCCGCGGCGGCTGGCTCCCGCGCCGCAACGGCGCCGCATGCGCCCCGGAAACGGCCTCCAGCCCGTCAACCGCTGCGGGCCTACACTGGTGCCATGGACACCGCTACCGTTCTCGCCGTCTGCCGGGTGCACCAGCTGCTCAGTGACGAGGGCCGGCTGGGCGTGACCGCCATCGACAAGCGTCCCGTGGAGGGGCCCGTCAAGGTCCACCGGCTGGGCCTGCGCGGGGACGTCCAGGCGGACCGGGTGGACCACGGCGGTGAGGACCAGGCGCTCTACGCGTACGCCCAGGCCGACGCCGACTACTGGGCCGCGGAGCTCGGCCGCGACGTCCCGCCCGGCTACTTCGGCGAGAACCTCCGGGTCGCCGGCATCGACGCCACCAACGCGGTGATCGGCGAACGCTGGAAGATCGGCCTGGACCTCGAGGTCGAGGTCACCTCACCCCGCCGGCCGTGCAGCACGTTCCAGCGGCGGGTGGACGAACCCCACTGGGTCAAGCGGTTCACCGAGGCAGGCCGGGTGGGCACCTACCTGCGGGTGGTCCGCACCGGATCCGTCCAGGCCGGGGACCACATCCACCGGCTGTACGTCCCGGCCCACGGGGTAACGATCGGCAAATGGTTCACCGCCCCCACCGTCCAGGACATGGAAGCGCTGCGCGACGCCGACGCCGACGGCCTGATCCGCCTGCAGCCGGAGTACCAGCAGGAATTCGCCAAGGTCCAGGCGCGCGGCTAGCCCTGCGGCACGGGCCGGTGTGCGCAAGCTCACCGCCGCCGTCGGGCCTCCCGGTTGGCACCTATGCCGCCGCATGCCCTACACTTGAAACATCCCCCACTCCGGAAATCCCTTATTCCTGCCCAATTTTTGAGGCAGGACTGGTAAGTGTTGGGGCCCGCTACTGTGATGCGGGCATTTTCATAGGGAGAGCCGGCTAAAGAAAACGCTGTACAGACTGCTGGGATAGCAGCCAAGAGTTGCAGCGGGAAGTCCTGCCATGGGATTGCGAAAGCGCCGGACTTCTATGTGACCGGCCGGTCAACGTTTGCCCGGCGCCTACTGTCACGCGTACTGCGGCTCCGCTCACCTCGGGTTGTGCCGCCTGGCCCCTATGGATGAGGAAGATTCCCCTATGCCCGAAAATCAGGACCACTCCGTCGACACCGAGAACACCCCGGCCGACGTCGAGATGACCGAACCGGCTGCTGCAGCCGACCAGCCCGCCACGAACGACGACGACGAGGGCGGCATCCGCTTCGTCGACCTCGGCATCGATGCCCGCATCCTCGCAGCCCTGCAGGATGTCGGCTACGAGAAGCCCTCGCCGATCCAGGCCGCCACCATTCCGCTGCTCCTTGAGGGCCGCGACGTTGTGGGCCTCGCCCAGACCGGTACCGGCAAGACTGCAGCATTCGCAGTGCCGGCACTGTCCCGCCTGGCCGAACTCCACGACCTGAACGGCCCGTCCCGCAAGACCCAGGCCCTGGTTCTGGCCCCGACCCGCGAGCTCGCGCTCCAGGTCGCCGAGGCGTTCACCTCGTACGCCAAGCACATTGACGACTTCACCGTCCTGCCCGTCTACGGCGGTTCCGCCTACGGCCCGCAGCTGGCCGGCCTGCGCCGCGGCGCCCAGGTGGTTGTCGGTACCCCGGGCCGCGTCATCGACCACATCGCCAAGGGTTCCCTGGACCTGTCCGAACTCCAGTACCTCGTGCTGGATGAGGCCGACGAAATGCTGCGCATGGGCTTCGCCGACGACGTGGAGCAGATCTTCCAGCAGACCCCCGAGGGCCGCCAGGTTGCCCTGTTCTCGGCCACGATGCCGAGCCAGATCCGCCGGATGTCCAAGCAGTACCTGAACAACCCGGCCGAGGTGCAGGTCAAGTCCAAGACCACCACCGGCGCCAACACCCGCCAGCGCTACCTGCAGGTCATGGGCCCGCACAAGCTCGACGCCATGACGCGGATCCTCGAGGTCGAAGAGTTCGACGGCGTCATCGCCTTCGTGCGCACCAAGATGGCCACCGAGGACCTCGCCGACAAGCTCCGTGCCCGCGGCTTCCAGGCTGCCGCCATCAACGGCGACATCCCGCAGCAGCAGCGCGAGCGGACCGTTGACGCGCTCAAGGAAGGCCGGATCGACATCCTGGTCGCCACCGACGTCGCCGCCCGCGGCCTCGACGTCGAGCGCATCAGCCACGTCATCAACTACGACATCCCGCACGACACCGAGTCCTACGTGCACCGCATCGGCCGCACCGGCCGTGCAGGCCGCTCCGGCGACGCGATCCTCTTTATGACGCCGCGGGAGAAGTACCTGCTGCGTTCCATCGAGAAGGCCACCCGCCAGCCGGTGGAGCAGATGCACCTGCCCACCGCAGAGACGGTCAACACCCTGCGCCTTGGCAAGTTCGCGGAGAAGATCACCGAGACCCTCGCCTCCGAGGACGTCTCGGCGTTCCGCGACCTGATCGCGTCCTACGAGGAAGAGCACAACGTCCCCGCAGCCGAGATCGCCGCCGCGTTGGCCGTGATGGCACAGGGCGGCCAGCCGCTCCTGGTCAAGGAACTGCCCGCTGCTCCGGAATTCCAGAAGCGTGAGCGCTCCAAGGACGGCTTCGGCTCCCGCGGCCCGACCCGCGCCCTGACCGAGGGCAACGCCACCTACCGGATCGCCGTCGGACGCCGCCAGCGCGTGATGCCGGGCTCCATCGTCGGCGCCATCGCCAACGAGGGCGGCATCTCCTCGGCCCAGATCGGCGGCATCGACATCCGCTCGGACCACTCCCTCGTGGAGCTCCCCGCGGACCTGAGCCCCGAGCAGCTGCGGGCCCTGTCGCGCACCCGGATCGGCGGCGAGCTGATCCACCTCGAGTTGGACAACGGCCGCAAGCCCTCCAGCGACCGCGGCGCCTACCAGGGCAACCGTGGTGGGGACCGGGGCGAGCGTGGCGGTTACTCCGGCAGCAGCGGAAACTTCAAGGGCAACGGCGGTTTCAAGCGCGAGTTCCGCAAGAACGACGGCGAGCGTTCCTCCGCAGACCGCGGCGGCCGCTCCTACAGCGACCGCAACGAGCGCAGCGTCGGCACGGACACCCGCAAGCCGCGCCACGAGGGCGGCTTCAAGCCCCGCAACAAGTGGTAACTGCTAAGTCCTAGGCAGTGACAGGACGGGCCGGCTCTTTATGAGCCGGCCCGTCCTGCGTTAAAACCGTTTTGCCGCCGTCCGGACCCCTGGGGAGGCGGGCACGTCGGGTTCGTCACATCCGCGGGCACGAACCCCTCCGAGGGGGCTCCTGCGCCTGCCGCGGGACCCCGCAGATCCACGGAACGGCGCGGATTTTGCCGTCGCGGGCGGGGGAGGGCGCCCGATTTGTTGGGAGCCGAATCTTCCGGTAGAGTATTTACTCGTTGCCCCCCTAGCTCAGTGGTAGAGCGCGTTCTTGGTAAGAACGAGGTCACCGGATCGATTCCGGTGGGGGGCTCTGAATGAGGGCCTGCGTCAAGGCGGTTTTTGACCGGCTTGACGCAGGTTTTTCTCATTCGTGGCGGCGTAGCTCAGTTGGTTAGAGCGCACGACTCATAATCGTGAGGTCGGGAGATCGAGCCTCCCCGCCGCTACAGAATGGCCCCGCAGGCCCCGCCTGCGGGGTCCTTTTGTTTTAACCCGGATGCGGGGACGGTGCGCGTGGGACAGAATGGGACGATGAGGCGAATCGCAATCATCGGCGGCCACGGAAAAGTGGCTTTGGAACTGTCCGGCATTCTCTCCAAGGACGGGGCGGTGGTCACCTCCATCATCCGCAACCCGGACCATCGCGACGACGTCGCCGCCACCGGCGCCACCCCGCTGGTGCTGGACGTGGAAAAGTCGACGACGGCGGAGATCGCCGCCGCCGTGAAGGACCACGACGCCGTCGTATGGTCCGCCGGTGCCGGCGGCGGCAGCCCGGAGCGCACTTACGCCGTGGACCGTGACGCGGCCATCCGCTCCATGGACGCCGCGGCACAGGCCGGTGTGCGGCGCTACGTGATGGTTTCCTACCTCGGGGCCGGCCCGGATCACGGCGTTCCGGCGGACAACAGCTTCCACGCCTACGCCGAGGCCAAGGCCGCCGCGGACACCTACCTGCGCGGCAGCGGCCTGGACTGGACCATCCTTGGCCCCGGATCCCTCACCGACGGCCCCGGCAACGGACTCCTGGACGTCAACCCGGCAGACACCTCGGACGGCACCGGCACGTCGCGCTCGAACGTGGCACTCGTCGCCGCCGCGGTACTGGGCCTGCCGCAGACCGCCGGCCGGACCATCGAGTTCCGCGACGGGACGCTGCCGCTGGCCGCAGCCCTCGACACCGGGAAGTAGGCGCCACCGGGGCTCCCGGAGGAGCCCAAGTAGGGTAGTGGGGGCGGCCGGCGCGTCGATGACCGGGTCCCGGCCGCCGTAACCCCGGGGAAAGAGTGCACATGGACCAGTTGGCCCTGATCATCGGACTGCTTCTCGCCACAGTGGTGGCGGTGGGCCTCGGCGACCGGCTCCGCCTGCCGTACCCGGTCCTGATGCTGATCCTCGCGGCGTCGCTGACCTTCATCCCGGGCTTCCCGGAAGTCAACATCCCGGCGGAACTGATCCTGCCCATCTTCCTGCCGCCGCTGCTGTTCGCGACTGCCCAGCGCAGTTCCTGGGCCGTGTTCAAGGTCCGCTGGCGGACGCTCCTGATGCTGGCCGTGGCCCTGGTGGTGGTGTCCACCGCCGTTGTGGCCGGCGCGGCGTGGCTGATGATCCCGGGGATCGGCATCCCGGCGGCCATCGCCCTTGGAGCGATGGTGGCGCCTCCCGATCCGGTGGCTGTGGATTCCATCGCCGGCCGGGTGCACATGCCGCGCCGGCTGATCACCGTCCTGCAAAGCGAGGGCCTGTTCAACGACGCCGCCGCCATCGTCATCTTCCAGGCCGCCGTGGCGGCGTCCGTGTCGGGCACCCGGGTGGGTCCCGGCGTGGTCCTGCAGTTCGCCGTCGGCGCGGCCCTCGCGGTCGGTGTGGGCATCGGCATGGGCTGGCTGACCCGGCTCATTACCCGGCTGGTGAGTTCCATGGTGGCCCGCAGCGCCGTGACACTCGTGGTCCCGTTTGCCGCCTACATCCTCGCCGAAGAGGTGCACGCCTCCGGGGTGATCGCCGTCGTCGTCACAGCCCTGGAAATCCAGCGGCACTCCAAACCGCAGGAGGCTGCCGAGCGGGTCACCCGCACCGCCTTCTGGGATGTGGTGGAGCTGCTCGCGACCGGCCTGGCCTTCGGGCTGGTGGGCCTGGAGATCCGGCAGGTCATCCACGATGAAGGCACCGCCGTCATCGGGATGGCTGGCACCGCAGCCGTGGTCTGCGTGCTGGTGTTTGCCGTGCGCTTCGGCTGGCTGGCCATGATGTCCGGCCTGGCCCGGTCCAGGAAGAACACCCTGCGTCCCACCTCGGCCAAGGAAGTGCTGATCCTGACATGGTGCGGGATGCGCGGGCTGGCCACCCTGGCGCTGGCCCTGGCCCTCCCGGCCACCCTGGCCGACGGGACGGCGTTCCCGGCCCGCAGCGAGCTGCTGGTGATCGCCTGCGCGGTGCTGCTCACCACGCTCGTGCTGCCCGGGCTGACCCTGCCGTGGCTGATGCGCGTCCTGAAAGCCTCCGAAGACGGCTCGGTGGAGCGCGATGCGGCCCGGTTGCTGGCCGCCCGGGCGCAGCAGGCCGCCGTCGCGGCACTCAAGGACAACGAGCTCATGAAAGAGCTGCCGCCGGAAAAGGTGGCCCTGGTCAAGGCACGGATGACGCGGCTGCACGCCGAACTGCTGGACGGCAGCCTGCGGAACGAAAGCGTCGATGAGAAGCGCAAACGCGGCCGGGAGCTTGCCATCGCCGTGCAGACCATCGCCCTGGACGCGGCGCGTCAGGAAGTGGTGGCCGCCCGGAATGAGCCCGACATGGACCCCGAGGTTGCCGACCGGGTGCTGCGGCAGCTGGACCTGCGCACCATGATCATGCCGGAGTAGCGGCCGGGCGATTGAGGTCCGGGCGACGGGCTACTTGCGGACCACCCGGACGCCGGTGGAGCTGTAGATCATCGAGCCGCCCTGGAACTGGACCGTCCGGTAGCCGTTGTAGGCGACGGCGGCACCGGCCGGATAGCCCAGCCCGCCGGCCTGCCAGCCGGCCACGCGCCACGCCTCGCGGTAGGGCTCGCCCACCATGTTGGCGCCCGTCGCGGCGGTGTAGTAGCTGATGCCCGTCTGGAAGGGCTGGTAGCAGCCGCCGCCGTAGAGGCCGCACTGCTGTGGGCCCGTCGGGTAGCCGACGCCTTTCTGCCATCCTGCGGCGCGCCAGGACTCGAAGTAGCTGCTGGTCACGGCGTAGGCGCCGGTGGCCGGCGTGTAGTAGACGTTGGCCTTGGCGAAGGGTTGGTAGCAGCCGCCGCCATAGAGCCCGCAGGACGGTGCGCCGATGGGGTAGCCGATACCGGATTGCTGCCCCGCGGCCGCCCACGCGTTCGTGTAGACGCCGCTGACGGCGTGGGCGCCGGTGGCCGGGGTGTAGTAGACCGTGCCCTTCTGGAAGGCCTGGGAGCAGGCGCCGCCGGCCAGTCCGCAGACGGGCTCGCCGGTGGCATACCCGATGGCAGGCTGCCAACCGGCTTCACGCCACGCGTTCCAGTAGACGCCGGTGACGGCGTGGGCCCCCGAGGCCGCGGAGTAGTAGATGTTGCCCTTTTGGAAGGGCTGGAAGCAGCCGCCGCCGTAGAGCCCGCAGGACGGTGCGCCGGTGGGGTAGCCGATGCCGGGCTGCTGCCCCGCCGCGGTCCACGCGGTCGCGTAGACACCGTTCACGGCATAGGCGCCCGTCGCAGCCACGTAATAGACGGTCCCCTTCTGGAAGGCCTGGGAGCAGGCACCGCCGGCCAGCCCGCAGGTCGGGTCGCCGGTGGGGTAGCCGATCCCGGGCTGCCAGCCGGCGTCGCGCCAGGCGGTCCAGTAGGAGCCGGTGACGGCGTGGGCGCCGGACGCGGTGGAGTAGTAGATGTTGCCCTTCTGGAAGGGCTGGAAGCAGCCGCCGCCATAGAGCCCGCAGGACGGTGCGCCGGTGGGGTAGCCGATGCCCGGCTGCCAGCCGGCGGCCCGCCAGGCGTTCCAGTACACACCGGTCACGGCCTGCGCGCCGGACGCGGCGGAGTAATAGATGTTGCCCTTCTGGAAGGGCTGGTAGCAGCCGCCGCCGTACAGCCCGCAGCTCTCGCCGCCGGTGGGGTAGCCAATGCCCTGCTGCCAGCCGGCGTCCCGCCAACCGGACATGTACGCCGTCTTGACCGCGTAGGTGCCCACGCCCGGGGTGCTGTAGACAATGCCGCGCTGGAACGACTGGTAGCAGGTGGTGGTAGCTGCCGCACCGTAGGGGCAGGTGACGTTGCTGGTGCTGTAGCCGAGGACGGGCTCGCCGCCGGCCTGCAGCCACGCGTCCCGGAACGCTCCGCTGACGGCGTTGGCGGCTGTGACGGTGACGCTGGCGGAGGTGCTGGAGATCGAGTTGATTTTGACCCGCGTACCCGCGTGGGTGGTGAAAGTCTCCCCGGCCTGCCAGGCCTGGCGGGGGTTGTAGTATCCGGCGAAGGCCCGTGTGTCCGGCGGGAGCAACAGCGAGTAGGCCCCCATTTGCTGGACGACCTTGACGCCGCTGTTCAGGTTCACGGCTTTGGCGGTGTCGTAGCCGACCGGCAGCCGCAACTCCAGGAAGTAGACCTCGCCGCTGACCGGGTCGGTGAACTTCATGGCGCGTCGTGCAGCCGTTCCGGCCCATGCCGTCAGGGTGTAGTTCTTCACGTCCTTGGCGACGCCTGTGTCAACGATTTCGTCGCCGCGGCCGAAACCGCCATAGGCCCACAGGGTGGAGCTGATGGTGGGCTGGGAAGTCTGGGAGACGCCCATGAGGTCCAGGCTGTCACCGTACTCACGGATGGTGCAGGAGGAGTCGGCGAAGGTCCCGTCAGAGTTGGTGGCAACATCCTGGACGCCGCTGCCGCACTGCAGGCTCTGGGCATGATTGAGTCCCAGCACGTGTCCGAATTCGTGGGTCAGCACGCTGTTGGTCAGGGACGCCGGGAGCGGCATAATGACGCGGCCGCTTGTACCGCTGTAGCTCCAGCCGGCACCGTAGGCGCCGTCGGAAAGCGTAGGCGTGGAAACGAAGACCACCAGGGCGGTGTAGGGGTTGGGCGTCCACTTGAGCTCCGTGGCAATGGTGTTCATCATGTCCGGGTAACGCTGGGTCGAGGTGGCCTTGCTGGTCTTGCTCTCGACCGACGCAACCGACATCGACAGCCGGTTGTTGGACATGGTCTTCCAGTAATTGCTGGTGGTGGTGATGGCGGCCCGGGCAGAGGACTCCGGGATGGTGGCCTTCTTGTCGGCCAGCTGGACCATAACCAGGCGGATCTTGATGTCGCCGGACCGGGCCAGCGAGTAGGACTCCGTGCTCAGCCGGCCCGCGGTGGGGGTGGCGGAGGCGGGCTGGCCCTTCCGGCCCGTGGGGAGCGGGTCAACGAACGTGTGCGCGACGAACGGCTCGTTGGAGCCCGGAACGGGCGCCTCAGCGGAGGTCTGCGACGGTGCTGTGCCTGACGGTGCGGGGCTGGCGGGTGCTGTGACCGACGGTGCCGGCGCGGGCTGGACCGTCCCGGCCGGGGCAGCCGTGGTCGCTGCCGGCGTCGGGGTCGGCCCCGCAGATACCGCCGGGGCCGCTGTTGCCGTTGCGGACGCTCCCGCGGGCGGCGTCGCAGCAGCGCTCGCGGAGGGCGACGACGCCGTCTCGGCATATGCGGGCAACACACCGGTTGCGGGAGCCGACACCAGGGCAAGGACAAGTGCGGCAAAGAGCGCAGTCTTCATCCGTAAAGAGTTCACGTTTATCTTTCATGAGACCGCCGCCCAGCCGACGGGTCAGCTGAACGGCCGCAAGAGACCAAATTGCAGTCAGTCTACGGAGGGCATGCCGGAATAATTGGAAACCTGCGGCAAACTTTCGACTTGGGTATCCAATCGTTGCCGAATCTTGAGGAAGCCTTCCGGCGGGCTGCGCGCCGCCCGGAGAGCTCTTAACCGGCCAGTTCCAGTTCCAGGGCGTTGGCCTCGACGAAGTCCAGGGCGTGCCGGACAGCGCCCACCGTGACGATCCTGTCCCCGAGCGGGGAAACGGTCACGTGCGGGGGAGTGGCGGTGAAACGCGGCAGCGCGGCGGTGATGCCGGGCACGAGGGCGCCGGCCGAATCCGCGACGGCGCCGCCTATCACCACTTGCTCGGGATTGAGCAGGCTCGCAATCGCGGCGATCACCCGGGCCATCCGCTCCGAAAGCCTGCCCAGGATCGCCAGGGCCGCGGGGTCTCCGGCCGCGGCGTCCTCGAACACCTGCCGGGCGCCGGCGTCGCCCCCGTTGGCTGGACCACCATCGGCTGCCTGCCATTGCCGCGCCAGGCTGGCGATCCCGTCGCTGGACCCTACCCCGTCGACCATGTCGAGGAAGCCCATCTCGCCTGCGCCGCCGGCCCGGCCATGCAGCAGCCGGCCGGACTCCAGCACGCCCGCGCCCAGCCGTTCCCCCGCCAGGAGCACCACCAGGTCATCCACCCCGGCGCCGGACCCGCGCCAGCGTTCACCCAGCGCGGCCAGGTTGGCGTCATTCTCCAGCAGCACCGTCCAGCCGTGCAGGTCCTGCAGGGCCGAGCGGAGTCCGACGTCGAACAGGCTCCAGAAATGTTGGGCGGCCAGCACCTTGCCGCCACGGTCCACCGGTGCGGCGATGCCGGCGCCGACGGCCAGGACCTTGCCCGGGGACTCGCCCGCGGCCGCGAGCGCTTCCCGGCAGGCCCGGTCCACCACGCTGACCCGCTCCGCGGCCGGGATGTCCGCGGCACGGAAGCTTCCGCTGGCGCGGCCAAGCACCGTGCCCCGGAGGTCAGCCACCGCCGCGGTGGTGGTGGCTGCGCCGATGTCGAGGCCCAGGACGACGCCGGCCCGAGCCCGCAGTTCGAACCGCCGCGCCGGCCGGCCCTTCTGCAGGGCTCCGGCTCCCGCACCCTTCCGCGGCGCGTCCAGTTCCCTGATCCAGCCGCGCCGGATCAGGTCCTCGCACACGGCAATCACCGAGGCGCGGGTGAGGCCCGTTCCGGCCATCAGATCGGTCCCGGTGGCCACGTCCGTGCTGCGGATGGCGGCCAGGACGGACTGGGCGTTGACCCGGCGCAGCAGCTGGGGAGTGGCGGCGGCCTGCGGCTTCGGAATCTTGACCTCCCGGTGATAACCGACCCATAATTGTTCCGGCAATAGATTTAGCTTCTATCTAAATTATCAGACAGGCTGTTACCAATCACTGCCTGTACCAGGTACCGCTCCCCAGCCCCGAAGGATTCACCTTGTCGAACACCGCCACGCTGGCAACCCTGTCCGGTTCCGACCTCGCTGCCGACCCCAACTGGTGGCGCCAGGCGTCCGTGTACCAGATCTACCCGCGCAGCTTCTCCGATTCCAACGGTGACGGGCTGGGCGACATCAAGGGCATCACCGCCAAGGTCCCGTACCTCAAGGAGCTGGGGATCGACGCCGTCTGGCTCTCCCCGTTCTATCCGTCGGCGCTCGCCGACGGCGGCTACGACGTCGATGACTACCGCGACGTCGATCCCAAGCTCGGGACCCTGGCGGACTTCGACGAGATGTCCGCAGCCCTGCACGCCGCCGGCATCAAGCTGATCGCGGACATCGTCCCGAACCACTCCTCCAACCGCCACGTTTGGTTCCAGGAAGCACTCGCGGCGCCGAAGGGCTCGGCAGCGCGGGAACGCTACATCTTCCGTGATGGCAAGGGCGAGAACGGCGAGATCCCGCCGTCGGACTGGGAATCCGTCTTCGGCGGCCCGGCCTGGGAGCGCATCACCGAGCCGGACGGCACCCCCGGTCAGTGGTACATGCACATCTTCGCCAAGGAGCAGCCGGACCTGAACTGGTCCAACCGCGAAATCCGCGACGACTTCCTCAAGACCCTGCGCTTCTGGTCGGACCGCGGCGTTGACGGCTTCCGCGTTGATGTGGCGCACGCCCTGACCAAGGACCTCACCGAGCCCCTGCTCTCCAAGGTGGAGCTCAGCGAGGCGAACTCCGGGACCGACGGCTTCGATGACGGCTCGCACCCGTTCTGGGACCGCGACGAAGTCCACGAGATCTACGTCGAATGGCGCGAGGTCTTCAACGAATACAACCCGCCGCGCACCGCCGTCGCCGAGGCCTGGGTGCACGCTTCCCGCCGGGCCCGCTACGCCAGCCCCGAGGGACTGGGCCAGGCCTTCAACTTCGACCTCCTGCAGGCCGACTTCGATGCCGACGAGTTCCGCGAGATCATCACCCGCAACCTGGGCGAGGCCGTGGAGTCCGGCGCATCCTCCACCTGGGTGTTCTCCAACCACGACGTCGTCCGGCACGCCACCCGCTACGGCCTGCCCAAGGGCGGCGGACGGCACGCCAAGGGCCAGGACGGCAAGGGCTGGCTCCTCGCCGGCGCCCCCGCCGAGGAACTCGACGTCGAACTCGGCCTGCGCCGCGCCCGCGCCGCGACCCTGCTCATGCTGGCGCTGCCCGGCTCCGCATACCTGTACCAGGGTGAAGAGCTCGGCCTCCAGGAAGTTGCCGAGATCCCGGACACCGAACGCCAGGACCCCACGTTCTTCCGCAACAAGGGCGTGGAGATCGGCCGCGACGGCTGCCGGGTGCCGCTGCCGTGGGCTGCCGAGGGGACCTCGTTCGGGTTCGGCGACGGCGGCGCCCACCTGCCGCAGCCGGCCTGGTTCGCCCGGTACGCCGTGGCCGCCCAGGACGGGAACGAAGGCTCCACCCTGGAGTTCTACCGCAAGGCCCTGAAGCTGCGCCGCGAACTGCAGGCCTCCGAAGAGCTGGAGTGGCTGGAGTCCGCCAACGCCAACGTGCTGCACTTCCGCCGCCACGACGGCTGGCAGTCCGTGACCAACTTCGGGGACGACGCCGTCGAGCTGCCCGCCGGCGAGGTGCTGGTCAGCAGCGCCCCCGTCGACGGCCGGCTGCTCCCGGGCAACACCACCGTCTGGCTGCGGTGAGCCCGCTGTCCGGGCCGGCCGTCGGAACGGCCGGAGCCGGCCCGGACCTGGCCCAGGAGCTGATCTACGGCTGCATGGGCCTGGGCGGCACCTGGGCGGCGGAGCCGTACTCGTCCGCGCATGTGGACGAGGCGGCCGCCGCCGTCGACGCAGCCCTGGCCGCCGGGATCACGCTGTTCGACCACGCCGACATCTACCGCAACGGCAAGTCCGAGGCCGTCTTCGGCGAGGTGCTTTCGCGGACCCCCGGCCTGCGGGACCGGATCCGGCTGCAGACCAAGTGCGGGATCCGGCTCAACGAACAGGGCCTCGAGGCGTACTACGACCTGAGCCGCGAGGGCATCCTTGAGCGGGTGGAGGGCAGCCTCGCCCGGTTGAGGACCGACTACGTCGACGTGCTGATGCTGCACCGCCCGGATCCGCTGCTGGATCCGGCCGAGGTGGCCTCCGCCGTCGGACAGCTGCTCTCGGAGGGCAAGATCCGCGCCGTGGGCGTGTCCAACATGTCCGCCCCGCAGATCGAACTGCTGCAGGACCGGCTCGAGGTGCCCGTGGTGGCCAACCAGCTGGAAATGAGCCTCTCGGCCCGGGCCTGGCTGGAAAGCACCGTGCTGGTCAACCACGCGGAGGGCGCCGACTACAGCTTCCCGCACGGCACCGTGGAGCACTGCGTCCGGCGCGGCATCGCCCTGCAGGCCTACGGGGCCCTGTCCCGCGGGCTCTACACCGGGGCGGCCGCGGGCTCAGACCCGAGCGCCGCGGCGGAAGCCACAGCGGTACTGGTGGCCGAAATGGCCGCAGCGGCCGGCACCACCGGCGAGGCC
This sequence comes from Arthrobacter sp. 10T416, assembly GCF_056394165.1. NCBI lineage: Bacteria > Bacillati > Actinomycetota > Actinomycetes > Micrococcales > Micrococcaceae > Arthrobacter > Arthrobacter sp. 10T416. The sequence goes on along the minus strand of NZ_JBFTHI010000009.1, from coordinate 49,617 downwards.
GTGCTGCTGGGCTGGCTGATGAAGCACCCGGCCGGCATCAGCCCGGTGATCGGCAGCGCCAATCCCGACCGGATCCGTGGTTGCGCGGACGCGGCGCGGGTGGCCGCAGCCATGACGCGGGCCGAGTGGTACAGGCTCTGGATCACCGCCCGGGGCAGCAACATTCCCTAGGCAACATTCCCTAGCGACGGACGCATCCGCCGCCCGCCGCACGGGTCCCAGCGTGATTTTGGTCGTATTGGTCGCCCTTAACGGGGGTATTACTTGGCGGCGGGCGGTCCCGGGCGGCTAGCGTAGAGTCATGACCTCTATCACCACCGCCGGGATTGTCCGGCCCCAGCGCAACGTCCCGGCCGAAATCGCCCGCTCCTGGCTGCTGGTCAACGCCATGAAGCCGGAACTCTTCGGACAGTCGGCGGAGTCCCGCGCCGACGCGATCATCCTCGACATCGAAGACGCGGTGGATCCCTCCCAGAAAGACGCCGCCCGCGAGCACGTAGTCGACTGGCTGACCGCCGGCGGCAGCGCCTGGGTCCGGATCAACGACGCCACCAGCCCCTTCTGGGCTGATGACCTCGCCGGCCTCCGCGGCACCCCGGGACTGCTCGGCGTGATGCTCGCCAAGACCGAGTCCGCGGACCAGGTCACCGAAAGCTTCCACCGCATGGACGGCAAGACCCCTGTGGTGGCGCTCGTCGAGTCCGCCGTCGGCATCGAGGAAGCCAACCACATCGCCAAGGCCCAGGGCGTCTTCCGGCTGGCCTTCGGTTCCGGCGACTTCCGCCGCGACACCGGCATGGCGGCCACCCCCGAGGCGATGGCCTACCCGCGCGCCAAGCTGGTTGTTGCCAGCCGCGTCGGCAACCTGCCGGGCCCCATTGACGGTCCCACCGTCGGCACCAACCACCCGATCCTGCGTGAGCAGACCGGCATCACGGTGATGATGGGCATGACCGGCAAGCTCTGCCTCGCGATCGACCAGACCAGCGTGATCAACGAGGTCATCAGCCCCACGCCGTCCGATGTCGCCTGGGCCACGGACTTTATGGCCGATTTCGAAGCCAACGGCCGCGTCATCCGGGACGGGTCCGACCTGCCGCGCCTGGGCCGCGCCGAGAAGATCATGAAGCTCGCTGTAGCCTTTGGGGTGCAGCCGGCCCTGTAGCCGGTTCCCTGTCCCACCAAGGAGACCCCGTGACCGATACCCGCTATCTGGTCCACGGGGTCTTTTGGGATCACCCGGCACTTGCCGGAGCGCCTCCGCTGCCTGCGGGGCCGTCCGGTGCGGGCCGGGCCGTCCTGCGCCTGCAGGACGCTGCCGGCGTCTTCACCGACGTCGCGCTCGACGCCGGGACCCGGCTGGGGTTCCGCTCCGCCGCCGACGGTAAGCAATGCCTGGGGCACCACAAAGTCCACGGACCCGCGGACCGGGACCACGTGGTGTGCCCGGAGCGGGCAGCGGCGGTGCGCGGTGCCCAGTGCGGAGCGTGCTTCGCCCTGGACGATTCAAGGCTGATCCACGACTTCCACCGCGGCGGCCGCGTCCCGCCCGGGCTGCGTGCCTACCTGATGCAGCCGCACTGGCTCTACATCGCGACCTTCGCCAACGGCGCCAGCAAGGTGGGCACCGCCTCCGACCTGCGGAAGTGGTACCGGCTCGCGGAGCAGGGCGCCGTCGTCGCCCGCTACGTCGCCCGCGCCGCCGACGGCCGGGTGGTCAGGGTCCTGGAGGACCGGGTGACGCGCGACGCCGGGCTCCCGCAGCAGGTCCGCTCGGCGGCCAAGGCCGCCGGCCTGACCGCGCCGCCGTCCGCCGTCGTGCTGGACGAGCTGAATGCCCGGCACGCGGCCGGGGTCCGGGCCCTGCTGCGCGGTGACGACAGCGGCGGATTCTCGGTGGTGGACGAACAGTGGCAGCGTCCCGCGCTGGCTGACAAGGCCTGCGCCCCGGCGGACCGGCACGCCTACCCGCACGACCTCCACTCCGGCGCCCACGGGTTCTTTATCGCGTCGCTGAGCGGCAGCGTGGCTCTGGCCGAACTCGACGGCTCGGACCTCGGCTTCGTCGTCAACCTCGGCGCCCTGAAGGCCCGCAACGTCGAACTGGGCGACCACGGCTCGGCGGTCCCGGCCGTCCAGCAGGCGTTGTTCTGAGCCGCAGAGTACCCGGCGACGCGCGAAATCCCTGACGCACCGGGTATTCCCGCGTCGGCAGGTAATATCCGGGGCGCCAGGAACAACCCGCGTCGAGGGGTGCCCCGCGGCCGCCGGTAGACTGGCACGGTGCTGAACGAATTCTGGGCCGCCGCGCCAACGTCCTACAAGGTGCTCGTTTTTAGCGCCATGGGGTTGATCGCCGCGGGCATCATCCTGAACCTGGTCGGCAACAATACCGGCAACCAGGGCCTGGCGTTCGCCTCCCTCGGCGTCATCGGCCTCGGCCTCATCCTGCACATCGCCGGCATCGTGGTCCGCGGCCAGACCATCCGGAAGAACCTCAAGCGCTAGCTGCAGCGTTCCGCGCCACATGGCTGCGGGCGTGTTCCACGGCGTCCGCCAGGGTGTTGAACAGATGCTTGTGGTGCCGCAGCGACCGGATCACGCCAACGTTGGTCACGAGGTCCAGGTGCTGCGGTTGGACACCCTTGAGCAGGACGGTGACGCCGCGCAATTCAAGGGCCGAGATGACGTCTACCAGTGTGTGCGCCCCGGTCGCGTCGAGCATCCGGACTTGGGAGAGCCGGATGACTGCCACCTGGATTTCCTTGACCTGGCTGATCTCCTGCAGGACGCGCTCCGCTGCCCCGAAAAACATGGCACCGTCCAGCCGGAGGACGGCAATGTGTCCGTCTCCAGGTGCCGTCGGTCCCGGGATGTCTTCGCGCTGCACGCCGCTGAGCGAGGCGAACTTGCGCAGCGTGAATACGGCGGCCGCGACCAGCCCGATCTCAATCGCGACGATCAAGTCGAACGCCACTGTGATCAGCGCTGTCAGGACAAAGACGAAGGCGTCTGCGCGGGTGGAGCGCAGCACCGCAGCCACGGTCTGCCGGGAGACCATGCGGGTGGCCGTGACCATCAGGATTCCGGCCAGGGCCGCCAGTGGGATCCGGCCCACCAGGCCTGCTGCGAGGTAGATGATGGCCAGCAACACCAGGGCATGGACCACCGCAGCCAGGCGGGTTTTCGCTCCGGCACGGACGTTGACGGCGGTCCGGGCGATGGCCCCCGTGGCTGGCATGCCGCCGAAGAACCCCGCCGCCACCGACGCCAGGCCCTGGCCGGTAAGTTCGCGGTCCGGGCTGTAGGTGCCGGTGGGCCGGCCGTCGGGGCCGACCATGCCGGATGCCACCCGGGCCGACAGCAAGGACTCGATGGCCGCGAGCGTGGCGATGGACAGGGCGGGCGCAAATAACCCGGGCAAGGACGCAGGATCCAGCGCCGGCAGGGACGGCGCGGCCAGGGAGTGCGGCAGGGCACCGATCCGCGGAATGGGCAGGTTTAGGAGCTCGGCGGCCACCGTGGCCAGAAGTACCGCGGCCAAGCTGGCCGGGATGGCCTTGTTCAGCCGGGGCAGCAACATCATCACTGCGGCGACGCCTGCCACAACGGCCAGGGTCTGCAGCACGGCGGGCGCCGTGGCTTTGGTGGCGCTCTCGACGGCGGCCAGCACGGTGTTGTGGCCGGGCACCCCCGCTGTGCCGGTGGCCATTGGCACCTGCTGGAGGAATATGATGGCGGCGATCCCGAGGGTGAATCCCTCCACGACCGGCCATGGGATGTACGCGACGGCCCGGCCCAGGCCGCTGATACCGAGGATGATGACCAGGAGTCCTGCCAGTACGGATACCAGAGCGATGCTGCCGGTGCCGTGCACGGCGACGACGGGGGCCAGCACCACCACCATGGCACCGGTGGGCCCGGAAACCTGGACGTGTGAGCCACCCATGACGGCAGCCACCAGTCCGGCTACTACAGCAGTGATGAGCCCGGCCTCCGCGCCGACGCCGGAACTGACTCCGAAGGCGAGGGCCAGTGGCAGGGCAACGATGCCCACGGTGACGCCGGAGAGCAGGTCCGTCCGCCACGAGCCCCGCAGCCCGTCGTAATCACGGCGGGAGGGCAGGAGCCGGATGAGAGATCCCCGGGTTCCCCGCGCCAGCCCGGTCGCCGTCGCGGCGGTCATGATGCGGAACCCGGGAGGGGCGCGGCCGGCAACTCCTGCGCCAGCCGGAGCTGTTCGCCGGAATCCGCCAGGCTGTCCAGCAGGAAGGTCCTGGCGATGGCGAGTAGCTCGGCAACCTTCGGGTGGGCCAGACGGTAGGTCACGGCGTTGGCCGTCCGGACCGAGGTCACCACACCGTGCCTTCGGAGCGTGGCCAGATGCTGGGACAGGTGCGAGGCCTCCAGTCCGGTCTCGGCCAGCAGGTAGCTGACCTGCGCCGAGGTGTCCGGGGCTGCCGCCAGCAGTTCCAGCACCCGGATACGTGCCGGGTGGGCGAGGGCCTTGAACAAGTTGGCCTTGATTTCGTACAAGGGGGTCTGCGCGGAGGAAATCACTGCGGTCCTTCGCCCTTCCTGGCTGGCGGTCCGGCGAAAACCCGCACCATGGATTGATGAAATGATGTTTCCATCATATCGCTGGGATGCAAGACCCCGCCCCGCCCCCGCGTGTAACGCGGAAATCCATCCGGAGGCAGGGCGCTAGGCTGGAACCATGACTATCAATCCGGACCTGCAGGGCCGCAGTTACCCTGCCGCAGAGGTGTACGACGTCGGCCGCGAGAAGATCCGCGAGTTCGCCCGCGCCGTCAAGGCCACGCACCCCGCCCACTTCGACGTGGACGCCGCCCGGGCGCTCGGCCATCAGGACCTCGTCGCCCCGCCCACGTTCGCGATCATCGTCGCGCAGCGCGCCGACGCGCAGCTGATCGAGGACCCGGATTCCGGCATCGACTTTTCCCGGGTGGTCCACGCGGACCAGCGCTTCGTCCACCACCGGCCCATCGTGGCCGGCGACCGCCTCGTGGCCGAACTGCACGTCGACGGCGTCCGCGCTATGGGGGGAGGCGCCATGATCACCACACGTTCGGAGATCTTCGCCGTCGCCGGCGGGGAATCCGGTGCCCGGGACGCCGTCGCCACCACCACCTCATCCATCCTGGTCCGCGGAGAGGGACAGTAACCATGAGCCCCACACTTTCAGAACTCACCGTCGGCCAGGCCGTTGGCAGCCGCACCATCGAGGTCACCCGCACCGACCTCGTGAAGTACGCCGGTGCCTCCGGGGACTTCAACCCGATCCACTGGAACAGCGACTTCGCCACCGGCGTCGGCCTGCCCGGCGTGATCGCGCACGGTATGTTCACCATGGGTGCCGCCGTCCAGCTGGTGACCGACTGGGCCGGCGACCCGGCCGCCGTCGTCGATTTCCAGACCCGCTTCAGCAAGCCGGTCCCGGTGGCGGACACTACGGGCTCCAACGACGCCGGTGCGGTGATCGAGGTCAGCGGCGCCGTGGGGGCGCTCGACGCCGACGCCGGCACCGTCCGGGTTGACCTCACTGTTGTCGCGGGCGGCCAGAAAGTCCTTATGAAGGCCCAGGCCGTCGTCAGGCTGGCCTGAGCCCATGATGCTGCCGTGAGGGTGCGCGCCCCACAATCCGCCGAAGTCACGCGGTGGCGCAATGCCGTGGTGGCCGCCTACGCGTTCAGCGGGATAGCTTTCGCCAGCTGGGTCTCGAGGCTGCCGGCCATCCGTGACGGGCTCGACCTCACGCCCGGCAACGTCGGGCTGCTTCTGCTCTGTATGACGCTCGGCTCCTTCGTGTCCGTGTCCGCGTCCGGGCTGATCGTGCTGCGCTTTGGCTCCAAGCAGACCATCCGGATCGGCAGCATCATGGTGGGCGCGGGCCTGGTCCTTGCCGGCTTCGGGACGTCCGTGCTGGTCAACCCGCTGGCGGTTGCGGCCGGACTCGTGGTGGTGGGACTCGGCACCGCCAGCTGGAACACCGCCTCCAATGTGGAAGGCGCCGCCGTCGAACGCGCCGTGCGGCGGCACATCATGCCCCGGCTGCACGGTGCGTTCAGCCTCGGCACCGTCGCCGGCGCCGGAGCGGGCGCCTGGGCCGCGGGCGCGGGTATCCCAGTGTTCTGGCACCTGGCCGCCGTCGGCCTGCTGGTGGCAGGCTCCGTGGCCACCGCCGCAACCTGGTTCCGTGCCGACATCACACCGGTAGAGCAGGGTGAAGCCTTCGCTCCGGCCGGCACGGACACGTTCGAGGACCCGTCCACCGGCCCGCTGCCCATCATCAGCCAGGCCAGCCCGGGCCCCGAGGCGCCGCTGGATAACAAGCGGCAGATCGCTCAGGCCTGGCGGGACCGCCGGACCCTGCTCCTCGGCGTCCTGGTCCTGGGGCTCGCGCTGGCCGAGGGCGCGGCCGGGGACTGGGTCGCGTTGGCGCTGGCCGACGGCCACGGCCAGTCCGACGCCGCCGGGGCCGCCGGGTACGGCCTGTTCGTCACGTTTATGACCGTGGGCCGGTTTGTCGGAACCGTGGTCCTGGACCGGTACGGCCGGGTTCCGGTGATGCGCTGGTGCGCGGCACTGGCAGTCGCCGGGCTGGCGCTCTTTGTCTTCGCGCCGGTTCCCTGGCTGGCGTACGTCGCCCTCGCGGTCTGGGGGCTTGGGGCCTCGCTGGGGTTCCCGGTTGGCATGTCCGCTGCCGCGGACGACCCCCTCAAGGCCGCCGCGCGCGTCTCGGTGGTGTCCACCATCGGCTACGGGGCGTTCCTCTGCGGTCCACCGCTGCTGGGTCTGCTGGCCGAGCACGTCGGTATCCTGCACTCACTGCTGGCCGTGATGGTGATGCTGGTGGTCAGCTTCCTGCTCTCCCCGGTGGCCCGCAAAGCCGCGTAGGGCCCACCCATCGCCTGTCCGGGCGCGCACCGAACCCGGCTAGGCTGGAGGGGTGACCCAAACTCTGCTTTCCGCCCTGACCACGGCCGGCGTCGGCGGCCCGGCCGCGAACTACGTCGAAGCCCGGACCGAGCCGGAGATCATCGACGCTGTCCGGGCGGCCGACGACGCCGGCGAGCCGCTACTGATCATCGGCGGCGGCTCCAACCTGCTGGTCGGCGACGACGGATTCCCGGGCACCGTCCTGAAGATCGCGTCAGAGGGTTTCACCGTCAACGCGGAGGACTCCTGCGGCGGCGTCGCCGTGGTGGTCCAGGCCGGCCATAACTGGGACGCCCTTGTGGAGCACGCCGTCAAGCACGCCTGGTCCGGCGTCGAGGCGCTGTCCGGGATCCCCGGCGCCACCGGTGCCACCCCGGTGCAGAACGTCGGTGCTTACGGTGCCGACGTCTCCCAGACCATTGCCGCCGTCCGGACCTGGGACCGGCAGCGCAACGCCGTGCGGACCTTCACCAACTCCGAGCTGAAGTTCGGTTACCGCGACTCCATCCTCAAGCAGGCCACTACGGAGGGGTCCCCGCGCTACGTGGTGCTCACCGTGGAATTCCAGCTCCCGCTGGGCCGGATGAGTGCACCGGTCCGCTACGCCGAGCTGGCCCGTGCCCTCGGCGTTGAACCCGGCCAGCGCGCCTACTCCAACGATGTCCGGCGCGAGGTGCTCAGGCTCCGAGCCGCCAAGGGAATGGTCCTGGATCCCGCAGACCGCGACACCTACTCCACGGGGTCCTTCTTCACGAACCCGATCGTCCCGGCCGAGGTGGCGGCTGCGCTGCCCGACGACGCCCCGCGCTACCCGGGCGGCAGCGACGGGCTGACGAAGCTCTCGGCGGCCTGGCTGATCGACAGGGCCGGCTTCGGCAAGGGATTCGGACTTGAGCCTGACAGCGTCTCCGGCGGCCGCGCCTCACTGTCCACCAAGCACACGCTCGCCATTACCAACCGCGGCGGCGCCAGCACGGCTGACCTGCTGGCGGTCGCCCGCGAGGTGCGCCGCGGCGTCGTGGACCGGTTTGGCATCGAACTGCACCCGGAGCCGCTGCTGATCGGGGTAGGACTCTAGGACCTGCCACCGTCGTCGCCACCGACGCCGACGCCGGCCGCCGCCGGGTTCAGTGCCTGCCGCGGCGCGGGGCTACCTTGCTGAAGAGCATAAAGGTGAAACCCGACGCCGCGGCGCCCAGCAGGAATACCTGGCAGAACGCCACCGACTGTGCGCTGGGGCCGCTTCGCAGCATGAGTCCGGCGCAGGCGAACGCCACGGCACCGGCCAGCAGGGCCAAGGACCCGAGCAGGAAGCTGTGCACTGTGGCCGGGAACTCGGCGCCGGGGTCCACGTCAGTGTCCCGCCGCGGGACGTCCCGCCGCCCACCATTCCGAAACGCAGAGTCCCGCGACGCCGGGCGCCGCTGCATCATGGCCGCGGTGACAAAGCTGGCAACTGCCACCACCATGCACACCGTGGATACCAGCTGGAAGGTGGTCATCATGGGGGAGAGGCGGGTGCCGCTGGCGATCGCGACGGCCAGTCCGGCCGCCATGCCCGCGGCGCTGGAGGCCCAGCCCAGCAGGGCGAGCCTCCTGCACACGGGCCGCAGCAGCGGCCACACATCTCCCAAAGTCATGCATCCACTTTAATCAACGCGGCTGGGCGCAGGCTGGGAGGGCACTGGGCACTGGAACTTGCGGCCGAAACCGGGACGCAGGCCAAGCTGCCGGGCCGGTTGCGGCCGCCATCCCGTCCGCAGTGTCGGACCCCGGCCCTAGGATGATGGCATGGCAGCAGTGGTGCGCACACGTTTGAGCCGGGGTGTTATGGGCCGGCTCCGGCTGGTCTCGCAGGGATTGTCCGGCCCCGGCTTCGGCTCCGTCGAGGCCGCGGTCCGGGCCATGACCGCCATGCAGGCGCAGGACCTGCAGGCCGCGCTGTGGGCGGTGGGGCAGCGTGTGCCGGGCTCGCGCGTCACCGATGTCCGCGCGGCGCTGGACGGCGGCACGATAGTCCGGTCGTGGCCGATGAGAGGCACCCTCCACCTGCTGGCACCGGAGGATCTGAAATGGATCCTCGAGATAACCTCTGGCCGCCTGATCAAAAGCCTGGCCGGGCGGCACCGCGAGCTGGAAATCACCGCCGCTGATGTGGACGCCGCAGCGGCAGCAGCGCTGGACCGGGTCACCGGCGGGGCCGCGGTCAGCCGGGCCGGGCTCTTCGAGGCCTTCGAGCGGGCGGGGCAGTCCATGGAGGGCCAGCGCGGCATCCACCTGCTGGCCATGCTCTGCCAGCAGGGGTGGCTGGTGCAGGGACCCCTGGCAGGCAACCAGCAGCTGGTGGTGGCCTTTGATGACTGGGTCAAGGAGTCCCGCCAGCTGGAGCGCGCGGAAGGCATCGCCGAGTGGCTGCTGCGCTACTTCAGGAGCCACGGCCCTGCCACGGAACGGGATTTCGCCTGGTGGTCCGGCATACCCCTGACCGAAACCCGCGCGGCGCTGGCCGCCGTCCGCGACCAGCTGGTCTGCCTGGAGTTCGACGGGACACAGTACTGGCTCTCGCCGGAGACGGCAGCACTGCTCGACGACGCCGCCGTCCCCGGCCAGCGCTCCGTACTGGCGCTGCCGGGGTTCGATGAGTTCCTCCTGGGATACATGGACCGGTCCGTGGCGCTGGCCGCGGAACACGCGGACAGGATTGTCCCCGGCGGCAACGGTGTTTTCAAGAAGACCATCGTGGCCGGCGGCGCCGTCGTCGGCACCTGGTCGGCGCCCGGAAATGCCCGCGGCCGGACGGTGGTGCCGGAACCGTTCGACGCCGTTAACGGCCTGCGGCCTGCAGCCCGTCGATCCTTTGAGCTGCAGGCCGCGAAGTACCGGCGGTTCCTGGGGGAGGGGGCGCCCTAGAGGTTGCCGGTAGCGATCTTGAGCATGCGCCGCAGGGGTTCGGCCGCGCCCCACAGGAGCTGGTCGCCGACCGTGAAGGCGCTGATGTACTCCGGGCCCATTTCGAGCTTGCGGATCCGGCCCACCGGGATGTCCAGGGTGCCGGAGGCTGCCACCGGGGTGAGATCCGCCATGGAGGCTTCCTTGGTGTTGGGCACCACGGAAGCCCACTCGTTGTCCGCATCCACAATTTTCTCGATCTCGGCGACGGAGAGGTCTTCACGGAGCTTGAGGGTGAGCGCCTGCGAGTGGGACCGCATGGCGCCGATCCGGACACACAGGCCGTCCATGATGACGCGGTCAGCCCCGGTGGTGCCCAGGATCTTGTTGGTCTCCACCCCGGCCTTCCACTCTTCCTTGGACTGGCCGTTGCCGAGGTCCGCATCGATCCACGGAATCAGCGAGCCCGCCAGGGGAACACCGAACTGGGTCGCGTCGATCGCGGTGCGCTGGTGCGCCAGGACCTTCCGGTCGATTTCCAGGATGGCCGACGCCGGGTCGTCCAATTCACTGCTGACCTCGGCGTTGAGCGTGCCGAACTGGCTCAGCAGTTCGCGCATGTGCCGGGCGCCGCCGCCGGAGGCTGCCTGGTAGGTCATGGACGTGCCCCACTCCACCAGGCCGTTCTTGAACAGGCCGCCGAGGCCCATCAGCATGCAGGAGACAGTGCAGTTGCCGCCGATGTAGTCCTTCACGCCGCCGGAGAGGCCGGCGTCGATGGCGTCGCGGTTGATCGGATCCAGCACGATGATCGAGTCATCGTTCATGCGCAGCGTGGACGCCGCGTCGATCCACAGGCCGTCCCAGCCCCGGTCCCGCAGCTGGGTGTGCACCTGCTTGGTGTAGTCGCCGCCCTGTGCGGTCACGATGATCGGCAGCTTCGCCAGCGTTTCGACGTCGAACGCGTCCTCGAGCTTGCCGGCCGCACCGGCAGCAGCGCCGGCGATGTCCGGGGCGGCGCCTCCGGCGTTCGAGGTGGAGAAGAAGACCGGGTTGATGTTGGCGAAGTCGCCCTCGTCCTGCATGCGCTGCATCAGGACGGAGCCGACCATGCCACGCCAACCGACCAGTCCGACGGACGGGGTAGCTGCTGTAGTCATTGGGCCAGTTTAGACTTCGCGGCGGCCCGGCCGCAGTCGGTTACGTCACGCCACGGCGCGGACCGCCAGGTGGTTACTCGGCCGGCCGGGGAAGATTCCGGGCAGCCCGCAGCTTCTCGGCCCGGCGTTCCTTGAAATACCCGGCCCAGCCGGCGAACAGCGGAATGAGGACCAGAACGTACATCCACCAGATCTCGCCCATGATGTGCCACTGGTCGGTGAGGGCCATCTGGACCACGCCGTAGAGCATCAGCCCGAACAGGGCCGTGATCAGTACGGACAGGAACAGCAGTCCCCCGGAGGAGTTCACCGGCTTGATCACGCCGAGACCGTCGTCCTTGCGGACCCCGTATTCCTCGTCGGTATAGCTGACGATCTCGCCGTTTTCGGCCAGGCGGTGCTTCATGGGCGTCTCCGGAGGCGGCGGCGCTGTGTAACCAGGCTCCTGGGGGACGTCCCGGTCACGCCTCCCCACGGGACTCCTTGATGGCGGCAAGCACGCCGGCGTCGTCCAGCGGAGCACTCTCGGCGACCTCGTCGGTGGCGAAGTCGGGCACCCCGGTGGCCCAGCTGTCACCGTCGCGGCGGATCAGCAGGTGCTTCTCGTCCTGGAGCGTCTTGAACACCAGATACGCCGTGCCGCCCGGGTGTTCGTCGACGTGCTGCCGGAGCACTCGGAGGCTGGCCTCCGCGGAGCTGATGGTGGGGTCCTGGGCGAAGGCGAACCAGGTGCCCAGGGCACGCGGCTGAAGCATCAGGGACACGTCCGGGGCTTCGAGCAGCACCACGTTATCCATGCTGTCCTCGGTCAGCAGCGATATTTCGGTCCAGCGCGTCGCTTGGCCCAAGGCGGTCGCGACGGCGGCGGCCACCCCTTTGACCCCGACCTCGTCGTCGTCGGAGACGACGGCGAGGTCCCGGGCCAGAAGGGATGACGCGCCGGCGGTGTTCAGGGTGGAGTCCTCGACGAGCTCCTCAGCCCGGAAAACACCGACGGAGCGGTCACGGGCCGGGCCCTCGAAGACGTTGAGCAGGTAGGCGAGTTCGCCCACGCCAAAGCCAATGACATCGACGCCGAGGCGTGGTTCCTGGGTCATTTCGTGCTGGACGGTCATCTGGGTCTCCTAATCTCAAAAGCCGAAGAACTTGGCCACGGACTTTCCTGCATCCTTGACGTTGTTGGCGGTGTCGCTGACGAACTTGCCGGGATCCTTCACGGCGTTGACCACACCCTCGCCAATGTCCTTGCCCACGCTGGTGATGGTGTCCCAGTTTTCGTAGACGGCGATTCCAACGCTCGCGACCTGGCAGACGGTCCCTGCGGGCGGCGGCAGGAAGCAGCCCACACCGAGTGCGGCTTTGCCGGCGCTGAACGCGCCGCCCTTGATGTCGCCGTCGGCGAACTTGGAGACGGAGTCAAAAGTGTTGAAACCGACTCCGGCCCAGCCCAGTCCGCGCGCGATGCCGGATTTGCCCAGCCACTCCCAGCTCTTCCCGGCGCCAAGCCAGGGCTTCTCGGCGACCAGGCCGCCGAGCTTGTCCAGCGGCTTGATGAAGCTGTTGAGGTTTTTCAACGACGCGGCGTCCGAGGCCTTGTCGATGGCGTTCAGGGTGCGGCTCGCCTTGGACGAATCTTTGAGCAGCCCCTCGAGGGTCTTATTCCCTGCGGTGGTCTGCCAGAGGTTGCGCATCTCGAAGCCGGGGCCGCCCAGCCGGTGCCGGCCCTTGGTGAAGAGCGCCTTGACCAGTCCCTCTCGCTGGTTCTTCAGTACCCAGCCGTACTGGCCCACCGTCTTGGCCAGGGTGAGGGGGGCTTTGATGTTCTTCTGGACCCCCATAAACCCCTTGAGGCCCGCGACGCCGCCGGCCAGTATGCCGCCGGCCGCCGCCCACGCCCCGCCCCCGTGGCCCAGGGGCCCCAGCGGACCGCCGCCGGAGCCCGGAGCGGCGTTGCTGGCCTTCTCCTGCTCGTCGGCCTGGGTCATGAGCCGCCGGGATTCCTGTTTGAGGGCCCGGGCGGTCTGCTGGATGATGGCGCGGTGGCTGCCGTTCCAGTCCGAGGTGAACCGGGCACTGTCGGCGCCCTTCCACGACGTGTTGTTGTTGATGGCCGACGTCAGGGCGGTCGACTGCTGCAGCAATGTCTCCGACGTCTGGCCGAAATTTTGCGCCAGCATCCGCAACTGCGCGACGTCAGCGCCCCACAAGTTTCCTGCCATGGTGGCATCCCCCTTCACGGGCAACAGCCTAACGGGCCGCCGCCAAGACCTCGTGCATTCTGAGCAAACGCACTCGGGCCATTATTCTGACCGGCCCCAATCTAACCCGGCCGCCGTGATGGCGCGATGGGGTGATCTCCCCATCCGGCCGCTGAGGCCGCGGCCCTGGACCGGCCGCCGTCGCCGCTACTCGCCGTCGGACTCTGCCAGCAGTGCGCTCTTGCGCCGCCGCAGGGCGAATACGGCGCCGAAGGCGAAGACCTGGGTGACGATGACCAGCACAATGGCGCCGGCGATCTTGTTGCCGCCGAGGATCATGGTCAGCCCCACGATCGCGGACAGCAGCGCCAACAACGGCAGCAGCATGTAGCCCAGGACAAAGAGGGTTTCGGGCTTGCGCAACATCAGTTGGACTCCGTCCGGCGCCAGAGGGTGATGCGGTAGCGCGTGCCGTTCGCAGCGGTCAGCCACCCGTCCGGCGGGAGGCTGGCGGATGCGGTCCATTCGTAGCCGAGTTCCGGCGCGAAGGTATCACCCTCGGCGGCGGTGTCGATCGTGGTGACGACGGCGACGTCGGCAAGGTCAACCGACTGGTTGAAGATCTCGCCGCCGCCGATGATCCAGACCATCTCCTGGCCCGGCGCGAACTGGGATTCCAGCAGCGCATCGTCGAGGGATTTGACCGGCTGGGCCCCCGCGGCTTCCGGGGTCGTTCCCCAGTTTTCCGTCCTTGTGATGACGATGTTTGTCCGGCCCGGCAGCGGCCGGTACTTGTCGGGGAAGGATTCCCAGGTCTTACGGCCCATGATGACGGGGTGCCCCGTGGTGAGCCGGCTGAAGTGCGCCATGTCCTCGGGCAGGTGCCAGGGCATCGCCCCGGCCTGGCCGATGACGCCGGTGCTGCTCTGTGCCCACACCAGGCCAAGCCCGGTCACGGAGCCGCGCAGTTGTTCGGTGAACTGGGTGGGTTCGCTGGTTGCGTTGCTCATACTGCTATCGGGGCCTTAATCGTGGGATGGTGCTGGTAGCCGACCACCTCGAAGTCCTCGAGGGTGTAGTCGAAGATGGAGTCCGGCTTGCGGGTGATCTTCAGCTGCGGGTACTCGTAGGGCTCACGGCGCAGCTGGGTGAGGACCTGGTCGAGGTGGTTCTCGTAGATGTGGACGTCGCCGCCGGTCCAGACGAACTCGCCCGGTTCCAGCCCGGTCTGCTGGGCCAGCATGCAGGTCAGCAGGGCGTAGGAGGCGATGTTGAAGGGGACGCCGAGGAACGTGTCGGCGGAGCGCTGGTACAGCTGGCAGGAGAGTTTGCCGTCGGCGACGTAGAACTGGAAGAACGCGTGGCACGGCGGCAGGGCCATGTTCTTCAGCTCGGCGACGTTCCACGCGGAGACAATGTGGCGGCGCGAGTCCGGGTTGGCCTGGAGGTTCTCCACCAGTTCCGCGATCTGGTCGATGTGGCCGCCGTCAGGCGTGGGCCAGGAGCGCCACTGCACCCCGTAGACCGGGCCGAGTTCGCCGTCGGCGCCTGCCCATTCATTCCAGATGGTGACGCCCTGGTCCTGCATCCACTTCACGTTGCTGTCACCGCGGAGGAACCACAGCAACTCAACAGCCACGGATTTGAAGTGGACGCGCTTGGTGGTGATGAGCGGGAAACTGCTGCCCAGGTCGAACCGCATCTGCCGGCCGAACACACTGCGTGTGCCCGTTCCGGTGCGGTCGGATTTGTACGTGCCGTGCTCCAGGACATCGCGCAGGAGGTCTTCGTAGGGCGTTGGGATGCTCACCGTTCCAGTCTACTGAGTCCTCGCGCCGGGGCCGTATCCGTCTCGCAGGGCGAGCCTGGCCTGCACTGCTGCCAGCAGGGCGCCGTCGTTCATCCCCGCGCGGCGGCCGGCCGCGACCAGGCGGTCGACGGCCTCGCTGACCTCCGCGGTGGCCGACGACGCCGGGCCGCCGGCCGGAGCGGGGAGAGCCGCCGCGGCGGCAACCCTGGTCCCGTTGCGCCGGCCGGTTTCCAGGAGCCCGGACTGCTCCAGCTCCTTGTAGGCGCGGGCCACCGTCCCGGCCGCGATACCGAGGTCCGCGGCGAGCCGCCGCACCGCGGGCAACCGGGTTCCCGGCGGCAACGCCCCGGCGGCAACCAGGGCGGCGATCTGGCCCCGGATCTGCTCGTAGGGCGGGGTGGCGGAGCGCAGGTTGACGGTGATTCCGGCGCTCATGCCGCGGGTTCTTTGTCCCGCCGCGCCACAGGCCCGGCCGGCAGGCGGTCCGGGCCGGTGACGGGGATGAGGGCGACGACGGTGGCCGCAGTTCCGAGGACCGCGCCGGCGAGGGTGGCCGGCCACCACGACCCGGCGTCGGGGTTCAGCGGTTCGCCAAAGGACTCGGCCGCGAAAACTGCAGCCCAGGCCGGGCCCTGGCTCAGCAGGAGCACGGCGGCCTGGGCGAGGAACAGGGCCGCCACCGTCCGCACGATCCGGTGGACGGTGACGGCTCGCAGCGCGGCGTCCATGCCAACGGCCAGGTCCGGCACTCCGCGGCGGTATCGTGCGGCCAGGAGCGCGGGCACCGAAGCCACGACGCCGGCCGCAACCAGCAGGGCCGGCGGGCCCCAGTCCGCATTCCCGTACAGGCGTGCCTGGCCCGCCGCGGTAACGCCCAGCGCCACCGCCAGCACCAGCACGGCCACGACGCCGGTGGTCAGCATTGCGGGGCTGACCGGCTGCCGCGGCCAGTCGCGCGGCGCCCGGGGGTCGCCATAGTTGTGCTGGAGGAGCAGTTCCCCGGCGGCAACCACCACCAGGACGGTGGCCGCCATCAGGGTAGCGAAGCCGGCCATCCCGAAACCGGCCGCGGCGGCCGTCAGCCCGGGAACGATGAACACGCCCGCCAGAAGCGGCACGGCGGCCGCGAGGCCCAGCAGGGGGCCCAGCGACGCGACCAGCCGGGCCGCCGGGTGCCGGCCACCGGTCTGGAGGCCTTCGACCGGCCGGTTTCGAGGCCCCAGCCCGGCGGCAGCCAGCACCGGCGGCCGCCAGCCCCACATGACCAGCAGCACCGCGATGCCGCCGAGGCCTGCCGGGTTGACCCAGGACATCACACCGGCCGCCGGGTCCGGATGTGCCGCAAAGTTCCCCGCGATGATGCCCAGGCCCGCGGCGATGGTGGCGACGGTCCGGAGGAGACGGTTCATGGCGATGGTGCGCAGCGTGGCGTTGTCAGCGGCGTCGAGGGCCTCGAGTTGGCGGCGGCTGGCGATAAGCCACAACACCAGCAGCGTCCCCCCGGCGAGGACGGCCAAGGATCCGCCCAGCCAGGCGGCCAGTTCCACCCCAGGGATCCGGCCGTCTGCCCCGCCCGTCTGGCGGGTGTATGGCCCGTCGACCACCATCGTGGCCGGCACCGGGGCGAAGCCGGGGAGCGTGGCTGCCGTCGCGATCAGGGCCCCTGCGGCGGCAAAGATGACGGCGGTGGCCACCGCGAGCCGGCGCGGCAGGAAGTCCCGGATCCGCCGGACCGACAACACGGTCTGCCGCCGCGACCGCCGCGGCCCTGGATAGCTGAACTGGCCAATCGCGTGCACCCCCAGGCATCCCAGCACCGGCCAGGCCAGAGCGGGGAGGATCGCCCAAGTGGTTGTCAGGACGCTGCCGGCGGAGGAGTTGGCGGGGATGATGCCGAGATTCATTGACCCCTGCAGCGAGCTCGCCATCCAGCCGATGACGCCCACCCAGAGGGCGTGCTGCGAGACCGACGCCGGCGACGTCCCGGTGTCCGGCGCCCAGACCACCCAGCGGAGCAGGAGGTAGACCACCACCGCGCCGATGATCGGGCCGACCAGCGTCGCCGACGGAAAATAGAACTCGCCCGGCATGAATCCCCCAAGATTCCTAGTTATGTACCAAGTACTTGATACAAACTAGGCCTGGCGCTGCCCGGGGTCAAGGACCTAGTCGTCGAACGGCCGGAATTGCTCGACCGCCACCACCTTGCCCTTGGAATGCGTGACGTGGCAGACGATGATTTCCCCCGGGGAGAGGTAAGGATCGTTGGCCGGCAATGCCGCCCGCAGCCGGGAGTTCATGTGCTTGCCCAGTTGTGCGAACACCGTCGGCAGAGCCGGCCGGTGGGTGCACAAAGCTACCGCGCGGCCCTTGTCGAAGAGCGACTCGACGACGTTGGCGGTTTTATGCGGGCTCCGCCCGTGCAGGTGCTCCGTCAGCGACTCGTGCAGTTTGACCTTGGCGTCGACGGCCTTGGCGTACGGCGCCACCGTGGCCACGCAGCGCAGCCACGGGCTAGTCACCACCCGCGACGGGCTCCACGCCTGCAGCAGCCGCCCCACCGCCTGGGCCTGGCGGGCGCCGGTGGCGGCCAGCGGACGGTCGCCCTCGGCCTTGGACCACGAGGAACGGGGCTTGGCTTTGGCGTGGCGCACCACCAGCAGCGGCCAGGTATCCAGTTCGCCGCGGGCATGGGCGGCCTCAAGGTGCTCCAGCGGGGCACGGTCGCCGGGGTTGCTCAGCAGGGCGGCAGCCTTTTCCGGGGCGCACCACATCACGCTGTCCACCTCCTTGCCGTCCGGCCGGAGCGCGGCGCCGTCGACGTCGACAGCCCAGTAGTGCACCACCTTCAGGCCGGCCGCCACGTGGTAGTGGATAGGCGGCAGCGGGATGCCGAGGGGCGCCTTGAGGCCGATTTCCTCCTCGACCTCGCGGGCCGCGCATTCCGGAATGGTCTCTCCGGGGTCGATTTTGCCTTTGGGCCACGACCAGTCGTCGTAACGGGGACGGTGGATCAGCAGGACCTCAAGCTTGTCCTTGTTGACCCGCCACGGCAGGGCACCGGCCGCGACGACGGCGATCGGCTCACCCGGATGGTCGGTCTGGTCCGCGACCAGGGAATCGCTGCTCACAACCGGCGGCCTCAGCGCAGGCTCGCCGGGCGCTGCCGCGAACGCGATGCGAGCAGCCATGACTGGACGTCCTGCAGGGCGGTCCCGTCTTCGGCGAGGTGGTGCCGGATCCACTCGCCGCTGCGGTCCAGGTGCCAGCTGGCGGTGCCCGGGTCCATGTAGCGGCGCAGCATGTCGAGCACGTAGGTGGTGTCATCGCCGCTGCTCAGCTGCACCAGTGCCTCGACCCGCCGGTCGAGGTTGCGGTGCATCATGTCGGCCGAGCCGATATAGACCACGGGATCGCCGGAATTGGCGAACGCGAAAACGCGGGAGTGCTCCAGGAACCGGCCCAGGATCGACCGGACGGTGATGTTCTCGCTCAGTCCGGGCACGCCGGGGCGCAGCGAGCAGATGCCGCGGACAATAACGTCCACCTGCACCCCGGCCTGCGAGGCGCGGTACAGCGAATCGATGATGGCTTCGTCCACCATCGAGTTCACCTTGATCTGGACGCGGGCGGCGATGCCGGCGCGGGCGTTCCTGATTTCCGTTTCAATCCGGTCGATCAGGCCCGAACGCACGGACCGTGGCGCCACCAGCAGGCGCTTGAACGTGGACTTGGGCGCGTAGCCCGAGAGCTGGTTGAAGAGCCTGGACAGGTCCTCGCCCACCTGCTCGTTGGCGGTCAGAAGGCCGAGGTCCTCGTAGTAGCGGGCCGTCCGCGGGTGGTAGTTGCCCGTGCCGATGTGGCAGTAGCGGCGGAGCCCGTCCACTTCCTGGCGCACCACGAGGGAGAGCTTGCAGTGGGTCTTGAGGCCCACGATGCCGTACACCACATGCACGCCGGCCTGCTCCAGTTTCCGGGCCCAGGAGATGTTGGCCTGCTCGTCGAAGCGGGCCTTGATCTCCACCAGGGCCAGCACCTGCTTGCCGGCCTCGGCGGCGTCGATCAGGGCGTCCACGATCGGCGAGTCGCCGGAGGTGCGGTACAGGGTCTGCTTGATGGCCTGCACTTTCGGGTCCGCGGCGGCCTGTTCAAGGAAGGCCTGCACCGAGGTGGAGAAGGAATCGTAGGGGTGGTGCAGCAGGATGTCCCGCCGCCGCATGGCCGCGAAGACGTTGGCGGCCTTCGAGGTCTCCGACTCGTTGAGGTACCGGGAGGTGTGCGGCACGTGCTTGGGGTAGTGCAGGTCCGCGCGGTCGATCCCGGCGATGACGGAGAGGCCGCGCAGGTCCAGCGGGGCCGGCACGGAATAGACCTCGGATTCCTCGACGCCGAGCTCCCGGATCAGCAGCGCCCGGATGTTGGGGTTGATGTCGTTGGTGACCTCAAGGCGCACCGGCGGCCCGAAACGGCGCCGCAGCAGTTCCTTTTCCAGCGCCTGCAGCAGGTTCTCGGCGTCGTCCTCTTCAACCTCGACGTCCTCGTTGCGGGTCACTCGGAACGTGTGGTGCTCTAGGACCTCCATACCGGCGAAAAGCTGGTCCAGGTGGACCGCGATGACTTCCTCGAGGGCGATGAAGCGTGCCACCCGGCCGGGGACGGAGCCGGCGCGCGGGCCGTCGATGGAGATCAGCCGGGGAAGCTGGTCCGGGACCTTGACGCGGGCGAAGAGCTCTTTGTCGCTGACCGGGTTGCGGACCACCACGGCGAGGTTCAGCGAGAGCCCGGAAATGTACGGGAACGGGTGGGCCGGATCCACGGCCAGCGGGGTCAGGATTGGGAAGACCTTCTCCGCGAACATGGCGCTGAGCTGGTCCTTGGCCTGGTCGTCGAGTTCTTCCCAGTGCATCAGGTGGATGTGTTCGTAGGCCAGCGCCGGGCGGATCTGTTCGGCGTAGACGCGGGCGTGCCGCTGCGCGAGCCGGTGTGCGGCCTCGCCGATCTGCTCGAGGACCTGCATCGGGCTCTGGCCGGCGGGGGAGGGCACGGCGAGGCCAGTGGCGATGCGGCGCTTCAGGCCGGCCACGCGCACCATAAAGAACTCATCGAGGTTGGACGCGAAAATGGACAGGAAGCCGACGCGTTCGAGCAGGTGCAAGTTGGGATCCTCGGCGAGTTCCAGCACACGCGAGTTAAACGCGAGCCAGCTCAGCTCCCGGTCCAGGAATCGGTCCGGGCTGATGTCACCTTCCGGTTCCAGGTTCGGCGCGAACTCCGGGATGTCGATCCGGTCCTGGGTGGCGCGTGAGGCGGGCACTTCGGAGGAACCGAACCGCGCACGCACAGGACGCGCAGCTTTGTCCCGCGTAGCGGCTTCAGACGTGGCTGTCCGGGCAGATTCCCGTTGCATGGTCTCTCCTAATGCTGGCGCGATTTAGCTTCAACCTTACAAGGAATCGGCTCCCGGCGAGCCCAGGTTTCGGCCGTGCCGGGGAGCCGGCCGCCGGTGCGGCTACCGGCCCTCGAGCGGGGCGTACATAACGTCGACGTCCCAGCGCGAGAAGCCCAGCCGCCGGTACAGTGCGACGGCGGGGATGTTGTCCGCGTCGACGTACAGCATGACGGCGTGCAGGCCCTGGTGCTGCAGGTGTTTGATGCCGGCGACGGTCAGGGCCTTGCCGAGTCCGGTGCCTTGCGCCTCGGGGGCGACGCCGACGACGTACACCTCGCCGATCGCCGGGTGCTCGCCGTGCCGCGGGTGCACCTTGGTCCAGTGGAAGCCCAGGATCCTGTCCCCGGCGTCGACCGCGAGCAGGAACCCGGCCGGGTCGAACCACGGCTCGGCCATGCGCGCGTCGAGGTCGGCGCGGCTCATGTTCCCCTGCTCGGGGTGGTGGGCGAAAGCCGCCCGGTTGACCGCGAGCCACGCCTCCTCATCGCGGCCGGGCACAAAGCTGCGCAGGGCGACGCCGTCGGGCAGCGCCGCGTCGGGAAGTTCCGAGGCCGCCGTGGCGAGCCGCATCTTCCACAGTTCGCGGACGGCGCCGTAGCCGTAGCGGGCGGCCAGGTCCGCGGCGGCCTCGTGGTTGCCGTGCGACCAGGCCTTCAGGCCCGCGAAGCCGCGCACCTCCTGCAGTTCCCCCACCAGCCGGTCCGCGACGCCCTGGTTGCGGTAATTGGGGTGGACCGCAACTTCCAGGACCCCGGTCCCGTCCGCTTCCCCAACCACGACGGCGACCCCGGCCAGGTCGTTGCCCCGCGGCGCGGATCCCCCCGCGGACGCCCCTGCATCCTCGCGGGAGTAATCGGGGGAATAGAGGGCGAGCGCCAAGACAGTGTGCGGGCCCGCCTGCGGGGCGCGGAGCGTGACGAGGGTCTGTTCGGAGAGCGGCGGGTTGCCGTCGGACTCCTCGGC
The DNA here is from genome assembly GCF_056394165.1 of Arthrobacter sp. 10T416. NCBI lineage: Bacteria > Bacillati > Actinomycetota > Actinomycetes > Micrococcales > Micrococcaceae > Arthrobacter > Arthrobacter sp. 10T416. Next base: position 28,188 of record NZ_JBFTHI010000009.1, on the reverse strand, counting down.
GGCCGCCACCAGGGTTGTGACGTCCCGCAGCAGCTGTTCATCGACAGCCCCCTGCGAGGTGAGTACGGGCCAGTTTGCCGGGTTCGCGGGACTCATGCTGCAAGGCTATACGCCAGCCGGGCCGACGCGCGTGGGTCCCGGGCCGATTTGATGCATCCGCCCGGGGCACGTATAGTCATTATCTGATCCGGCTGAGCGCTTCGAAACGCTGAGTTGGTTTGAGGGGGATCCACCACTGGGGTGGCCTCGATACGTTCGACCCGTATGTCCTCCACTGCAGCGCCAAGCGGCGCAAAAAAGCCCCGAACCAATTGGTCCGGGGCTTTTTCGTGTCGCGAACCGCCTGTGGATCAGCCGTGGCCTTAGGCCTCCGTGAGTTCCTCATCCGGCTGCCGGACCAGCGTCAGGCGGTACCCGACGTTGCGGACCGTGCTGATCAGGTTCTCGTGGTCCGCGCCGAGCTTGGCCCGCAGCCGCCGGACGTGGACGTCCACGGTGCGGGTGCCGCCGTAGTAGTCGTAGCCCCAGACCTCCGTGAGGAGCTGCTGGCGGGTAAACACCCGGCCGGGATGCTGGGCCAGATACTTGAGCAGTTCAAATTCCTTGAACGTCAGGTTCAAGGCCGCCCCGTTGACCCTCGCCGTGTAGCTGGCCTCATCGATCACGACGCCGGCGGCCCGGATCTCCGTGGGGGTGTCGTCCTGGTCCGGTTGCGCCCGGGCGACGCCGAGCCGGATACGGGCCTCGACCTCCGCCGGGCCGGCCGATTCGAGCAGGATGTCGTCTACTGCCCAGGCCGAGGACACGGCAGCCATGCCGCCCTCGGTCAGGATCAGCATCAGGGGAGCGCTAAGCCCAGTGGCCTTCAGCAGCTGGGTCAGCGAACGGGCGCCCACCAGGTCCTTGCGGGCGTCCAGCAGGACGATGTCGCACGGGTCGGTTTCGAGCAGGGCCGTGGGTTCGGCCGGGAGGATGTGCACGCGGTGGTTGAGCAACTCAAGCGCAGGCAGGACGTCCACCGATGATCCGGTGCTGTTCGTCAGTAGCAGGATGTGCGACATGGTTCCTCCAAGGGGTGTCCGCGCATCATTGGGCGTCTGAGCCGGGCTTCCACCGGCCGGTACTGGACTTCCGGTTGGTGCCCTGGACCGCGGCAGCCGGAGGAAGCGTAGCTGAGCTTTGAGTATACCCAAATGACCCCCTGCGGACACTGTTCCGTTGCTCCGAATTGGTTCCCCTCCGACACAAATCGTTCATATAAGGCAGGATTGACCCGTCGGGCCAACAGCCCGGCGGAGTCGAGCAGGCCGAGTGGGTCCGCAGTGAGCGAAGGTACCGGTTGATCGTGGCTGAAGTGATCGTGGGGGACCGCGTCGAGGGCGCCCTGATGGGGCGCATTCCGGGGCATGCCCCGGGGGCAAACCCGGGGGAGCACCCATGAAGTCGTGGAGCGTCGGCGTCATCGGGCTCGCCGGGGTGGCCGCCATCATCGCCGGGGCGTACTCCAGCCCGGAAGTCCTGCTCGCCGTCGCGGTCATCACAGCCGCGTGCGTCGGTATCGGCTGGCCGCACTTCCTCGGCATCCCCGCCAAGAAAACCCTCGCCGCACTGATCGGACTGCCCGGAATCGGCTCAGCCGTCGCAGCCACCTACCTGCCCGCCCCGGGCTTCCTGGACTGGACGCCGGCGTTCGTCGCCGCCGGGGTGATGGCGATATTCGTGATGCAACTGATCCGCGGCACCGGACAGGCCCAGCGGCTGGAATCCACCCTCGGCTCCTGCGCCGGCGTCCTGCTGTCCTGCCTGGGGGCCGGCTGGATCGCCTGTTCGCGGTTCAACGGGGTCCGGGAAATGCTGCTCATCGCCGCCATCAGCGCCGCGATTGCCCTCATGGCCGGCCTGATCCGCTGGCCCGACAGGATCGTCGCCCCACTGGGCATCGTAGGTGCGGGCCTCGCGGGTCCGCTGGCCGGCCTGGTGCTCTCCGACATTGCCGTGCTGCCGGCCGCCCTGGTCGGAATCGTCATCGGCGCCGTCCTGGTCAGCTTCCGCCGGCTGGTGATCATCCGCGGCTCGGCCCTGAACCTTCGGGCAGTGCTGGGCATGGGTCTGGGGCCCGTCTCCGCCGTCGGTTCGCTGGCCTACTTCATAGACAAACTACTCATTCACTAACGGGTTAGGATGGCATCATGTCCGTACTTGCATTTGAGATCTTCTTCCTTGTCCTGCTCGCCGTCGCCGGCCTCTCGATGGCCTGGTTCGCCGGCTTTGTGGTGTACCGCCTTTTCAAGGGCCAGAAGTAGACACACCTTCCCCGATACCCGTCCAGAACCCGTAGTTTCCAGAGGTAGCTGCTGTGCCGATTGAAATTCCTACAGATCTGACACCCGAGATTGTCCCGTTGTCCTGGCTCATTGGTGAGTGGGAGGGCACCGGCCGGTTAGGTGCCGGCGAAGAGGACTCGGAGCACTTCAGCCAGCATGTGTCCTTCACGCACAACGGCCTGCCCTACCTGCAGTACCGGGCCGAATCGTGGCTGACGGACGATCAGGGCACCAAGCTCCGTCCGCTCACTGTCGAGACCGGATTCTGGGCGCTCGAGCGCAAGCAGCGCGATGAGGACGGCGGTCCCGGGCTCATCCCGGCCGACATCGTCCCCGTGCTCAAGAGCGCGGACGAGGTCGAGGAACTGCGCAACAGCGACGGCGGGTTCGACATTTCCGTTTCCATCTCCCACCCGGGCGGCATCTCCGAGCTGTACTACGGCCAGATCAAGGGCCCGCAGATCCAGCTCAGCACCGACATGGTGATGCGCGGCAGCCACTCCAAGGAGTACACCGCGGCAACCCGGATCTTCGGGCTGGTGGAGGGAAAGCTGCTGTGGCGCTGGGACGTCGCCGCAGGCAAGGGCGCAACACCGGGTGGCGGGCTCGAGGCCCACGCTTCAGCCATCCTCAGCAAGATCGGCTAAACCCCCGACCGGCCAGGCGCCGGGGTCTCACTGGATTTCCGTTGTCCGCAGCTAACGCAGGGAGCACCACAGTGAATGACACAGCGAATGGCACCGCCGCCCGAACGGCCCAGCCGGCCGACTACAGCGACCTGAAAGCCGTTTTCTTCAACGGCACCCTCAAAAAGTCCCCGGAAACGTCCAACACCGAAGGCCTGATCGAGGTCAGCCGGCGGATCATGGCGAAACAGGGCGTGGCGACCCGGGTCATCCGCACCGTGGACCACGACATCGCCAGCGGCGTCTACCCGGACATGCGCGAGCACGGCTGGGCCACGGATGAGTGGCCCGAGCTGTACCCGGCCGTGCAGGAGGCGGACATCGTGGTGGTGGCCGGACCCATCTGGCTCGGCGACAACTCCTCGCAGACCAAGAAACTTATCGAGCGGCTCTATGCACACTCCGGCCAGCTGAACGCCAAAGGCCAATGGGCGTTCTACCCCAAGGTGGGCGGATGCCTGATTACCGGCAACGAGGACGGCATCAAGCACTGCGCCATGAACGTCCTGTACAGCCTTCAACACGTCGGCTTCACCATTCCGCCGCAGGCCGACGCCGGCTGGATCGGTGCCGTGGGACCGGGACCCAGCTACCTGGACGACGGCTCCGGCGGACCGGAAAGCGATTTCACCAACCGCAACACCACCTTCATGACCTGGAACCTCCTGCACCTGGCCAGGATGCTCAAGGACGCCGGCGGCATCCCGGCCTACGGCAACTTGCCCGAGGCATGGAAAGCCGGGACACGATTCGACTTCGAAAATCCGGAATACCGCTGAGCGCTGAGGACTTCTACTTCATATGACTACCAAAAGCCCCCTGCTGTCGCGCCCTGGAGCCGTCGAAGGGGCGGGCCCGGATGCCGGCGTCGCAGCCCACTACGGCGAGCCGCTGCGCGAACAGCGCGCGCTGGCCGCCGGCACCGCCGTCGTCGACCTCTCCCAGCGCGGCGTGGTGACCGTGGCCGGCCCCGACCGGCTCAGCTGGCTGAACACCCTGAGCTCGCAGCAGCTCACGGCCCTGCCGCCGGGCCAGTCCACCGAGCTGCTGCTGCTGAGCGTCCAAGGCCGCATCGAGTTTGACGCCCGGGTGCTCGACGATGGCGCCACCACCTGGCTGATCGTCGAAGCCGCGGAGGCCGCGCCCCTGGCTGAGTGGCTGACCCGGATGAAGTTCATGCTCCGGGTCGAGGTGGCCGAAGTCTCCGCCGAGTGGGCCGTGGTGGGATCCACGCGGCCGGTACCCGAGTGGTCCGGATTGCTGGTCTGGGAAGACCCGTGGCCGCACGTCGGAGCCGGCGGCTATTCGTACGCCGTGGTGGGGGAGGACTCCCACCCGGGACTCGAGCGGCCCTGGTTCGAGTACCTCGTGCCGGCCGACGCGCTGGGGGCGACAGTGGCGGACCGGCCCCTGGCGGGTGTCCTCGCGGCCGAGGCGCTGCGCATCGCCGCGTGGCGGCCGCGATGGGGCGCCGAGACCGACGACAAGACCATCCCGCACGAACTGGACCTGCTGCGCACCGCTGTCCACCTGGCCAAGGGCTGCTACAAGGGACAGGAAACCATCGCCCGGGTGCACAACCTGGGCCACCCGCCCCGCCGGCTGGTCTTCCTGCAGCTGGACGGTTCGCAGCACACGCTGCCCGCCGTCGGTAGCGAGGTCCGCGCCGGTGACCGGAAGGTCGGGACCGTGACGTCCGTCGGGCAGCACTACGAAATGGGCCCCGTGGCCCTGGCGGTCATCAAGCGCTCCGTCTCACCGGACGAGCAGCTGACGGTTATGGACGGCGAGGAACCGTACGCCGCGGCCCAGGAGCCGATCGTTGCGCCCGACGCCGGGCAGGTTGTGGGCCGGCAGACCGGATTCCTGCGGGGGACCCGATGACCGGCGCCCGGGAGACACCGGACTCCGCAACGGCCGCCCCCGACGACGAGGCCGTCGCCCTCGCCCACACGCTGTTCGACGCAGCACGGGAGGGAAATTCCGCCCTCCTCGGCAGCTATCTGGCTGCCGGCGCCCCCGCGACCCTGACCACGGCCGCAGGCGATTCGCTGCTGATGCTCGCCGCCTACCACGGCCATGCGGACACGGTCCGGCTGGTCCTGGCCCACGGCGGCGACGCCACCACGGCCAACGACCGCGGCCAGACCCCGCTCGCCGGCGCCGTCTTCAAGGGCTACGCCGACGTGGTGGAGCTGCTTATGGACGCCGGTGCCGATCCCGACGCCGGCAGCCCCTCCGCGCGGGCAGCCGCGCAGATGTTTGGCCGCGACGATATCCTGACGCTTCTCGGCTAGACCGGCACCACCCGGCCGGCACGAACCGCCGGTTTTCGACTCTTAACCAGGCAACACGCACTTTAAGGAACCGCATGGAAAACGTAGCCAGGCCGTGGGCCGCCCTCTGGTCCCTGGTGATCGGGTTCTTTATGATCCTGATCGATACCACCATTGTCTCGGTGGCGAACCCCAAGATCATGGAAGGCCTGAACGCGGACATCAACTCCGTGATCTGGGTGACCAGCGCCTACCTGCTGGCCTACGCCGTGCCGCTGCTCATCACAGGCCGGCTCGGTGACCGCTTCGGCCCGAAGAAGCTCTACCTCGCCGGCCTGGTGGTCTTCACCCTCGCCTCGCTGTGGTGCGGCCTCTCCGGAGACGTGCACACGCTGATCGGGGCCCGCGTCCTGCAGGGACTGGGCGCCGCGATGATGACGCCGCAGACCATGGCGGTCATTACCCGGATCTTCCCGCCGGACCGCCGCGGTGCCGCGATGGGCATCTGGGGCGCGACCGCCGGTGTCGCCACCCTGGTCGGGCCGATCCTCGGCGGCGTCCTGGTGGACGGGCTGGGCTGGGAGTGGATCTTCTTCATCAACATCCCCGTCGGCATCGTCGGGTTCATCCTTGCCCTGCGGTTCGTCCCCAGCCTCAGCACGCACCCGCACAAGTTCGACATCCCCGGTGTCCTGCTCAGCGCCGTCGGGCTGTTCCTCCTGGTGTTCGGCATCCAGGAAGGCGAGACTTACGACTGGGGCACCATCACCGGACCTATCACCGTGTGGGGCCTGATCATCGGTGGCCTGGTGGTCCTGGTCGCGTTCGTCGCCTGGCAGCGGTTCAACAAGGGCGAGCCGCTGCTCCCGCTGGGTCTCTTCAAGGACCGGAACTTCTCCCTGGCCAACGTCGGCATCACCACCGTCGGCTTCACCGTTACCGCCTTCAGCCTGCCGCTGATCTTCTACTACCAGATCGTGCGCGGCCTCACCCCCACGCAGTCCGCCCTCATGATGGTCCCGATGGCCGTCATCTCCGGCGGCCTGGCACCCGTGGTGGGCAAGATCATCGACCGGGTCAACCCGAAGTACATTACGGCGTCCGGTCTGGTCCTGATGTCCGTGGCCCTGTTCTGGAATTCCTCCCTGATGCACCCGGACACCCCCATCTGGCTGTTCCTGCTGCCCAGCGCGGTGCTGGGGTTCGCGAACGCCGGCATTTGGGCGCCGCTGAGCTCCACAGCCACCCGTAATCTGCCCCCGCGGCAGGCCGGCGCCGGTTCCGGTGTCTACAACACCACGCGGCAGATCGGCGCGGTGCTCGGCAGCGCAGCCATCGCCGTGCTGATCCAGTCCAGGCTCGCGGCGGAACTCCCGCCGGCGCCCGGCGGAGCGGGCCGGCAGTCGAGCCCCATGGAATTCGGCGGACAGCTGCCCGAAGCGTTGCATGCCGGGTTCTCGACGGCGATGGGCCAGTCGATCATGCTGCCGGCGGCCGTCATCCTGCTGGGTGCGGCGGTGGCGCTGTTCTTCGCCAAACCGCAGCCGCAGGGCGGCTGGGGTGCCCCCGCCGCTGCCCCGGCGTCTGTCCCGGCCGCGGACAACGCCGGCGTAGCCGACGGCGCGGAGGCCAACCGGGGCTAGCCCAGCAATACGCTGGTCTGGATGCCGCCGGGGGTGAAGCCCAGGTGCCGGGCCAGCGCCAGCGAACCCTGGTTGCTGACATCCGAGCGCCACTGCAGCGTCAGGCCCGAAGCCAGCGCCTCATGGGCCGCGATCGAGGCGGCCAGGGCGCCCACGCCGCGACGTCGCCAGTCCGGGGCCACCAGCACACCGAGCTGGGCCAGGATGCCCTCCCACTCCGTGTAGGCGCCGCACGCCACCGGGGTACGCTGCCCGTCCTCCATGTGCATGATCGTGAAGCGGTGCTCGAGGTCAGCGAGGCCCACCTCGTTGACGTCATCCGGCGGGCACAGCGATTCAAGCTCGATCGCCTCGGGATTCCCGTGCGAGACGTTGAGTTCCTCGGAGGGCTGCTGCAATGGCAGGTCGTCGGCGAAAAACAGTGCGGCGGCGCCCAGCCCGTGGCCGCCGTGCCCGCGSGTGATGGTCAGCAGCGTSACGTGCTGSGCSAGCTCCTCGTCGGAGTACCCGGCAGCGGCGTCCAGCGCCCACTGGGGGCCGACCAGCACCGAACTGCCAAACAGGCGGACAAACTGCAGTGAACGCGCCGCGTCATCGGCCCGGCTGATGCGGGTGCCGGCGGCGGCGGCGAATGCGCCGTCGTCGAGCCCCAGCCGCCGGGCCCACGCGAGCTGGATGATGTCGGCGGAGCCGGGCGAAAGAGTCATGCCTCAACCCTACCCAGCCGCGGTGCGCGCCCCCGCGACGGGGACCTAGCCGAAGAGGACGGCTGCTTCCTCATAGCGGTTCGCGGGCACGCTCTTGAGGTTTCCGAGCGCGGCATCGAACCCGACGTGGACTATGTCCGTGCCGTGCAGGGAGACCATGGTTCCCCAGCGCTGTTCCACGACCGAGTCGATGGCCGCCATGCCGAGGCGGGTCGCCAGGACCCGGTCGAAGGCGGTTGGAACGCCGCCGCGCTGGATGTGCCCCAGCACCGTGGCCCGCGTCTCGATGCCGGTCCGGGCCTCCAGCTCCGGGGCCAGCAGCTCGGCGATGCCGCCGAGGCGGGGCCGGCCGAAGGTGTCGAGCCCGCGCTCGGAGTGCGGGGACACCTGGCCCTCGGGGACAAAGCCTTCCGCGACCACCACGAGGGGTGCACGGCCGCGTTCGTGGGCGGAGACGACCCATTCGGTGATCTGTTCCATGGAAGCCTGCTGCTCCGGGATCAGGATGGCGTGGGCGCCGGAGGCCATCCCGGCGTGCAGGGCGATCCAGCCCACGTGCCGGCCCATGACCTCGGCGATCATGGTCCGGTGGTGGGATTCGCCGGTGGTGCGCAGCCGGTCGATGGCCTCGGTGGCGATCTCGACGGCGGTATCGAACCCGAAGGTGTAGTCGGTGGCGTCGAGGTCGTTGTCGACCGTCTTGGGCACACCGACGATCTTCAGGCCGGCGTCGGTCAGCCGCTTGGCAGCCGCCAGGGTGCCTTCGCCGCCGATGGCGATGATCGCGTCGATGCCGAGGCGGTCCATGTTGGCCTTGATGACCTCGGGACCGCCATTGTTCTCGAACGGGTTGGTCCGGGACGTGCCGAGGATGGTGCCGCCCTGCTTGGCGATGCCGCGGACCAGGGTGCGGGGGATGTCGATGATGTCGCCTTCGACCACGCCGCGCCAGCCGTCGAGGAATCCCACGAACTCGTGGCCGTGGACGGCGATGCCCTTCAGGACGGCGCCGCGGATCACGGCATTCAGTCCGGGGCAGTCTCCGCCGCTGGTGAGGATTCCAATTTTCATGTCTCGGCTCAAATCCTGGTTCGAAGGTGTTTACAGGCAGAGCGCCACGCTGAGCTCACGTAGAAGTCTACTGGCGGATGTGGGGAAGGACACAAACCGTGACCAGCGGTGCCCCCGCCTGACGCGGCAGTGCCCCCGCCGGATGGCGGGGGCACTGTTGTGTGCGCGGGTGTGCGTGTGCGCAGGTGCTCGGTCGCGGGGAGGGGCTCAGGGCCGGCCGGCGCGCCGTTCGAGGAAGATCTCGAGGATGATTGCGTTCCGCTGGTCGGGCAGGATCAGCCAGGCCGCCAGATAGAACACGAATGCGGGCCCGGGGATCAGGGCGAAGAGCAGGTACGCGATCCGGACGAACGCGACGTCGACGTTCAGCTTGGCGGCGATCCCGCCGCAGACGCCGCCAACCCAGCGCTGCGGGCCGCGCTTCAGGCCGAAGCCCCGGACGATGCTGAAGAACTTATCCATGGTTCAAGACTTCCTTGTTGTCAGGTCTTTGTCACGCCTGCGGGCGGACAGGAGGCCGCCGACCACCAGGGCTGCGCCGGCCCCGATCATCAGCCCGATGAGCACGTAGGTTCCATTCAGGGCCACCAGGCCCAGCCGGGAGATGATGATCAGCGCGGCCAGGGCCAGCACGATCAGTCCCCAGACCACGGTCCCCACCCGCGCCCGCGGAGCGCCGGAATCAACGGCCGTCGTGGCCGGCACGTCCGCCGGCCTGTCGAAGTCGCTCATGTCAGTTCCCTTCCTTCACGGTGATGTTGCTCAGGGTTCCCGAGACTTTGACGATCAGGCGTCCACCGGGTTTGTCCGTGTTGTAGTCGTTGTGCTGGGTGGTCATACCGCCGTGGTTGCCCCCGCCGTCGTTCAGGTTGCCCATGGTCAGGTCCGCCTGGACCTGCACGGGAACGTTGGCGGGGATGGCCACCGTGACGTTGCTGGCTGTGGCATCGAGCCGGACCACGACGTCGGAGGCCAGCGGCGGGGTCAGGTTCAGCTGCGTCAGATCAACGGTGCCGCTGCCGCCCGTGATGTCGAAGCCGTCCGCTGCCTGGGCGAGGCTCGTCGGGCTCCAGTCGACGTGTTGGAACCGTGCCCGGTCGGCGTTGGGGGCCAGGTTGAAGACCCCGCCGATGATCAGTGCGACGACGGCGAAGAATCCGAGGATCCCTGCGCTCCGGCCGCGGAGCCCGGAGACCACGATTCCGAGTCCCAGGACGGCCGCTCCGCTGGCCCAGACGACGGCGTTGCCGGCGGTGCCGAGGTTGATGGCGTGTACGGCATCCAGCGCCTTGATGCCGCCGCCGACCAGGAGTGCCAGGCCCGCCGCGATCGCGACGGCCGGAGCCCCCGGGCCGGGGTGGCGTGGCTTCGGGGCCGGTGCCGGGACGGGGGGAACGGAACCGTACGCTCCGCCGCCGTAGCCCCCCGCTCCGTAGCCGCCGCCGTAGCCGCCGGAGTTCCCGGCGGCCGGCTGTGGGGCGCCAGCCGGAGGCGCCGACCAGCCGGAGGCACCAGCGGGTGCCTCTGCCCGGGTGTGTGCGGGCAGTCCGTCCAGCGGGAGCGTCGGGTGGGCCTGGCCGTAGGCGCTGTGGACCGTTCCGTCGGCGGGGGCGTCCGGGCCCGGCGCCCAGCCCGGCCCGGGGCGGCTGTACATGGGGGTGCCGCCGTGCCGGGCTTTGTTGCGCTGGGTGAGGTAGTAGATCAGGTAGATGGCGCCGCCGACCCAAAATACTGTCCAGGCGAAGCCGCCAAAGCCGCCGTGGCTCCAGCCCCAGACCCCGCCGCCCAGGCCGGGAAATCCGAGAAGGGTGGTGATCAGGGCGCCGGTCATGCCGGAACTCCACCGTCCCGCGGCCGCCTCCTGGACGTGGATACGCCCGTCGGGCTCGGGCAGCAGGGCCCAGGCCAGGCCGTAGAGCAAGACGCCGATGCCGGCGAACACCGTGAGGACGATCAGGATGCCGCGCACGATCAGGGGGTCGACGCCGAACCGCTGCGCGATCCCGCTGGCGACTCCGCCGATCCACCGCTCGCGGCCCCGGTGCATCCCATGGCTGCGGATCCAGTCGAAGAAATTCTGCGGGTGACCTGCCGACGCCGGCGGGGTGCTGCCGGGAGCCGCAGGGTACGGGCCGCCCGGCGGGTAGAGGGGTGGCGCCTCGCCGGAGGCGCCGCCGGGCGCGGCCGGGCCGGAAGCGGTCGGGCTGCTGAAAGGATCGCCGGCGGGGCCGGCGGTGTGTCCGGTGGCGGAGTCGCTGCCGGGCGCGCCCGGGGGGCCGGCTGGCGGGGATTCCGGTGAGCCGTCCGGAGTGGTGCCCGGCGAGCTGTCCGGGCGGCCCGATGCGTTCGGGTCCTCATCTGGGTGCGGACTGTGCGGGTTCATACTTCGATCCTGCCGCCTGCGCGGTTCCGGCTCTACTGGGGAAGACCCTGAACGGCCCCTGAGTAGGCCCCGGTTCGGCCGGAAAACGGCTCCGGAAAACCCCCGTCCGTGTTTGGATTGATCCATGACAACAGTCGTTTCCCGCCCGCCGCTGGCCCGCAGCAGCGACCGCGTGATTGCCGGCGTCTGTGCCGGCCTGGCCGTCCATCTGGGCTGGCCGGTGCGGATGGTACGGATCGGCATGGTGGTGGCGGCGCTCGCCGGCGGGGCCGGCGTCGCGTTCTATGCGTGGCTATGGATCATGGTCCCCACCGCGGACGAGAGCGCCAAGCGCAACGCCAGCCGGCCGGCGTCGCCCATCGCCCCGGCCGTGAGCGGACCCGTGGCGGAGGGACCGGCCGCTGGCCGGAGCGCCGGGGTGGGAAGCGTAGGCGCCGGGGGCACCGGCGTCCGGCGCGGCCGGTTCCCCGGCATGCAATACGGCAAGGAAATCCTGCTCGGCGCCGGGCTCCTGCTGGCGGCGGCCATTCTGATTGCCCGGCTCCTGGGCGTGGACGTCCCGCTGGGCACGCTCATTCCCGTGGCCGCCATCCTCGGCGGCGCCGCGATCGCCTGGATGCAGCTGGACGAGACCCGGCGAGCCGGCATCGTGGATAAGACCAAGGCGGACCAGGCCGGCGGCTGGGCGCGGCTGGCAGCCGGACTCGGGCTGGTCATCGCGGGCGTCCTGCTGATGGTCTCCGGTTCGGGGTCCTGGGAACAGACCTGGCTGGCCCTCCTCGCCTCGGTCGCCGTGCTGGGCGGTGTTGCCCTGGTGCTGCTGCCGTGGGGGCTGAAGTTCTGGCGCGACCTCGAGGCCGAGCGCGCCGGCCGTGTGCGGGCCACCGAGCGGGCCGAGATCGCGGCGCACCTGCACGACTCCGTACTGCAGACCCTCGCGCTGATCCAGCGCCGGGCCGGCAATGAGCACGACGTCGTCCGGCTGGCCCGCGCCCAGGAACGGGAGTTGCGGGGCTGGTTGTACCGGGATCCCGAGCAGGGGGCGGGCCAGCTGTCGGACGGGATCAAGGCTGCGGCCGCCGAGGTCGAAGACTCCCTCGGTCACGCCGTCGACGTCGTCACGGTGGGGGACTGCGCCATGACCGAGCGCCTCGAAGCCGTGGTCCAGGCTGCGCGTGAAGCCATGCTCAATGCCGCGCGCCACGGCGGTGGAGCGGTCTCGGTCTACCTGGAAGTCACCGATGAAGCCGCGGAAGTTTTCGTCAAGGACCGCGGCCCGGGCTTCGACCCCGGATCGATTCCCGCCGACCGGCTGGGCGTCCGGGAATCCATGATCGGCCGGATGCGCCGCCACGGCGGGACGGCCGCCATCGCCAGCAGCGCCGACGGCACCGAGGTGCGCCTCCGGCTGCCGCTCGCGGCCACCGGCCCGGCGGGCACCGGAGCAACTGCCGGCAGCAGCACCACTGCGCCCGGAACCAACGGAGAGGACACACAGTGAGCAGCCAGCCCATGGGCACCTACGGGGCGGCGGACCCGCCCGCGGCCACGCGTGTGGTGATCGTTGACGACCACGCCATCTTCCGCTCCGGACTGAAGGCCGACCTGGACGCCGGCATCGACGTCGTCGGCGAGGCCGGAACAGTGGAAGAAGCCGTCGCCGTTATCGCGGCGGCGCGCCCCGACGTCGTGCTCCTTGATGTCCACCTTCCGGGCGGACTGGGCGGCGGCGGCCGCGACGTCCTGGCCGGCTCGGCGCCGCTGCTGGCCACCACCAAGTTCCTGGCGCTGAGCGTCTCGGATGCCGCCGAGGACGTGGTCTCGGTAATCCGCGCCGGAGCCAGGGGGTACGTCACGAAGACCATCTCCGGGGCCGAGATCAGCGACGCCGTGCGCAGGGTCGCGGGCGGCGACGCTGTCTTTTCGCCGAGGCTGGCCGGCTTTGTCCTCGATGCCTTCGGAACGGCGCCCGCGGACATCGCCGACGACGAGCTGGACCGCCTCTCGGCCCGCGAACTGGAGGTTATGCGGCTGATCGCCCGCGGCTACAGCTACAAGGAAGTGGCCAAGGAGCTGTTCATCTCGATCAAGACGGTGGAAACCCACGTCTCGGCGGTCCTGCGGAAACTCCAGCTCTCCAGCCGGCACGAACTGACCCGCTGGGCCGCGCAGCGCCGCCTCCTCTAACCCAAAGATGCGCTATCACTTTTGGTCCCTATTCCGGCGGTTTAGGGACCAAAAGTGATAGCGCATCAGGGATTTGGGGCGGCTACTTGGCCTTGCCGAGGAAGTCCTGGAGACGGCCGACGCCGGTAGCCAGGTCCTCGTCGCCCAGCGCGTAGGAGAGCCGGAGATAACCCGACGGACCGAATGCCTCACCCGGGACGACGGCGACCTCCACCTCATCGAGGATCAGTGCGGCCAGTTCAGCCGACGTCGAAGGCCGGACCGGGCCGTTCGCGGTAGGGAACTCTTTGCCCAACAGGGCGCGGATGTCGGCGTAGACGTAGAAAGCGCCCTTGGGGGTGGGGCAGTCCACGCCCTCGATCGCGTTAAGGCCGGCAACGATGGCCTTCCGCCGGCGGTCAAAGGCCACCTTCATCTCATCCACTGCGGTGAGCGGACCGGAGACCGCAGCGAGGGCGGCCATCTGCGGAACGTTGGAGACGTTGGACGTGGCGTGCGACTGCAGGTTCGTGGCGGCCTTGATCACGTCTGCCGGGCCGATCATCCAGCCAACCCGCCACCCGGTCATGGCGTAGGTCTTCGCGACGCCGTTGAGGATGACCACTTTGTCGCCCAGTTCGGGGGCGGCGGTCGCGATCGAGGTGAACGGGACGCCGTCGTACGTCAGGTGCTCATAAATTTCGTCGGTGACCACCCACAGGCCCTTGGCGGCCGCCCACTGGCCGATTTCCTTGACCTGCTCCGGTGAGTACACGGCACCGGTCGGGTTGGATGGGGACACGAAGAGCAGGATCTTGGTGCGGTCCGTGACGGCCGCTTCCAGCTGGTCCACCGTGACGAGGTAACCCTGGTCCGGACCGGCGAAAACCTCCACCGGCACGCCGCCGGCAAGCCGGATGGCCTCGGGGTAGGTGGTCCAGAACGGTGTCGGGACGATCACCTCGTCGCCCGGGTCCAGCAGCGTGGCGAAGGTGTTGTAGACGGCCTGCTTGCCGCCGTTGGTCACCAGGACCTGGGACGCCTCAGCCTTGTAGCCGGAGTCCCGGAACGTCTTTTCGGCGATGGCCTGCTTCAGTTCGGGCAGGCCGCCGGCGGGGGAGTAGCGGTGGAACTTCGGCTGGCCTGCGGCTTCGATGGCGGCCTGGACGATGTAGCCGGGGGTGGGGAAGTCGGGCTCGCCGGCCCCGAAGCCGATGACCGGGCGGCCGGCCGCCTTCAACGCCTTCGCCTTGGCATCGACAGCCAGTGTGGCGGATTCGGCTATGGCGGAAATGCGCTGGGAAATGCGGGCGGCAGGCATTGCGGGTCCGTTCTTCGCGTACAGCTCGTGGCTGGATGTGGGATTCGACGAAATCTACTCTATGCTGTTCAGCGGATCCTCCGGGGTGCCGGGTATGAATGTGACCCGAGGCGCGAAAGCGACCTCCGGGACGTTGTTTCAGCCCGCAGCCAGGGGTCCGGACGGAGCCGGTTCGACGTGGACGCAGTTGTTGCGTAGACTGGTTCTCCGGTGTTGAAAACACGATGATGGCGTGCGCCTCAGGGAAGCCTGCGGAACAAGGCAGTCTGACCCGTTTTCGATCCATAGGGTAGTGGCGCAATTGGTAGCGCAGCGGTCTCCAAAACCGCAGGTTGCAGGTTCGAGTCCTGTCTGCCCTGCGCAAGCTGTTCCGGGAATGACCGGAACCAGCGCAGCAACCATGGTTCAGTTCAGAGCCGGGTATCCGACATTGCGAGGATGAGTGAGGATCAGGTGACCGAAACAGCTGCCAGCAGCTCCAAAGGCCGCCCCGCCAAGAATGCCCCCAAGGCAGGATTCTTCGCCCGGATCGCACTCTTCGTCCGCCAGGTCATCGGCGAACTGAAGAAGGTCGTCGCGCCCACCCGCACGGAACTGATCAACTACACGCTCGTGGTGCTGGTGTTCGTGGTCATCATGATGGTGATCGTCACCCTGCTGGACCTGGCCTTCGGGACCGGAGTGAGCTGGGTCTTCGGCGGAACAGGCGCCACGGACCGCTAAGGCGACCGGTCCGCAGACCGCGTGGACCTCCGGAAATCCGGAGCTTCTGCGGGGTGTGCGGAATTGAGTCATTTAAATAGGCATGTTAGGCAATGAGGAAGCAGGAGACCAAGTGTCTGAGCAGGAGCTCGAGGTAACTGAGACTGAGCTGGATAAGAGCCAGGACGCCGCGGTGGAAGCCAGCGACGAGTCCGAGGCTGCATCTGCTGCGCCCGAATCCGACGCCGCCGACGAGACTGCTGACGAGTCCGTAGACGCCGGGGAAGCCGAAACCGAGGAAGAGGGCGACGCCCTCGCAGCGGCAGCCGCCGCGGCCGACGTCGACCCCGCCGACGAGTTCAAGGCCAAGCTCCGCCGCCAGGAGGGTGACTGGTACGTCATACACTCCTACGCCGGCTACGAAAACCGCGTCAAGGCCAACCTTGAGACCCGCATCCAGACCCTGGACATGGAAGATTACATCTTCGAGATCCAGGTCCCGATGGAGGAAGTCGTGGAGATCAAGAACGCTCAGCGCAAGGTCATCAACCGCGTCCGCATCCCCGGCTACGTCCTGGTCCGCATGGATCTGACGGACGCCTCCTGGGGCGCCGTCCGCCACACCCCCGGTGTCACCGGCTTCGTGGGCAACGCCCACAACCCCGTGCCGCTGCGCCTCGACGAGGTCTTCTCCATGCTCGCCCCGGTCTTCGAAGAAGAGCAGGCCGAGAAGGGCAAGCCGGTCAACAAGCAGAGCCAGGTTCCCGTGGCCGTTGACTTCGAAGTCGGCGAATCCGTCATCGTCAAGGAAGGTCCGTTCGAGACCCTTCCGGCCACGATCTCCGAGATCAAGCCGGAGTCCCAGACCCTGGTGGTCCTGGTTTCCATCTTCGAGCGCGAAACCCCTGTCACCCTGGCGTTCAACCAGGTCAGCAAGATCTAGCTCCACCCACAGAATTCGCCCCGGGCTGCCCGCTTAGCAGCCCCGGAGCGGCCGGCCGCCTCGCCATGGCGGCCACCAACCTGAGGCACGCTCCTGTGCCCCAGGACGTATTTGAGAGAAGGACCTACATTGGCTCCCAAGAAGAAGGTCACCGGCCTCATCAAGCTGCAGATCCAGGCAGGTGCCGCTAACCCGGCCCCGCCGATCGGTCCTGCGCTTGGCCAGCACGGTGTCAACATCATGGAATTCTGCAAGGCGTACAACGCTGCGACGGAAGCCCAGCGCGGCAACGTTATTCCGGTTGAAATCACGGTCTACGAGGACCGCTCGTTCACGTTCATCACCAAGACCCCGCCGGCTGCAGAGCTCATCAAGAAGGCTGCAGGCGTCGCCAAGGGTTCGGCTACCCCGCACACCGTCAAGGTTGCCAAGCTGACCCAGGCCCAGGTCAACGAGATCGCCACCACCAAGATGGAAGACCTCAACGCCACCAGCCTGGAAGGCGCCGCGAAGATCATCGCCGGCACCGCCCGCTCCATGGGTATCACCGTCGAGGGTTAATTCCCTTTTGCTGATGCGACGGGACGGGAAACCGATCACGACGCCGTCAGCACCGCCGGCCAGCCGGCACCACCTAAACATTGAATAGCGGGAACCCGGCCGGGAACATCTGGCCGAGACCCGACTGTGGCAGGGCCCAGCGCGGTCCGCAGACCACACCTGCACAAGGAGAATAAGCAGCATGGCAAAGCGCAGCAAAGCATATGAGGCAGCCGCCGCCAAGATCGACGCGGAGAAGTTCTACGCGCCGTTCGAGGCAGTGACCCTCGCCAAGGACACCAACCCATCCAAGTTCGACGCCACCGTTGAGGTTGCCTTCCGCCTCGGCGTCGACCCCCGCAAGGCCGACCAGATGGTCCGCGGCACCGTCAACCTGCCGCACGGTACCGGTAAGGTCGCCCGCGTCCTCGTCTTCGCCACCGGCGACAAGGCTGAGGCCGCAATCGCAGCCGGCGCCGACTTCGTTGGTTCCGACGACCTGATCGAAAAGATCGCCGGCGGCTGGACCGACTTCGACGCCGCCGTCGCCACCCCGGACCTCATGGGTAAGGTTGGCCGCCTGGGTAAGGTCCTCGGCCCGCGTAACCTCATGCCGAACCCGAAGACCGGCACCGTGACCGCTGACGTCACCAAGGCTGTCAACGACATCAAGGGCGGCAAGATCGACTTCCGCGTCGACAAGCACTCGAACCTGCACTTCATCATCGGCAAGGTTTCCTTCGACGCCGTCAAGCTGGCCGAGAACTACGCAGCAGCACTGGAAGAGGTCCTTCGCCTGAAGCCGTCCGCTTCCAAGGGCCGCTACATCCAGAAGGCCACCGTGGCCACCACGTTCGGCCCGGGCATCTCGGTTGACCCCAACGTCACCAAGGTCCTGACCGAGGTCTAGTCCTCACCCGCTTGCAGCAGCAAGTAACGAAAAGACCGTCCCGCTCACGCGGGGCGGTCTTTTCTGCTTTTCGGGCGCCAGTTAGGCTGGGCCGGTGACTGCATCGACGTATCTGATCGAGCCACTGGTCCTGCCCGAGTCCCTTGAAGGACTTGGCGCGGCGGAGTTCCTGGAATTCGGGCAACTCTGCGACGCCCTGACCCTTGAAACGTGGGGGAATCTGGACCGTGCGTCGGCGGCCGCGGCCCGGCTGCGTTTCTGGCGGGACAACGCCTACACGCGGACGCGGCTGTTCTTCGTCCGCGTCGACGGCAAGATGGCAGCGAAGTCCTGGGTCAGGTTCGAGCAGCAGGAAAACCTCGGCAGTGCACTCCTGCACGTGGCCGTACTCAACGAGTACACCGGCCGCGGTATTGGACGGGCGCTGCTGGAACATGCCGAGGCCCTCGCGGCCGGCGATGGCCGCACCACCCTGATGACCTTCACGGAACACCCGGCGGACTTCGACGCCGACGGTCCGGACGTTGTCGTGCCCCTGACGGGCACCGGCGCCTTGCCGGCAACGGCGCCTGGCGTGCGGTTCGCGGCCGCCACCGGCTACCGGCTGGAGCAGGTCGAACGGTTCAGCAGCCTGGACGTGGCCGCCGCGGCACCAGGGCTGGACGGGCTGGAGAGCGGGGCGCAGGCCAGGGCCGCCGGATACGAGCTCCTGACCTGGACCGACCGCTGCCCGGATGAGTACGTCGCCCAGCTGGCCGTACTGATGTCGCGAATGAGCACGGACGCCCCGATGGGCGGCCTCAGTTTCGACGCCGAGACGTGGGACGTCGCGCGCGTCCGGCACGTGGAGGACACCTGGCAGCGGGCCGGCAACACCTCCCTGGTGGCGGCGGCCCGGCACGTGGAGACCGGAGAGCTCGCGGCGTACTCGGTGCTGGAGCTCGCGCCCAGCAAACCGTGGCTCGCCGAACAGGATGACACGCTGGTGGCAGCCAGCCATCGCGGGCACCGCCTGGGGATGCTGGTCAAGATCGCCAATCTGCGGCGCCTGGCCGATTTTCCGGACGTGGAGCGGGTGACCACCTTCAACGCTGCCGAGAACAGCCACATGCTGGCGATCAACATCGCCCTCGGCTTCCGGCCCGCGGGCTGGGACGGGGAATGGCAACGCTCCGTCGCCCCGGAGAA
Source organism: Arthrobacter sp. 10T416 (assembly GCF_056394165.1). NCBI lineage: Bacteria > Bacillati > Actinomycetota > Actinomycetes > Micrococcales > Micrococcaceae > Arthrobacter > Arthrobacter sp. 10T416. The sequence continues at coordinate 9,328 of NZ_JBFTHI010000009.1, read as the reverse complement.
TGCTTCCCAAGCCGGGTGACAACCCGCGGCCGGGCCCGGCCCGCAACTGGCCCGCGTGGGGCATGGAATGCGGGCCCCAACGGGCATATGCTGACGCTTGACAGCCCGGTGGAAGCCGGGCGGAACGCACGGCGGCAGGATGGCTGGGAACATGCCCGCTAAGGCAGAGGAAGTACGGGTCGAGCAGCTCTGGATCCCCGATTCGCTGGACGGACCGGATGCCGCGGACTTCCTTGCCGCCGTCGAAGTCGGCCGCAAAGTCCGCATGCAGACGTGGGGGAGCGACGATCTCGCCTACTCCCCGCTGGAGAAGCTGTTGGAGATGGCGGACCCCTACGAGCGACAGGTCATCCTGGTGGCCAAGGTCGACGGCGTCATTGTCGGCACCGCTGACGTGGCCCTGCCCCTGGCGGACAACCTGGACCTCGCCGAATTCACCCTGGATATCCTGCCCGAGTTCCAGGGCCGCGGCGTGGGCCGGCAGTTGCTGGAAGCCGCGGAGCACCTGGCCCGGGACGAGGGACGGCGGACCATCCTGATTGATACAAACCACCCTGGGGCGAGCCTGGCGGACAGCGCGGCCGGGCAGCTCATCCCCGGCTCCGGCATGGGGTTTGTTCCGCTGAACAGCCGGGAGGTGGAGTTCGCGCAGCACACCGGGTACACGCTCCAGCACATCGAGCAGTTCAGCTCCTGCGCCCTTCCGCTGGACAGCAAGGTGGTCGCGGACCTGCAGGCCGAAGCCGAGGAAGCCAACGCCGGACGGTACCGGCTGCACCACTGGACGGACCGCTGCCCGGACCAGTGGCTCGAGGCCGTCGTCGCCCTCGAAAACCGGGCCGGGGAGGGCAGCTCTCCCGGGGCCGGCGATGAGGAGCTGGTCTTCGACGGCGGCATCCTCCGGGAGGCCGAAGAGGTCGCCATCGCGCAGGGCCGCCGGACGGTGGTCACCGCCGTCGAGCACATTGCCACCGGGTCGCTGGCCGGCCTGACCACCATCAGCGTGCTGGCGCTGCGCCCCGACGTCGTCTTCCAGGATGACACCGTGGTCCTGGCCGAGCACCGCGGGAACAAACTGGGGCTGCTGATCAAGGTCGCCAACATGGAACGCCTCACGGAACAGTTCCCGGACGCCCGGGTCCTGTACACCTGGAACGCGCCGGAGAACCGGTATCTGCTGACCGTCAACCAGCAGCTCGGCTTCACCACCGCGGGGGTCACCGGTATCTGGCAAAAGGAGCTCCCCGACCTCGGGCCCAGTGTCAGCTGAGCCGATTTGGAGCTGCCGGGGTCCTTCCCGTAAGCTGGGGGAACCAAAGACCGTCGGTTGTTGGAAATCCACTCTCCTGAGCATCGCTCACTTCTGCAGTTGTGTGCGGGGGATCAAAGTAGATTTCCGGACGAAGGACCCCCATCGCAGGGCGGCCGGCGCAGGTGAACGAAGCAAAGCTCCGCGGCTGACCCGCGTTGAGACAAGCCCCGTGCATCTGCGCGGGGCGTTTTTAGTTTTAGCGATCCTGAGGGGACCCGGAATACCGGCACTATCCCCGGAAGGAGGGTTATGGCAACGCCTACCAAGGTTTCAGCAGTAGCTGAGATCACTAACGATTTCAAGGAATCGAACGCCGCTGTCCTGACCGAATACCGTGGGCTCACCGTTGCACAGCTCAAGCAGCTGCGTGTTTCTCTCGGCCAGGACACCAAGTTCGCGGTCGTCAAGAACACCCTGACCGCCATTGCAGCCAAGGAAGCCGGCGTCGAAGCATTCGACGGCCAGCTTGCCGGCCCCACTGCAATCGCGTTCATCAAGGGTGACGCTGTTGCAGCTGCCAAGAGCCTGACGGATTTTGCCAAGGCTAACAAGCAGCTGGTCATCAAGACCGGTTACTTCGAGGGCAAGGCACTGAACGCCAGCGAAGTTGCTGCCCTGGCAGCACTCGAGTCCCGCGAGCTGCAGCTCGCCAAGGTTGCAGGCATCCTCAAGGCTCCTGCTGCCGCTGCTGCACGCATCATTGACGCCCTGCGCCTCAAGCTTGAAGAAGAGAACGGTGCACCGGCAGCTGCCGAAGCACCCGCCGCTGAAGAAGCCCCGGCCGCAGAAGCAGCAGAGACCGAAGCTCCGGCCGAGGCCGCAGCAACCGAAGAGAACTAACTCTCTTTCAACCAAGACTCCGGTGCGAAGCAACGGCCCAGGCCGCCCAGCACCACCTATAGGAAGGACGCCACACCATGGCGAAGCTCAGCAACGAAGAGCTCATTGAAGCTTTCAAGGAACTGACCATCATCGAGCTCTCCGAGTTCGTCAAGCTCTTCGAAGAGACCTTCGAAGTTACCGCTGCTGCTGTCGCAGTTGCCGGCCCGGCCGGTGGCGGAGCTGCTGAAGAAGCCGAAGAGAAGACCGACTTCGACGTCGTCCTCGAATCTGCTGGCGACAAGAAGATCGCAGTGATCAAGGAAGTTCGCGCCATCACCTCCCTCGGCCTCAAGGAAGCCAAGGACCTGGTTGACAGCGCACCGAAGGCTGTCCTCGAAGGCGCCACCAAGGAAGCTGCTGAGAAGGCCAAGGAGCAGCTCGAGGCTGCCGGCGCCACCGTTACCCTCAAGTAACACTCGCAGTTCCGGAAGGCTTCACGCTTTCCACCCGGGAAACCCCGTCCACTTCGGTGGGCGGGGTTTCCTGCGTTCCGGAGGCTTCGCGGGACTGCCGCGCAGACGGCGGCCCGAAGGTGAATCCTGCGTAAATGATGGCGGGCTCTCCTTTTCAGGACGCAGCAGCCGCCCTAGACTTTGGCTTTGTGCCGACCGGCCGCGAAACCCCTGAGGAGCTCATACAATGACCGATCCCAACCCGTCGTTCTCCCGCCGCGCCATGCTCACCGCGGCGTTCGTTGGCGGCAGCGCCGCCGCAGCGACGCTCTCCGGGGCCCCGGCCGCCCACGCAGCACCCGCCAACGGGAAGAAGCAGTTCACCCTCACGGTGCTGGGCACCACCGACCTGCACAACAACGTCTTCAACTGGGACTACTTCAAGGACGTTCCGTACTCGGACAGCTCGGGCAACAAGATCGGCATCGCCCAGGCGGCCACCCTGATCAAGGCCGTTCGGGCCGAACGCGGCGCCGGCAACACCCTCACCATAGACTCCGGTGACACCATCCAGGGCACGCCCCTGGCCTACTACTTCGCCAAGGTGAACCCCATTTCCGACACCGTCAAGCACCCCATGGCCCTGGCCATGAACGCCGTGGGCTACGACGCCGTCGCCCTCGGAAACCACGAGTTCAACTACGGGATCCCCATGCTGCGGACCTGGGAGAAGCAGCTTGATTTCCCGTTGCTCGGCGCCAACGTCCACGACGCCGTCAGCGGCGGGCGGGCATTCACGCCGTACGTCCTCAAGCGGGTCAAGACAGGGAACGGCTGGGTGACTGTGGGCCTGGTCGGCTTCGTGACTCCCGGGTGCGCGCTCTGGGACCGCGACAACGTGCAGGGCAAGCTCGACTTCAACGGCATCGTCGAGGAAGCCAAGACGGTCATCCCGGAAATGAAGGCGGCCGGGGCTGACGTCGTTATCGTCTCCAGCCACTCGGGCGCCACCCCGGGTTCCTCCTACGGGGATGCGCTGCCGTTCCCCGAGAACGCGTCCACCCAGCTCGCCGAAGAGGTTCCAGGGATTGACGCCATCCTGGTGGGGCACGCGCACCTGGAGATCCCAGAGCGGTTCGTCACCAACAAAGCCACCGGCCGGCAGGTTCTCCTGACCGAGCCGCTCAAATGGGGCATGCGCGTCGCCGTCATCGATCTGGACCTCGTCAAGGACCGCGGAGAGTGGAAGGTGGCCTCGGCCCACTCACACCTGCTGGATGCCAAGACCGTGGACCCGGACCCCGCCGTTGTCAACGCGGTGCAGGCCGGGCACGAGGCCACCGTGAAGTACGTGAACCAGGTCATTGGCACCTCCACCGCGCCGCTGTCCACGGCCACCGCCTGCTGGGGCGATTCCGCCGCGATCGATGCGATCAACTACGTCCAGGCGGCCACCATCAAAGCCGAACTCGCCAACGGCCCGGCAGCGGCACTCCCGGTGCTGTCCATCGCGGCGGCCTTCTCCCGGTCGGTGGATGTGAAGGCCGGCCCGCTGACCATCCGCGACGTGGCGGGCCTCTACATCTTCGACAACACGCTGCTCTCCATCAAGGTCACGGGCGCGCAGGTCAAGGCCTACCTGGAGTGGTCGGCCCAGTACTTCAAGCCGGTCAGCGGCACTACCGCGCGCGCCCAGGACGTCACGAACGCGGCCACCGCCATCGCGCCGAACGGCACCCCGGATTACAACTACGACGTCGTGTACGGGCTGGACGCGCCGTTGAATTACGAGATCGACCTGGGCCGCCCGGTGGGGGACAGGATCATGAATCTCACCTACGGCGGCGCCCCCGTGCCGGCGGACAAGGAATTTGCCATGGCCATCAACAACTACCGCCAGAGCGGTGGCGGCAACTTCCCCGCGGTCAAGACAGCTCCGGTCCTCTCCAACAGCCAGCAGGAGATCCGGCAGCGCATCATCGACTACGTCGTGGCCCGTGGGACGCTCGACGCCTCGGTCTTCAGCCAGGACAACTGGCGGCTCACGGTCAACGGGCAAGCCCTGACAGTCACAGCCTGACGCACTGAGCTCCCATCGACTGCTCCGTAACCGCCGTTTTCAGCGCCCAGAACGGCACCTACGGAGCAGTCGATGCGCCAGGCACGTGTTAACCGGGCTGGGCTACGTCGTTACTGGACCGGATCGGTGATGTCCGCGACGACGGCGCCGAGGGCGGCGGTCAGTGCGTCCGGGTGGACGAATGCGCTGTAGCCGTGCTCACCGGCACCCATCGAGATCCGGCGGCCGGCGATGGTGCTGTCCGCGTACACAGGCCACGCGGTGGTGCTGCCGAGCGGGGTGATGGTGCCCCGCTCGTAGCCGGTCGCAGCGAGGGCGACGTCGGCGCTGGGCAGGGACAGCTTGTTGACTCCGACCAGCTGGCGGAGTTTGGGCCAGGAGATCTGGCGGTCGCCGGGGACAAGGGCGAAGAGGAAGCTGCCGTCCTTGTGCTTGACCACAAGGGACTTCACGATGTCGCCGGGGCTGATGCCGAGGATGGCCGCGGCCTCCTCCAGGCTGCTCGCGGCCATCCGCTCCACCAGTTCCACCGTGATCCCGCGTGCGGCGGCGTCGGCGAGGAAGCGTTTCCTGCCGGTGCTCCCGCCGTGGTGGTGCCCGGAAGGAAGACCGGCTGCGGGGCCGGAAGCCTGCCCCGCAGCCGGGTGTGCCGTGGGTTCGGTCATCAGTCGCGGTACAGCAGGAGGGCCTCGCCCTGCCCGCCGCCGCCGCAGAGGGACACGGCGGCCTTGCCGGTGCCGCGGCGCTTCAGCTCGTGGGCCGCGTGCAGGGCCAGCCGTGCTCCGGATGCGCCGATCGGGTGGCCCAGGGCAATCGCGCCGCCGTGGATGTTGCACTGTTCGAGCGGGTAGTCCAGGTCCTTGAGGGACTGCACAGCCACGGAGCCGAAGGCCTCGTTGATCTCGATGAAGTCCAGGTCCGCGGCTGACCATCCGGCCTTATCCAGTGCGCTCTTGATCGCGTTGGACGGCTGGGAGTGCAGCGAATTGTCCGGTCCGGCGACCTGTCCGGGCGTGCCGACCACGGCCAGGTACTCCAGTCCGTGGTCCTCGGCGAACTGCCGCGAGGTGAGGACCAGGGCGGCTGCCCCGTCGGAGAGCGGCGAGGAGTTGCCGGCCGTGATGGTGCCGTCCGTGGCGAACGCGGCACGCAGCCCGGCCAGGGAGGAAACCGACGTGTCCGGACGGATGCCCTCGTCGGCGCTGACCACCAGGGGGTCACCCTTGCGCTGCTTGACGCTGATCGGCGCGATCTCGCCGTCGAAGACGCCATCCTTCGCAGCCGATGCGGCGCGCTGGTGCGAGGCCGCGGCCACCTCGTCCTGGGAGGCGCGGTCGATGCCGAGGGTGACATTCTTGCTCTCCGTGGACAGTCCCATCGACTGGCCGTCGAAGGCGTCGGTGAGGCCGTCGTGGGCGGCGGCGTCGAGCGCCTGGATGGAACCGTACGTCCAGCCCTGCCGGGAGCCGGGCAGCAGGTGCGGCGCCCGGGTCATGGACTCCTGGCCGCCGGCGACCACCACGGTGGCATCCCCGCTGCGGATCAGCCGGGCCGCGTCGATCACGGCGGTAAGGCCGGAAAGGCACACCTTGTTGATGGTGACGGTGGGAACGTTCCAGCCGATGCCTGCCCCGATGGCACTCTGCCGGGCCGGGTTCTGCCCGGCGCCGGCCTGCAGGACCTGGCCCATGATTACTGAATCGACCTGGTCAGCCTTGACTCCGCTGGCAGCAAGGGCGGCGCGGATTGCGTGGGCACCGAGTTCGACGGCGGTGAAGCTGGCCAGCTGCCCGTTGAGCCGGCCCTGGGGGGTGCGGGCGGCTGCGAGGATGACAACATCATTGTTGTCCGCGGAGTTGTTCATGGTTATCTCTTCCGATCTCTAACGATGTTCTTCAAGGCTATCGTGAGCCCCGTCACGGTGCTATTCGGCAGGGAGGGCGGGAGCGCCGGCGCCGGGGGACGTGCTTGCATTCACGCCGCAAGTGGGGTAGACAAGTAGGTTGCTTTGCCGTATCGTAGATATTTGCGTCTTCCCTGTTTACCTTCAGCCTTCATATAGCGGTGGGCTTAGCCTGACAGCTGCTCCATCAATGTGCCGTCTACAACGTGCACCAGCATGGTCAGCGTGGGTTCCCGGGTCATATAGCGGAACCGGATTGGTAGCACTGCGGAGTCACTTTCGCAGGGTGCATAACGGGGGAGATCTGAAAACGCCTGAAGGTCTGTGGAAGGATCCCTCTTGGTCGCCTCGAGCACCTCTAATGTAAACAACGCTACCGCTATCAATGCCGACAGCACCGACGGTGCAACCCGCCGGCTCTCCTTCGCAAAGATTCACGAACCGCTTGACGTTCCGAATCTGCTTGCCCTGCAAACGGACAGCTTCGACTGGCTGGTCGGAAACGAACGCTGGCAGGCACGCGTCGCGAAGGCCGTCGAAGAGGGCGACCTCAGCGTCGCCACCACGTCGGGCCTGTCTGACATCTTCGAAGAGATCTCCCCGATCGAGGACTTCCAGGGCACCATGTCCCTGAGCTTCTCCGAGCCGGAGTTCGCTGACCCGAAGTACACCATGGCCGAGTGCAAGGACCGGGACGCTACGTACTCGGCTCCGCTGTACGTCAAGGCCGAGTTCATGAACAACAACACGGGCGAAATCAAGCAGCAGACCGTGTTCATGGGCGACTTCCCGCTGATGACCGAGAAGGGCACCTTCGTCGTTAACGGCACCGAGCGTGTCGTCGTGTCCCAGCTCGTCCGCTCCCCGGGCGCCTACTTCGAGCGCACCGCCGACAAGACCAGCGACAAGGACATCTTCACCGCGAAGATCATCCCGTCCCGCGGCGCCTGGTTCGAACTCGAAATCGACAAGCGCGACCAGGTCGGTGTCCGCCTCGACCGCAAGCGCAAGCAGTCCGTCACGGTGCTGCTGAAGGCCCTCGGCTGGACCGAAGGCCAGATCCTCGAGGAATTCGGCCAGTACGACTCCATGCGCGCGACGCTGGAGAAGGACGCCACCGAAACCCGCGAAGACGCCTTGCTGGACATCTACCGGAAGCTGCGACCGGGCGAGCCGCCCACCGTCGAGGCTGCCCAGTCCCTGCTGGACAACCTGTACTTCAACTCCAAGCGCTACGATCTGGCCAAGGTTGGCCGTTACAAGATCAACCGCAAGCTCGGCATCGACCGCTCCCTTGGTGACAAGGAAGCCTCCGTGCTGCACGTTGAAGACATCGTTGCCATGATCAAGTTCCTGGTAGCCCTGCACGCCGGTGAGAAGACCCTCACGGGCAAGCGCGACGGCCAGGACCACGAACTCCGCGTCGAGATCGATGACATCGACCACTTCGGCAACCGCCGCATCCGCGCCGTCGGCGAGCTCATCGAGAACCAGGTCCGCACCGGCCTGTCCCGTATGGAGCGCGTTGTCCGCGAGCGGATGACCACCCAGGACGTCGAGGCCATCACGCCGCAGACCCTGATCAACATCCGCCCCGTCGTGGCAGCCATCAAGGAGTTCTTCGGAACGTCCCAGCTGTCCCAGTTCATGGACCAGAACAACCCGCTCTCGGGTCTGACCCACAAGCGCCGCCTGTCCGCGCTTGGCCCGGGTGGTCTGTCCCGTGACCGCGCCGGCATGGAAGTCCGTGACGTGCACCCGTCCCACTACGGACGTATGTGCCCCATCGAAACCCCTGAAGGCCCGAACATCGGCCTGATCGGTTCGCTGGCTTCCTACGGACGCATCAACCCGTTCGGTTTCATCGAAACCCCGTACCGCCTTGTTTCCGAAGGTGTCGTCTCCGATGAGGTCCAGTACCTCACCGCCGACGACGAGGCCGAGGTCCTGATCGCTCAGGCCAACGCGCCGCTCGACGAGAACAAGCGTTTCGCCGAAGAGACCGTCCTGGTCCGCGCCCGCGGTGGTGGAGGCGAGCCCGTGCTGGTCCCCGCCGCCGACGTCGAGTTCATGGACGTTTCCCCGCGCCAGATGGTGTCTGTGGCTACCGCCCTGATCCCGTTCCTCGAGCATGACGATGCCAACCGTGCACTCATGGGTGCCAACATGCAGCGCCAGGCTGTGCCGCTGGTCCGTTCCGAGGCGCCGTTCGTCGGCACCGGCATGGAGCGCGCCGCCGCTGTCGACGCCGGTGACGTCACCATCGCCAAGAAGGCCGGTGTGGTCACCGAGGTTTCGGCTGAACTCGTCATCGTGCTCAACGACGACGGTACCGAGACCAACTACCGGATCAACAAGTTCGCGCGTTCCAACCAGGGCAACTGCTACAACAACCGCGTCCTGGTCAACGAAGGCCAGCGCCTGGAAGTCGGCGGCATCATCGCCGACGGCCCGGCAACGGACCAGGGTGAACTCGCCCTCGGTAAGAACCTGCTCGTGGCATTCATGTCATGGGAAGGCCATAACTTCGAGGACGCCATCATCCTGTCCCAGCGGATCGTGGCCGAGGACGTCCTGTCCTCGATTCACATCGAGGAGCACGAGATCGATGCCCGCGACACCAAGCTTGGTGCCGAGGAAATCACCCGTGACATCCCGAACGTGTCCGAGGAAGTCCTGGCAGGCCTGGACGAGCGCGGCATCATCCACATCGGTGCCGAGGTTGAGGCCGGCGACATCCTGGTCGGTAAGGTCACCCC